>JAVBQF010000020.1:0-117587 GCA_031549195.1 Bacilli bacterium
TAAATATTGGAGTCATTGAATGCATAAGATCATTACTAACTGATTCTGAAATACTCTTCTTTTCTCTTTCTTCTTTATAATTTGATGTAAGTAATATAGCATAGTCAATTGTTGCACCCATTTGAATACACTGTACTATTATAAGTGCTAAGAAGAACAAACTAATATCTGCTAGTGCAGTGTAAGCCATAGATGCGTAAACTGCACACTGTATCACAGACACTAATAGTAATGGTATTATTAATGATTTAAATGTTATTGCTACTACAATAAATATTGAAACTATTGTAATAACAGTTATTAAATTCATTTCACTTGTGTATGAAGATTTCATTTCATAAGATACTACTGAATCTCCAAGAATATAGTTACTATCTCCAAATATCTTATCTATTTTTTCATTTACTTCTTCTACGAATAAGAATGTATCGTCTGCCTCTATCCTTAAATCTGTATTAATAATCATTCTATGATAATTATCAGTACTTAGCATTTTACTATTTTTATTGATAACTTCTTTTGTAGAATTAAGTATTGCTACCGTTTGTTCATTAAAATATGGTTTGTATTGTTCATTTGGAATGACATTTGTTATTACAAAATCAATAAATTTATCTAAGCTAATTGTACTTATTGGTTTAATATTATTACCAGAAAAATACATAGCATATAAATTAGATATTAAACTCTTATTAATACCTGATTTCATTACCATCTGCTCAACAGTTAAATCAATACCTATTGTATTACTATAATCTACTATACTGCTGACAACTTTCTCTCCATCTACTTTATAATTAAGTAAATAAGTAATTAATTCTTTTGCTTTTTCATTACTATCTTGTACTCTGTATAATACTACAAATTGATTAGCTTCACCAAAGTTTTCTACTATTATATCATTATCATTATTAGTAAATGCCTGTGAATATTTAATCTTTGTATCTCTTTGAAAGTAGAAGGCTACTCCACACAGTATTATAAATACTATAGCAATATATATTCTTATTTTATAGCAAAAGTTACCTATTTTTTTCATGTTGAAAGATAAAGCTTTCTTCTTTGTTTTTTCAATATATCTGTCAAATAATAATACTAAGTTTGGTAATATAAAGAATACACATATTAAACTAAATAGTACGCCTTTAGCAAGTACTAGTCCTATATCACTACCAATTCTAAAGCTCATAAATACTAGTGCTAAAAGTCCTACAATAGTTGTTACTGAACTACTTGATATTGCCGCAAATGAATTAACTAAAGCTGCTTTCATTGCCGCCTTTTTATCTTTAATACTCTTTTTCTCATGTTGATATCTATGTATTAGCATAATTGAGTAGTCCATAGAAAGTGCAAGCTGCAATATAGATGCAATTGATTTTGTGACGAATGATACATCATCAAATATTATATTAGTACCCATATTTAGAAGTATTGCTACACCAATTGTTGTTAAGAATAGTACAGGTTCTATCCAAGATGATGATGTTAATAGTATAACAATAATTACTAAAGCAACAGCTATAGCAATAATAACTGGCATTTCATCATTGAGTGTATCTTTCATTATGTTATTGTTAACTGCATTGCCACTAATATATACCTCATAATCTGATAGACTGACTCTAATATCTTCCATTAGTTTATCAGTATCAACATTAAAATTACCACCTTTAGTAGTGATGACAAATAAAGCTTTATTATTATGATAATAGTTTGTATCTTCTTTACTAAAAGTTATAAAATCTACATCTACTAGACTAGATAATTTAGAATATGCTAAGTCTAATTCTTCTTCTTTAATGTCATTAACCATCACTTTAACAATCTCATTAGATCCAAACTCTTCTTCCATTACAACTAATCCTTTTGAAACAGAAGATTCACTTGAAAGATAGGATGCTAAATTATAATTAACATCAACTTTAGTCATTAAGAAAAGACTTAATGCTGCTAGTACAATAAAAATACCAAATATTATATTTCTTTTTTCAACTACAAAATTTGCTAACTTTTTCAAATATATCACCTTCAACATAAATTATATGTTATTAAGCAAATAATATCAAACTTTTAATTTTATAAGAAAAGAACTCTCTATAAAGTGACCTATTGCTGGTTCACTATGTATAGAAGTTCTTATTGATTTAATTAACTTGTTGGTGATGTTACATTTTTATCCATGAACTTTGGTTTTGATTGTGATTGTTCTAATGGTTGTGCTGCCAAAACTGGATTTGGGTCTTTTATTAATGTTGGTGATTCAGCAAGAATACTTTCAAGTGTGAATATATTTGGATTTGCCTCTAGATTAGTAATGCTTAAATTAGTAGCAACCATACCTTGGTTATTTTCCCGTATAAGTTTACCAAAGCCTTGATTAGCTTTTTCAAGCATTTCAATTGATGTAGACTGTGTACCTAAACCTTCAGCAATTGCTTGACCAATCATATAGTGTGGAATTGAATCATTTCCCAATATTCTTAGCCTTTCAACTATTCTAGAATTATTTATTGTCATAGTGCTTGCCTGATTTAATAATCCAGCTTTTATATTTAATGCTTCAACATATGAATCCATCCTTGACTTAATTTGTGCTATTCTACCAATCAAGTCTATTTGCTCTACCCTAGCACTAACTGTTCCATCTAATTTACAAGCATCTAGTTGTGTTTGCAATGATTGCATTTCTTCATTCAGTGACACCACATATCCTCTTGTTTTATCCATAACAACACCTAAGTATTTTTGAATAAACCTATATCCTTCCAATTGTGTATCTAGCTGCTCTACTTGTTCTTCAAACTGATCAGAATACTCCCTCAATGCCTCTATATTTATTGTTTTTGTTGCAGCAGGGGCATTCCCTCTAGAAAAAAAGGCTCTTAATCCAGTTGGTTGTGGATTTTCTTTTACAACGACAATTTTAGAAGACGCCTCACTTAACTTTTCTAAGGAATCTGCTATGCGTCCTACATTTCCTACTTCCATCATCTTATCAGCAATAAATTGAGAGTGTGTATCTAATACTTTACCATAATCGGTTTCAAGTGGTGATACAGTGTCTGTTAATTGAGGAATTGGACGATTTCTTAAAAGGCCTAAATGTTCCTCATCACTAAGTGGTGGAGTAATTATTTTACCTTCCAGTATTTCATTTTTCAAATTATTATAATCATATCCAAGAGAAGTAAGTAATACTGAAACAATATTATCGATAGGCATTATAGTAAAGAGATTTTTTGCAATAGCTTCAACAGTTGTATCTTCTTTATAACGTAGTAATCTATTATAATTTTGTAAAATCGTATTAGTATCAACTTCTTTGTCTTCATTTATATTACTTAAGCCTAATGCTCCTAATATAACAGATAAATTGATTTGATTATGCTCCATAAACTCTGTTATCTTACTCTTTGATAACAACAATGATATAAAAGTAGTTAGGTATGGAATATCTCCTTTATCATAATTAAAGTTGTCATTAACACTATTGTTTTCCAGATTACTTTCTAAGGTTTTATGTACATCATCTAAATGTTGTACAAAAGCAATTGACTTAGGATTCATCCCTTTGTAGAGTTCATCTCTTTCTTTTCTCTCTGCTTCTGCTTTCTTTTGTTCTCCATACGCTTTATATCTTGAGTCAAAATCAGCAAAGTAAGAATAATCACTATCAAATGATCCTAGCATTTCTTTTACTCTTGAACTATAATTAGTATCTCCATTGAAAATACCTTTAGCTATATCATATATTCCAATTTGTTTTGGTGATTCAATAGAAACAGCTGGCATATACTTTGCCAAATGTTGTATAATAACATCAACATTTGGCTTTACTGATTCCATAAACTTTTTAACTTTTGATTCATTTACTATGCCAGATACTTTTTGTGATGTTACATTATTGTGAGCAAAAAATTCTAACAATCTTGCTCTATCATTACTTTTTGAATCTGTGAAGTACAATCCCAAGAATAGTGAAACAGCTTCTGCAACTGAATCATCGAGATTAGAATGTTCCTTTTTAATAAATTGAAATACAATCGAACTGGTTTTCAAATAATTTATTGCTGTATAATCACAATCTTTGAAAGTTTTGTCTTCTATACCTCTAACTCTTTCTTTCTCTTTTTCAACTATATGTTTTTCCATTACAGATAAGAAATCATCAGGTAAAACTGTATCCTTAGAGAATTCCTTCAAAGTTTGATTTATAATTAAACTTCTGTTAAATGTTGTATTACATAAGTTTCTTAAAATAGAGTCAATAGTAACATCTTTCGCATTTTTGCCTTTATTTATTCCATCAAAAACATATCTTTCATATTTTTTAATCAATGTATCAACATTACTGTCCCTTGCATCAACCTCATCAAATGAAACAGAAATTCCAGCAAACTCTAAAATTTCAGGTAATGTTATATTATGATCAACAAAAAATTGGACTACATCATTATTAAAGAAGTAACTACTTATTAAAAGTGCCAATGTATCCGCATCATCCTCACTCTTTAAAAGGTCTTTGTTGCCTTCACCATTATTCATTTTTTCAATAATATGGTCGTATGTCTTACCTAAGAATTCAACAAAATCTATTGTTTTACTGTCTAAGCTTGAATAGAACTTTAATCTTTTTCTATCACTTTCACCAGTTTCAAAGTCTACTTTAATATCCGCAATCAACTTATCAAAATCTCTAAACCTTTCTATTGTAGTACCTGAATTAGTCAAGATTCTTTCAATAATAAGACTATTATTTAATTTTCTATTAAATAAGTTTTTAGCAATAGAGTCTATTGTGATATCCTTACGCTCAACTCCTCTATTGCAACCTTGAAATACAAATTCTGAAAAAACATCCTTCAGCCAACAAATTGATGGTTTTGCATGATTCATAATATCCTGTGGCAACTGAAGTTTTAAATATTTCTGATATGCATCAGGTAACACATTTTCTTTTGCTAAAAGCTGTGCTGTAAGGTTAGGCTCATAGTTTAATGCCATTAACAATGCCAGTGTATCCGCTTCTTCAACAGTTATATTTAAACTTTTGTTTTGCTCCTCGTTTTCTATTTTTGTCTTTAAAAAACCATAAATTATTGATGCCTTTTCTAAGTAGTTAATTACACTCATATCCAGATCTTCAAAGAAATCCATTCTTATTCTATTTAAAGCTTGATCTTCTACAGCCCTATTATATTTTTCAAGATTGGAAAGGAAAGTATTGTATTCTGATAAGCCCTTAAATAAATCCACTACACTATAACTAGGCCTATCCGACATTTTCTTACATATTAACGCTATTATGTCTGTTGGTGTCAGAAAATTGTATCCACTCTTAGTATTTCTAACACAAAAATTCTCAGCATACTTATTAAAAATTTCTTCTTTTTGGCTTACTGGTAGATCTTGCTCCATTGAAGTTAAATGTTTTTGTTTAACTACATTTGGATTGAACCCTGCAGCTCCAAGAAATTGCTTTATTTCTTGACTATCAGTTGAATAATCAAGAGCTAAAAGAGCTAATGACCTTAATTTAAAGCTTGAACTAATTGAATATTCATCCTTTAATTGTAAGGAATTATTTCTCTCAAAATAGAATTGAATTAATTTTAAAAAAGAATCTACAAATTGTTGAGTTTCTGTTGGCACTGTCTTCATAAATTCAGTATATGTTATTTTCATTTTACACCCCTATTATTTTCTAACTGATTTACAGTAATTGCTGGTTATTATAGCACATTTAATCAAAAATTGCAATATAATCCAATCAAGTTTTGGAAAGCGATATGATATAATGAATTTAATGAGGTGATAATATGAAAAAAAGATTTTTAGATAGAAATAAAGCATTTGAGTTACTAAATGGTTATGGTAGTCCTCTTTATGTTTACGATGAAGTAACATTAAGAAAAACGGCTAGAAAGATGAGTAGTTTTTTAGATGGATATAATATTAGTTATAAATGTCATTATGCGGTTAAAGCTAATAGTAATCCTACCCTCTTAATGATTATGAAAGAGGAAGGCTTATATGTTGACTCTATGTCATTAGGTGAATTAGCGATTGTAGAACACGCAGGATTTACTAAAGATGAAATTTTATATGTATGTAATAATATAAGTCAAACAGAAATGACTGAAGTACATGATAAAGGAATACTTATGGTATTTGATAGTATTTCACAAATTGAAACATTTGGTAAAGTAAGGCCTAATAGTAATATATTAGTTAGAATTAATCCTGGTGTTACTGGAATTGGGCATTCACAAAAGGTTATAACGGCTGGTAATAAAACTAAATTTGGAATCGCGAAAGAATATTTCAATGAGCTTAGAGAAGTTACTAAGAAATATAATCTAAATATAATTGGACTTCATCAACATTTAGGCTCTTTATTTCTAGACGATAAGATAGATGATTATATAAATGGTGTAAAAGCTTTATTAGACCTTGCTAAAGATTTCCCTAATCTTAAAATAATCGATTTAGGAGGAGGCTTTGGAATATCATACTATCCAGATGGTAGAGAATTAGATTTTTCTTTACTCAATTCAAAATTAGTTCCTATACTAAAAGATTTTATTATTTCCTATGGTAATGTTGAATTTAAGTTTGAACCAGGTAGAATTGTAGTTGCAGAGTCTTCTATATTGCTTGGAACAGTTGAAGCTACAAAGGTGAATGCTGGTATAACATATATTGGAACAGATATTGGTATGGGAACAATTGAACGCCCTTCGAGATATGATGCATATCACCATATTGAAACATTGTCTTTAAATACAAGAGAAATTAAGGCTAACATAGTTGGTAATGTTTGTGAATCCGGGGATATTCTAGGTGAAGAAAGAGACATTGTACTTCCTAGTATTGGTGATCCTATTTTAGTTTATGATGCTGGAGCATATGGATTTAGTATGTCATCAAATTATACTGGAAGAACTAGACCAGCAGAGATATTAATAAATAACAATCATGAAATTAAATTAATTAGAAAAAGAGAAACTATTGAAGATTTGTTGAAAAACATTATTTAGTAATCTAAGGAGTAAATATGAAGAAGATAATTATTTTATTGTTAACTATACTATTAATAGGGGTTTCTATATTTGTATATTATGATAAAAATTTAAAGAATACTAATAAAGATATTGAAAATAACACTAATGAAAATGAAAAGGATCAAGAGGAAGATGATAACCAAGAAAAGTTAAGCTCTGATAGTATACTTAAAAAGATGACTATCGAAGAAAAGATAGGCCAAATGTTTATTGTCAGTCTAGACGCTCTTGAAAACGGCTCAATTAAAGGCTATTTTCCAACTAATATTAATGATAAACAAATAGCAAACTTAAAGTCATACAATGTTGGCGGTGTAATATTCTTTACTAAGAATCTAACAGATAAAAGTACATTAACTAAATATGTTAAAGATTTGCAAACTAACAGCAAATATCCTTTATTTATCTCGGTAGATGAAGAAGGCGGTATAGTGTCAAGACTTGGAAGAAGTGGTAATTTTGGAGTAACCTACTTTCCTAATATGTCAGAAATTGGGGCAACAAATGATGAAAGTAAAGCTTTTAATGTTGGTGATACTTTAGGAAAAGAATTAAAAGCTCTTGGGTTTAATTTAGATTTTGCTCCTATAGCAGATATAAATACTAATCCAAATAATCCTGTTATTGGTAACAGATCATTTGGTAATACTAAAGAATTAGTTTCTAAAATGGTAGTAGCAGAACTTACTGGGCTACAAGGTCAAAATGTATCTGCAACATTAAAACATTTTCCAGGACATGGTGACACATCAACAGATAGCCATACTGGCCTTGCTTTAGTAAATAGTGATAAAAAGAGATTAGAATCTATGGAACTAGTGCCATTCAAAGAGGGGATAAACGCTGGAGCCGATTTTGTTTTAACTGCACACATCTCTTTACCTAATGTAACTGGAAGTAATATACCTGCAACAATGTCAAAGGTAATAGTAACTGATATATTAAGAGATGAATTACAATTTAAAAATGTTGTCATTACAGATGCTTTAGATATGGGTGCTATAGCTAATTATTATTCAACTGAAGAGATAGTAACAAACTGTATTAATGCAGGTATTGATATAATGCTCGTTCCAAAAGATTTAGAGGGTGCCTTTAATGCAGTTAAAAAGGGATTAGAAAATGGTACTATTACAGAGCAACGTATCAACGAATCAGTAAGAAGAATATTAGAGATAAAAATTAAAAGAGATATCATAAAATAAAAAGACTTATTTCAAATTTGAAATAAGCCTTTTATTAGTTATTTTTTCTATGCTTTTAAAAGTTGCTTTGCTCCACCATCTTTTAAAACACTACTTGCTTCTGCGGCTTTATTTAGTGTTACTGGATTAAATAATTCTTTTGCCCTATCTTCTAGTGAATCAATTCTTTGAAAAGTTAGTAACATTTTTAAAGATTGTTTTTCTGAGTCTGTAAAACTTGCATCATTGATCCATTGTTGATCTTGTGAAATATTTAATAATGGTACTGCTGATGTTGGTGTTGGAAATGTATCTGCTACACTACTATACGATAATAATTCATCATATAATTTTGAAGATACATCTTTCCCACTTAATGCAGTATATCTTGCTGCTAAAGTTGAAGATGCTTTTGTAAGAGCTTGACCATCGTTGTCCACCCAGACAGGTAATTCATATGCTATTGAATCATTCGCATTTTTTCCCTTTCTTGCTTGTAAAACTCTTATTTCATTCATTGCGGTTGGAGCAACTAAATACCCATGATCATCTACTTCAAATTGAACAATTGCCTTTGACAAAGGATTATATAAAACATATTCTGTTATTGCAGTTCCATTAAAGCTATACTTTCTTTCAAGAGCTACTTCAAAACCTGCATCTCCACAAATTTCATAAAGTGGGGCTTGCTCAGTTTTTATTTTTTGAGGTTTCTCTTTTTTCTCTGCTTTTTCTAAATTTGGAATATAATAATCTATTCTAGGTGAAATATTCATTTCAACTTCACTTGGAATGAAAAATCCATTTTGAGATCTTGATAACCCATAAAAATTAGCATTTTCCATTAAAAAATCAATTATTAGTTTAGATGGCTGATTCCCTTCTGTTAAATTTCTATTATGTTCTTTTACTAATTCTTCAATATCAGCAATATCTCTTAAATAATCAATATATTCTTTATCACTCTGTGCCTTTCTATACTTTTCAATTAGCTGTTTTGTTTGTTTATCCATAATACCCTCCATTGTTGATTTTTATGATAGCATATGATCATAAACTTTAAAAGACTTTTTTATCATTCTATGCTAAAATTATCATAGAAAGTGTGATTATATGGATAATATATATTATAATTTATTAAAAATGCCAAAAGTAGAATTGCATTTACATCTTGACGGTTCAATTAATATAGACCTTGCAAGTAAATTACTTAGTGACGATTACAATACTGTAAAAAAGAAATTACAAATAAATGGTAAAGTAAATAGTTTATCTGAATATCTTACTAAGTTTGATCTGCCTATAGAGTTAATGCAGACAAAAGATAGATTATTTTTATTTACTAAAAGATTAATTGAAGATTTAATTAAAGAAAATGTTATATATGCTGAGATTCGCTTTGCACCAATTCTACACACGAAAGAAGGATTAAAACAGGAACAAGTCCTAAAAAGTGTAATAGAAGGTCTAAAAAGTGAACATATCAAAACAAATTTAATCTTATGTCTAATGAGAGGATTTGACTATGAATCGAATTTAGAAACCATTAATATTGCAAAAAAATATTTAGATAATGGTGTATGTGCAATCGACTTAGCAGGCGATGAAGCAAAATATCAAAATGAATTATATAACGAATTATTTAACTACGCAAATAAACTTGAAATTCCTTACACATTACACGCTGGAGAAGCAGATGGACCACTGAGTATAAAATCAGCAATAGATATTGGAGCTATTAGAATTGGACATGGGGTGAATCTATATAAAGATGCCAATTTATTAAAAGAAGTAATTGATAAACAAATATGCTTAGAAGTATGTCCAACAAGCAATATAAACACTAATATATTTTCAAGCATTAAAGAGCATCCAATATATGAATACTATAAAAACGGGGTTAACGTAACTATAAATACGGATAACAGAACCGTATCTAATATTACCTTAACAAATGAGTATTACAATTTAATTAATAATTTTGATATCAAAATAGAAGATTTAATAAATATGAATATAAATGCAATTAAAAGTTCTTTTGCAATCAATGAAATAAAAAGTAATATTTTAAATAGATTAGAGGAGTTTAAAGAAGATTATGAAAACGATCATGATTGATATGGATGATACATTCTGTGATGGTGGATTCTTATACTTAATAAATCAGTTTACAGGTAAAAGCTATACAACAGATGATGTCCCCGGCTATTACATGCAGCAACTTGTCAAAGAAGGAGATAGAAAAGCTTTCTTTGAGTATTTTTTACAAAATAATTTATATGATTATAGTAAAATGTATCCATATGCATACGAAGTTATAGAAGAATTATCTAACTGTTATAAAATATACATTGGTACTTCTTATATCTATCCAGAATGTGTTGAGGGTGACGGAAGAATACTCAATGATAAATATAATTATCTGATGAAGGAATTGCCCTTTTTAGATCCTAGATCTTATGTATTCTTATCGGATAAATCAGTTCTTAATTGTGACATTAAAATAGATGATATGGTTAAGAACTTAAAAAATGCAGAAACTAAAATCCTATTTACTGCCTATCATAATAGAAATATTTCTAAGGAAGAACTTGATGGTCTTGGAATTATAAGAGCTGATAGCTGGTTAGATGTTAAAAGAATATTATTAGATGAAATAAAGAGTGATTAAATTTTACTCTTTAACTTTGTCTATTTCTTTTTTGTACAAATGCCATTACTAGATATATTACTATTGCAAATGCTATTTGTATTAACATGCACATAAATACTGGTTGTAAATGTTCCATATTAAACCTTGTTATATTAGCAATCTTTTCATTTGCAAGTACGAACCAGTATGGCGGTAATATTTTAGCAAATGTAAGCACTGTACCACCTAAGAACTCTTGAGGAACAAATACTCCACATAGGAATGCCGTACCAAGTGCTAATACATTTTGGATAGCATTCTGCACTTCTATATCCCTTACTAAGTTACCTATTAATAGTGATGTTGCTATAATTGGAAGTAGTATACATGCTAAATTAATAATAAATAATAATCCATGTGTGGAAATCATTACATCTTTATAAAATACTAAACTTCCAAGAATGAATACAGTGAAAAGAACTGCTGCAACTAAAATATTACCCAACATTACCTCAAAGTTTATCCTACCTTGACTTATAGGTGAACATATTGTTCTCCTTCTTATCTTATCATTATTAAATGCGGCAATGAGCATACCAATAATCGAAACTGTTAGAGCCATTAGTATATAGTATGTGAAGTTATAATAATACTTTGCACCTTCTAAATTTCCTTTTGCATTATCTTTGGTCAAAACAATATCCGCATTAGTTTCTAAATTATCCTTAGTGTATTTAATAGTGTTATTCTCATCAAAGCCTGCTTTAATGTAAATATTTGCTATATTAAAATAGTTATTAGTAAGATTTTCAATATGCATGCTTTCCATAGCATCCGGTACTTTTAATACTTCTATATTTATACCGTTCTGCTCCATCAAGTCCTTTGTGAATCCTTCATTAAACCTTATTATGTATACTACTTGCCTATAGAATAACGCATCTTTTAAAACATCTTCCTTATCTTCTAATTCAATCAATTTTGAATGCTCTTTCATATAATTAGTAAATGCCTTTGTAATAGCCGTTTGATCATTATCAATAATAGAAACAACTGTTTTAGATTCCTCAAAAGAAGAAGGGATACTAGTCTTGTTATCATCATTAACTAGCATAGTGATTCCTAAGAATATAGCACAATACATTATCATCATAGGAAGCAATGTTTTTAGTATCTTTAAATAAGTGTTAAAGACTTTCATATTTATGCCTCCTTACTAATAGATAAGTTAGAAAGACTAATACTACTGATATTATTGCTAAATATATTATATTTTCAAAAAATCTAGTATAAGTATCATAATAATAAAGTGAATATAGTCCATCTGTTATTAATGCTACTGGATTAATTTTTGCAAGTATAGGAACATTTTTTGCTATTATATATTTCATATCAATATACATCATACCTGATAAGAATGATAATACTAAACTAAATGTACTATAAATACCTACTTTTGTATCTTCTTTTAAATTATTAGTAGCAGCAAAGAGTGACCCTAGTGCAATACCTGCAATACTACCTACTATACAGATTAAAATAACATAAGGCATATTATTACCAAAGTCTTTATTTAGTATTAATGTTAGATAGCCTAATAAGATCAACAATTCTACTATATGAATAGTAAATCCTGCAGCTAAAGATGCTATTAGAGAGTAAAGTTTATTAACAGGTGAAATAGATAACCTTTTACCTTTTGAAGATAAATTAGCTTGTGTTTCTGTTATTGTCCTAACTCCCCAGAATCCAGCATATATTACTGCCATTCCAATAAGTGTATAAAAATATATTACTGTTGCATCCGTATTACTAGAAGTATTATCTTTAATATAGTTTTCCTTATTAGATAAGCTGTTAATCAATTCTTCATTTATTGCCCTCGGATTTTCCATTGCTATTGTATTAATAACAGCATATGTCTGTTTATAATTATCTAATATTGACTTTAGAATTGTTTGATTAAGTCCACTACTTGATATAATTAATTTAATATCTTCTTTTACTTCTATTATTCCTTTGAATTCATTTTCTTCAAGTTTTTTATAGACTTCTTTCATATCAAAGTTATTCTCATCAATATGTGTTACATTTAATAGTTTATTATTACCCTCTTTAGATAACTCTTCTATTAATTTCTTAAAGCTAGTATTTGATTTGTATGCTTCATTTTCTATAACCACTACATCAATTGGATCAAGTTCTTCTTTTAAATTTGCAAAAGCAAAATTAAATAGTGTTCCAAGTATTATCGGAAATAAAAGTGTCCAGAACATTAAAGACTTATTTCTAAGTAAACACTTAATTCTATTTAAATATATATGTTTAAACATAGTACACCTAATCCCTTAATTCTTTTCCAGTAAGTGCTAAAAAGACATCATTTAAAGTTGGCAACTCTGAATAAATATTTAAACATTTTAAATCATTCTTTTCAATATAGTGTAATAAATTTATTAAGTTATTATCATTATTTGAAAATATTATATATAATGTATCTTCAATAACATCAACGCTTACTACATTAGGAAGGTTCTCTATTTCTTCCACTTGTTTTTTAGTGATATTATTAAATTCAATTGTTACTTTTTCACCAATACCAATCATTTTCTTTAGCTTTTCTTTTGTACCTACTGCAACTGCTTTACCACTATCCATAATAACAATTCTATTGCAAAGTTGTTCCACTTCTTCCATATAGTGAGTTGTGTATATTATAGTCGCACCTTCATCGTTTAATTTTTTAATACCTTCTAAGATATTATTTCTACTTTGAGGATCTACAGCCACTGTTGGCTCATCTAATATTATCAATTTAGGTTTATGCGCGATACCGCATGCAATATTAAGTCTTCTTAGTAATCCGCCACTTAATTTCTTAGGTTTAAATTTAACAAAGTCCCTAAGGCTTACTAATTCAAGAGCCTCATCAACTAATTTCTTTTTTTTATTCTTATCACTAATATATAATCCACAAAAATAGTCTACATTTTCATAAACAGTAAGCTCATCAAATACTGCAACTTCTTGCATTACTACTCCAATATTTCTTTTAATATCATAACTATCAGGAGTCATCTCTTTATTAAATACTTTAATAGAACCACTATCATACTTTAACAAAGATAAAATGCAATTAATAGTTGTTGTTTTACCACTACCATTTGGACCTAATAAACCCAGTATTTCCCCTTCTTTTACTTCTAGATTAAAATTACTTAACGCAATTACTTCTTTATATTTTTTTACAAGATTTTTTATTTCAATGATATTTTCCATAAACTATCCCTTTCGTATGTAATAATAATATCATATAAGTTAATAAATTATTATTATTTTGGGTAAGTGGTAATAAACAATAACCAAGTGGTAAACTATATGAAAAAATATATAGTAAATATCAACTACAATTTACGATATTTTCATGTTAAACTTTTATTAGGTGATAATTTGTGTTGAATAAATTAGAAATATTAGTGGCTTCGAATGAACCTATATTAGATATAGTTAAATTAAGAATGAAATTAGATAATTTTGAAAAGATAACTTTTTATGTTTTTATTATCTGAATCTTTATAACATTTTTGTTATTCAATATTGACTTGGTATTTAGCAAAAATACCAATTAAAAATAAAAAGAGATACTATCCAGAATTTTAGTAATTCTAGAGAATTATTAAAATTCTAATCTAGCCTCAAAAAAAGAAAGCATTAAATTCCTTTTAGAATTTCGTGATTTCTATTAATCAATTATTATTGTGACTCTGTAATCTCATTAATCAATACTTCTGCTTGGTCTGAAAATAAAGGTAATAAATTTTTGTTAAGTTCTGTATCTTCGCTTATTATTAGAATATTAGAAGTCTCATCTTTTAGGCTACAAAATTTTAAATTAGAGGAGTCTTCAGTGGCTACTAAGTAGTAATAATTTTTTTCTTGGTAATTTACCTTTCCAGCAACTACATATTCAATGTTGTCTTCTAATGTAACTGTATCTTTAATATCTATATTCATAATTATCTTACTTTCCCTTCAACCTCTATTGGTTCTGAATATTCCGTATCAGGATTTATTACGCCTAAATTTATCATATCTGCTATTACATTTGCTCTAGTTTCTAATCCAGTTGCTACACCTAATTGCTGAACAGTTTTATAAGCTCCAACAAGTGCACCAGTAATTGGAATAGCATAAGAAAGAATTTTTTCAACAGGTCCTTCAAGTCCATAATTCAAAAGCATTGTTGCAGTAAGAGCAGATGTAAGTACAGTTGTTATTCCTGTTCCTATTGCACTACCTCTAACACTTTTTGCACCTTGTTTAAAACTATCATGTTTAGTTATTGCTGTTTCTACAGCCATAAGATCATCTCCCTATGTTTTCATTATATATTAATCCATTATTAAAAGCAAAAATTTGATGGTTAAAAGTGTAAAGTCGTTTCAAAAATTTACTATACTCACCCTTTACATCGTTGATTATTATTTTTTTAGTCCTTCAGCCTTTTGATATTTTACATTATGACATAAAACAAAAGGTGATAAGACTATATCAACGATGTAAAGGGTGAGTTTAGCAACGGTAAGTATGTTTTCAAAAGCTTTTTAAGTAGCATTCTTAGTATTGACCATATATTGATCAATAATGAAGTCTACATAAAAACCATATATTAAGGAATATTGATACCTTTATATCACGTGATATAAAGGTTTTTTGGTATTTGAAGCTTGGACTAGAACTATGAAAAATCTATCAGTTTTTTCATAGTTCTTGGTATCGGTAATCCAAAAGATTAATTTTCTAATCTTAAGTTATCTTCTTATATAAAGAAATCATTATATAGTAAGATTTTCTCAACCTTTTCCCCTTTTTTCTTTTATTATAAAGAGGTGCTTTTAAATTGATAAAACAAGGGAATTTAATGTATAATTATATTATCAATTGATATGGAGGAATTAATATGGCGGCAATTCTAGCACATTATTTATCAGCAGAATTATATAATGATGAATATAGACATTATACAGGTAATGATTTAATATTTTTTTTAGTAGGTGCAATTGCAGCAGACGCACCAAGAAGTCAAGGCAAAGAAGTTAGTACTAGAGAAATATCACATTTTGGTGCCTCTCCAAGCAAAGACTTATTAGACAATAGATTTGATTTAAGTGGAGTGGTTTTAGACTTTGATGATTTTTTTGATAAGTATGGTAATAAACTAGATAATCCTTTTATTGAGGGTTACTTGCTGCACTTATGCGTTGATAGAAAATGGTTTTCAGAGGTCATAACTGAATTATTGAATAAAAATGCTAGTGAAATTAAACAAAATGCGACTACTGCAAGTGATTTAACTTTTTTAGAGGCAATGACTTGGTATAGTAGAAATCTATATCAAACATACGATAATCACGATATACTATTTTCACATAGAATAAATATGGAGCATATTAATGAAATGTGCAACTATAATATATCAGAATGTCCAATTAGTGAGATTGATAAAGATGATTTGTCTGCTATGTTAAGTGACATACAAAAAAAATGTAAGAGTCTCAAACTGGGTCAAGAACCAGTTGATTCCACTACCTTAATTTCTATTGAAGAAATGGATTCATTTTTAGGTTCTTGTGTCACTGAAGCATATGGATATATTTCAAATAAAAGTATATAATTTTAATTTAGGAGAGACTATGGAAGAATTAATAGATGTATTAGATAAAGATGGGGTAAAAACAGGTGTTATAAAGAAAAAATCTGAAGTTAAAAGAGATGGGGATTTTCATAGAGCAATATCAGTTTGTTTTGTTAATGATAAGAAAGAAATATTAATTCACAAAAGACACTCATCTAAAAAGATATACCCTAACTTATGGAGTTGCTATATAAAGAGCCATATTGTTAGTAGTGAGAGTTCTATTGATGGTGCAATCAGAGAAACTAAAGAAGAAATCGGTATAGATATTTCAAAAGATCAATTACAATTTTTATATACACTATATGATAATAGTTCTGGTAAAAAAGATTATATAAATAACATTTTTTATGATAATTATATAGTATTTATTAACATTGACTTAAAGGATGTTGTCATTCAAGAAGATGAAGTATCAGATGTAAAATATATAAATTATCATGATTTAAAAAGTTTAATTCAAAATAAGGATAGTACTATTACTCCAAATTGGGAAGAATACAATAAATTAATTGAGTATTTAGATAATAAATGGTCTTAAAGGTTATCAATTAAAAAGCACCTCTTTATAATAAAAGAAAAAAGGGGAAAAGGTTGAGAAAATCTTACTATATAATGATTTCTTTATATAAGAAGATAACTTAAGATTAGAAAAGTGAAAATTCTTGAAGAATTTTCATCTTTTTGTTTACCGATATCAAGAATTATGAAAAAACTAATAGGTTTTTCATAATTCTAGCCAGAGCTTCAAATACCAAAAAACCTTTATATCACGTGATATAAAGGTATCAATATACTTTAATAGATTATTTCTATTTATAAAATTGTAGTTGAAAGAGCTGACTGAAAAATAGTAATAACTGCTATACTCTTACTTTAGATTGTTAAGGCAAAGAAAAACTATATTAGATAATCTAATATAGGCACATATCACTTTAATTATTCTAGATTAACCATTTTGTGGTGTTTTTTCTTTTCCTCTAGCAGTACTCAAGAAAGAAGTGCTTGGAATCATATCACCAAAGTTTAATTCTGTTGGACCAAAATTAGTAACTAGATCTCTTGCAATGCATCCTTGAACTGGACTTATTCTCTTAAAACCTACTTCTCTGTCAACACTATCAGCAAAAATACCAGCAGTTTCGCTTACTGTAATTCCTAACTTCATCATTTCTAATGCATCTAATGCTAATCCAAATTCAACGTCTCTGTCCAATTCTTTACTTGAACAAGTAGAAACTAATTCTTTCCACTCTCCAAATTTATCTGGCTCTACTAGTCTTTGTCCTCTACTTACATAAAGAATATCTTTACTCACATTTCTATTTGGATTGTGTTCGTGCGAGTTTTCAGTCATCCATGGCATAATAATTGCCCCCTCTCAAATAATTGCTTATATAATAACACTGTTATTCTAAAAAGTCCATAAAAATCGGAAGTTTAGTCTCTAACTCTTACTTTAGATTGTTAATATTCTTTTTTGCTAGGAATAATCCCTCTTACTCCTCCTCTTGGATTTTCAATATCTCCAATATATCTTGGTATTAAATGAATATGTAAATGCATAACAGTTTGACCTGCTGCTTCATTACAATTTATCCCTATATTATAACCATCAGGAGAATATTTTTCATCTATTATTTTTTTAAACTCATCAATTAAATTAAATAAGGCGACTTTTTCTTCTATTGTCGCATCAAAGAAATTTTTAATATGTCTTTTTGTTATAAATATAGCATGTCCATTATTAACTGGATTATTGTCATACCTTGCATAAGCAAGTTCATTTTCTATTACAGTTACTTTGCTATCACAAAACACACAATTCATAATAATCCCTACTACAAATATTTTATCATACAAAAGGTATCTTTAAAACAAGCCAAAACTTTTTCAAGTCCTTTATAACTCACCATTTACAATGATAAACGGTCAGCTCTATTTATATTTACACATAGTTGCATATCCATATTCTGAATCATTAACAAAAACTGTTACAGTGACACAAATAGAAAAAATATCAGAAAAACTAAAATCAAGTTACTCTTTTGAACCAAGTTTATAAACATAGCCTGGTTCAATAGATTCTTCTTTTCCTTCAACAACTTGACTTACAGTCTTAAAACTATACCCTTGTTCAATCAGTTTTGGCAGAACTGTTCCCATTGCATTTACTGAAGGTTTTTTAATATCATGTAATAAAATAATTGATCCCTCATCATCTAGATTTGCATAGATTCGTGAGGCAATTTTTTCTTTGGTTGTCTCCGTAGTATCTACAGCAGAAAAATCCCAACCAATAAAAGGCACTCTTTCGCCATCTAAATTAGCCTCGTCTAAAACTTTTTGATTATAGGTACCTCCTGGTGCTCGAATAAAAGGTGCTACTTCGACCCCTATTTCCTCTAACAATAATTGTGTTTTTTCTATTTCGTCATTTACTTCTTCAATTGTCATTTGTGTAAAAAGCTCATGAGAATAACCATGAATAGCAATATCATGTCCTCTATTATATGCATCTAAAACTATAGCTCTGTTTCGTTCGTTCCTCTTAATTCTCCATCCAACTACGAAGAATGTGGCCTTTACACCATATTCATCTAAAGTATCTAACAATTTTTCGGTATACATACATGGTCCATCATCAAATGTCAATACCACTACCTTTTCTTCTGGTTTTTCTTCGTCAAGCAGTGTTTTAACTATGTCACTTTTACTACTTGCACTTGCAGTACAACTAGCAGATAATTTACTGTTAGTCGTCAACGCCATAACTAAAGATAATGCCACAGCAACCATAGGCTTGAGATTCAAATTTTTAATCCCCATTTTTATTCCCCCTCATTTATTGCGTGAATTATACCACAAAATAAGGTTTTTGTCAATTTGGACATCTAAAAAAATGGCTTTGATAGATATATTATTCCTTCGCGTTGTTGACTATATAAAAATAACTATAGGCTATTAGATATTGATGAGTTGATTTTACTGCCAAAATAGAAATGAAAAACTTTATGAAATTTTGATATATTTTTTCCATTAATTTTACTGTATAATTGAATAATAATTGTGAGAGGAGTAAACATATGTGGAAGGAAAATAAATTTGATACTGCAATTGGATATTTTTGGGGTGCTTCAGTATTTATCGGGGTACTAGTTGGTGTAATTCTTGGTTTTGGAGATACTAATTGGTTAGAAGCAAGCCTAATAGGTTTATGTACTTTCTTAATAACTGGCTTAGTTATAAGTGGTATTATTACCTTAGTGAAAACAAATAAATAATCTATTAACAAACTAAACATTAATGTGCAATGCTAATGGCAAGTATATTCAAGTATGTAATATTGTATATAGTAAAAGGTATATAAAAATGATATGGTTATTAAATCTGACCATATCATTTTTATCAACTTAATATTTCATTTAAAATCTTGTATTCTTCTACATGAGGAAGCATTTGTGCCGAAGTAATTAGATTATTTAATTCTTCTTTATTCATCCACTTTGCTTCACTAACCTCTTCTTCTTGCAAATCAATATTCTCTATAGGTATATCCTTATAAACAATGAATATACTAACAAATTCATTGCTAATAATTCCATTATTGTTTAAGCTTTCCTTTACTGCCTTAATATAATCCATCTTTAGACCATCACAGTTGATTCCAAGCTCTTCCTCTAATTCTCTAAGTGCGGCTTCTTTAGGTGTTTGTCCTGCTGAAATATGACCACCAACGGCAATATCCCAAGTATTTGGATATAGCTTCTTATCACAACTTCTTTTTTGCAATAAAGTCTTACTTTTATCCTCACTAACTAACAATACATGAATTGAACCATGCCAAGTGCCATCTCTGTGCGCTTCGGATCTTGGAATAATTTCTCCGGTTCTTTGCCCTGTGTTCTCATCAAGGACATCTAACATTTCGACCATAAATACCTCCACTATTTTTGTTTTTTAAGTAAGTCTCTTATTTCTTCTAAAATTTTTACATCATCTGGTTTTACAGGTGGTTCTGGCTTCTTTTCTTCTTCCTTAGTTTTAGTTAATTTATTTACTACTTTTACAAATATAAAAATGCAGAATGCTACTATAAGAAAATCAACAATATTTTGAATAAAAGCACCATATTTTATTACTGCTTCTCCAATAGTAACTGTTAATCCTTCAAAATTTTGTCCACCAATTATAATACCAACTGCTGGCATAATAATATCATTTACAAGTGATGTAACTATTTTCCCAAATGCACCACCTATAATTACACCAACTGCTAAATCAATAACGTTTCCTCTTGAAATAAACTTTTTAAATTCTCCAAAAAGTCCATCTACTGTTTTCTTCTTACTTTCTATTCCTTTTTTTAATGTTGTTTCTTTCCTTGTATCTTTTTTCATAAACTTCTCCTTTTAATATATTTCAATTATATATTAAAATAGCCTAAAAGTGAATATTATTATATAATTAAGATATAAAGAGGTGTTATATGAAAGAAGTTTTTGAAGATAAAAAGAAAAGAATGATACAAGAAAATGAAGAGAAATATGGAGAAGAAATTATTAATTCTTATGGGGTGGAAACAGTAAACCAATCAAATGAGAAATTTATGAAAATGTCACAAGAAGATTTTAATAAATTAAATAGTTTAAATGAGCAATTATTATTATTACTAAAAGAAGCCTATCTTGATGGTAATGTTAATGGAGAAAAAGCTAGGAAATGTGCATTACTTCATAAAGAATGGATTACAATGTGTTGGGGTGATTATTCACATGAGGCACATATTGGAGTATGTAATATGTATGTGGATGATGATAGATTCAGAAAATTTTATGATAAAGAACAAGAAGGATTAGCAGAATTTTTAAGAGACTCAGTTAAAAATTTAAAAGATTAATTTAATCTATTGACATAATAGTAATTAAGTTTTATTATAATAATAGTAATTATTACTATTATCGGAGGTGCAATGAAAAATTCAAATCAAAGAAATCTTATACTTGATATTGTAAATAATTCTCACAACCATCCTACTGCAGATATTGTTTATGCAATTGCAAAGGATAGTATGCCTAATATAAGTTTAGGAACAGTATATCGTAATCTTAATCTATTAGTAGAATTAGGACAAATTAAAAAAATTGCAATATACAATGGTCAAGATAGATTTGATAAAACAATAACACATCATCATCATTTAGTTTGCATTAAATGTGGAAGGACATTTGATATTCTGTTAGAAGATAAGGATGAACTATGTAATGTTATTGAAAAGAGTACTGGCCATACAATAATAACTAATGATTTAGTTTTTAAAGGGATATGCAAAGATTGTAAAAAGGAGGAAAGATAATGGAAAAAGTAAAGTTCTATGTATGTAAGCACTGTGGAAACGTGGTTTATAAACCATATGACTCTAATGTGCCAGTAGTGTGCTGTGGAGAAAAGGTGGAAGAATTAGTGCCTAATACAAAGGATGCGGCTATTGAAAAACACGTACCAGTCATCAAACAAGAAGATGATGATAACGGTTATTATAAAACAATTGTAACAGTTGGAGAAGTAATACATCCAATGACAGATGATCACTATATTACATTTATAGTTATTGCTGATGATGAAAACATTATATTTAAAAAATTACAGGCTGGTGATACACCTGAGTTAGTAGCATATACTAAAGGTGATGTAACGGCTTATGAATATTGTAATTTACATGGTTTATGGAAGGGAGAAAAATAACATGGAATTAAAAGGATCAAAAACAGAAAAAAATTTACTAGCAGCATTTGCTGGGGAAAGCCAAGCAAGAAATAAGTATACTTATTATGCTTCTCAAGCTAAAAAAGAAGGATATGAACAAATAGCAGCAATATTTGAAGAAACTGCAAATAACGAGAAAGAACATGCTAAACTATGGTTTAAATACCTACATGGTGGAGCTGTACCTACAACATTAGACAACTTAAAAGATGCTGCTGATGGTGAGAACTACGAGTGGACAGATATGTATAAGGAATTTGCTGATACAGCAAAAGAAGAAGGATTTAAAGAATTAGCTTTTCTATTTGATGCTGTTGCTAAAATAGAAAAAGAACATGAAGAAAGATACTTAACTCTTCTTAAGAATATTGAAGATGAAAGAGTATTTGAAAAGAGTGAAAGTAAGATTTGGATATGTAGGAATTGTGGACACGTTTATGTTGGAACTAAGGCATTAGAAGTTTGCCCTGTATGTAAGCATCCGAAAAGTTATATGGAAGTAAAAGCTGATAATTACAAGTAATATAGAAGTAAGCACTACAATGTGGTGCTTTTTAAATACTAAAAATTTGCATTACTGCATAAAATATTATATAATAACTCTACAACCATAAAAAGGAGAGAATAATTAAATGAGCCCGAAAAAGAAAATATTGATTGGTGTATACGCATTCATTTTTATTACACTAATTAGTATTACAGCATATTTATCACTACCTAAGAAGATAACTTTAGTAGTCGATAATGATGTAAAAGAAATAAAAACTGGTTATATATTTACTAATGAGTTTATTGATAAATATATGTCAGAAGTAGAGAAAGATTATATTGTAGAAACCGAAAATAATACATTAGATCTAATTGCACTTTCAAATTCTATAACAATAAAAACAAAGAAAGATATTAAAGTCATTATTGGAACAGAAGAAAGAGAAGTTTCTACTTATGCGGTTATAGTTAAGGAATTATATACTGAATTAGAACTAAAAAATGATGGGATGAATGAATATGTATTAAAAGAAATAGATGAAGATTCATTATTAAATGATGGAGATACTATTAAAATATCTCATATAACAAAGGATACTAAAGAAGAGACTAAGGAAGAGTATTTATCTATAATATATAAGAATAATAATTCTTTATATGTAGGTGATAGTAAAGTTGTCACAAATGCTTTGCCAAAGAAAATCCTTGAAGTATATGATATTACATATGAAAACGGAAAAGAGATAAATAAAGTACTAGTTAGTAGCACTATCATACAAAATGGAATTGCTAAGGTAGTTGAGCAAGGAACTAAAGTCTACGTGCCTTCAACAACTACTGTATCTGGTGATGTAACCGT
Source organism: Bacilli bacterium (assembly GCA_031549195.1). GTDB lineage: Bacteria > Bacillota_I > Bacilli_A > RF39 > UBA660 > JAVBQF01. The sequence continues at coordinate 23,693 of JAVBQF010000020.1, forward strand.
ATGGGATAACCTTGCACAATGTGAATCCAGTGGTAATTGGCATGTCAACAGTGGTAATGGTTACTATGGTGGATTACAATTTAGTGCTGCAACTTGGAGAAATGCCGCTTCAGCTGTCGGAGTAAAAGCTTCATATGCACACCAAGCAAGTAAGGCAGAACAAATTTTAGCAGCAACATGGCTACAAAAAAACTATGGTTGGGGACAGTGGCCAGAATGTTCAAGGAAATTAGGATTATAAAATACTACTAGTTAGTATTTTTTTTAAGAGGTATTATGAATGATGAGATATTAATTAAAAATTCTGTTAACAATTTAAAAAAAGGAAAATCAACTAAATTCTTAAACACAAAAGAATTAAATATGATTATTCCATTTTTAAATAAAGAACATATTAAATATAATGTTTATTATCAGTTTGAAGATGCTGATAAGGTTATTATATATAATGACGTATTACCTTCTATAACTTGTTTTAAATTAGAGACTAAGGGTGTATTTAAACATTCAGATATACTTGGTAGTATTTTTTCGCTTTCAATAGAAATTGAAAACTTTGGAAGTATTATTATATCAGAAAATAACTACTATATCATTGTTTTGTCATCAATAGCTAATTATGTTAAATATAACCTAATCAGTATTGGTAAATATAATGTTGCGTTAAATGAAGTTGATATAAAAGAAATAGCACATTATAAAGTTCAATATGTAGAATTAACTTTTACTGTTAGTAGCGAGCGAATAGATAATGTTATATCACATATTACAAATACTAGTAGAAGTAAAGTAATAGACCTAATTAAAGATAAAAGCGTGATATTGAATTATGGAATATTAGAAAATAATAGTTACTATTTAAGAAATGGAGATATCTTCTCTATTAGAAAGTTTGGTAAGTTCAAATATATTGGAGTTATTAACATTAGCAAAAACAAAAAGTTTGTTATTAAAGTTTTGAAATACAATTAAGATTGTATTTTTTTATTAAAATGCTTTTCTAACATTCTATTCATTACTCTAAAGTCTACATATCTTTCTATATTTTTGTTTAGTGCTAAAAGCTCTTTAACCAAGGATGAACTTATATGTCTATAATTGGGATCTGCTAAAAGAATTACTGTTTCTATCTCTTCCTCACTAGTTTCTTTGTTTACTTGCGCAAGTGTCATTTCATAATCTAAATCGCTATTTTTCCTAATACCTCTTATTAATGCAATACATCCTTCTTTCTTTGCAACATCTATTGCTGAATCCATACTTAATACTACTTTTACATTAGGCATTTCTTTATACAGTTCTCTTATTAATTCGACTCTTTCTTGTTTGGTAAAGAACCTTCCTTTTTTCGCACTATTATGTAGTACTGCAATTACCACTTTATCAAATAGTTTAAGGGTTTTATTGATAATATCCATATGCCCTTTTGTTATTGGATCAAAACTACCTGCATATAATACTTTCTTCATATATTCTTAATATCTCCTTTCTTATATCTTTATTTTCATTTTCAATTACATATTTAAAATTGTAATCAACATAATTTAAACTTGCTTTTTCTCTTTCTTTAAATTTATTTTTACTAATATTATCTCTTTTTATCGCACGGTTTTGTCTTATTTCAAATGAGGTAGTTACTAATATGTTAAAGTCATTCCTTTTGAAGTATTTAGTATTTGGAAGCAATGCCCAATCTAATATTATTATTTTAGATTTATTATCTTTAATTATGTTGTCAATTATTTCTTTCATTGTATTCCATGTAATTTTTTTTAATAGATTCATCTTTTCTTTACTATTAAATACTATCTTCCCTAATTCTTTCCTGCTTATTTTATTGTTTATTAATACTATATCTCCAAAGGCAACTACAATACTTTTCTTAATTTCTTCTTTTTCTAATACTGTATGACCAATTTTATCTACATCAATGGAAATTATATTTTTATTTATTTCTTTGAATTTATCTGTAACATACCCTTTACCACTACCAGATTTTCCAGTAATGCCAATAATCATTTGTATCACCTCTTACTTGCAGTATATACAAATTTTATATATAATGAAAATACATATTATTTATGTATATAATAACTGGAGGTTATAATGAATATTAATTATGAATTATATAAGATTTTTTATACTGTTGCAAAAAATGAGAATATTACAAAGGCATCTGTTGAACTGATGATTTCACAACCAGCAATAAGCAAATCAATTAAAAATTTAGAAGAACAATTAGGAGGCGAACTCTTCACAAGAACAAAAAGAGGGGTTACATTAACAGAAGAAGGTAAAGAATTTTATAAATATATTGAACAAGCTATTTTATATATTAATAATGCTGAGAGTAAGTTTACTGAATTGATAAGTCTAAATACTGGTAAGATATCAATTGGTTCTAGCAGTACTCTTTTAACTAGTCATTTTTTAGCTCCTTATCTTGGTAAATTTCATAAACTTTTTCCAAAAATTCATATTGAAGTTGTTACTGGAGAAGTGACATCTTTAGTAAAAGACTTGAGAAATGGTCTTCTTGACATGCTTATAGTTATGCTTCCAATAGATGAGCAAAATGACTTAGAAATAATTAACTGTTTAACCTTTGAAGATGTTTTTATTGTTGGTGATGATTATATGGAATTACATAATAAAGAAGTTAAATTAGAAACCTTAACTAACTATCCACTAATATTTCCAGTTTTAGAGTTTAATGATAGAAAAAATTTAGATAAGTTTTTAATTGATAGTAATGTTCAACTTAAACCAGCAATGGAATTATCTAGTTATACATTAATAAAGGACTTTACAAAAAATGGTTTTGGCATTGGCTTTGTTCCAAGTATATTTGTAAATGAAGAAGTAAAAGACAGGATCCTGTCCATCATTAATATTGAACCTAAAATTCCACATAGGTATATTGCTATTGCACATCTAAAGAGAAAGGATGTTAGTTTTAGCACAAAGAAGCTAATTGAACTTATAATAAAAGAATAATAATTATCTATAACATTAGGTTATGCTAGGCATGTAGAATATGTATTGTTTTTATCAACAACGGCGTGCTATACTTATTTTAGGTGAGTAATTATGGAAAAGAGAAAAGCATTATGTATGGGCAGATGGGCTCCCTCACATAAAGGACATATAAAATTTATTATGGACCTAACAAGGCAGTTTGATGAGGTTCATATTGGAATTGGTAGCTGTTATGAGGTTGGAAATAGTAGACACCCTCTTTTAGCAATATTAAGGGAAAAAATGCTTTTATTAAGTTTGTATCATGAAGGTTGTGATTTAAGCAAAATAAAAGTATCTCACATTCAAGACTTTGAAAGATTTGAGGATTGGATGGACCATGTTTTAAAATTAGTAAAAAGAGAGGGAATAACGCATTTTGTTACTGGTAATAAGGAAGATATTTTAAACGTAATAGAAGAAAAAGGACTAGAACTTGACTTAGAATTTATAAATCCAGAGCTTACTAGTAGTATCCCATATCATGCAACTGATTTGAGAAATGCTATTGCAACTGGTGATTATGAAAAATTTAAAGAAATTGCCGCTTCTGGGACTATTGAGCTGATGGGAATGGCTAATGGCTTTGAAGGAATAAAAGAAGCTATTGATAATGACGCACCAAGCTTTTATAGCGGAAGGCAAACAGCAGATGTTGTTGTTACTTTATCAGAAAAGAAAAGAGCACCATCTGGTGATATTTATTATGATGATTATATACTTTGTGGAATTAGGCCAGGTGATAAAAGGGATTTTGACAACTATTTGGGACTTCCTGGAGCAGAAATAGAAGAGTATGAATCACCCATAGATACCGCAATTAGAGCATTAAAAGAAAAAGTTAATCTTGATGTAACTATGCTTGATAGAAAATATGAACCTGCTCCTGTCCTATTGCATACTTCAAAGGGAAAAGTTATTGCAACTCTTAATTTTTTAAAATTATTTAATTCCTCTAAACTGGCCGGAACATATGGTGGTTCAAGTCAGTGTTTTCACATTCCTCTTTATGGTAATGTTGCTGAATTTAACAATGTAGGTGATACTCCATATTTAAGAGATGTAAAGTTCATGAGAGCTGAAGACGCTATGAAACAAGGACTGGCATATGAACAAACGGCTATGGTAAAAGCGGCGATTAAGAGATTAAATCATTAGAAAAGACTTCAAAGTTGAAGTCTTTTTATTATTCAAGATTTAATTTAGTTGATACTACTTTAATAGTTAAAACTTGCTCAATAATATTAAATATTAAAATAAGAATTAAACTTGCACTCATCAGTTGCAACATTGCATTTACAGGGATAATATCCATTGATAACTCATTAATAATATTTGGATTGATTATACATACTACTCCTACAGAAATTAAAGATGCAAATTGTAATATAATGTATATTATAATTCCATATACAACTGAAGCTATTATCTTGTTATTGTTTCTTTTGTGTCCAAGAGCAATAGCTAAATACACAGTTACTAAGTAATTAATATATGACAAAAATATTAATCCCCCAAATATAAGTGTACCAAGTAATTTACTACCACAAACTTCTGAGAAAACTCCCATAACTGATTCTACAATTTGAATAAAATTTGGTATTCCAATAAAAAGTGCTGATATAAGTACTATTACACTCGTAAGAAAAGTAATTATTGAACTAAGCAGTTTAGAATTAATTATAGCTTTCTTTGTCACAGGTAATGTGTTTGTCAAATACCCTTCATCTTTATATATATTATAATAAAATCTTTCTGCAGATATAAACAAAGTAAATACTAATATAATAATTGCTGATAGGAAAAACATTATTTTAATAGGGACTGAAATCATCGACAAGATTGCAAGTTTATCTGATGATACTGCAATAAGATTATTTGTTATAAGACTTATTCCTCTTTCTAATAACGCTAATAATATTAAAACTATATAATAAGGAATTAATCTTTTCCCCATTGATTTTAAATCATATTTCATCAATTTGCTTAACATTTAAATTCCTCCCTAAATATTTGATCTATGGAACCGTTTCTTTTTGTTCTTAATACATCAGCATCCTCATTAACAATAACCTTTCCATCTTTTAAAAAGATTACCCTATCTAATAGCTTTTCAATATCCGCTATTAAATGAGTAGATATTATAATTGTAGAGTCATCACTGAAATTATTTAGTATTGTATCTAATATGTAGTCTCTTGCAGCTGGGTCTACTCCACCTATTGGTTCATCTAATATATATAAATCTGCTTTCCTACTCATTACCATTACAAGCTGAACTTTCTCTTTAGTCCCCTTTGACATAGTCTTTAATTTATCGTTTTCATTTAAGTTTAATTTCTTTAATAATTTTCTTGCTTTTGTTGCATCAAAATCTAAATAGAAATCTTGAAATAGTTGAATTAGTTCATTTACTCTCATATTAAAGTTCAAATAAGTTCTCTCAGGCAAATAAGATATTACCTTCTTACTTTCAATACCTGGTATATTACCATTTACTAGTATCTCTCCACTTGTTTTAGTAAGTAGGTCATTAATTAATTTTATTAGTGTTGTTTTACCACTTCCATTGGGACCCAAAAGCCCATATATTTTACCCTTTTCGATTTTTAGATTAACATCTTTAAGTACATACTTCTCTTCATATTTCTTGCATAGTTTTTTACATTCCAATAGCATTATTTACCATCCTCCTCTTGTAAATATTTGATCAAGTCCTTATTGTCTAATTTTAAAGATCTCATTTCTAAAATAAATCTGCTAATTTTACTTTCTATGTAATTATTTTTCTCTTTAATCAATAAGTTTTTATCTTCTGTTACAAATTTACCACTAGTTCTTTTTGTAATTATTAATCCAGTATATTCAAGTTCTGCTAATGCCTTCTGCATTGTATTAGGATTTACTCCAGATTCTAAAGCCAAATCTCTAACGGATGGAATCTTTTCACCTAATTTTAACTCACCTGTAATTATACTTACTTTTAATTGTTCTAATAACTGCATATAAATAGGTTGCTCATTGCTAAAAGCCCATTCCATTTAATCACCTCCACCAACTGTATTACTTAATTAACACAGTTATACAATATATTTTTTTGTTTGTCAATAAAAAAAGAAAGCTTAACTTTCTTTAGATCCATAATATATTAGTATTGATATGATGAGACCCCCAACTATATTTCCTATAGTTACTGGTAGTAAATTATTAAATAGATAGTTTCCAACATTAATACTTGATACATCTATATTGCCAATCAAATCTATATTCAATTTAGATATTAGAGCAATCGGTATATAGTACATATTAGCAACACAATGTTCAAATCCACCAATTATAAATGCCAGTATCGGAAAAACTATTACAATAATTTTAGATGTTGTTTCCTTAACTGACATTGATAATATTACTGCAAGTGATACTAAAATATTGCATAAAATACCAGATGTAAAAGCTTTAACAAATGATAACTCTAATTTTTTAGTTGCTAGACTAACACTATAATGTGCTATTTCATTGCTGTATGATGATAAAAGCCCAGAGTAATATACTAAAACAGCAATAATTAAAGCTCCTATCATATTAGAAATGTATATAATTAGTAAGTTTTTTAAATATTCTTTTAAAGTTGCTTTCTTATCAAGAACAGAAGTTATACCAATTATATTGCCTGTAAACAGCTGGGCTCCTGTTAATACTACACTTATTAGTCCCATAGAAAACACTATTCCGCTTAAAAATTTTGAAATACCAATATCCATAGTCTTTGATGATAGTATTGTCGCTGCTACTGCTGCTAGTGCTATAAACATTCCAGCTAGTATTCCAAGAATTATTTGCTTCTTCAAATCTTTTTTTATTTTATTTGTACTAACATCCACTATTTCATTACTTCGCATAAAATTCACCAAGTTCAATACTAACATACAAAGTATAAATAAGCAATGAAAAAAGAATATTGCTACTCTTCCTTACTATCAAAGAAATCATCAACAAAATTCTCTTCTTCCTCTATTATTCTTAATTCTTGTTTTGGCTCAACATTCTTATGGTCTTCTATATTAACTCCTGTATTATCCAATTCTTGAACAAACTTCCAACCTCTTTTGTCTGGTTTAATAGGATCTTCAAGAGGATCATTAATAGGTACCTCTTTAAGTGATTTTTCAAATTTAAAATAGTCTAATGCCTTTTCAAGTTTAGCGGGCTCATTTGGATTTTTATCTGCTTGTAAATCTGTTGTTTCTTCTTCCTCTTGTTTAGACATTGTATTAATTGTGCCAGATAATATGACAGAATCAATTTCATCAGTTGTTGCAAATCTTTTATTTAATGCTGACTTTGCAGTTATATTAACAGGATTAACCGCTGTCATATGAACTTCTTCGGGCGGATTATAATTTGGGAGTATATTTGGCCTAGACATTGTTTGTAATACAGGTTTTTCCTCTAAATCCGGTTCCAATTTTTCCCTTTTTTCATTAATAACATCTTCTGCTGGCATTAATGCTCTACCAAGATGAATATCTAAATCTGTAACTTCACCATTCTCAATAGCTATTATATCTTTAAATACTACATCAAACTTTGGCATTTCTTTTCTTATGACATCAGGATATATATTTTTACTATTTTCCAAAGCTTTTTTAAAATCAAATATATCTACCCATTCCCTATTATCAAATACAGCATATGAAAATGCTTGCTTCATTATAGTTAAAGATATATCAGGATATCTTGATCCGATTGCAAACACTCTTTTATACTCATCTGTCATATCAACTACAAACTTCATTATCTGACTCTGCTGAAAATTTGAATATTTTAATTTCCTACCAGTTGTTTTTTCTATTTTGGGAAGTGTTCCCATCATTATTTGGACAACCTCTTCTTTAGTTGGTTCTGGTACATCAACCTTTTGAAAACGCCTTGTAAATGCTTTATCCCTTAAAATATATCTTTCATATTCCTCTGTAGTAGTAGCACCGATAACTTTAATACTACCACGACCTAATCCCTCTTTAAAAATATTAGCAAAATCTAACGATGAAGAATCAGTAGCGCCAATCAGCATGTGTATTTCATCAACAAATAGAATAAGTTTATCTCTTTGCTTTAATTCATCTATCATTATTTGAACTTTACTTTCCCCATCAGGCATAGTACCCAAAAGTGATGCTGTTTTAATATTAATAATAGTATATCCTTTTAATGCCTCTGGTACTTCATCCTTTTGAATCTTATATGCTAGTCCCTCTACTATAGCGGTTTTACCAATACCTGGTTTTCCTATTAATATTGCTGATTTTTCTGGAGTTAAAAGTATCAAAATAAGTTCTTTTATTTGTTTTTCTCTTCCAATAGCAGGATTAGTTATATATGCTTCTTTGGTTACATTAGTTCCATATCTATCCAAAACACTAAATGCTTTTTTATCATCCATAAATAATCCTCCTAACTATTAAATAGTATAACACATTTAGAAAAGTTTAAAAATAAAATAAGTAAAAAAGATGCCTACTAGACATCTATTTTCGATTATTCATAAAATTCGCTTGAGACAATAAGTAATAAATCTTGCATAACATTTTCTTGCGGTTGATTTTTCACTAAAAATGGGATGAATTTATCGTTTGGTATAAATCTTTTAGGCAGCATCTTACAGTTTTTAAGAACATATGTAACACACCAAGTTTCTGCATCACTACCTGCTACACTTTCTCCAACCTTCCAATAAAAAGTGCTTTGATCATTTCTTAAATTTTTGATTAATTTGCTCATATCCGCTGGTATATCAGATTCTTTTTTTAAACAGGCTATTTTATCTGCGACTTCTCTTAAATATTTTTTATCGTATCTATGCTTCTCGTCAAGTGCAAATACAATAACTATTCCAGTCATGTCATTATCACCTGGTTCCCATAATGCCCCGTGTGCTTGAACTACTGCGCCATATATTAATGGTGCATTAGCAACCTTATCAAAAAATTTTGTTTTTCCAAACAACGGTGCCTTACCAGCTCCTCGCTTACAGAAATCAGAATTAATGTCTCTTGGAACTTTTTTAAATTCGTCTAATCTTTCTAAATGTGTTTCATTTTTTAATCTTTCTTTTTGTTTTGCAATTGCTTCACTCCTTAGTTTAAGAACTTGCTCTTTGTTCATTCCTTTACTAACTAAATCATCAATATCTTCATCTTTTAAATTCCTATAATATTGATCTTGTGCATCTTGTATTTTTCCCATACTAAATTCTCCTTATCTCATTGCATATATTATATCATTTATAATTATTAGTTCATATCTTTATATTGCTTTAATGCTTCCAACATTTCTTCAACAATCACAGAATTATTAGAATAAGCTTTTAAATTCTTAATTAGTTCATTTTCTATATTATTCAAATCAATATATCTTAATTCAAAGTTCCCTTCTAATTCTCCTTCATCATAATTAGCATTTTTTAAATCATACTTTTCATCTGTTCTAATTAAATAATAATATATCTCATTACAACGGTTAATACCTTTATCACGATAGTTTTTAGAAAAATATCTTATTAAAAGGAATGGCTTTGAATTAGTAACATCAATTGTTATTCCTGTTTCTTCTTTTATTTCTCTTTTTAAGCCCTCTACTAAAGTCTCTCCTTCTTCTAAATGACCACCAGGAAATTGATAAGTATTACGACAATAACCAAGCAATATTTCATTTTCAGAATTTATTATTAATGCTTTTAACCTCACTACTGTTTCTTCTATGTCTTTTATTGATAAGTTATCATGGTTATATAATATTTCTGTCATAAAGTCACCTCTTAACTAATTAACTGTTATTAAAACATATTCACTTGGCGCTCCAGTCTTAAGTGGCGCTCCCCATCCAGATATGCCAGATGAAGTAATCGCATTAAATTTGCCTATTTCCCTTTTACCATACATCAACTTACCAGTAAAAAGAGCTTCTATTGGTCCGGCTGGAAAATATTGCCCACCATGAGTATGTCCAGACAATTGTAAATCAACTCCTAGTTCTGCATTAATATCTAAGTCGATAGGGCGATGATCTAATACAATTATATAGTCATTATCATCCGTATTTTTAATTAGATCTTTCATATCCTCTCTATTTGTCTTATCACTGCTCCATCCAGCATCTTTTCTTCCAATTATGCTGATGTTATCAATAGTGACAACTTCATCTTCTAATACAACAATTCCATTTTTTTCTAATTCTTTTTTAACATCATTATGATTAAAGGTCTTATTACTACCATATCTATTCGCATCATGATTACCGTATACAAAATAAATACCCAGTTTGTTACTTATATTACCTAATATTTTACAAGCGTCCTTCATATCTTTTAGAGGTGTACTTTCATCAAATAAATCGCCTGTTAATGCAACAATATCAACATTTAAGTTATTCACTTCTTCTACATATGTTTCTAATTCTTCTACTGTAACTGAATTAGACATATGTAAGTCCGATATTTGTAATATTCTTAAATTATTAATTTTACTACTCTCAATTAAATATTCAGTTTCAATTACATTATTCATATTATAGTATCCATACCCTAAAATTAAGATAGTCGTTATAATTGCCAACGCGCCTGAATATAACATATATCTATATACTTTATATTTTTTTAGTATATAATTTAGTAATTCATAAATTCCTGATATTACCAATATATGCATATAAACATTTGAGAATATAGAAAATATATTCATTGAGCTTAAAGAAATAATACTTATAATGACTATTACAAGTATCCTTTGTTTTTTATCTAATTCTTTATTCTTAAATTCTTTTATAAATCTAAAAATGAATCTACTAAAATAAATAATACCAACTACAATATACAACAAGGCAAATATTAAATAAATTGTTATTGTCATCTTATCATTCCTTTTTTAATTACTAAGACATAAAAGCCTTTATTTTGGGTTAATTTTTTTTAATTATTTGTAACCTTATTTAAAATAAATTATGTGTTTTAAGATTTTGCTACCTAAAAATTAATCATTTGCTCGAAATAATTCAGAATAAATACTTTCTATTTTATTCAATTCATCAAATTGTTCTTTGGAAGCACTTCTATTTATCATATTTGTTTTTATATTATTCATTCTTGTATCATAATTAAGACAAGCCTTTTTATTGCTTTCATCTCTTAATTTTTGCAACAAATCCAAATAATCATCTCCAACGTGAATGCTTTCAAATTGACTATCAACATATACAACATAATTCACTCTTACTCCAAGTGATAGACATCCTAAAATAAAATCTGGTAATAAGATATAACTTTTATTATGTGCTTCAATATTAGACAATTTGGCAATCTCACTTTTTAAAATTTCCTTTTCATATCTTTCTCTTGTTGCAAGTAGACTTGCCAGATTACCCGCTACAACTACATTTATAATAACATCACAATTATTAGGTATTATCTTTATTAATTCCAACAAGCTATAATCAGTTGGTGCTTTTTCTCTTAATACCGAATAACCATTTTGCATTGCATAGGAAAATAGTTCATCTCCCCATAAATGTGCGTCAAAGTTTGTAAGTCTTGCGTAATCACTTGGATATTTATCTAATATTTCTTTAGAATATTTACTAAACGAGCGATATTCATCAGAGTTTATACTTATATACTTAGATAAGTTTGCATTTCTTATAAATGTTGTCTTTCCACAACCTGGCTGACCAACAACTAACATAATAGATGGATTTTTTTCAGTGCTTTTATTTGCAAACAAATCTTTTTTAAGCAATTCTAAAACCATATCATGTTCTTCTTTTGTCAATTTGTATTTTTCAGTTAATTTATTTAAGCTTTGGTTATCCATTTTTATTCCTCTTCAAACAACTTTTTCATACAAGCAGTTATAGGTTTCATATTATTTTGATCAGCTGTTGTTGTTATAACCATGTTTTTATTTGGGACAACTATCATATATTGACCATCAGAGCCATCATGATAATAAATTCCATTTTTGCATACCCACAAATTAAATCCATAGCCATATTTAGGCAATGCTCTTGATTCATCATAATTATTAGGTGTTTCAATTTGTAATTTAGTCATTTCACTAAACCAATTACTAGGTATTATTTGTAAGTTGTTGTATTTACCATTATTTAAAAATAATTTACCTATTTTATGTAAATCATTCGGAGTAATAGTTAATCCTGTGCATCCCATTGAGTGTCCTTGCTTACTTTCCACCCAAGTATAATCAGTAATTCCAATTTTATCTAACACTTCCATACCAACGAACTGTGATAATTTCATTCCTACTACTTTTTCAATTATCATAGATAGTAAGTAAATCGGTGCATTTGTATAAAAGAAAAATTCTCCTGGATTATGTTTTATTGGATAATTTAAAGCTAATTCGCACAAATCGGTCTCACCTAAGTTGGCTGTATGCTTTTCATTTAATATCATTTCTTCATAACCCATACTTAAAGTTACTAAATGCTTTAATTTAGTTTTTTCTAAATACTTAATGTTATCTTCATTGCTAATTTTAACACTTTCAAAATAGGGCATTATATATTCTTCAAGACCATTTTTAAAGTAACCTTTTTCAATAGCGATGCCCAAAGCTAAACTTGTCATCGTCTTACTTATTGATCGAATATTTATAAAACGTTCATTAGTAAAAATATGTTTATATTCTTTACTATCACAAGTAATAATCAAACTTTGCATATTTAAGTTTTCTTGCTGCATTGCTTTAATTACTTCTTCAAATAATGTTTCATTCATTTGACACCTCTTATACTTTCACACAATTTTCGGGCTAATTTTCTATGACTTTCTTTATCTAAGTGAACTCCATCTATACCTGTTGTTAAATCTTCATTATTTACAAAATAACAATTGTATTTATCCGCTATTTGTTTATAGATGTTGTTTAAATCTTTTGATTTAATGTACGCACCTTCATATTTTTTTTTACAGTAATCAGTATTTTCATCAACAAGTGGAGGGCATACCAATATTAGTTTTGGAGTAGTGTTCATGAATTGTGATTTTCTATTTAATATTGTCTTAACAAAACAATCATCTATTAGATTACCAATATCTTCTATCGTCTTATTATAAACTGCTTTTAATTCGTTAGTACCTAGCATCAAAACAACAATATCTAATGGATCATGTGTATCTAAACATGGTATTAAATATTCATATCCATTTTTACCTTCTTTTCCTGGTCTTTCATCATTTGAAATTAATGTTCTGCTATTCAAGCCTTCTTCTATAATTAGGTATTCTTTGCCTAATAACTGTTGTAGTATTCCTGTCCATCTTTCATCTTTTAAATATCTGTTATGGTCACTTCCTGAAATATATCCCCAAGTATTAGAATCACCATAACATAAGATTCTAGTTTCTTTATCTCTCATAGTTATTCCTCCTCAGTATATTTATGTTGCTCTGGATACCAGGCCGGGGTACAAGGTACGCTGCTTCAAAGTTACCATCAAAAGCATAATATTCGTTTTTATCTATAAATAACACATCACCTTGTTCAAACTCAATTACTTCTTCATTATCTTGCTTATATAGATTTCCACTTCCATTTATAATGTAAAGAAGTTCCTTACATTCAACATTAACTTGAAATCCATTCTTTGGACTTCTGCAATTAATCTTTATTGTTGCAAAGTTTATATCAGAATCAGACACTGGATAATCTCTCCCAGAATATCCATCTCCACTATATTCTTCTGCTTAATTCTTTTTAATGCAATACATAATAGCTACTCCTTTATTCAATTATACACTATTTAAAATAATTATTGAACATTTGTGGCAATTTAATTTGCTTATATTATAACCACACTAACTTTCCCCTAACCAATTAACAAACTCTTGCACTCCCTTTAAATACAACAAAAATGAGAGCTTTCGCTCTCTTCAGGGGTTTATTCTTTGCGTGTTTTTATAGCTCTTGATTATATTAAAACTCTTTAAATTAAACACTTTTAGATTTTCATAGCTCTATTGAATATCTTATAATATTAAAATTTTAAGTGGTTAATGAGTGGTAGAATTCCAACCAAAACCTTTACTAGTTTCTCATATTCTTCTTCACTAATTACCTCATCTAATATTTTTATAACTTGCCAAAACCTTGCAATATTCATAATTTTATCCTTTATATATTTTGTATTAATAACATAACACGAAAACTAATTTCTTGTAGGTCTTAACCTCGTTAGATATTAAGGCAATTAAAAAGCCGATTGTAGTTAACCGGTTTTATCATTTTCGTTATAAACATTAGTATGTCAACATATTCTACTCTTTATTATTCTTTTTAATAGATTTGCTCTCACTTTCCATATCAGTTAGAGCATACTCACAAGCTTGTATTACAAATCTTGAAAAAGTAGCATTTTTATCTTTTATAGCATTCTCTATTCTATCTATTAAAGGAATAGGAAATCTAATTGTTTTGTTTTCAGTTTCTTTCTTATTAGGTTTTATTTGAAAAGCCATTTGCATTACCTCCAATACACATTAATAGTATGGCTAAATGCAAAATAAGTAAGCATTGCAAAAATATTGCCACTTATTGACTTGTTTTTTATTTATGTTATTATTCTATCAGATAATGAAGTTTATTAGCTGGTGTAGTACGGGACGGCTAGTTAAAGTGTCCCTTTTTATTTTTTGTTTTAAATGCCTTGATTAATGGTATAATTAAATATAGAAAGAAGTGGTTTTATGGCTTTGATTAAGTGTAAAGAATGTAATACAGAAATTAGTGATAAAGCAACTTGTTGTGTAAACTGCGGTTATCCTATAGAAAAAGCTACACTAATAGAATGTAGTGAATGTAAGACACATGTTAATGCTAATGATACAATTTGCTATAATTGTGGGGCGCCGATAGTTGTAAAACAAGGAAAAGAGTATGAGGTTATTAAAGAACAACCAAAGACAACAAATAAAAAAGCAAAACAAGAAAGACCAATATTTTTTATAATTGTAGTGGCAATTATAATCTTAATATTAGTTTCTTTTCTTGGATATTTTGCTTATAATAAAGTCTTTAGGAATAATGATATAACAGAAAGCAGTAATGAAGATAAAGTAAATAATAAGGTGGATTCTAAACCATACTTTAAAGTTTACAATCTTCTTACTTATGAAGGACAAACTGCTACCATTAAATTCTTTGATGGCGACACTTGCAAAACAGATTTTACAGCACTGTTTAAAACAATAACTACTAGTAGTGGAAAGTTAATAACCACCTTTAACGATGAAAAGCCATGTAATTATGAAGTTAGTTCAGACAAAGAACTAATAATTACATTAAAAGCCACCTTTGATGTTAATTCAACTATTGGCGGTCAATTTGGATATATATATCAAAATAGTTCAATAGTTCTAACTGACAATCAGCAAATAACAATTAAGTTTAATGATGATTATAGTTCTTTTGAATATCTAAATGGTAACTGGTATGCTGGTAGCACTCCTTTTAGGGTTTATTTTTCAGATAAAAAACAAGAGGATAATTCTAATAGTAATAGTTCAAATAATAATGCTAAGATATCATCAGAAATTGATTTAAATAACTCTACTATAAAAAAAGTAAGTAAGTATCTAACTTTAGATGGAAAAAATCTTAATATGGAATTTGAACTTGTTGATGACTATTGGTATCAAATTGTAAAAATTAATGGAAAAGATATTAAAGATAAAAAGGTAACAGGAAATAAATTTATTGCTTTTGGAGATTTAATTGCTGTTATTAGAGGCTGTGGTTGTGACGATATAACTTCTCCATATTTATCTGTAATTGACCAATCAGGAAAAGAGATACTAAATCAAAAGGATTTAAAATATGATGACTATTTTAGTAAAAGAGATGCAAAAGTTAGTGGAGATACAATTACTATTACAGTGTCGAGGCTAGGTGAAGGAGATGCTACTTATTGGAAATGTCACTATTTGACTGGAAAGAATTACGGATTTGAAGTTTTAACACAAGCAAACTATTCTCAATATGCTAATAAAGTTGGTTCTATAGAATATGAAATCAAGAATTTAGGTAATCAAAAAATATCTAAGCTTACTAAAACAAAGGAAATAAAAATTAGTGAAATAGTATCATTGCAGCAATGTATTGATGAAGAAAAACAATGGAATGAAATGAATGGTTATTGATAAAAAAAGATAATCAAATTATATCTAATATAAAATAAAATAAAGAAAAGAGGTTAGTATATGGCATTAATAAAATGTAAGGAATGTGGAAAAGAGATTAGTGATAGGGCCGAGGCTTGTGTTAAGTGTGGGAGTCCAATCGCAGTAAATAATAGCAAAACAATCAAAAAACAAGAAAAATATACAGGAGTAAAAGTTATTTCCTTTCTATTTCCTTTAATTGGTTTTATTATTTATGGAGTAAATATAGGAACAAATAAAACATGTGCTAAGGCTGGATTAAAAGGTGCCCTATTCGGAATATTTTTTATTCCAGTGTTATGTATTTTATTTATGTTAACAGTATCTTCATTTGTAACAAAAAAAGCAAACAGTGAAATAGAGAAGAAAAATTGCTGTTATCAATATGCTTCAAGCTATAATTTAAGTCAATATATTAGTTTTAATAATGGTAAATGTAAAATATCGAATGGATATGAAATTGAAACAATACCTGAAGAATATTATTTTAATTCAAAAACTAGTACCTGTTTAAATAGATAGTAATTTGATTTAATCATTTGAGTGATCAATAATTAAAAAAATGTTTGTCGCTTTTTATTATATAATGTAATTAATAGGAGTGTGGTTTTATGGCTTTGATTAAATGTAGGGCATGTGGAAAAGAGATTAGTGATAGGGCTGAGGCTTGTGTTAAGTGCGGGTTTCCACTTGGAATGGATGCATTTATAATGTGTAGTGAGTGTAATGAACCCATCAATTCCAATGATCAACATTGCAAAAGATGTGGTGCACCAACAGTAGTTACAACCATAGAAGAAATAGTACCACAAAAAATAGTTGGTTCTGGTGTGTCTAAATATTTGAAGTCAATCCCGGTTATCATTTTTAAATATACATTGTTTGTACTGCTGTTATTGGCTATAGCAATATTTATAGTACCGATTGGTTCATTATTTATACTTATAACAGTAATAGTAGTAAAAATATTGGTTAAGTAGTCACTAAAAGTTAGAAAAAGGGTACAATTATGTATCCTTTTTTGAATTAATGGTTTTGTATAGGATTGTTTTTTCTATTTTAATTATGGCCGTATAGTATCTATAGCCTCAATTAATTTAATAGCCTCCTCAACAGTCAAAGCAACGCCTTTAATCATTGTGTTATTATTTCGATTCCATTTTCTAATGTCTAGCATTGGTTCACCATTATTAAAACTAATATATTGACTTAAATTCTTGTCTTTTAAGTGATAATTACTCATAACACAATAATTAGCATTTTTAATTACTCTAAATACTCTCATAATAATCAACCCATTTCACTAGATTAATTATAAATGGATTTTAAATAAACGTACACAAGCCCAAACATATCCCATTTAATCTCCATTGAACAGAAATATTTTTCTTAATAAAATATATTACTTTGTGTAGTTTGTTTCCCTAATATCATCTAAATAATAAAAAAATGATGGTATCCATTAATTTTAATTCATCATTTTTGCTATCTTAAACTTACATTTTATGTACAAGTGTTTTTTGATTAGTAACGGTAGCAATTATTCTACCACTTCCAGATATCTCATCTGGATCAATATTTTCTTTAACTTCCATTGAGTCAACCACTAGATTGTGACGTTCTAATGCTTCACGTATTTCAACTTCAGTATGTAAGCTTACAAATAAAGACTTCTCACCTTTTCCATCTGGCATAAGTGATTCATCTACAAATTGTTCCCCAATACCACATTGAGTAACAAGTAACATTTTGCCTCCATCTTTTAATATCCTAGAAAGCGAACTTAATACAAAGTCTAAATTATCTCTAGGGATAAAATATAAAGTATAAATTGCGATTAACCCATCTATTGAATTTTCATCAAAACTATTATTAATATCCATTAGATCCATATTTAAAAATTTTAAATGAGGATATTTTTCTTTAGCAATTTTAATCATTTTTTCGCTAAAATCAATACCAACAGGAATCAAACCGTTATTTGCTAAATAATTAGTGATATATCCTCCGCCACAACCTAAATCTAACACTGCTCCGTTTGATGGGGTTGATTGAATAAAAGAATTAATCTCATCAATGAATTCCCAATCGTCGCCAAAATATTCAACATATTTTTCAGCAGTAATATTAAAAATATCTTTAACATTTTTCTTTTTTTCTTCATTTGTCATATTTACTTCTAACATTCTATTACCTACTTAATTTTTTTAACTATTATAGTAAATTGATTAGTATCAACATGAGGTTCTGATACTTTTGAGGCATTAAATATTGGATTATCAAAAAAGCCAATAATCTCATAGCCTTTATTTATAAAATAACTTTCAAAGAAATCCTTTGAATAAAAATTAAAATAAGTTTTATATTTTGGATTAAATGGCTCATCTTCGAATATTTCCTTTTCACCATTCTTTAATTCCATAACATTAATAGCAATTATTCCATTGGTTCTTAGTATATTATCAAATTTATCTAAAACTTTTAATCATTCTCCATCATTAATATGTATTAAGGTAGCAAAACATATGATGGCATCAAAACTATTTTTACCAAAATCTAAGCCTCTAATATCCATTACTCTAAAATCTGCCTTAGGGGCATTTTTTTTAGCTTCTTCTATCATATTTTTAGAAGAGTCAACCCCTATTACAGAAAAACTCTTATTACATTTTTCAGTTAGATATTTTGGATAATCGCCAGTTGCACAGCCAATATCTATTATAGAGGCATTATCACTCATATTATTAACAATATAATCTACTTCTTTTTGAAATTGAACATTACCTTTTAAATCCTTTGATTTAAAATATTCTACATATTCATTTACTATGTTATCATAAGTTTCAATTGTTATATCCGTTTTATTCTTACTCATAAAGCACCTCGTTAATACAATTATATAATTTTTAAGTTTTTTTAGCAATTCATTAAGTGTTTTTAATATATCAAATACTATATTATGGTTATGTGAGTAAGTGATAATGTGATATATTTTAGTGAAATAAAAAGTATAAATAGAATTAATTATTCTATACTTTTTTAATCCACAAAAATATTAAAATATCGCCTAATTATTGCCTAGAGCATTTTAAAAAACTTGCAAACCCTTTAAGTGCAACAAAAATGAGAGCTTTCGCGCTCTTCAGGGGGCCGAATAATATCGACCACATTCCATTTCAATTTATGTTAATCTCTTATAATTTAAGAGATTTTCATTTCAAAAAATGTTAATAAAAGTTAAATGATTTTAATAAAAATTACTGTTTTGGTATCTAATTGGGTATCTAATTTTTTTTATTTTTGAGTCATTATCCATTTAACAATTTCTTTTTTTATTGCATAATATTCTTCTTCTTCAAATTGCATATTTGCTATACAAAATCTTTTGTTAGAAATGTGGGCACAAAACATACATTCATGCAAAGTGTTACAATCTTGAATGAAAAATGAATTACTAATTTTTCCTGAACATATAACATTATAGCTATTAGTACACCCATTTGAGTCATCTACTCTAATAGAATAACTACATTCACCTGATCTTTGAGAAGCTAATACATATTCGCCATGATGACAGCCATCTGAAAATACAACATTTTTACACCCAAAGCAATTTGATGATCTTACAACATTTTCAGATTCATAAACTGTATCACATTCAATTACATTTTCACAATTATAGTTTCTTTCCGTTGTAGTATAATTAATTTTTGCCCAAATTTTCATAATATCATCTAATCCAGATATTTCTATTTTAGGTTGCATCCAACTATCGATTTTTTCACTATTTTTTTCAGATATAAACTTTGTTGGATTAATTGAAGCTGCCCAAGTTGATTCTCCGGTTGTAGAATCTTTAACTTCTTGAGGTAATTTTACATCAAAAGCAAACTTTTCAAGAATTTCCTCGTTAGTAAATGGATTTTCACAATTAAATACATTTGCAAATATTTTATCAATAATATCCTTTGTCATTTTGTCTTTCATAATTTCTTACCTCACTTTCTTTCTACTTGTTGATTGTTCTATCATCAAGTCATTTAATGTAATTCTACTTTCAATACTAAATTGTCTTTTAGGCACTTCGCTTTTAGGTTCAATATCCACCATTGAGCTAACAGGTTTTATTTCTATCTTTCTTCTAGTTTTTGGTATAAAATCTAATGTTTTTGCCTTTATTGCTGGTAGTATTAAACCATTTGAACTAACTCTTACTATACATTCTCTATCGTTTAAATTAGATAATAAATTAGTCCGATTTTCTGATGTATTATCAATTGCTAATTTAATTGATAAATTTTCTTCTAACATTGCAGCGTCTAATTTTGATACCCTAAAAACATAATAATTAGAAATGTTAGCAAATATAGAGTTTCGTAAATTTTCACTTATTTGATTAAAATATTGTCCTGCTAATACTAATGATAAGTTGTATTTTCTAGCTTCTGATAAAAATCTAGCCATAATTGGACTTTCTATAATTGGAACTTCATCTATCATAAGAATAATATGTTCATCTAATGTTGCAGACTGAATTATATCCATTATTTGTCCTAAAGCAAGTCCTACAATAGTTTTAGTAGCTTTTTCTCCTAACTTTGTTCTATCTAGCGAAAAAATAGTAAGAAAATTATTTTTAATTGTCGTTTCTATATTTTCTACTTTCTCTTTGTTATTAAAAGTGGGTAATAATATAACTTCATCTATAAAAGACACGATTGGTGCAATACTCTCATTATATGATCTGGTTTTTAATTCATTGAAATCAGTTAAAAAGAAATCAATAACAGGATCAGGTAAAATAGGTGTTAATTCTTTTACTAAATTCATTCTAAAATCTGTATCTAAAACAATTTTTCTAATATTTATAAATGAAAAATCTTTTTTGGCTAACAATATGTATGCAACGTATCTTAATAATCGTTCGATCTTTGAATTATATTGGTCTGCAATTAATGTTTTGAATAATGTTATTATCATTTCAGTTGAAGACACAATATCATCATTGTTATTAGCAAATAAATCAACACTACCACTTACATCTAAAAAATTTAAAACTTTACTCTCTGAAAGCCCACCAATATCATTTTCCAATGAAGCATGAGGATCAATTACTATTATTTTATACTTTAAATGGTAATCTGAATTATTAGAAATATTATTAATAAATAAACTCATTAATTTTGATTTACCAGTACCACTACCACCAATAATTAAAGAATGTTTATCAAAATTATACTCATTCTGATTTAAAAAATAATCACCCTGTAGAAAAGGGAATGTATCAACTTTTAAAATACTATTTGTTGATTCACTTTTTAACAAGTGAAGTGATTTTTGTATATCTAAATATTTAGGCTTCTTCTTATAAAAGAATCTTGTATCTTTATAATTAGCGCTTAATATTGTAGTCGCTGGATTAATAAAAGATCTATGAATTGATAACGTTTTGTTATGGGTGTTTTCAAATATGCATTTAGTGTTTGAAAAAAACTTATCATCTTTTAACAACGAAAACTTAAAACAAATTTGCTTTAGTTTTCTTAAATATTTTATTTCATTATTATCATAAATATCAATTAAACTTGATCCAATTGATGGTAAATAAAATAAACCATAATTATATTTTAAATTTAGATTAACTTCTACTTTTTTAAATAAAAAATCTGACATATCACCAATTGTTGGTGGTAATTCTTTAGTGGATATAATGAAATATCTTACTTCGTTTAATTCTATGCTAACTATTAATTCCCATTTTTTAAAGTAGCCCATATATTTTGAAATTAAAAGTATTAGTTTATGCCAATTTTCTTTAGAGACATAGTTAGAAGCTAAAAATATTTCTGATATAAAACTACTTTTCTTCATGGTAATCCCTCCATAAATATAATATCATATTTTCAGTATAATAAGAAGATTTGCAGATGTTTTTGTAATAGTTTTGAATAGTGTCAATGACGGATGACAGCAGTTTTTGGGATACCCACACACAAATTTACCTGTCATCTGTCATTTTTGCAGGAGGTTCCTGCAAAATTAACTATTCGCTTTTTTCTTCTTCTAAAGTTGTGAATCAATAGCACTTACATAAAAATTTACTCCGCTATTGACACCCTAATGTTATTTAAATAATTAGTTTTTATGCTAATATAAAATACTTCATCAAATCCTATTTTATAGCGATGTGAGTAAGTGATAAAGTGATATATTTTAGTAAAACAAAAAGTATAAATAAAATTAAATTATTCTATACTTTTTTAATCCATAAAAATATTAAATATCGCCTAAATATCGCCTAGAGCATTTTTGAAAGCTCACAAACCCTTTAAATACAACAAAAATGAGAGCTTTCGCTCTCTTCAGGGGGCAATTTCTATCAAGTATATCAATACACTTATGCCCATTTTATCGCACTTTATTGTATAGATATTCACGGTAATTGCCATTAATTAACGGTATCATTTAATATATTGGTACCTAAATGGTACCTAAAATTAATCTTTTAAATATCCTAACTTTTTAAATAAAATTACACTTGGCGGAACTATATCATATTCATTTAGTTTTTCTATCGGTATCCATTCCAATTTTTCTATGTTTTCATTTTCGCCAATTTTTAATTCGCCACCAACATAATCATATGTTGAATCTAAATATATAAACTGTTTTTCTTCACCATCTAAATCATTCTTTATTTCAGTATCCCAAGACAAATTTTCGCGTAACTTAATATCAATTCCTGTTTGTTGTTTAACTATTTCTTTAACTGCAGCTTCAGGATTTTTACCTTCTATTACTTCGCCACCAAATGAATACCAAGTTTCTTTATATGGCAAAGAACCATTAGGTTTCTTTCTCATCAGAATTTTGCCTTCATGTTCAATTACAGCGATATTTAACACTTTTGTTTTCAAGATTAACCTCCTTTAGTCTATATAGTATTTCCATCCCGGCTTCCAAGATTTTGTCTTTCGCCAATCATTTGCATTTGCTTCTTCCCAAGATATATTTTTGGTTAATACTTCAAATGCTAATTGTGGAGATCTATGAGCAACAATGGCAATTGTTTTTCCAGAATATTCTTCTTTAATATAATTTATAAAATCAGATATTCTTTTTTCCACATCTTTTAAACTTTCTCCATTAGGAAATGGGTTATCAATGTGGTCTTCATAGACTACTAAATTTTTAGATCCACCATCGTAATCACCATAATTACATTCTCTTAATCTTTTATCAACTTTCTTATCCAATTCTGGCCATGTAAGATTTGAAGAATCAACAGCTCTTTTCAAATCTGAGGTAAATACTACATCAAATTTATAATCTTTTGTAAGTTCTCTTAAATCCTTTGCTTGTTGAATGCCTAAATCATTTAGTTCAGCATCTTTCCAACCGCTACATATCTCTGCTGCATTATCATGAGTTGTCCCATGCACAAAATAAATTATTTTTGTTTTCATTTTAATAAACTACCTCCATTTACCTTAACGTTCTCACCATTAATAAAATCCGCTTTATCTGATAATACTGATTTAATCATTTTCTTTTCGTCCCTTCATCTTACTTATTTGCAATTAATTCCTCTTGTATCAATTATACAATATTTTATGCATTATTAGTAGACTTATAGAGAAATTAAGGCAATAAACTTGATTAATTTCAATAATTGAGCTAACATCACAGACATCAAGAAGGATGTGTAATTATGATTAGAACTAATTTAGAAGATTTTACTGATGAAGAATATGAAAATATTTTACTACCATTTGAAAATAACTTTCAAAAATATATTATTAAATATGTATTACCTGAAATAGTTGCTTTTGGTATTGCATCAGGGTACGAAAGAAATGCTATATGGAGCGGATCATTGAAAATACACTATAACACTATTAAAGATAGAATACCTGTTTATAATGAGGATTATAACTCTACAATTAAGGATGTTAAAGAATTATTAGAGATAAAATATTCTTTGTTAATTATAAATGATGATCCTTTAGAAATTAAAAAAATACAATATTAGACAATTTTATCATTGATAAATATGCTATAAAGACAACAATTAAGTAATTTCTATCAATTTATTGCACTTTTCACATAATTCACACTACATCTGTGTTATAGTGTATTTATAGAATTGTAAGACGAGCCGTCACGCTTGTCTTTTTCTATGTGTGAAAGGAGGATATATATGAAAATTACTTTAAGAGCTCTTCGCGTTAATTCTAATTTAACTATTGAAGAAGCTTCTAAAAAACTTGGTATAGGAAAAGAAACTTTAAGAAATTATGAAAATAATAAAACATCACCAGATCAAAAAATATTAAAAAAGATACTTACCTTATATCAAGCCAATTATGATGATGTTGTATTCAATTAAAAATAGTATTACTGTAGTAAAAATTTTAAAATTCTAATAAATCTTTATTTTATTAGAATTAGAAAGGACAAAAATGAAAAATACAAAGATGACAGCGAACGAGCTGTTAGATGCAGTAAACTCTCAGTGGGCAACTACTCGAGATATTATGTTAATAGGTGCAGTTGGAATAAATAAAGCCAGACAAATTAGAAACGTCATAGAACGTGAGATAAATGAGTCTGGTTTTAGTTTGCCTAAAAGATTTGTTCCTATGGAAAAAGTAATTGAGTATTTTAAAATAGATATTAAATTTTTAAAGAAAGTTGCCAATTATAGCAAGAGGGATTAACTATGGCAAAAAAAGAAAAATAAGTACGTACCTAGATCATTTGAGAGTACAGGCATATCAAGTGATACTTCTGCTAATATTTATGAAAGTATGCTTTTAAGTCCTGCTTGGCAAGATTTAACTAAAGGACAACAAATATTATATTTTTATTGTAAATCTCAATACTATAGTGAGAAAACATATCAACTTAAACAAAAGGATCAGAACAACGAGGTATTTACAATGAATAGATATAAATGGTGTACTAAATATAAAATATATTCTAGCTCTAATTCTGGGCAGTTTTATAAAGATATGGAAGCACTAATTATGCATGGCTTTGTTAAGTGTGTATTAATTGGTGCTTTAGCTAGAGTAAAGAACATTTATGCTTATAGTGATAAGTGGAAAATATGGGGTACTGACAAGTTTGAAATAACAAGAGATGAAATGACGTATCGTTTGATTAAGAAAATAAAATAATATTTTCGCTATATGATTATTCAAACAAGTTTTAAGTTAATCTTGTATGTTTTTTTAAACAAGTTTATAAAATATTAAATTTAACTTATATGATAATTCATACAACTGTATATAATTATTAGTTATTTGCTTGTATGAAATTTCAAACAGATTATATAAATATATACCATATATTAAATAAAAATTTAATTAGCTCCCCCCTATATCATTATTATTAAAAATAATTAATCTCACGACCTACCCGTCCAATACATTCACACAAATTATTATTTTACATGGGTTTTTTGGAAAATATAAAAAGATTAAAATAAGCAAAAATGACTTGATTAATGTAGTCTTTAACGGTAACATCACTCATAGTGACATGTACCAAACATCAATTAATAGAAAGAAAGGTGATTATTATGGCTATTTTTAAAGCCAAAGATAAAACAAAAGATGGTAAGCAGTGGTTTTTTAGAGTAAGATATTTGGATCTATCTGGAAAACGAACTCAATATAAATCCAAAAAGTTTTTTAGTAGAAAAGAAGCTCAAGATGAAGAAGTAAAATTTAAATATAGTTTAAATCAAAAAGAAGCAACAAGTGATATGAATTTTAAAGAACTTATTGGTGTATTTATGGATTATAAAAAAGACAAAGTTAAGGCAACTACTTTTAAAGGATACAAAAATAATAAAAGATTATTAGAATCATTAGACGCAGTTAAATTAAAAGATTTCTCAATTCAACATTTTGAAGCTTGGAAGAAAGAAATTATTTCCAGAAATATTTCCACTGCTTATAAAAATGATGTTTATAAATATTTAAAACAATTACTTAATTATGCATCTAAATGGTATGATTTTAATTTTAAAAGTGTTTATGCAAAAATGACTAATTTTACTAATACAAATGAAAGAAAAAAAGAAATGTTATTTTTCACTTATGAAGAGTTTCAGAGGTTTATAGCTGTAGAAAATGATCTACGATATAGATGCCTATATGAAACTCTTTATTATTGTGGTTTAAGACGTGGTGAGGCTAGAGGTTTAACTTGGGCTGATATAAACTTTAATAAAAGAACATTATCTGTTAACAAACAAGTATGTTCCCTTCATAGAAGCGATATGTTTGAATTTAGCGATCCTAAAACTAAAAGTAGTAATAGAACTATACCTTTACCCAAAGTCCTTTGTGACGACCTTTTAGCCCTATTTGAGGATACTAAAAAGCAATATGGATTCAATGATAAGTATTTCGTATTCTGTAATGCTTATCCAATTGGTAATAGTACCATGTTAGATCATAAAAATATAAATTGTGAACTAGCAGGATTACATCAAATAAGGCTCCATGATTTTAGACATAGCTGTGCTAGTTTATTAATCAATAATGGTACTAATATAACAATAGTAGCAAGATATTTAGGACATACAAAAATAGATGAGACTTTAAATACTTATTCCCATCTATTTACTAATGCTATGGATGATGTTGTTAATGTTATAGATAATTTACAATGTCGATACTAATATATGGTTCATTATCAATTATTTTGGTTAATAAACTTGTTTTAAAATTTAACTTCAATAATATTTCTTTTATAATTATCAATTCCATTAATAGAGAATATTTTAAAAGAGAGTCAATTCTAATAACATCATTTTTCTCTTCTAAATGGGTATAATAATTCCTGGTATTTCTAATAGCATTATATCCATCTTTAGTATCATTTTTAATTATATCTAAATCTGCCTTATTAAAATATTTATCAATTTTTTTATTAGTATCTAGTTTTTTAATCTTTTCATCAAAAGAAACTCTTTCTAAATAATTTATAATTGAATTTTCAGAAAATTTTTTAATATGTTTTTTATTAATTCCATGAATATTTAAAATATTAGTTAGCTCAGCTTTATGATTATGATAAAAGTAATTTAGGTCTGTTTTTAATGCATCAAGATTCTTTTTATCATCTCTATACTGTATATCATATAGATTCTCTAATACTTTACTTATTTGCAAGAATCTTTCTTCAATTAAAATTGTTTTTTCAGAAATAAAATAAAAGTTCAACACATTTTGGTAACTCGGATCATGATACATTTTCATCCAAAATCTAAAAAAATATTCTAGTTTATCTTTTATATCATCACATTTAATTCTAAAGCTATTAATATATGCCTTTCTTAATGAAGAGTTAATTTGAAAGTGGAAATTAGAATAAAGTATAAATTCACTAAAAGGCTCAAATTTAGGAAGTTTCCACTTACATTTAATGTTTTTAATCTCTGGTGCATATCCAAATAGTAATGAGAAAAATCTGTTTATCATTCTAATAGTTTGAATAACTTTTTTTCTACTCTGGGGGTTAGAGAATTTAACTACAATAATTGGCTTATTATTTATCATCTTTAAATTGGTAGAATTAGCAACATCTTTTAATCCTGAGTTTTCTATTCTAATAAATATTTTCATATCTTTATCATTTATTAAGATAATTTCAGAGAAAACATTACATTCTATTATGTTTTCTTTTACACTGAAATACTTTTCACATATCCATATATCCAAATCATCTAATTCATAACTACAACTGACTATATTATCAATTTTTTTATTTTGATCATTGTTTGGTAATTTTAAAAACATTTCATCATTAACTGCATACTCACACCTGTATTTAAAAAAGCCAGGTCCATGATCAATTAATCTGGTGTTGTATAAAACTACTTCGCCATTATTAGTATCACCACTTATTATTTTGCAATTCTCTAATCCGGATTTATGAATGGTAAGTGTAATATCATTGTTATCATCAATAGAACATGTCCCTACCATTTTCTTATTATTAATATTCCAAGTTCCTTTAAATTCCATATTTTCACCTCTTTTATTTCACTAATTATACCACTTTTGTGGATTAATTTATTGTATTGGTACCTAAATGGTACCTAAAATATAATTGTTGTTTCCCCAATGCCCATTATTCCTTTATATTACGGGAAATCACAAAAAAAGTGGAGCCTTTCGGCTCCTTCAGGGGGTTTTGGTTGAATACACTCTCACATTATATTACCGTAAGAGCGATTACATAATGATTTATCATTATGCATACTAATCATAATATGTAATAATCTAAAAGTCAATTGATTTTATAATTATTTTTTGCCTTTACAATACATTAATTGGTGTTTATTGAAGACATAAGTCTCTTCTTAATTGGATCCTGATCATATGACTCATCTTCTAGATATTGCATTGAATCGTTCTTAGCTTGTACCAATATTTTATAGTCACTTCTAAGATTTGCAATCTTAAACTCCATGTCTCCACTTTGCTTAGTTCCAAACAAGTCTCCTGACCCTCTCAATTTAAAATCTTCCTCACTTATTATAAATCCATCATTAGTTGATTCCATTATTTCTAATCTTTTTGTATCACTATCACTTATTAAGATACATTTAGATTCAAGTGAATTTCTACCAACTCTTCCCCTTAACTGGTGAAGTGTAGAAAGTCCAAATCTATTTGCATCAAATATTATCATCATAGTGGCATTTGGAACGTCTACTCCGACTTCAATTACAGTTGTACTTATAAGTATGTTTACACTATTTTGCTTAAACTCAGCCATAATTAGGTCTTTTTCTTCGCTTTTTTGTTTCCCGTGAACAATATTTATCTTATATTTATTTCCAAATATCAAGTTCATCTTATCTCTTAATGTATAAACATTAGTTAAATCAATTTCTTCACTTTCTTCTATCAATGGTGCGATAATATATATTTGATGACCATTACTTAATTCTTCATTCATCATTGTATATACTTCTTTCATTTGCTTTGTATCTTTTACATATGTCTTAATTGGTTTTCTACCTTTAGGCATCTCTTTAATTATTGAAACATCCATATCACCATAAATAGTTAGGGCATAAGTTCTCGGTATTGGTGTTGCACTCATATATAGAACATCTGGCGTTATTCCTTTATTCTTTAAATTAGATCTTTGATTAACTCCAAATCTATGTTGCTCATCTGTTACAACTAGTCCTAGATTTGCATATTCAACTTCATCTTGTATTAAAGCATGTGTACCAATAATAATATTTGTTTTACCTTCTTTTAAATCTTTATATATAACTGCTTTATCTTTCTTACTAATTGATCCGATTAACAACTCAATATTTACATCTACATCTTTAAATAGAGCTTTAATATTATTGTAATGTTGTATAGCTAATATTTCTGTGGGTGCCATTAGAGCACTTTGATATCCTGATAAGTGGTTATAATACATTGCGAGTATTGCAACAATTGTCTTACCACTTCCTACATCTCCTTGAAGTAATCTATTCATTCTTCTAGAACTTTTCATATCTCTTATTATCTCTTCAATAGTGTTTATTTGATCGTTTGTAAGTTCATATGGTAATTTTTCAACAAATTTATCCAACTCTTTTTTATCTGCTTCTCTTTTTACTCCTAAGTTGTGTTTACTATTTTCTTTTTTTAGAAAGTTTATTTTAAACATAAATTCAAATAACTCTTCATATTTAAGTCTAATACTAACTTCTTTTAATTTTTCATATGAAGGTGGATTATGCACTATATTTAGAGCCGTCTTTTTGTTAGAGAAATTGTACTTATCTAGTAAGTATCTTGGTATTGAATCATTTATTTCATTTCCATATGTCATTAAAGCGTTGTTTATAATACCTGCCAATATTTTTTGTGATAGTCCATTTGTTGTATGATAAACTGCTTCTATTTTTTCTTCTTTTGTTAACACACCAAATTTTATATCGCTCGCGCTTATAATATTTTTTGATTGATCATACTTACCAATGACAATTATTTTTGTTCCAATTCCTAGACTCTGTTTTAAAAATGCCCTTCCAAATATTGAAACCCCAACAACACCATTGGCTGTGGATAATCTAAAGTTAAGTTTGTTTGCTCCACCCTTAAACCTAAGTACAAGTGGTATGCTCTCAACTTTACCATCTATAACTATTTTATCTTCAGGTCCAGCGATCTTTAAATCACTTCTTCTTAATACATCATACCTAAATGGATAATGTGAAACTAAATCATTTATATCCATAATACCAAGTTTATTTAGCAGTGGTTCCGTCTTTGGACCTATTCCTTTTACTTTAGATAATTTATCCACACAACCACTTCCTTTATGGAGGCTATTATAGCATATTTCTTAAATTTTTAAAATAGTTTTCAACATTATTTTTAAATTTTTAATTATAAAAACAAATGTTAAATTACATAATTATTGATGTATAGCATTTATTATTGTAATATAATTATGGTGATATTATGATATTTAAAAGAAAAACTGAACTTGATACAGCTGAGAAAATATTGACAAGATGCATTGCTGAAGGAAAAAAAGGCTTTGAACTTGATTATGCGAAAGAGAACTATCTGTCATTACTTGAAGAAAGAGATGATCAACAGTGGGAAGATGAGCATACTTATTCAAATGATATTAAAGAAATCGAAGGATTTTATGCTGATAGAGGAGTTATTAAAAGAGCATTTGATGACGTTTCTGTTACAGATATAAAGGGATTTCAGTTTGAGCTTAATGGGCAAGCTGTAGATATACCTGGTCCTGGAGCCCAACTAAAAGTTGTATATAAAAGTGTTGCTGATCTTTTGGCAGAGAAGGATTCTCTTCTTTCATTAGTAGATGGAGATTATAGAGATTTCTTTTTATCAGAAGATGAACATTTACTGCAACAACAACAAGTAACAAATGTGTTCCTTCACTATTTAAGAGCTTTAGCAGTTCGGCTTTCAAATGATGCTAGTAGTATTAGTATAAGTAACCAAGAAATTGAATTAACTAAAGATTTCTATAATAAGAGAAATGAATATAGAAGCTTAGTTGATAATGAAAAAAAGCAAATATTTCCAGCTTTACAGGCTTCTTCAACAGCATTACTAGATATACGAAATAGTGCTATCAATCAAATATGTAGTACTTATGGTGGTGGAGAATTTGCTGATAGTCAATCTTTATCTGTAACTACTTCCAAGCCTCCAAGAGTGTCATTGGAAAATACACCTTTAAAATAAGTAAAAATATTTTATTTTAATGTTGACAAAAAAGGTGTTTGCGGTTATTATATAAAGCACCAATTCGAAATTGGCGAATTGGTCGCTAGTATCACACTAGCCAACCCCTTTTTATTCTTTTTAAGAGGTTCTTGTCTCAGGGGGTAAGAACCTCTATATATGAAAATAAAACAACTATACAATTTATATAGTTGTTTTTTTATATTCTTAGAAAGGCTAATACTATAAATATTATTCCACCAATCCAAGACAGATTAATACTTAATGATTGGGCTACCTTAGTTCCAAGATATTCTCCAATTATAATTAGTAAAAAACCTACTATTAATGAACATACTAACACCTCTATATATCTTATATCAGCACATCCAATTCCAAACCCTACTATCAGACTATCAAGAGATAATGCTGTCGCTAAGTATGTAGCCTCTTTTACAGAAAGCTCTTTAGATAAATCTTTGTCAGCCTCTATAGTATTGACATATATGTTTAATAAGAAATTAGTATTTAATAATGAAAATTTACATTTTCTTAATTGTCTTTTGATATATGTTTTAAATGCACTATCAAATACTTTTACAATTCCAATTGTAAATAGTATACAAAAAGTTATTATTCTTGTAACTGTAGTATTAATATATGAATTGAACATACTTCCAAAGAGCATAGATATAAATAAAAAAAGTGTAGATATTGTGGTTATAACAATAATAGATAGTGTTGACATTTTTATTTTGCTAGTACCATAGGCAAACCCTGATAGTAATGAATCTATTGAAAGTGCAAACACTAGCATTAAAGATTCAATAATTCTATACAAGAAAGGCATTTTATCTCCCCTTTTTATTGTATACATGTGTAATAATTTGTTCCAATGAAAAAGCCTATTTCTAGGCTTTTATTCTGCTTTATTCTTCTCTGATAAACTTTGATAGTATTCAAACCTTCCAATTGCTTCTTCTTTGTTTCTTTCTAATAATTCATCATACTTTTCTGGGTTAACCTTTTGTAATGATGTATATCTTGTTTCATTCTTTAAGAAGTCCATATATTCATCAAAGTTAGCTTTACTGTCCATAGAGAACACTTTAGTTTCTGGATTATATCTAAATATTGGGAAATAACCTGTCTCAGTCGCTTTTTTCTCTTCCTCAATACTATTAATCATTCCGCCTTTAATTCCTTGTGCAATACATGGTGCATAAGCAATTATGATAGATGGTCCATTGTAAGCTTTAGCTTCATTAAATGCTTTAATTGTTTGTTGCATATTAGCACCTAATGATACAGTTGCAACATATACATGTGGATAAGTAAGTGCTATTTTAGCAAGATCCTTCTTGCCATTTTCTTTACCATTTGCAGTAAATTTAGCAACACTACCAATCTTACTCGATTTAGACGATTGACCACCTGTATTTGAGTAAACTTCTGTATCCAGAACTAATATGTTAACATTTTCTCTTGTAGATAATACATGGTCAAGTCCATTATATCCAATGTCATATGCCCATCCATCTCCACCAATAATCCATATTGATTTTGATTTAATAAATTCTTTCAATGGTTCAAGTTCTTTAATACCTAGTTTACTTACTGCTTCATATAGAAGGATACTATTTTCATAGTTTGTATGTTTATAGTAGTTTGCTACAACATCTTTATAAGCTTCAGGTACTTTTGCTAAATTTTTATAAAGAATATTCTTAATTTTTTCTTTATGAAATTCATCTGCTACTTGCATACCAAATCCAAATTCTGCGTTATCTTCAAATAATGAGTTTGCCCATGGTATTGAGTAAGATGTTCCTGGAATACTTCCACCATAGATTGATGAGCATCCAGTGGCATTACTAATAACCATTTCATTACCAAATAATTGAGTTAATAGTTTTAAGTATGGAGTTTCTCCACAACCTGCGCAAGCCCCGTGGAACTCAAATCTTGGTTTTGAGAATTGGCTTCCTTTAATAGTTGCTAAATTCAATGGAGTTTTCTCAGTTACTTTATCAAATAAATATTCATTCTTTTCTATATTTTCTTCTGTTCTTAGATTTTCAACAGGTTCCATTGTAAGAGCTTTTTCTCCCTTGCGTCCTGGGCATACCTTTGAACATAATCCACAACCGGTACAATCGTCTAGACTAATACCAATTGCAAATTTTAATTCTTGATCTTTAATCATTGCTGGTTGCAAATCTTTCTTGACAGATTCAGGTGCTTTCTTCTCTTCTGATTCATTAAGTAAGAATGGCCTCACTACTGCATGTGGACATACAAGTGCACATTGATTACACATAATGCAATTATCTTTATTGTAACAAGGTAAAAACTCGTTAATACCTCTTTTTTCAAGTTTAGATAATCCGCCTTCAAACGAACCATCAATAAACTTTTCAAGTTCAGATACAGATAATGTATTTCCCTCTTTAGCACCAAGTACATCAAATACATTTCTACTTTCAGTTACTTTTTCTTCCTTAACCTTTACTCCATCAAGTGATACAAGCTCAAGTGTATCTAACGCTTTATCTATTGCATCATTATTTTTCTTAATTATTTCTGGTCCCTTATTAGTAAACAATACTTCAAGTGACTTTCTTATTTCTCCAACAGCAAAGTTAAAATCTATAATTTTTCCTACTTTAAATATTACTGTTCCCATAATTGTATTAATCTTATTGCCAAGACCAACACTTTCACTTATCCCATTAGCACTAACCTTGTAGAATTTAATATTCCTGTCTTTTAATATCTTCTTGTCGTGATCTGTCATGTATTCAAATAATTCTTCTGTTGTTTTTCCAGTATTAAGTACAAATGTACCTTCTTCCTGAATGTCATCTAACATTTTATATTTTTTTAAATAGGTATCTTTTGTACATACTACTAATTCTGGACTTTCAACATAGTAAGTTGCTCTAATTGGATCTTTACCAAATCTTAAGTGACATTTGGTAACTCCCCCAGATTTTTTAGAATCATATTCAAAATATCCTTGTGTATATGCTTCTGTACTAGTACCAATAATCTTAATAATATCTTTTGATACTGATACCATTCCATCACTACCAAAACCATAAATAAGCATTTCATGATTTTTCTTTGGCATATCCATATGTATTTCTTTTAAACTTAAGTTAGTGACATCATCATTAATACCAATTGTAAATCCATTAAAATTATTCTTGTCATCTAAGAAGTCATATACTGCTTTAATTTGGTATGGAGTTGTATTCTTACTAGATAATCCATATCTACCACCAATTACTTTAATTTTAGAATCATAATTGCTAATTACTTCAGCAACATCCAAATATAAAGGTTCATGAGCACCTGATTCTTTTGTTCTATCAAGTACTGCGATATTTTTAACAGTCTTTGGCAATACATTTAATAGATATTTTGGACTAAATGGTCTATACAAGTGTACTTCAATAAGTCCAACTTTCTCTCCATTAGCTATCATTACATCTATTGTTTCTTTTATTGCTTCACAAACCGATCCCATTGCAACTATTACTTTAGTAGCATCTTTACTACCATAATAATTAAATGGTTTATAATCTCTTCCAGTTACCTTTTTCATTTGTTCCATATATTCATTTACAATATCAGGAAGTGCATCATAATATTTATTTCTTGCTTCTGCTATTTGAAAGTAAATATCATCATTTTGATTTGTTCCTCTTGTTGCAATATTATTACTTAAAGCTTTTTTTCTGAATTCTTCTAATTTTTTCTTATCAATTAAAGGTTTTACTTTATCCATGTCAAGTAATTCAATCTTTTGAAGTTCATGTGATGTTCTAAATCCATCAAAGAAGTTTACAAAAGGAATCGATCCCTTTAATGATGATAGATACGCTACTGATGTTAAATCCATTACCTGTTGTACTGATGAACTTGCTAAAAAGGCAAAGCCTGTTGCTCTTGTCGAATAAATATCCTGATGATCTCCTAAAATTGATAATGCATGTGTTGCTAGAGCTCTAGCTGATACATTTATAACGCAAGGTAGCATTTCTCCTGCTATCTTGTACATATTAGGTATCATTAATAGTAACCCTTGGCTAGCTGTATAAGTTGTTGCTATAGTACCATTTTGAAGGGCACCATGACACATTGCCACAGCTCCTGCTTCTGATTCCATTTCGACTACTTTTACTTTATCCCCAAAGAAGTTTACTTTTCCTTCTGCAGACCACTTATCAGTATACTCAGCCATTGGAGACGCTGGAGTAATTGGATAAATTCCTGCTATTTCGCTAAAGTTATACGCTACATAACTACAAGCTTCATTTCCGTCCATTATTTTGTATTTCATTATACCCTCCGTTTTAATTGTTGACTCTTTAATTATATAATAAATACTAGGGTTTGTGAACATAAATATAAACAAAAAAGCGATATTTAATCGCTTTACCATATTTAATTATTCTACAAGTATCCAAGCATTTGGTATCGGTCTGT
Source organism: Bacilli bacterium (assembly GCA_031549195.1). GTDB lineage: Bacteria > Bacillota_I > Bacilli_A > RF39 > UBA660 > JAVBQF01. Next base: position 59,681 of record JAVBQF010000020.1, read on the forward strand.
CTTTTGCTTGAAAATTACCATTTCTTGGATTTGTTATTATTTTATTATTTAAAGTCATAACAGATGATGTACCACCATCAAGATTAGATGCATTATATGCTCCATAATCCAGTAGCACATCTACTAAATCATTCATATCAGCACCAATACTTCCAGCTTGTCTACCATCAATTACAAGAAATAATACAATTCCATCTTTTCTTTGAGCAATAGCGCTTCTTGGAGCTTGACCCCATCCGCCATTACCTTTAACAAAAGATGCCTCTCCGTTAACTATTAAGAACGGACCAAATTCAACACAATCTCTAATTCCAGAATTTAATGCTTGTTGTGCACTTATTCTTGCAAGTACTAATTTGTTTTCGCTATTAAATCCAATAACCCCACCAACACTTAATGGTTTAGAATTATTTGCAATTAATTTACCATTTGCTATAACAATACCATGTGGTACTCCACCAGTACTGTTCCAGTCTGGATCATAGAATCCGCCACCATTCATAGCAATAATAGCTTTGTTATTTTTAGAAATAGTTTCTATATATTGACCATACGAATTACTAAGAGTTGTACCTACTCCTTGTGAATTAGCTACCTTTACTTTTGATGCGTCATATATAACTGCTAATTTACCTTTAAAACTCGGTCTAACAATGTCTATTATTTTATATAAATTGTTATCTTTATCTTTTGTTAATATTTCTTCTTCATATTTATTTTCAAATGTTGTTCTATTGAAGTCTGGCTCTGTGATTACTATTAAATCAGGATTAGAATCTTCTCCTGATTCTATAACTTGGTTATTTTCCTGAACAATTTCTATTGTATAGTCATCATAAAACCATGTAGCAAAATATTGATGATTCATAGTTGTCATAGCAGTTGTTATTAACCAGTCCTTAAATCCAATTGAAGGAACATATAATACTGTGACAACAGTCACAGCACCACCAATATATATAGTTGCTAAAAAACCTATAAGGATTCTAAATCCCAATTTTAGCTTCCTTCCAGTTGGTTTTCTATCTTTAATAACAAATATTATACCTGTTATTAAAAGTAGAAATGAAAAGACCGCTATTATTAATAAAGGTATTGATAAAACCTCATTAATAAGTTTATTGCTATTAACTGATACAATAAATAATGATCCTAAAAGAGGAAAAAGCAATATACCAATAGTTATAAATCTTTTACCTAATTTATTCTTAGTAATAGGAGTTTTCTCTTTTTTTGGCTTATTTTCATTATCTGACATAATTCCTCCTATTCTTCCATTAATCCTGTAAAGGTTCCATCTTTATTTACATCAATATATTCTTTGAATATTTTAGGAACAAATTTCTCAAGTGGTTTATATTCCTCTTTCTCATGTTCAACTATCCATTCATTATACTCTTCTATTTTATTATTCAATACTTTAACATCTTGAACGAAACCATTTATTGCACTTTCATAGTTAAGCATAAATGTTTTACACTTTAACATTGTGGCATTTTTATCATATACTCTATCAATACATTTATCCTTTAAAAAATCTGATAGTGTATCTATGTCTTTTACAAACGTCTCATGTCCTTCAAACACCTTTGTTATATTCTCATACTCATTAGGCATTTCTTGAAAATAAGTTATAAACTTATAAAGTCCCTCGTAAACTGTTTGTTTTTCTTCTTCAAGTGTATTTATTTTTTCTTGAAATCTATTATAATTATTATCTATTAAAGCGTACAAGTTTTTTTCTGATTCAATACTTACTTGTCTATTATTTTTATAATGACCTACTAAATAGAATATCCCCCCACTAATTAATAGTGTTATTCCTACTAATATAAGCATTAAAATTATCATTTGCTTTTTCATGTTCTCACCTACTTTAAATAATATATCATTTTTTGTCGCATTCTTCAACCTAGAAATTAAAAAGATTATATTATTAATATAATCTTATTTACTATAAAATATTGATAATACTTTTGAAAACTTAAAAAGTATTTGATTACTTCTGCTAATTGCAAAGCTTTTACCAATTGCTTTACCACCAATAGTGAGTGCTGCAATAATAGCAGTTACTAATAAACTGACTAAAAGGACATTTAATGATAATTTTTTTGATATTTGCAGCGCTATAGATATACCCGTTGAACCACTTATTATTCCACATATATCACCTATAACATCATTACAAAAACTCGACACTTTTGATGCGTTCTTAATTAAATTTAGTGCAAGATATGATCCTTTTACTTTTTTAGAGGACATAGCATGAAATCCTTTAGGGTCACATACTGTTACTGCAATTCCAACAATATCAAATAAAATACCTAATCCAATAAATATAAAGACTAATAACAAGCTTATAACCATCGGTGCGTTTGGTACTACAGTCTCACCTATAAACGAAAATATTAGTGATATTAAAAAGGCTGATACTGTAACAATAAGTATCCATTTATAATCTATTAATTTCTTCTTTTCTTTTTTTTTAATTATTTTTTTCATATATTACCTCAAACAAAAATGAAATGGCTATTACCAAAGTAAATATTGCGTCTTTAGGTCAAGTAGGCTTTCCCTTAATCTTACTATTCATTACTGATATAGCAGTTCCCTTTTAAAAGATTAAATAGCATGTTTCCAATACTATGACTTGACTGCCGTTTAGTACGCACTGCAATCCTTTGATAATTTGCACTCTAGGAGTTTTCCTCAAGCAGTACTCTCTATTACTAGACTTTTTTGCAACAATAGTTTCAAGTAGCAATACTTATTATAGGATGTACACCCAATAGTAAGCTGTCTCTATTCCCTATTGTCACTCAAGCCAAGCTACTCTATCCATAGCTATTAACCACGTGATAGGTTTAATCCTAAGTCATAATAGTTCCTTTAGGTTGTATTACAAGTTTAGGTCTCCGCGAACAAATGGGTCGGGGCCGTATGCCATTACGGTCGCCCATAAATTCTACAAATCCAGCACTCACCCCAAACTGGGCGTAAGAAGCAAGCACCAGACGTTTCATAGGTATGCTCTTTAACGGTATTTTACCCTCGTCTTCATAATAATGTACCGACTAGAATAGTGTGCCATTTCGATTATAAATTATAGCATACTTTTTTTATTTAATCAATTTCCCTTGTATTCTTTGTATCCCATATAAATAATCCATACATAACAGATAGTCTTTGGAAGCATAAACATTCCAATGATAGAATAAGTGTCAGCAAATAATACCACTGCTATATAGAATAGAAATGATAGTAATATTGCTAAGTACATGTTCTTGAAATATTCATCTTTCCTTCCTTCTTTAAAGAAAAGATAGATAATAACTACTCCTAATATGACAAATGGTATATTTCTATATATTCCCCATTCATATGGTGCATTATAATTAAACCAGTCATTAAAAGGTAATAAGCATAAAATAATTCTTATAATTGCCAATGCATATACAAAACAGTCTAAATACGTATTCTTTTCTATTTTAAAATGCTTTTTCCATATTTCATATAAAATACAATAAAATATTGTCATCGTTATAGATGTTATTAGTTTACCTAATCCAAGTGCAAATGCATGATTTTCTAGCCCATCTGTTAGTAGAGCATATGATCTTGGAATAAGATGGAATGAATCCCCAATTCCTAATAATAGTGTCATAATTCCAAATAACTTAAAATACTTGTTTTTACTTTTAATCATGATAGCACCAAGTATTAACACTGTTAAAAGATACCATATATCAAATATAGTTTCCATAATTCCTTGCATCTTTATTCACCAACTACTTTTCTTGCAAACTTTTTCGCAGCATTTAAATCTTCTTCATTTGGTCTACCTTTATTTGTAAATTTATATTCCCCTTTTGAATAGAAATGTTCTTCCAAAACCTCTATTCCTTTTGCTTTTAAACGTTTCCTCATTTCCTTATGAACACCCTTCATTATTGCAGAAGTAGTAAATAATGCTACTTTCTTTACATTCTCAAGGTTACTAATAAACTTTTTTAATTCTTCATCAATCATGAATCCATAATATGCCCCACCTAAAAACAGTAAATCTGTGTCTTCTTTGACACTTTCTTTAATGGTCTTAGGCTCAATTCCTAATTCACTACCTATTGCTTTCGCTATCTTTTCTGTATTACCTGTTTTTGATAAATACCTAATTTCTATTTTCATATTTTCACCCACTTAATTATACCACAAAAAAGCGAGAAATATATATTCCCGCTATAATTGTTTGCAAGGTCTTATTAATGCATTTATTAGTAATCTTTATTTTCCATCATTTTAGAGTATTTAATTAATAATATATTAAAATTATTCTTTCCAAGTAATGGCTGTGTATATAAAAACACCTTCTTATAATTAGTTATTATTAGTATTATAATCTCTCAAAATAGATTTAAATAAATACATTAATTTATAAATTAAATTACTCCTCCTTCCTATCTTAATAATATAAAAAGTATGCTTATAAAGCAATAAAATTCAACCACTATTTTTCTTGCTTTTACACTATTTGTCAAACAAGAAAAAGAGACATTATTGATTCTCTTTATGGTTCTAATAATTCTTTATACGGACATAAATATTTTAAGAAAAAAAGATATCATAAGATATCTTATCTAAATTGGCAACAAGATCCACATTGCACATTTGTTACTACGTTTTCTTCGCAACAAGTGTGGCAAGGTCTATATGTATGTCTATATACATGATTATTTATTATTCTTGTTCTTTGTGGACATACGTGTGGAACTTCATGAAGAATTGTTCTATTGACTACTCTCTCTTGTGTAGGTTCAATGATTGGTTGAGCTACAGTACCCATCATAGGTTGCCCTCCCATCATTGGAGCTTGAGCTGGCATCATTGCCACACCTTCATTCATATTAACATCTACTGTCATGTTAATATCATTATCTCCTATAAAGTTTTGATTTATATCATTATCTCTATCACAACAAAATGGTTTTTTAAACATTGTTTTTCCTCCTATCTAGTCTATCATATTCTAGACAGATAAATAGGTCTATTTTAAAGGCCTAAGTGAAAAAAGAAAAATACCTAGAAAGGCATTTTAAAATTTCCATTACTCATTTGTTTCATCATTTTTTTCATTTGCTCAAATTGAGTAAGCAATTTGTTTACTTCTTGAACAGAGAGACCACATCCAGATGCAATCCTTGTTTTTCTACTTGCTTTTATGATATCTGGATTTTTTCTTTCTTTTGGTGTCATAGAAAGTATAATTGCTTCAATATGTGAAAGTTGTTTAGGATCAATGTTAATATTATTAAGCCCCATTTTAGATGCTCCTGGTATTAGTTTTAATAAATTTTCTAATGGTCCTAATTTTCTTATTTGCTTCATCTGTGATAAAAAGTCTTCTAAGTCGAATTTACCGCTTTGCATTTTCTTCGCTGCCTTTTCTGCTTCTTTTTGGTCTATTGCCTCAGTAGCTTTTTCAACTAATGAGATAATATCTCCCATCCCAAGAATTCTGCCTGCCATTCTTTCAGGATCAAATGAATCTATTCCATCCATCTTCTCTGAAGTACCAATGAATTTAATAGGCACACTGGTTAAATGACGAACTGATAATGCAACTCCACCTCTTGTATCTCCATCAAGTTTAGTAAGTATTACACCAGTAAGTGGTAATTTGCTATTGAATCCTTCTATAACATTGATGGCATCCTGTCCCATCATAGCATCGATTACTAATAGTATTTCTTCTGGATTTACACTCGTTCTAATATTTTCAAGTTCTTCCATTAGATTATCATCTATATGAAGTCTACCTGCTGTATCGATAATTACATAATTAAAACCGTTTTCTTTTGCATATTTGATACCATTGTTAGCTATATTAACTGGGTTGCCTTTTCCTTCATCATATACGTCTATATTAAGTTGCTTTCCTAGTTGTTTAAGCTGATCAATAGCTGCCGGGCGATAAACATCACAAGCTATTAAAAGTGGCTTTTTAGCATTTTTCTTTCTAAGTAAATTTGAAAGTTTACCACATGCAGTAGTTTTACCACTACCTTGCAAGCCAACAAGCATGGTTACTGCTGGATTACCATTTAAATTAAGTGGTTTTGATTCACCGCCAAGCAATTCAGTTAATTCATCCTTTACAATCTTAACAAATAAATCACTAGGCTTAATACTATTTTTAACTTCTTCTCCTAATGCTTTTTCTTTAACCTTATTTGTAAATTCTTTTACTACTGTGTAGTTAACATCAGCCTCTAGCAATGCAAGACGTATTTCTCTTAACATTTCACTAATATTATCTTCTGTTATTTTTCCATATCCTTTTATTTTAGATATTGCACTTTGTAGTCTGTCGCCTAAACTTTCAAACATTTTATCACCATCTTATTTTATATTTTGTTTTAAACCTTTGCACTTTAGCTGCTTGTATTGAAGTTTCCAATTCACTTAATGTCATACTTTCTAAATCTGACAAGCCTATTTTTTCTCTTAACAATCCACTATCTATATCTGTTAAAAACTTCTTTGCTGCTGTTGGATAGTGTCTTTCAAGTAATTCTATATTTTGTAGATAAAGATGACTCTTTCTTACATCTTCTATCTCTTCGCTAACTGCCTTCTTCCTATTTCCTAGATCAACGTATTTTGGCACAAGTAGTCTATTAAACATTTCTGCTGCTGTAATTGAACATCCAAATGTTAATGTTGGATTCTTTATTGCAATAGCTGAAAATAAAGGCACGGTTCCAACTGTAATTAAAGACGCTCCAGTAAGCATTCTTTTAACCGACAGTTTTCTGTTTTCCCACACTAGTTTCCCATTGCCTCTTGCTTCAGCAATTCTTTTTCCTTTTCTAATCACATCTCCACAAATTTGTTGCGATAAGATTTGTGAATTGCTTTTTGGCTGTATCGGGGAGGAAGGTGTATCTTCTGCTAAATTTATTATATTTGCTCCCGAACTTTCTAACGGGCATATTAATTCCATTTTAATTTTCTCTCTTTCTTCTGCTGCAAAAAGAATTATATCATATTAAATTTTATAGGACAACATTATAAAATACTATCTATTTTTTCTATTGTTTTATTATCTGTTTTACCCTGTAATACTTTTAATATCTTTTCTCTTTTTTCTGATAACTTTAGAATGTTTTCTAATTCTTCTAATCTCTCTTCTATTATTTTTAATTGTCCATGTACTGCATTTCTACTAACGCTTTCATTTTCAGCTATCTCACTCAATGATAAATCATTACAATAATAGTCTTCGAAATACATTTTTTGCTTTTCTGTTAGTAAATCTTTGTAAAAATCATACAACGTAGTTAAATATATCTTTTTATCCATGTTACACCATATCCTTAAATAAGCCATATATATATTTTTCTATATCAAATACTTGTAAGTCTTCTTTCTTTTCACCTAATCCAATATATTTTACTGGTATTCCTACACTTTCTTTTATGGCAAGTACAATACCACCTTTGGCAGTGCCATCTAGTTTAGTAAGAACTATTCCTGTAATATTTGTTATTTCTTTAAATGCCTTTGCTTGACTAATACCATTTTGGCCTGTTGTTGCGTCTATTACAAGAAGTGTTTCATGTGGCCCTTCAGGGATTATTTTTCCTATAACTTTATTCATCTTCTCTAATTCTTTCATAAGATTAACTTTATTTTGTAATCTTCCAGCAGTATCTATTAATACTACATTAGTATTATATGCGATAGCTTTTTCTAAACCATCATAGATGACACTGGCAGGATCTGCTCCCTCTTCCTTACCTACAAAGTCACAATCAACCCTTTCTGCCCATTCTTCTAGTTGTTTTGTAGCTCCCGCTCTAAATGTATCTCCTGCAATAAGCATTACAGATTTACCTTCACTTTTAAGCTTATCAGCCATTTTAGCTATTGTAGTTGTTTTTCCTACTCCATTTACACCTACGAATAATATTACTGTTGGCCCCTCACTGGCATAATTAAGCTTATTTACAATAACCCCTTCATTAACATAAATAATAAACAGTTCATCGACTATTACTTCCTTTAAGTATTCAGTATCTTCAATATGTTCATTACTAACTCTTTTTCTAAGCCTAGTAATAAAGTCCATCACAGTATTAACACCTATATCCGCCATTATAAGTATTTCTTCTAATTCATCAAAATAGGCATCATTTATTTTATTATATTTATTAGTCAAGTTTATTAATTTCGATACAAAACTTTCTCTGGTTTTTGTAAGTCCCTTCTCATAAACTTTAACGTCTTCTACTTCTTTTGTTTTATCTTCTAATTTTTCTTCTTCTTTATTAAATATTTTTTTGAATTTATCAAAAAATCCCATTTATATCACCTATTTAATTATAACAAAAAAAACTAGTAAATTATACTAGTTTTGAATAATACTATATCATTTTGCTCTAAGACTACCATCAATTCTAACTTCTTTAGGTGCAATAGCAACAGTTGCATTATTAATTGTAAATTCACTTGGTATGAGTCCTTTTTTATATATGGCAAGTAATGGCATTATATTTTTTTCAACCATATCTACATGAGATGCGCTTGTCTGATCATCGCTTTTTCTTGCTTCTTCAATTAATTGCCCTAATGTTGTTTCTACGCCATCAATTACTGGATATTTTCTCATGTCATCAGCAGTGTGGAACAACGCCTCTGTTAGTCTATCCATATATGAAACCCAGTAATATGTATCATTATCACTACTAGACAATATAGTTTCAAATATTCCTTCCATTATTGTAGGAGAAGCATCCTCAAAGCTGCGCATACTTTCCTTAATTTCACAATAAAGTTGTTGTTCAGTTATTCTATTCCCATACTGACTTAATAATGGACTTTTTAAAACAGCAGCACAATTTGTATATTTTTTTAATGCTAACTCGTGTTTTTCTTTTAACTCTTCTATCGATTCCATATATCCCCCATTAAGATTTATAATTATTTAATTTTGTAATATACTTTGGCTTCTAATCTAGCCACACAATTTCATTAGATATTTTTTTCATAATTAGTCATTACTTTCTTTCTTATCTCTTTATCTACTCTTTCTAATGTATTCATCGTAGTATCTAAAGCTTTTTGGTAACTTCCCTTAAAAAACAACATTTCGGCTTGATCTAATCCACTGTCAATATTAATATCAATACATCTATAGCGATTACCATATACAATTGACAATTCTGCTAGTCTTGCAGTCTTAATCATTTCATTAGTAGTATTATATAATTTAAGCACTAAATCCCTTGCAGTATCTACTCTTGTATTAAGAACTTTTATAGCAATAGGCTTTTTTTCTAGTTCTTTTATTATCTCTAGTATTGCCTCATTTGCTTCAGATAATTCCACAAAATAATTATTTGAAATAAGTGGTAACTTATAACTTCTAATTTTAATTTTGGATTGTTTCAATAATTCTTGTATTTCATCTAATTGTTCTCTTGCTCTTACTTCATCTTCATACATATTCCCAAGCGATTTAAGCGAGGTATCTAAATCATCCTCAACCTTTATTAAGTCATTTGTAAAAACAACGAGCTGCTCTACTATCGCTGAATAAGAAAGCTTTTTCTTTTTTAGTTTTTTCTCAGTATTTTTGTATTCAACATTTAATAACTCTAGTCTTTTATTAACATCATCAATAACTGTAACATCGTTATCAGTTAAATCATATGTACTTTTTATATCATCTAAGCCATTATATATATCTTTAACAACTGTATTTGTTTTTTCTAACTTATTAGCAAAAACATCGTTTTCCTCTTCATATACTTTTTTTGACTTTCTTTCAAGTTCAAACTCATTAAATATTGAATCTAAATATTCAAGCATAGTCTTAAGTTCAAACATACACTCTTCCAAATTAAGAACTTTAATTCTATCTATTATTTTATTAACATTCTTTAATGATTCTTCTATGTTATATTGAATATTCAAATGCTCCAAAGGGAACTCTTTTGACATCATATCTTCATATATCTCAGTAATTTGCTCAATTCTTTTTGGAATCAATTTCTTAGCAAGCAATATTAAATCTGGGACTTCTGATACAACAATTCCCATGTGATCAATCATTGTATCTATTGCTTTAACAATATGAAATACTTCATGATAATCATTCATTTCCATATATTCTTCAAAATCTTGAAATCTTTTCTCAATATTTTCAAATTGTAATTCAATTACTTCCTTTATATCTTCATATATATCTTTATCTTTTTCAAAAACATCTAATAAGTCTCTATATTTAGCTTTTAACTTAATGATAATCCTTCTATATTTTTCTTCAGATAAATTAATTTCCTTAATCTCTTTTAATAAAGTATCTGCTTTAGTTCTTGCTTTATATAATTCTATCTCAACAGCTGCTATTTTAGAAATATATTCATTATAATTACTCTTGTCTATAAATATATCTAAATTGACAATCATATCATTTATTTTAGTGATTTCTTCTCTTTTAATATAGTCAAATCTATCTAACCAGGATTTATATTTTTCTTCCATTTTATCATTTTTAATAATTGTTTCAACCTTAGCAAGTTCAGATAGAATAGGCATAGTTTCGACTTCGTTTTTTTCTATATCTAATCTTTCAATCTCTTTTCTAAGTTTATTAAGCCTTCTTTTTCGCATAAAATATAATACAACTATATTTAAAATAATGGCAATAATTACATAAGTTATAATAAGCAATGTCACATTTTCCATAAGATCACCCTCTATTTTTAGTTATAATACTATTTTATCATATTTTGTAGAATTTTATAATATTATTTTTATTATTGACTAATATGAGTTTTTTATATATAATCATTATTGCATAAAGAAACAGCAGATATTTTATTCTATAACGTGTTTATTAAGTTTATTAGTAACTTGGCTGTTAGGTGAAAGTATTAAAATAAACTCCCTATAGAAGAGAAAGTGTCATGTCTTTTGTTTATGTATAATAAATAAAGGAGGAATAAAATATGTCAAGATACACAGGTTCTAGTTATAAACAAGCTCGTCGTGTAGGTTTTTCAGTTTTAGAAAATGGAAAAGATCTTGCAAGACGTCCATATGGTCCAGGGCAACATGGTGCGGATAGAAAGAGTAAACTTTCTAACTACGGTGTTCAATTAAAAGAGAAACAAAAAGTTAGATTCATGTACGGATTAAATGAAAGACAATTTAAGAAGACTTTCAATGAGTCTGCTAAAATGAGTGGTATTCAAGGTGAAAACTTCTTAAAATTACTTGAATCAAGGCTTGATAACTTAGTATATCGTCTTGGATTTGCAACTACTAGAAGAGCAGCAAGACAACTTGTAAATCATGGTCATATCTTAGTTGATGGTAATAAAGTTGATATACCTTCATACAGAGTTAAAGTTGGTTCAACTGTAACTTTAAAGGATAAAGAAATGACAGTGGTTAAAGAAGCATTAGAAAAACTAGTTCATAGAGTTGAATTCGTAACATACGATGAAGCTAAAATGACTGGTACATTAGTAAGATTACCTGAACGTGGTGAGCTTAATGCTGATATTGATGAATCACTAATTGTTGAATTCTATAACAGATAAAAATAAACTTGAGTAATCAAGTTTTTTTATTACAAAAACACATATAATCTGTTTAATACTGTGCTAATTAAAAAGGAGACTTGTCCGCACCATACTTATCAAAATTAATTCTTTGTTCAGATGGGCATTACGACCATCTTACAGTACAACAGGTAGCAAGAGAGTATATGCCGCTTCCCAATCAACAGCTACTACTTTAGTACATCTTAAAAGAACAATACACAGTTTACTAGATAACTTTGGTGATAGAGTTGATCCTTACATTGTTGATTTCTTAGCATCACAAGCATCCCTTAATCCATATTCAAAAGCAAAATAAATTATTTATAGTAAAGTTAAATAGTAAAAGGAACATTAAAAGTTCCTTTTTTATGCTGTTTTTATCAAATGATATTTCTTCTTACCTTTTCTTATTACAATGGTTTCTCCATCAACAGTTAAATCCTTAGTTACAAAAAGTTCTAAATTTTCTATTCTTTCTCCATTCATAGTGATAGCACCATTACTAACAAATTCTCTTGCTTCCCTTTTGCTTGACGCTACTCCTGCTTCTACTAATAAATCAACAATGTTTCTTTCTTCCTTTAATTCGTAGAACGGCATTCCCTTGAATGCTGTTTTTATTTCTTCTTTTGACAACTTATTTATTTCACCACTAAATAGTATTTCACTTATCTTAATAGCTTCAACATATTCTTCTTTGCCATGTAAGAAGGTTATTACTTCTTCAGCAAGTCGTTTATGTGCCATCCTAAGCTCAGGTCTTTCCGCATGCTCTTTCTCTATACTTATAATCTCTTCTGGTGTTAAAAAAGTAAGATATTTTAAATATTTAATCACCATTTCATCTTCTGCATTTAAGAAAAATTGATACATTTCATATGAAGAAGTTTGACTTTTATCTAGCCAAATAGCATTCCCCTCGCTCTTACCAAATTTTGTACCATCTGCTTTAGTTAAAAGAGGCATCGTGAATGCATACGCTTCTTTTCCAATTTTTTTCCTAATAAGTTCTATACCAGCAGTAATATTTCCCCATTGATCTTGACCTGCAACTTGCATTACACAATTTCTATTTTCGTATAAATATAAGAAATCAAGTGCCTGCATAATCATATAAGAAAATTCAGTATAAGTAATACCTGTATCTAGTCTTCTTTGAACAGTATCCTTTGCAAGCATATAATTTACATTAAAATATTTACCATAGTCTCTTAAAAAATCAATAAAGTTAATATCTTTTGACCAGTCATAATTGTTTACTACCTCAAATCCAAATATTTTTTGTGCCTGTGACTTTAGAGCATTAAAATTATGGTCAACTAGCTCTTTTGTAATTATTGGTCTTTCTGCATTTGGTTTAGGATCTCCTATTAGCCCTGTTGCACCACCAACTAAAAGAATTGGGTTATGACCAGCATCCTTTAATCTTTTTGAAATAAGGAAACTTGAGAAATGTCCTATATGCAAACTATCACCAGTTGGATCAGTTCCAATATAAAAAGTCATTCCACCATTGTTAAGCTTTTCTTCAAGTTCTGGGCTACTAATATCATTAATAAGTCCTCTCCATTTTAATTCCTCAAATAATTTCATATAATCTCCTCCATAAAAAAATCCTTATATATAATAATATAAGGACGAATAATCGCGGTACCACCTTAATTCATAGATAAACTATGCTCTTTCATACTATAAAGCGTAACCTACTAAGCTTCAAATTTGTAATTCATCAATATCTTTAATACTAGTTTCCATCAACCACTAGCTTTCTATCATTATTTAATATTAACTACTAATATTCTTCATTGCTTGTTAAAAATATTCTATCATATAATATTCAAAATGCAAATATATTTTGTATCTAATTAAAAAATAGCTTATTAAGCTACTTCTTTAGTGTCTTTTTTATTTTCTAATCTAATAAGGACTTCTTTAGTCACTTCTATTGCTTTTTCTCTCACGTCTTCTGCTGCTTTTTGTAATATAGGAGTTCCCTTTTCTTTTGCATAATTAACAAGTTCTTCAAGCTTTTCTTTTACTTGAGTTCCCTTCTCCTTTGCAAATTTAAGAACTTTCTCTTTATCTAAATCTTCAAGTTCTAACCTTATTTCTTCAATTTTTAATTCAATATTTTCTTTAACTTCTTTTAAATCTACTTGCTTTGCCTTATTGATTAGATCATCAATTAATCTTTTCAAGTCTTCTCTTGTTTCGCTTCCTTTCTTAGGTGCAAACAAAACGCCAAGTCCAGCTCCTAATGCAAGTCCAGCTAAGAATTTACCAAATCCTCTTTTTTTACTCATACTCGTCTTCTTCCTCTCTTTCTTTCTTTCTTCTTCTTTTTCCAAATAGTTTTGCGAAAAAACCTACTACACCTTCAACTACACGATCATTTACACTTGCAATTGTATCTGTAATCATATCTATTGCACTAAATAGTCCATTTAATGATTTTGATTTTTCCTCTAAGTCATCTAATAATACATTAGTTTTGTCTACAGTCTTAATTAACTTTATTACTAATATTATTACAACAACAAGCAAAATAGCACAAAGTATATATAATAATACAGGTAATACATCATTTAAAATTTCCATATTATCACTCCTTATCTTCATACATTGAATCAATTAAATCAAAAAGATTGTTTTCTATTTCTTCTTCTTCCATTGGTTCAACTTCCTCTAGTCCACTTTTAACACGAGTTCTTCTCCCTGTTGCTATTTCTCTACTATGATCTGCATAATCCACATTATATTCTAACCCTAAATCAGAAAAATATTCTTCAGCATCACCAACTGTAACTTTTGATACTGCTGGCTTGTCCTCTTCATTTAAATCATATAAAAGATTCATAGTTTCTTCTTCTTCGACTGCAACCGCTACGTTATCAAAAGGTTCATCAAGTATTGAAGATGTAATCTCTGTTGTTAAATCTCCATATGCTTTTTCCCTAATTGCATCGAAATCAATCTTTTTATTTGATGCTGATGACAATCTAATTTCTTTTTTAGTAATTATTTCTTCTTTTTTATAATTTTTATCAAGTACTCCATATATTGGCGAAATGATTGGAGAAGGTCTAAATCCAATTGGTGTCTTTCTTGTTTCCCTGCCCTCATAAAGTCCAACATAGCTTTGTTCTTGAATTGCAGGTTCATCATTAACTTCAACTTCTATATGAGACACTTCTACAACGTTTGGTTCCCTTTTAGCATTATCAGCTCTAAAATCAGCATCATCAAACTCCATAGGGAATTTGAAATTTGCTTCTTTCTTTTCTTGTTCTTCAATTGAAATAGCTGGTTCCTTAAAGGTTTCAACTTCTTTGTTTGGTTTTACTTCTTCTTCTACCTTTTTACTTTCAGGTAGTTCTATTTTTTTAGCCACCGCAACAGGCTTCTCTTTTTTTGGTTTTACTTCTTCTTCTACCTCAACATATTCTTCTTCAAAGAAAACGTTTTTTAGTTTATTTAATAATCCCATAACATCTACGCCTCTCTATTCTTCAGTAGTTTGCACAAAATCTTCATCTTTTGTTTTTGTATCTTCTTTTGGCACATATGTATCAAATTCTTTTACATAATCTAAGAAATTACCATCTTCTCTTTTAGATGCAAAAATATCAAACTGTTCCTCTTTATAATCCAAGATATTTTCCCCTATTAGCGTCTCTAAGATTTCATCTTTAAATGATATAGTTGATAATATGTAACATGAGCTAACAATTGCTTCTTCTATGTTTTTTTCTTCTACATACGCTTCTATCTTAGCATAATTATACATCATCTCTATAAAGTATTTATCTTCTACTTTATTTATTTCTATATATCCAAACTTATCATCATATTGCAAGTCTTTTGAATAGTAACTATTTTTATTTTCTTCATATATTTGATATGTCTTATGATAATAAGAAATTACATCTACATATAGATAATAGTAATCTTCATTGTAACTTATTTTAGCATTATATTCCTTTTGATCAGTTATCTTTGCTCCTCTTGGAAGGTAAAATTCATACCCTACAAAACTTACATTGGATAATCCTTTAGATTCTGTTAATGCTTTATCTATAATAGTATCAAAATCCTCTTCAAATGCTTCGATTGTACACCCTGTAAGTAGTAAAATCAAAGAGAGTAAAAATACTATTTTCTTCATATTTCACCTACTCTATATCAATTATAACAGATATTTTAATTGATTAATATTATTTTAACAGATTTTATGTAAAATGGACACTATTTTTTAGCGACTAAATAGTAGATATTTTTTCCAATGATGGAAAACTTCTGTTCATATTCAGTCATTATATTATATAGTATATCACTGTTATGTAAATCTAATGATACTTTTTCAAGTATGTAGCCATAACTACTTAATGATTCAAGTGAATATTCAAACAGTGGCATATTATCTGTTTTTTGGAATATCTCCTTGTTTTTTTCAAAGATATTGTCATACTTATTTAAAAAAACATGACTAGTTAATCTCCTATTAGAATGTCTTTTCTTAGGCCATGGATCCGAAAAGTTTAAATATATTCTATCTATTTCTTTAAAAAACACTTCTTCTATTTCAAGTGCATCCATCCTAATTAGCTTAAGGTTTGGTATACTATATTTTATTTTTTCTACTGCTCTTGATAGTACACTGCTATATTTTTCTATTCCAATAAAATTAATATTAGGGTACATCAACGCATTTTCAATTATAAAGTTACCTTTGCCCATACCAATTTCTATATATATTGGATTTTCATTATTAAATACTGTATGCCATCTTCCTTTGTAATCACCTGGATTATCAATTACATAGTCACTACTATTTAATACTTCATCTTTATTTTTGACATTTCTAAGTCGCATTTTATCACCTATATAATTATATCATCAAATTAAAAAGTATAATAGATACTTATATTAATGGAAAGTTCTAATTCCTATTTTGCAGCTTCTTTTTTTCCATCTGTCAATGTTGTTTTAAATCTTTTTATTTTGTGTGCTGCAAGTTGTACTCTTGCACTTTGACTGCCATCAATTCTTTCTATTTCTGCACTAGATAACGGGCTATCAATGCCGAATCTTTCAATATCTTGTTCTAATTGCTGCGCTATTTGTTTTCCTTCTTTTGTCCAAAGCCATATGTATCTTGAAGAATATCCATACTCACAGTTGTGCATTTTTCTTCTAAAACATCTAATTTTTTCATCGATTTTTGCTATTTCAACAGGGTCTATTATCTCTTCTTTAAGTAAAAGATTCGATAATCCAATTGGCTTTTTACTATACTTTGTATATTCTCTCCATCTACCAGAAAGCTGCGCATTAATTCCGCCTGCACCTATAACAAAAGTAGCATCTTCTGGAGTTACTGACTGTGCATTTGATAAAACAAGCATACTTACAGTTTTATCTGTAGCATTACCCATAACAAACCAGTCATTTTCGGGAGCTTCTCCCTTTCTATAACACAATTTAAAATCACCATTTTTATCTGCAATTCCATCGTATGTTGCAGTTTTTTCATCTAGTCTTATTACACCAGACATTATCCCTATTAAGCTATTTTCTGCTGCTTGTCTATTTTGGAATCCTCTATTATATTCAACTCCAAATCTTATGTATTTCATAAATTCCTCCTGAATGTCATTATTATAGCACATTCACATTACATCGCATATAATAAAACGAATAAAGGAGGATTTATGAATAACGGAATGCCTAATATGCAAGCTATGCCTGGGATGCCTGGAATGCCTGGGATGCCAAACATGACTGGAGGAAACTTCGCTTTCGTACCTGGAATGATGGATAACATGGGAATGGGCGGTCATAATTGTCATTGTATGGATGAAATAAGAGCAATTAATAATAGAATTGATTCATTAGAAAGACAAATAAGAAGAATTGAAAGAAAATTAGAACCTGGAATTATGCCAATGCCATACGGAAATGCTGCTACTACAAATAGTCAAATGCAAAATGAATATCCACAATATCAAAGTGGAAATTATATGCTTTAAAAGATGGTAACATCTTTTTATTTGGTTTGACTTTCAACCTCGTTTTTACTATACTTAACTTACGTAATACAGAAATGAGGCTATTATGGAATTTGTTGAACTTGAAGAAAAAGAATTTGATAAATACGCTAAAGAGCATGAACTATGTAATTTTCATCAAACAAGTAATTGGGGACATTTGAAAGAAACAAATGGATGGCATTCTCATTTTGTTGGAATTAAAGATAAAGGAGATATTATAGCAGCTAGTCTAATTCTTTCAAAAAAGCTACCATTTGGTAATATGTTTTATGCTCCACGTGGCTTTCTAATAAATTTTAATAATCATGACTTATTAAACTTTTTTACACTTAATCTAAAAAAATATCTTAAAAAACACAATTCAATATTTTTAAAAATCGATCCATATCTTCCATATCAAATAAGAGATATTGATGGTAATATAATAAAAGATAATAAAAAGAATGATGAGGCAATTGATAATTTGAAAAAACTAGGATTCAAACATTTTGGTTTTAATTTATATCATGAGGCATTACAACCCAGATTTATTTTTAGATTAAATGTTCAAGATAAGACAGAAGATGAACTTTTAAAATCCATGGAACCTACAACTAGAAACTTAGTAAGAAAAAGCACGAAGTTAGCTATTAATGTAAGGGAATTAAAAGAGAATGAGCTTGAGATATTTAAAAATCTTATGACACATACTAGTGAAAGAAGAAACTTTGTTGACAGGCCATTTGCCTATTATAAAGATATGTATAAGTATTTTTCCAAAGATAAATATATTAAGTTTATGATAAGTGAGATTAATTTAGATGAATATATCGATAGTTTAAATAATGAACTACAAGGTACAAAAGAATTAATTGCCGAAAAAGAGCAGCTTATCAAAGTCGGTAAGGTAAATATAGATAAGACTAAAAATTCTATAAAAGAATTAGAGATAATAATAAATAGTATTAATAAAAACCTGGATAAAGCTAGAGAACTTAGAGATAAAAAGGGATCGCTGATTGTTTTAGGTGGTATTCTTTACTTTATATATGGAAATGATGTTTTATCTCTATTGAGCGGGGCATATAGCGACACCATGTATTTAGGATCACCATATAATTTAAATTATCAAATGATTCAGTATGCTGCAGAAAAAAAATACAAATATTATAATTTTTATGGTATAACTGGTGACTTTAATAAAAATAGTGAACTGTATGGAATGTATGACTTTAAAAGAGGATTTGGTGGGGAAGTTGTTGAGCTTATTGGTGAGTTTGATTTAGTAACAAATAAATTTAAATACCTATTATATGAGCTAAGCCTTAAGGTTTATAAATTAATAAAAAGATAGAATTTGTTAAGTTCTATCTTTCTTTTTTATCATAATTGGAGTTGGTATAATGGTCATTCTGGTTATGCTACCATTAAAATTCTCATCGCGTTCCTGTGAATTTAAAAGCGAATTAAATTGATTAAAGAATGGCCAATTCATATAAAGATTAATACCAATTCCAGGAAGTATATTTTCAAAATATTCCATCATTGATTGAAAAGTTCTACTTGTAGCGTCCGTTTTTGCTAATTCCATTGCCATATTTGCTGTATCTTCACTCCTCAAAGGTACCCCTATATGACATTTCTCTCCACTTCTATCAAAATGTTGTAAAAAATGATATCCATCCTTATTATCTACTAATCCTATTTTAATAACCGTTTCATCAGATTCGTCTTTCTCTTTCAAGTGATAGACAGTAGTTGCGTCTTGATTCACATCATAAAGTATTCTTCTTATTATATCTCCCTCAGTAGCAAATCTTGGATCTTTTTTATATATTCCTATGTCAATATTAGATCCAGAAACAAGAAATCTATACCACTCATTAGTTGATGGTTCATAAGATACTGCTTCAAACTCTTTTTTATACCAGGCATTACTAATGCTTATTCTGGTTTCTCTTGCTCTATCAAATTTATCTCTTACAAATATTTTAAATGCATCCTCACTCTGATCAGCTGCACAACTAATATAAGAATCTTCAGTTACAAAAGAATACAATCCGTCAGAGTTTTTTCTAGGAATTATTGTTTTATTTGAACCCTTATCCTTAAGAATCAAAGCATCTTCTAGCAAATATGAATTATAGCCAAGCATAGAAAATGTCATTTCTAGAATTCTTTTATTTTTTATGTACATATTGTCTGTAAGTAATTGCCGTTCTGGTTTCATTCAATTTATCCTCTTTTCAGAAATGATACTAGGAAATAAAATGTAGGTATTATAAATAATCCAATATACATTAACATGCAAACTATCAAATATACAAAATAGAATATGCTATTTAATACTTTAAAATTCTTTTTTTCTATATATTTAATCCATATTAATGCAACGAAAATACCTATTATTGATATTAATATTCCGGCATTTAATCCTTCTGGTTTATATGTAATATCAATTTTATTTTTACCTTTATCTAATTTTATTCCAACAAAGTTATCATACATTTTTATTATTTCTATGTCTTTATCATTATTTGTAGCCTTGTAACCTTTTAAATATGTTATTGGTAAAAATAAAATTTTATCTTCTTCTGAATCTATTTTTATACTTATATCATTACCACTAAAAGTTACTTCTGTTTTTGTGTTTATTTTTATAAAGTTTTCCAACTTTTCTAAGTCTAATATTCCAATGTTTATATGATCTATTACAGATTTATTTGCAGCGTCACCCAATAGTTGAATTTTCACTGTTATCTCTTCATTTTCATATGTACCAAGCTCAATAGTGCCATTATGTTCTGCATAAGGATATCCTTCTACTAATAGTTTATCATTTACATATACAGCAAATTTCTTATATATTTTAAACTTATTAGTATTGTTAAACTCATTAAGCACTTCAAAATACACTTTATTTCTTCCGGTAACATTAATCTTTGCAAAAAGGTATGCATCATTACCTTCTCTATAAAGATTTATCTTGCCTTGCACTTCTTCTTTCTTAATGTTATGGAGTTCAAAATCCTCTACTATTGTAAATATATTTCCATTATTAGTAATTGATTTATATATCATATTGCTAGCATCAAAACTATTTTTTGCAGATGTTATATCGACATTTTTTGAAGCAAGGTATCCATATGATATATTGCTATTTGCCTTATAAAAATTAATACCTTTATAATTATCAATAAAGCTATAATATTCATTGTTTATCTTTTTTTCACTAACAATATATTTTTGAGCAAGTAAGATGTCAGCAAATAAGTTACCACCAGATGATTCTGTATCCATCCAATAAGAATCATATCCAAGCCTTTGCATGGTCTCAAAGTTAGTTTTATCAGTTAATGAAGTAAAATTAGTATAGGTGTGATAACCAGATACCATTCCGAAGTTTCTAATAAGAGATTGATCCTCTCTTTTCACATAATAGATATCATCTTTATCCTTAATATTATTTAATTCAATCATCTGTTTATATCTATCTTGTAAATCCTTTTGATCAAAATCTATTCCAATATATATGAAACTCATCATAATTATATTAGTCATAGCAATTAAAGTAAACATCCAAAAGGCAAACCTACCTCTATTCTTATTAAGATATCCAATGATAAATGCTACAGCAAAAGTAATTAGAAACATTAAAAACACTATTATTAAACCTTTTATATCAGAAGTAAAGGTTAATTTATCAATCGATTGTTGAATCTCTGTATAAAAAAGTTTAGTCAATACTAATAGACTTATTGATCCAACAACTGTACTTCCTAGGGTTATAAGCATTTTTTTCTTTGTTGTTTTTTCTTCTTTCATATTCTCAAAGTAATATAATGCAATACAAATAAATATAAACGCTGGTATAAAGCCATATCGCAATGGAAAAAAAACATAACTTCCAAAATGAAACAATTTATTTATTGGTTCGACTATTATAGGCATCATAATAAGTACCAATAATGAAATTATAAATATTAGTTTCTTTTTGCTTTTAACTATTGATAATAGCAATAAACAAACTATAGCAATGCTTACTCCACTTAAAAAGAAAAATGTTATTTTATCCGAAATAGGGCCTAATTTAGAATTTAAAATCATGTTTAAATCAAACCCGGCTCTTTGTGATGCTCCTATTTGTAGCATGCTAGGTAAAAAGATAAATGCACTAATAAGTATACTTATAATAGAAGATATCGCTAAATTAAAGATTGCTTTTTTAATATTAATCTTCTTTTTGTTAATATATAAATATATAATTGTACCCACAATTATAAAAAGTAATACTATAAGAGTCAAATAAAAACAAAATATTAATGATAATGATAATATAATTATATACAATTTACTTCCTTCAAGGTCTAATAATTTCTTTAACCCTACTAATAAAAGAGGAAATAAGCATACTACGTCCATCCATGGGGTAATGATATAAAGTATCAAATTGTAGCCACAAAAAGCATAAAGAACAGAAAATAATATTTGATAATCATTAGGTACTTTTTTGAAATACTTACTTATAAAATATAAGCAAGTAATACCTGATAACATTATTTTTAGTGCAATTATTATTGACACTGAATGTGCTACTAACTCTCTTGGGAATAGTAAAGTTATTAGACTAAATGGACTTAATATATAATAGCCTATCACACCAACAAAGTTTAACCCCCCACCCGAGGTAAAATCTACCAGTAATGATTTACTTCCTCTTACAGCATCATAGAAATGATAATATATAGCTGTAATTTGCTCATGTAAATCACTCCATATTGCAAAATTACTACCAAACGGAAATATTCCTTTTACAATATATATTAAAGATATTATTGCAAATATTACTACTGCAGTTATTAAATATTTTTTATTTTTCATCTGTATACCAATTCCTTCATTTGTGAGTAATTATATTTTATCACAACTATTGAATATGCGCTATAAATAGCATGTCTTTGCACTCAAAACTTATATCATTATATAAATATTTGATAACATCTGTTCTTATTTGAATAGGTTTCTATAAATTTTACTATCTACTGTGCTGATTTTGAAATACGAGTATAGTTTTTTAGAAAGAAAATAACAAGCATTTCTGCTTGTTATATTTGTTATATACTATTCTGTTCTTAATGCCTCTACAGGATCTTTTTTAGCTGCTATCTTTGACGGAATTAATCCTGCAATAACAGTTAATACTACACTTATAATAACAAGAGTAATTCCACCTGCTATTGGAAGTGTTGAAAGTTTAGATATTCCTGTAACATTTTTAATAATCATATTTGCTGGAACATTTAATATTAATGTAATAACGATTCCAAGTAATCCAGATGCTAATCCTTCAATTATTGTTTCTGCATTAAATACTCTTGAAATATCTTTCTTACTTGCACCAATCGCTCTTAAAATACCAATTTCTTTTGTTCTTTCAAGCACTGATATATAAGTAATAATTCCTATCATTATACTTGATACAACAAGTGATATTGCAACGAAGGCAATAAGTACATATGTTATGGCATTAATAATAGTAGACACTGATGACATCATAAGACCAATAAGATCACTATAATTAATTACTAACTCTTCTTGACCAGCATCAGTCTTTATTTTATTATAATTTGCTATTATATCTTGAATTGCTTCTTTTGACTCAAAATCTTTAGGATAAATATTAATTGTATCTGGGTTTTCTAAATCAATAACTCCTATTTTTAATAAATTATCTTCATACGTAGTACTCATATTTGCTGTATATGCTGCTATTATTGCTGATAATTCTTCTTGAGAAAGACTCATTAAATATGCTTGTTCCTGTGCACTTAAAGAACTAATATCAAACTTTCCGCCTTCTGTGGTAAATTCTCTACCAGTAAATACATTGATTTTTTCGTTTGCTGTTTGCTCTTTTGCAATTGTTGATTCATTAATTTCTTTAATTACATACCTTGTTAAATCACTTGTATATCCAATTCCACCACTATTATTCATTATTTTGGCATCCTCGTTTGGTTTAACAATACCGACAATTTTAATGTTTGGAGCTTTTTCAATTACTTTCTTCATGTACTCTTCATCATCATTTTTATCAATCCATATTCCATTTGATTTCTCATAGTAATCTGAGTTTAGTACTAGTTTAAATGTTAAGTTTAACATTTCATCATAACTATAGCTTGTCGGTGTAAATTCAAATTGTTTACCTGCCATAATGTCTTTCATTAATGTTGATAATTCACTCTGATCTTTTAGACCTAACGCATATAATGCAAAGTCACTTATTTCATTGTTGTCATTAATCATAAGGACTACTTCATTGTATGCACTTGGCCAACTACCAGCAAGCACATCATATTGTGACTTCAATAGGTCTTTATTATCCAGTAATTCTTGGAATACATCAACCTTCATTCCCATGCCCATCATTGAGTTTGAAGAAGATTCCATACTGTTTGCTACTCCTACTGTTTCAAATACAGTATTTGGATTTACTTTTACAACACCATCTGATGTATCAGATTTATAAATTTGCAAATTTAAATTATAAGAATATTGTATAGCATTGCTATTATTGATCATTTTGTTTGATTTATCATCAATATACTTTTTAAATTCCTCTAAATTATTTGTTTGAATTTGAGATGCCATATTGTTAATCATTTCACCCATTATATCATTTGAGTAAATCTTCTTATCATTTTCATGGTCTTGTTTATGCTTTGTATTTTCCATTAACGATGATAACATTGCTGTCGCATCTACTGTACTTTTTTCTATTGTTATTGGATAAGAGGATAAAGTATCTTCTTCTACCCTTTTAATATATGATTGCATTCCACTTGAAAGAGAAAGTATTAATGCAATACCAATAATACCAATACTTCCTGCAAAAGCAGTTAGTATAGTCCTTGTTTTCTTTGTAAGCAAATTATTTAAACTAAGGGATAATGCAGTAAAGAAAGACATACTTGTTTTGCTATGTTTTTTAGCATCTTTTCCTTCTTTTTCTGCCTTAGTAACTGGGTTTGTGTCATCAACAATACGGCCATCCTTTAGCTTAATAATTCTTGTTGAATATTCTTCTGCTAATTCAGCATTATGAGTAACCATAATTACTAATTTTTCTTTTGCTATTTCTTTTAAAAGAGCCATAATCTGAACACTAGTCTCAGAATCAAGTGCACCTGTTGGTTCATCTGCTAGTAAAATATCTGGATCATTAATTAGCGCTCTTGCAATTGCTATTCTCTGCATTTGTCCACCAGACATTTGGGTTGGTCTTTTGTTTATATGTTCTTCTAAGCCAACTTTTTTAAGTACTTCTTTTGCTCTTTTTCTTCTTTCTTCTTTTGATACTCCAGACAGAGTTAAAGCAAGCTCAACATTTGATAATGCTGTTTGATGCGGAATTAGATTGTAACTTTGAAATACAAATCCAATCGAATGATTTCTATAACTATCCCAATCTCTATCCTTATATTTTTTTGTTGATGTCCCGTTTATGATTAAGTCTCCATCTGTGTATTGATCTAATCCACCAATAATATTTAAAAGTGTTGTTTTACCACTACCGGATGGTCCTAAAATTGATGCAAATTCATTTTCACGGAACTTGATACTTACATTGTCCAAAGCATTTTGCTTAAAGTCTTCGACACAATATATTTTACTTATATTTTTTATCTCTAACATCTTTGTATATCCTTTCCTAAGAGGTTTTATTAAATGTAAAATATTTCCAATTTTACTTCTAATTAATTATATATCGTTAGGTTTAATAAAGCAAATAAAAAGTAACGCAGAAATATGTAAAAATATGGGGAGTATAAAGAAAAAGATTAACCTTCGATGTTATCCTTACTTAAATATCTTTCCATTGCTGGTAATCCATATCTTTTATTATAATAGTCATTAAATTCAGTTAAATGCGCAAGTGCTATTTTTGCAGTAATTTCTAAATCATCATTTGTTACATTTGTATTTGGATTAATTTTTCCGTGTTCAAGTTCTATGTTAAGTCCCCTTAAAAAATCTTCTAATGAAAATTTTTCAAAATATATTCCTAATTTATTAGCAATATACAAAGCATCCTCTTTTGTAAATTCCCTTCTCAATATAATCACCTATATAATTATATTTTATAATATTAATATTATTCTGTTTCAACTTTATCATCAGTTGCTTTATATTTAAATATTCTTTTCATAATATCTTGTCCTAATATAATAATAACAACAGCACCAATAATATAGAAATGTATATTTTTATTAATGCCTTTTTTTTCTTCAATTTCAGTTGTATTTGATTGGTTATCTTTTAAGTTTTTATTTGGTATTTCAATTACATCAATACTGTCATATATAATATTGTTACTTTCTTCAACACTTAAAGTCACAGCCTTTACCTCTAGTGATAATATTAAAAATAAAACTATTAGCGCTATTAAAGTTTTTTTCATCGAATATCCTCTTTATCTAACTTGTAAAGTATCATAGCAGAAAAACAGTATATTTGTTCTTCTCCAAACATCGAAATAGAGACTTGATACTTTATATCAACAACATTATCTCCAATTTCACTTAAAAAGCTGTTTACACTACTTTCTAAATCTTTTTCATGCATCTCATCAAATACTTTTACTTTCATAGTATCACCAATATCATTATAAATTTAATAAACAAAAAAAAATGTCGTAAATTATTGGTTTAATCGACATCTTTTAGCATATCCTCTTTCTCTACGCGGAGATGGTGTACAGACAAATAAGTTTTGATCGATATCTTCTCTTGCAGCTATACCAATCAACTCATCACCCTGGTGATTTGCCCTTAAACTACCTCTTCCATTTTCTGAAAAATAACTATTACAAATAACAGAAATCCCTGATTTTAGTAATTTTAATCCTGTTTGTGTACTATCAGTAATCACATAACCAGAGTCAATGTGTGCACTTAAAGCCTCATCAACGGCTATATCTATTTTTTCTGTTTCTAAAACACTTTTTAAAACTTCAAAGATTGGTTTCTCATCTAATGCTATTGTTAATTTGGGATATTTCATTTTTAGCTCTTTAATTATCAATTCCAACTTTGGTTGAACTACTGAAAAATTTACTTCCTCCCATGGAAGTTGCTCAATTTTTAGCAATGCGAGCTTTTCAGTTGGGGAAAATCCTCCAATCCACTTCAAATCAGGTGTAGACATTATTTGCTGGTCTCCTAATATAATTTTAGGCAACTGTATACCATCTGCGGGGGTCATGTTTATGGAATAATTTTGTGAATGAAATCTCCCGGTATAACGCAGATTCCTAATTATATTCATGAATATCACCTCATATGCCTACTATAATAAACTCTCAGCACCAAAAAAGCAACTATTTATTAGTTGCTTTTAGTAACAATATTAACAATTTTACCTTGTATTACTATTATTTTTACTATTTCATAGTTATCAGTATGTTTCTTAACATTCTCTTCATTCAAAGCTTTTTCTTTTACTGCTTCTTCACTATCGTTTATTGAAACATTAATAGTAGCTCTAACTTTACCATTTACTTGAACTGCTATTTCTTTTTCCTCATCCACTATTTTTGACTCATCATATATTGGCCATGTGCTTTCACATATTAAATTACCCAAATTAAACTCTGCGTTTAATTCTTCAGTGATGTGTGGGGCGAATGGGTTTAGTAATAATAATATTGTTCTATATTCTTTCTTAGATATAGTTTTTTCTTTTTCCATATCATTTAGCAAAATCATTAATGCCGAAATAGCCGTATTAAACTTCATATCATCAATATCTTCTGTGACTTTTTTTATAGTTTTGTTCATTTGCTTTTCCAAGTTTGCTGAATATTTTTCTTTATCATTTAATTTATCTTTTAAACGTATAACTCTATCAATAAATCTTTTGCATCCATTTAATCCTTGTGTACTCCAAGACACTTCTTTTTCATAGTCACCTATAAACATTTCATAGCATCTTAATGCATCAGCTCCATAAACACTAACCATATCATCAGGATTAATAACATTTCCTAATGATTTACTCATTTTAACACCATTTTCTCCTAAGATCATACCATGAGATACTCTTACTTTAAATGGTTCTTTATTAGGTACTAATCCAATATTATATAAGAATTGATTCCAGAATCTTGCATATAACAGGTGGCGGGTTGCGTGTTCCATACCACCATTATACCAATCAAGTTTTCCCCAATAAGCTAGGGATTCTTTTGACACAAATACCTTATCATTTTTAGGATCCATATATCTTAGCCAATACCAAGAAGATCCTGCCCAGTTAGGCATAGTATCTGTTTCTCGGTGTCCCACTTTCCCACATTTAGGACATGGAGTATTTACCCAATCTGTTATTGTTGCAAGTGGACTTTCACCATCATCAGTTGGTTCATAATTAACAACATCTGGAAGCATTACTGGCAATTCATCATAAGGTACTGCTACCCAACCACAATCATCACAATGCACTAAAGGAATAGGTTCTCCCCAGAATCTTTGGCGTGAGAAAATCCAATCTTGAAGTTTATAGTTTACTTTTTCTTTTCCAACACCTAATTCATTAAGATGATTGATCATCTTCTTAATGGAATCTTTTTTATTATTCATTCCATTTAGTATTCCAGAATTTATCATAATGCCATCACTAGTCCAAGGAGTCTCATTTATATACCAATCTCTTATTTCTTCACTTGGCTTATTTACAAATTTAACAAGAAGATTACTATCAATCCAAACTGGTTCCGCTAATTGCTCTTCTTCTTTTTTTATCTCTTCTTTTACATCAGAGTTTAATTTAGCAACAACCGTATATCCTACGGTTTCTCTATTTACCTTTTTATGCTCTGCAAAGTATTTTGATATATAGACGAAATCATTTTCTTTCTCAATTGAAATATCAGTATATCCTGTTTCTTCTTTTATTTCTCTTAATGCTGCATGAATTAAATCTTCATCCTTTTCGATGCCCCCATTAATTAATGTACACCAATCTTGGACATGCCATTTTAAATATAGGCACTTATCCTCTTCCCAATGTTTTAAGATGACACTTACATTAACCCTTGTTGTATTCTCATAACCTTCTCTTGGTGGATTTGCTGTATCATTATAAAATGGTGCGATTACTTGTGTAATCGGTATGCTAAACTTCTTAGCAAAAGCATAGTCTCTTTCATCATGGGCTGGAACTGCCATTATTGCACCTGTTCCATAATTCATCATTACATAATCAGACACGTATATTGGAATTTGTTCTTTTGATACTGGATTAATGGCTGTTAATCCTTCAATCTTTACTCCTGTCTTATCTTTATTTACTTGTGTTCTTTCAAATTCTGTTTTCTTATTTGCGTTTTGTCTATAATCTTCTATTTCCTTGTAGTTTGAAATGGTTGACTTATTTCTTTCAATTATTGGATGTTCCGGTGCGACTACCATAAAAGTAACACCATACAAGGTATCTGGCCTTGTTGTATATACAGTTAGTATTTCTTCTACTTCATTTATTTTGAAATCAACTTCTGCTCCTGTAGATTTACCAATCCAGTTTACTTGCGCTGTCTTAATTCTATCCTGAAAAGCTGTTTCATCTAGACCTGTAATTAAGTCCTCAGCATAGTCACTCATTCTAAGCATCCATTGTTCTTTCTCTTTCTGTTCAACTACACTTCCACATCTCTCACATACTCCGCCAGATGAATCTTCATTTGACAGACCAGTCTTACACTGTGGACACCAATTAATATTTTTTTTATCTTTATAAGCCATATTATGTTCAAAAAATTTTAAAAATTGCCACTGTGTCCACTTATAATATTCTGGATCAGTTGTTGAAAACTCTCTTGACCAATCAAATGAGAATCCTAACTCTTTTAACTGCCCTTTGAAAGTCTTAATATTTTCTGCTACAGCTTGCTTAGGATGTATTTTGTTTTTTACGGCATATTGTTCTGCTGGCGCTCCAAATGCATCCCATCCCATTGGAAACAATACATTATACCCTTGCATTCTTTTCTTTCTAGCCATAGCATCAAGTGCTGTATAGCTTCTTACGTGACCAACATGTAATCCTGATCCAGATGGATATGGAAATTCTATTAAATAATAAAATTTCTCTTTATCACTTTTATTTGATGCAACAAAACTTTTTCTTTCATCCCAATATTGTTGCCATTTACTTTCTATTTCTTTTAGGCTTTTCATCTTTTTTTACCCAACCTTTCTTTTTAAAAAATTTACCTAGTATTTTCAAAGACATTAAATATACTGGTATAATTAGTATACTTGTTGTAATCATCTGAATAATTAAACTGTCAATAAACAATGACATAATCAGTATAATGAGTGACACATCTATCGATAATACAGCACCAATAAGTTTAAGCAATCCCTTCTTATTAAGCATGTTTAAATCAATCTTATATCTTCTTACAAAGTATTTGACTTCGCTTGGCAAACCATTATATGAATCAATTTCTAAATCATTAATTGTTTTCTTATCATTCTTCAATTCCTTAATGCTCTTTTTGAGGTTGCCAGCCCTATCATATTTGCTAATTGTTGCAATATAGTATAAAAAATATACTAAAAATACTGATATAATTGCTTCTGTCATATGCCACTTCCTTTCAAATAAAAACGTCCTTATATAACATAAGGACGTGATTTACGTGGTACCACCTTAATTCATAGATAAATCTATGCACTCAGACTCTTAACGCGAGAAACGATTTACTTATATAAAAGACAAGTTCATAAACATTAACTATTAGTTTTCACCAAACACTAACTCTCTAGCAGTATTAATTTATTACTACTTCTTTCAGTAATTAAGTGTATTATACAATATTTATTCGAACTTTTCAACAGTTATATTATAATAAAATATCCACAAAGAGTGTGGATATTTATTTTATATTTGATCTATATACTCAAGTAGCTTTAAGAATAACGTTATAAATGATTTATCTAATTTATATTTCTTTAACTTTCTAACATTAAGTCTTTTAGTTTTTATATCTACATCTTCAAATAATACGTCAGCTATTTTTTCTTTTACAGTTGTTTCAATTTGTAAGTCTGATAGAATACTGTCAATGTCTTCATTCACAAGCCTGACTGCATCTATTTCAATGTCTTTACCCTTACAGTTGATTGTTAATTGTCCAACTGTTCTTACATGATTTACCTCTACAATAAAGTCATTATCTTCAATGTAACCATTAGCTTCAACTTGATCATTATCAAAGTATGCGATGACATCATCTGCTTGTCTTGTGTTTCTAAATCTAATTTTATAATTTCTAAATTCTGGTACTATGCCACTTTTACCTTCAACTGATCTAACAATCAGAGTATAGTTATTAGGTAAATAGTTATAGTCTATCTCTGTCATCAAATAGTATCCTTCTCTATATAGTGAACTAATACCATCATCTTCATATAACTTATATGTATTGTTTTGTCCTGGGAATACATGTATTTCTATATCTGTTGGATTGGCCGTATTATTTACATTACTTTTATTTGATAAAGGTATTATTGATCCTCTTTTTGCAAATACTGGATAATCATCTTCTTTATAGAATGATACATATTTTTTATTACCAACAAATTTTTTACCAGTAACAAAGTCATACCACATTCCATCAGGTAGGTAAAACCTATGAATTGTTCTATTCATAACTAAATCTTTTTTATTTACTATTGGTGCGACTAATAACTCACTACCAAAGAAATATTCATTACGATATAGTAGATCATCATAAACTTTCGGAAGGTAATAATAAAGTGGTTGAAACATCATTACACCTGTCTTATAGTACTTATATGCTTCTGTATATAAATATGACGTTAATCTATGTCTAAGTCTTAAATATCTACTTGCTATTCCTGATGTTCTATTGTCCCAACGCCATGGCTCTCTTTTATAATATTTGCCACCTGCAGTGTGGAATCTAAGAATTGGACTAAATGTACCCAATTGTACTGATCTAATGTATAATTCTGGTTCTTCAATTCCCCCAGAAAAACCTCCAATATCGTGGCTCCACCAGCAAACACCAATGTTTGATGCTGATAAATTAAAGAAAGGCATGGATTTAAAATTCTCCCAACTTACTTTTAGATCACCTGAATAAAGTACCGGATAACGATGAGCGGCTACTAAGGAATTTCTTGCTAAAAGCATTCCTCTTTTAGCAGGATTTCTAGCTAGGTCTTTATAATGATAGTTATTTAGTATCCATAGTTTTTCTAATTCTTTTGTGTCCTGGTATTCGTTCCAAAAAAAATCTATTCCCTTTTCTTCAAGAGGATGAATTATACATTTAAAATAAGCGTCTAAAAATCTAGGATTAAGTGGATCAAATGGAATGGTGGTATCCCCCTCTTTTTCTAAAAAGTCTTTTAACTTTTGATAGTTTTCTTCAAAGGGATATATACCTTGTCCTGGATTAACAGAAGCACCTATTCTTATTCCTTTATTATGTAAATTATTCATCAATGTATTTGGATCCCTAATTAAAGATTGATTAAAAGTAAATCCAGTATCCAAACCTTTAACTTTTTCTGTTTCTCTTATGTGCCAATCATGGTCAAGTAAAAATACTGACAATGGAACATCATGCTTTTCAAATGAGTCTGCTATTTCCATTATTTCTTCATCAGTATACGCTTTATCTCTACACCACCAATTTCCTAATACATAACGTGGTACTAAAGATGGCATTCCTGTTAATCTAAAATAATCATTTACACATAACCCAAAGTCTTTATTATACATAAATAGATAGATATCAATACAACCTGGACTAGGTCTATAGGATGTTCCATTCGCATCAAGCCTTAAAGTATTACTATCATCTATTGATACAAAACCATCTAGTGAAAATAATCCTTTATTAATTGGCTTTTGTTCATTCATTGTATCAATACTTATATTGGATCCAAAATAATTTCTAGCTTCTGGATGACCATAATGCCAAATATTATTTGTTTCCTTTAATTCAACTCTTAAATTCTTTAATGTATTAAAAGTACTACCTTTAAATGGTTCGTTTTTTGAATATGATAGTTTAAAATACTTAGTCTGTATTTCTAAATAATTATCATCTTCTTTAGCCTCAAACTTTGGCACTTCAAAATCACGATTTACTACTAATTGAGTCGCAAAATCATTAAATTTTCCATTTGGATCATATTCAAGCCTTATTAGTCTTTCTGTTAGTACTGTAAATCTATATGCTTTTCCTTGTCTAGTGGCATTTCCTTTTGATATTAATTTTCTTAAATCAATATGAAATTGTTCACCTAAATCGTACATAGTATCACCCTTTATTCTATATATTAATATATCATATATTCTTTTTATTTAACAGTATTAAATTGACAATAGCTTCTCATTAAAATATAATATTCTGCAAAGGAGGTGCTTGATGGATAGTTACGATCGTCTTTTTAGCTACTCAATAGATAAATTAAAAGAATTACAAATTGCTGAAGGCCATATTTTTTCATTTAGGAAAAAGCGATCTGTGCCATCTAATCCACCTCTTAATATACACTTAGGTAAGTTGATAAGTATAGATACATTCCTTAATAAGAAAGCAATACCTACTCATCCAACGACAGATACTGCAAGTGTTGATATTTTAACCTCACCAAGAGCACAAGTTTTGAGATTTAAAAGATAAGGTAGATTAATTATAATCTATTTTATTTTGGTATAGGTATTATTCATAGTATAATAAGGGTGGTGATTTTATGAACTCGTTTATATATAGTGATTCAAATAAAAGATATCATACTCTTGATTACTTCTATAAACATAAATTTAACTCTAAAGTATTTAAAGTCAGTTTAAACGCTGGTTTTACATGTCCTAATAAGGATGGTAAGGTTGGATATGGCGGTTGTATTTACTGCTCTAAACTTGGAAGTGGCGAGTATGCTGGAAATATGGACAAGGGCTTAATCGATCAGTTTGAAGAAGTGAAAAGCATTATTTCTAAAAAATGGCCAAACAGCAAATATATTGGTTATTTTCAAGCTAATACAAATACTTATGCACCTTTACGAGAATTAAAAGAAAAATACGAAACTATTTTGAAGATAGAAAATGTTGTCGGTCTTAATATATCAACAAGACCCGACTCAATAACAGAAGACTGTATGGATTATTTAGAAAGATTATCGAAAAAGACTTATTTAACAGTAGAACTCGGTCTTCAAACAATTCATGAAGAAACATCAAAATTAATTAACAGATGTCACTCTTTAGAATGCTTTGAATGCTGCGTCAAAGAACTTAGAAAAAGAAAGATCAATGTTGTTGTACACATTATTAATGGACTTCCATATGAAACAAAGGATATGATGATTGAGACCATTAAGTATTTGAACAAATTAAATATACAAGGGATTAAAATACACATGCTTCATATATTAAAAGATACTGCTCTTGAAAATTTGTATAATAAGGAGCATTTTAAGATTTTATCAAAAGAAGAATATGTGGATATCGTTTGTGACCAATTAGAATATTTAAATCCTGAAATAGTAATTAATAGGATTACAGGAGATCCAAAAGTAGATGATTTAATAGAACCATATTGGCTTATTAAAAAGTTTGGTGTTCTAAATGAAATCGATAAAGAATTAGCAAGAAGAAATACTTCCCAAGGATTTAAAACTGCGTGTTAAATTTTTCATCAAATTAAATGTATTGAATGACAAATATTGACACAAATCAAAAAAAGTGTACTACAATATCACAAATGTCACCTTAAACATTTACTTTTGTAAATTTAATATAACTTAGATTATAAAGAAAGAGCGTGCTAAATTCACACTCTTTTGTATTCTCTCTTTAGTTATTTAAATTATTAAGGAATTCTTCTTCTTGCCATATATCAATACCAAGTTTTAAAGCCTTATCATGTTTACTTCCAGGATTTTCTCCAAGTATTAAAACATCAGTCTTTTTACTTACAGAGTCTATTATCTTACCACCAAATAATTCTATTTTTTCTTTTGCTTCATCCCTTGACATGTTAGCAAGTGTTCCTGTTATAACAAAATTCTTATTTGTAAACAATTCCTTTTCTATAATATCTTCACCTTGGTATGTTGTATTAATACCCTTTTCTATAAGTATTGTTATTATACTTTTATTCTTATCATTTGAAAAATATTCAACTATGCTATTAGCAATTATTCCACCAACATCTGGTATATTTGTTAGTTCTTCTATAGTAGCATTCATCAATTTATCCAAAGTTTTATAATACCTCGCTAAGAGCTTAGCAGTTTTTTCTCCAACCTGTGAAATACCTAGTGCAAATAAAAGCTTCTCTAAAGAGTTATTTTTAGATTCTTCTATCGCATCTAATAAATTATTGACACTTTTATTTCCGAATCCTTCTAATTCCATTAAATCCTTCTGATGATCTTTTAAATTATAGATATCCACAAAGTTGCGGATAAAGTTCATATTATAAAAATCCTCAATAATTCTTTCTCCAAGTCCATCAATATTCATAGCTTTTCTTTCTACAAAATGTGTTAGCCCTTCTATATTTCTAGCATCACAATCTTTATTAAAGCAATAATAATCTACTTGGCCATCTTTTTTAGATAGTTCACTGCCGCATATTGGACAATTATGAATCATTGTAAAATCTCTTTCTGTTCCATCTCTTCTATCAATTATAGGCTCTACAACTTCTGGTATTACATCTCCCGCTTTCCTAATTGACACTATATCTCCTATTTTAAATCCTCTTTCATTAATATAATCTTCATTATGCAATGTCGCTCTTCTGATTGTTGACCCTTGGACTATAGCTGGTTCTAATACGGCATTAGGGGTTATTTGTCCTGTTCTTCCAACTGTGAATATTATGTCTATTAGTTTGGTTAATACCTCTGTTGCAGGAAATTTATATGCAGTAGCCCATTTAGGATATCTTGCTGTATACCCCACTAGTTTTTGTTCCTTAATATTATTTAACTTTATCACAATACCATCAATTTCATAGGATAAGTTATTTCTTTCTTTCGTCATCTTTTCAATAAATTTTAATAATTCCTCAATACTGTAAACTAACTTATTATTAGGATTAACTTTAAAGCCCAACTCTTTCATATATTCTAAAGCTTCAAAATGTGTTTTAACTCCATAATCTTCTGGATTTGGTAAATGATAAATCCAGCAATCTAAATTTCTTTCTTTTGCAATCTTTGAATCTAGTTGTCTAATAGATCCCGCAGCTAAGTTTCTTGTATTTTGAAATGTTTCCAAGCCTTCTTCTAGACGCTTTTTATTTATATTTTCAAATACAGCTTTACTCATATAAATCTCACCACGTACTTCAATATCAATTTCTTTATTTAGTGAAAGTGGTATTGTTCTGATTGTTCTAGCATTATGGGTAATGTCTTCACCAATTACTCCGTCTCCTCTTGTAGCTGCACTGACAAGTTTACCTTTTTCATAATGGAGAGAAACTGATAATCCATCTATTTTAAGTTCACAAACATACTCCGGATTTATTCCTTCTTTTTTTATTCTATCATCAAATGTTCTAATTTCTTCCTCATTAAAGACATTGCTAAGGGAAAGCATTGGTATGGAATGTGTTACCTTTTCAAACTCACTTAGTACTACATTCCCGGCTCTTTTAGATAGAGAATCTTCTCTAATCAAATCAGGGTGAGAAGACTCAATCTCATACATTTCTCTAAGCAATTTGTCAAATTCTTGATCTGTCATCGTAGGAGCATCCAGCACGTTATATTCATAATCTGCTTTATTAAGCAAATCTACTATCACATTATATCTATCTTTCATGATTATCACCTATATATATTATAGCAAAAAAGAGCACTGCCTTAAAGTAAAATAAAAAGATATGTAATATATATTTACTTTCATACATCATTTGAATATTTAACATAATTGCATTGACAACACATACTATATAATGTATAGTATTATGCGTAAGGAGGTATTATGGACGTTCAATTAAAAAAAGGAATACTAGATATCTGTATTCTTAAATGTCTTGAAAAGAAAGATTCTTATGGATATGAAATAATAAAGATATTGGAAGAATATATAGGAATATCTGAGTCTACTTTGTATCCAATACTACGAAGGCTTGAAAACAATAGCTGTCTTTCTACTTATAATGAAGAGCACAATGGTCGCCTAAGAAAATATTACAGATTAGAAAAAGAAGGTAAAAAAAGGGTTTTAGAATTCAAGGAAGAGTGGAAAGAGATACAAAAAATTTATAATTTTATAATGGAGGATAGCAATGAAAAAAGTTAGTTTTTTAAAAAAGTTACGAACAGAGCTTGAAATATCAAAAGTAAATGAAATTGATGAGGTAATTAATTATTATGATGAGTTAATTGAGGATGAAAAGGAATCTGGTAAAAGTGAAGAAGATATTGTAAAAGGCTTAGACATTAATAAAATAGTATTAGAATTAAGACAAGAAAAGTTTTTGGAGGCTGCTAAAATGAAGCCTAGTATTTCAAATAATTTGAAGGTCATTATAGTAACACTTCTTGTTATATCTTCACCTTTCCTAATACCACTCGTAATAATTTTGTTAA
Organism: Bacilli bacterium; assembly: GCA_031549195.1. Taxonomy (GTDB): domain Bacteria; phylum Bacillota_I; class Bacilli_A; order RF39; family UBA660; genus JAVBQF01. The sequence continues at coordinate 96,983 of JAVBQF010000020.1, forward strand.
CCTTTATCTTTGTTGCTATTATACTTGGAGCATGTTTGTTACTTGTGCTTGGGTGCTTAGTATTTGCAGGTGCTGCCTGGATAATTGGTCTTTTTATAGGGTTAATAATTGGTGAGGTTTCATTTTTAAGTTTCGTATTAATACTTGGAATATCTTTTGTTTCAATTGGTATTGGGCTTATACTATTTAAACTTACTCTTAAGGCACTATTCCATATAACGAGATCATTAGCAAATAAAGTAATTAGTAAATCTAAAAAGAGAAAAGTGGTGAATCAAAATGATTAAAATTGGAAAAAGCTTTTTAATTACTGGATTAATATTAGTGTTTATATCATTTGTACTTGTTGGGTTCAGTGTTGATAGAATTGTTGATAATTTAAAGAACAACGCTAAATATGAAGAAAAGATATATGAAGAAGATTACAATGAGGATATTAAAAATATTATTATTGATGTTGATAATTCTAAAGTAATTATAAGAGAATCAGAAAATTATAAAATTTCTATTCAATATTATGAAACAAAGGACCAAAAATATGAAATAAAAGAGTATGATGATACTATTTCTTTCAAAGAAAATAATGAATTCAAATTATTTAACTTTGATTTTGGTTTTATATTTGAGGCAAAACAAGTTATAGTATATGTACCAAATGGTGTTATGTCACAAATAAAAATAAGAACAAGTAATGGGAAAATTATATTTGATAATGAAACTACTTTAAAAGCAAATAATATTGATTTAAAAACAGATAATGGTTCTGTTGAAATATCTTATTTGGTTACAAATAGCCTTGCTATTAAAACATCAAATGGGAAAATCAATCTTAATAATATATCTGCTGAAAGAGTTGATGCTGACACAAGTAATGGAAGCATTAATATTGAAAATCTAACATCAGAAGATATTAGGCTTGATACTTCTAATGGTAAAATTAGTCTTAATTTATTTGGTAATAAAAATGAATATAATTATAACTTAAAGACATCTAATGGATCTGTATCAATAAATGGTAATAAATATTCTGATTCCTTCAGCGAAATCAACGGTAAGGAAAAAGATATTTATGCTCATACAAGTAATGGGAGTATAATGTTATCTTTTAACAGAAGTGAATAATTATATAAAAGTACATAAGAAAAGCAATCGAGTATATACGATTGCTTTTTTAATTAATTCCACAATTTCTCTGGATATACACCATTATCTACTTGTGTTTTTATTTCGTTTACTAGTATTTCCTTATCTTCTCTGTAAGTTATTCCTTGCCATTTAGCAACTGTTGGTACTACTTTTACTTTTGCTGTACCATCTTCAATTGATTCAAATACTACATCTGGTATTAGATATTCACATTTTTCCAAGTTGTCTTTATTAACATTGAAAAACTCTACAAACCCTTTTTCTAAATAGTCAAATAATTCCTCTCTAAACCCAAACATGTTCATAGATACTGTATCTGTTCCCTTTACTTCAAATGGTTCTCTTCCATCCAGTGGTGCCGCTATGATTGTTCCGTCTTTTCTTTCAACTGAGCTTTCAACCAAATTAGTTAAAAAGCCATTCTCAACTTCACAAACACCACGTTTTGCTGCACCATTCTCAGATAATGTATTATCAACAAGATATCCAACTATAAGATATTCTAAAGATGTATTATTCTTTGTTTCATTAAAGTAATTACTTACTACTTGAAACGCTTCTTTTCCGTAGAAATCATCTGAATTTAAAACTGCAAAGTTGCCTTTTACTTTATCTTTTGCAGATAATATAGCATGACCTGTTCCCCATGGTTTTGTTCTTCCTTCTGGAACTACTACACCTTCTGGTATATCATTGATATCCTGAAAAGCATATTCTACTTTAATTTGTTTTTCTACTCTTTTACCAACTGTCTCTCTAAATAATTCATAATTTTCTTCCTTGATGATAAATACTACTTTGTTAAATCCAGCTCTAATTGCATCATAGATAGAATAATCTATAATGAATTCTCCGTTAGGCCCAACTGGTTCGATTTGTTTTAACCCTCCAAATCTACTTCCCATTCCAGCGGCCATAATTACTAAAGTTAAATCATTCATTTTATATCCTCCTTAAACTAATATGATTTTTCATTAGCTTCTTTATTCCATAAGGATGTTTAAAGGCAATACTAACTAGTGTTTTACTAACTTCTGTAACCTTACCCTGTCCAAATACATCATGATATACATAATCACCAACATTATATTCAACATCCTCTTGATGAAACATCTCAGTTTTATTAATCTTAATATCTTCAATTTCACTATCTTCTTCTTTAAATACTCCATCTAATAGTTCACTATCTATTTCACTTATAAATCTGCTTGGGGGATTTAATCCTTCCTTACCAAATAGCATTCTCATCTTAGCATTAACTATATGAAGTTTTTCTCTTGCTCTTGTGATGGCAACATAGCACAATCTTCTTTCTTCTTCAAGCTCACTGTTATCCATTATTGAATTAACGTGTGGGAATATTCCTTCTTCTAATCCGACTATGAATACATAATCAAACTCTAAACCTTTAACAGAATGTACTGTCATAAGACTTACTCTGTTAGGATCATTCTTTCTCTCCTCTACATCTGTTTGAATGCTAATCTCAAGCAAGAAATCTTCTAAAGATACAATTCCATATTCATCTTCAAAGTTCTTTGTGACAGACTTAAATTCTTCTAAGTTTTCTAGTCTTATATCAGCATCCATTGTATGCTCATTCTCGTATTCTTTTTTTATACCTGTTATATCTAAAATTTTATCAACTAATTCTGTTAAAGTCAAATTGGTCGATTCAAATACTAACTTATCTATTATCTTTTTAAATTCTAATTCTTTACCTGATTCTATTACTTCAAATATAGTTTTATTTTCATATTCAGCTCTATCTACAAGCTTTTCTACTGTTCTATCACCAATACCTCTTTTAGGTACATTTATTACTCTTGTTAAACTTACAGTATCATTTGTATTATATATTAATCGAAGATAAGCAAGCAAATCTTTTATTTCTTTTCTTTGATAGAAGCCATTACCACCAATTATTTTATAAGGTATGTTATCTTTTACTAGTTCTGCTTCCACAACTCGTGCTTGAGCATTGGTACGATAAAGTATCGCTATATTTTCATAATTAATTCCTTTATCCACTAGTTTCTTTATTTCTTTCACACAATAACATGCTTCATCTTTTTCGTCTCTTGCTCTATAGTAAGATATCTTATCTCCTACACCTTTGGTAGACCATAGATTTTTGTCTTTTCTTTCTCTATTGTTCTTAATAACAGAGTTAGCAGCATCCAGTATATTGGATGTAGATCTATAATTTTGCTCTAATTTAATTGTTTTTGCATCCTTATAGTCTTTTTCAAAATTTAATATATTTCTATAATTAGCACCTCTAAAACTGTAAATTGACTGATCATTATCTCCAACGCAACAAATATTTTTATATTTAGCACTTATCATCTTAGTCAATATATACTGTGCTTCATTTGTATCTTGGTACTCATCAATCAAAATATATTGATATCTATCTTGATATCGTTCTAGTACAGAAGGATTTTCTTTAAATAACTTTATTGGTAATATTAACAAATCATCGAAATCTATAGCGTTGTTTACTTTTAATTTTTTATCATATTTTTCGTATACTTTTACAACGATTTTATCAAGCTCACTTGCTGCATATTTTTCATATTCTGCTGGAGTCATCATTTCATTTTTGCAGCCGCTTATTTTATATTTAATTGCATTAGGGCTATAAATTTTATTGTCAATGTTTAATTCTTTCATTACCTTTTTAATAACACTTAACGAGTCATCACTATCCATAATTAAAAAGTTTTTCTTATAACCTAATAATTCAAAGTTTTCTCTTAATATTTTTACACCAAATGAATGAAATGTAGATACAGTTACCTTTTTAGACGTTTCTCCAACCAGTTTATATAGTCTTTCTCCCATCTCTTTAGCAGCTTTATTAGTAAAAGTAATTGCAAGAATATTATATGGACTTATACCAATCTTTTCTATTAAGTATGCTACTTTTGTTGTTAATACCCTTGTCTTTCCTGAACCTGCTCCCGCTAATATTAAAAGTGGTCCTACGGTTTGTAATACTGCTTCTATTTGCTCTTTGTTTAATTCATCTGTCATATTAATACCTACTTCCTATATCATTATACCTTATTTAAATTTTTTAATAAATAAGATTTATACTATTTATAGGAATTGCTAGTATAGCCTTCACAGACAAGATGATTTTCTATTTTATACCTAATTTTTTTTATATCTTCCTCAATAGGATTTTCTACTATTACATAAGATTTACTTTCTTTAGGGTCACATTTGCTTAATCCGTCTATATTAAGAAATCCCTTGTCCTTAATGGCTTCCAATGTTATTTCATGTTGGTCAACACCTATTACTTTACCTTTAATGTTTTCTTCATAATACTTTGAAGCAAGTTTTGTCATTTCGTTATTTAATTTATCTATATCAACAAAAAAATACTTATCAATTCCTACCCAGGACATTAACGCGAAAACAATTAATAGTGATACTGTCGCTATTTTATGTTGTTTTATTCTCTTCATAGATTCCTCCATAAAAAAATTCTAACATTATTGAATGTCAGAATTTCTTGTAATTTGTCTTTTATATAATCTATATCTATATATTAAGCACCCCAGTATTCTTCACACACATTTATTATCATTAATAATAATCGGCGAATTTTTATACGCTTAACAGCTAGTCACAAACAAGATGATTTTCAACAGTATATTTAATCTTTTCTATATCTCTTTCCTTAGGGTTTTCTAGTATAACATAGGAAAAAGATTCTTCCATATTGCATTTTTCTTTAAATTCATTAATATTAAATCCTGCTTTTTCTAAATCACGAATTGTCACAATTTGCCTATCAATTCCAATTACTTTTCCCCTAATAGTTTCATCATAATATTTAGAAACATATCTTTTCATTATATTTTCTTTACTGTTATATATTTTATAGGAAAGAAACAAAAATAGGACCAATAATGAAACAGTTATTATTATCATGTTTTTTTTAACAATAAATTTATATGATGTATTTTTTCTTTTTTTCATTACTACACCTTCTGTTTAACTCTTTTTTAATTTTTTGTCTCTTTTTGCTTCTTCTTTCTTTTGTACAACTTCAGTTTCCTCTACTGAGTCCTTTTTATTTCTACTAAATATAAGACTTATTCCCCAAACAATACCAAAAATGCCAAGCAATGGTGCTACAATAGCAACTAACATTCCTTTTTCTTGAATAAATCTATAATACTGTGCTGTAAAATTTGTCCTAAAAACTAATTTACCAACATAGTTCTCTTTTGCAACATATCCACTGTCAGCATATTCATTATTATCTCCCTTAGTAATGAACCCACTTTCTGTTATTTCAATTACTCTATGACATGCATTAACATTGAACCCTTGTTTTTTAAATGAAATAATATCCCCCACTTCAATATCATCAAATCCGCCCTTTTTTATAATAATTAGAGAATTAACTTCTAATTCTGGCTCCATTGATCCAGAAATAGTTATATAAGGTTTGAATCCAAAAATAAAAACTTCTTCTTTTTTTACATAGGCATTATAAGACATTAAACAAGTAATTATTAATATTATTGCAGCTAAAAGTACAAACCAATTTTCTTTTAATTTTTTTATCATTATGTTCCTTCTTTCATAAATAAAGTCAATATAAAAATAAAGGCAATACTCTATTCTTGCCTTTATTATATCATACAGTTATATCATATAAAAGTATTTTTATGATCCAAATGAAGAACTTACAACATCGTCCCAAACTGGGTTTGGATTGTTTCTATATTGAATAGCTTGAATAGTTAATGAAAAATCGACTTTCTTACCCTGGTATTCATTTGTCGCGGCTTTATCGAAATAGATTGTGTAAACTGGTGAATAGGTTGCTATTCCATCATTTTCCGTTTCTGCATCTGCTCCACCAGTACCATTTATTATTACTCGTGAAGATTCATAAACGCCACCTGTAAATGTAAGGCTTGTTTCTGCTTCTACTTCTGCTATAGTATCATATTCACCTGCATATACCTTAATCATATTAAGGTTTGGCATTGCATCTGTATCAGGCAATACAGCATTTACTACACTTCTTAAATATGCACTTTTATTCCCAGTATTTGAAATTGCTGTTTTTACTACAATAATATCACCAGGATTTAAATTTGGAATAGTACCATCCGAAATCAACACTCCATTTTGATGTATTTGAACAGTGCCAGTTATATCGAGTGTTCCTGCTGTTGCTGTACCAGTACCACGAATTATATCACTAAAAAATGAAACTGATAATCCTACAATAATAGCAACTGCCGCAAACAGAAACATGAAACCTATCATTGTTCTATTATTTTTTCTATCACTTACCATGTTATCTTCCTTTCTACAAATTTCTATTAATATTTTGCCTTATATTAATATTTTTATTCAAAAAATTGCAAAATAAAAAAGCAACAAATTTTTGTCGCTTTTAAATCAAATTTTTAATTATAATGAAAATTCTGTTGCTGTAACTTGAGTCCATGTTGGTGTAGCATTGTTTCTATATTGTAAAGCTTCTACTTTTAATGCAACATCTAAAGTTTTACCTTGATAAACGTTTGTAGCAGCAGCTTCAAAAACTATAGTATATGTATAAGTCTTTGTAGCAGCACCAATGAATTCGTTACTTGCTGTAGCACTTTCTACTTCAGCAGCTGTTCCAGAACCATTAATTACTAATTCGTCACCGCCATATGCATTTGAAGTCAAAGTTACTTTAGCAGCTGTCTTTTCAGCAGCAGTTGCTGTTGCATAGTCAATTCCTTCATATATGCTAACCATATTTGCGAATTCTTGACCTAGTGCAGCAATACTAGTCATAGTACCTGATACTGTTAAAATATCACGTACCCATGCACTTTTGTTCCCATCATTATCAACTTTTACTGTAATAACAGCATAGTCACCTGGGTTAAAGTTTTCAATTCCATTAGTTGCATGAACATCATTAAGATCTGTACCTGCAGCATTGTAGTGTACTAATTCAGTTACAGTAGTATCTTTTGTAAGATCTAATGTACCTGCTGTAGTCTTTCCTGATCCAGCTACAAAATCACTAAAGTATGCAACTGAAACGCCGATTACTGTAGCAACTGCAACAAATAAGAATATAAATCCTAGTAATCTTTTCTTGTTTCTTTTTTCTTTCACTTTTTTCTCTCCTTTTCTATTTTATAAAATAATGTTAACAAAGAACTTATTCAAAGTCAATATATGTCGAATAATGTCGAATGAGTTTACATATTTAAAGTGTAAATAAAAATAGAGTCATTAATAAGACTCTATTCTCTACAATCAAGACGGACTTCTATTTTGTACCTAATATTAGCTTTTTCAGTTTCTTCTGGATTTTCTATTATGACTAATCCATAGGTGTTTTCTAAGTTACATTCTTTTCCTGTGCTAGCATTTTTCATGATAGTTGTATTATAGTTCATTGATTTTAATGTTTTAAGAGTTACTTTCTGTTGGCTTACATTGATTACATTTCCCTTTATATTCTTTTCAAAATAAGTTTTTACTAACTCTTCAAAATTAGATTTCAAATTGTCGCTTCCATCTTTTTCTTTAGTTAGATAGATTACTCCTAATAGCACTAATAATAGAACCACAATTGATATGATTAATACTACAACAGCTCTTCTATTTACTTTTACTACTTTTTTTTCTAAATTTGCCTCTTCCTTTTCTATAGCCTTTTCTTTTTCCTTTTTACTTACTTCCTTTTTCTTAATATCTTTACTTTTTTTAAATAAGTCAACATTTGACGCTATATACATATCTATTTCTGTAGTATCTTCCATTAGATACTCTTTTTGTTTTTTAACTGCAGGCTTTTTAACATTCGTTTTTTCTGATTTTTTACTTTTAGTAGCTTTAGTAGATCTTTCTACTTGCTTTTTAGCTTTACTTTTTTCTTCTTCCTTCATATTACCGCTCCTACATCTTATATTTTTATTATACCATAAATCTATAAATTATAGTAATAAAGTGGGTCATTAACATTTTTTTTTCATTAACGTATAATACACTGTAATTATTATAAGGAGGTAGTTATGAAAAGAAAAATAATTACTATTTTAGCTATATTAGTAATATTTGCTTTAGCATGTGCTGTATTGTTCAAATTGAATAACAACGATAGTGACCTAAAAAAGGTAAAAGTTGCTGAAGTTACACACAGTGTTTTTTATGCTCCACAATATGTTGCAATAAGCGAAGGGTTCTTTGAAGAACTTGGTCTTGAAGTTGATCTTACATTAGCAAGTGGTGCTGATAAAGTCACTGCAGCAGTTTTATCTGGTGATGTTGATATAGGATTCTCAGGTAGTGAAGCAACAATTTATGTCTATAATGCAGGAGAGAAAGATTATCTTAAAACATTTGCACAATTAACGCAAAAAGATGGTAGCTTTATCGTATCCAGAACACCAATTGAAAATTTTACATTGAATGACTTAATTGGTAAATATGTTATCGGTGGCAGAAAGGGTGAACGGCTCAATAGAGAGAATGTATCTAACTGCCTTTTTTAAAAATTTGATAATATTGTGCCATATTTCTACATTTTATTTGTTATCCATTTTATACAATAAAGAAAAGAAGGTGAGTAAATGGAAAATAGAAGTTCGTTTAAAATGAAAAAGCTTAATGAGATTTCAGATTTACAAGCAAGCGAATTAAGCAATAACATTAATTTGAAGATTAGCAAGAAGAAGGATAACAAGAAAAAAGGAAAGTCAAAATGAACTTTCCTTTATCTTATTTAAATAGTGATATAAATCTATCCGGTAAATCTGTTTCAAACTCCATTTTTTTCTTATTAGTTGGATGAATAAAAACTAACTTGTATGCATGAAGTCCTAATCTTTTAATTGGATTAACTTTACTACCATATTTTTTATCTCCTACAATTGGATGGCCTATATCATACATGTGAACTCTTATTTGATTTTTTCTACCTGTTTTGATAATTACTTTTAATAATGAGTAATTGTTCAATTCTTTTATAACTTTATAGCTAGTAATGGCCTTCTGTCCATTCTTAATATCATTAGTAGAATATACCATAAAATTCTTATCCTCTTTTAGATAACTAACTATTGTATCTTCTTTTTTATTTAATAGCCCCCCAACAATTGCTACATAGCCTCTTTCGAGTACTAATTTATCCCAATTATCCTGCAGATTATTCCTTGCCTTTTCATTTTTTGAAAATACCATTATCCCTGATGTATCTCTATCCAACCTATGAAGTATGAATAGCCTATTTCTTTGATTGCTTAATCTTACATAAGCAGTCATTATTTTATATGCAGTTGATTCCTTTTCTTCTTTAGTTGCAATTGATAATAATCCACCAGGTTTATTAATAATCAGTATTTCGCTATCTTCATAGATAAGCTCAATATTATTTTTTTCTAAAAAAGAAATTCCACCATATCTATCTATTATGACTTTTTGTTTTTTCTTAAGCAAATAATTATATTGAGTTACTATTTTATTATCTACAATGACCATATTATTTGATAAGAAGCTTTTTACTTTTTTCTTGTTTAATTCTTTTAGTTTTAAAAAAAGAAATTCAAGCAATTCACATTCTTCTGTAACAATAAATTCTAAATTATTCATATGTCCTCATTTCATAATAATTATACATTATTAGTGCTAAAAGAACAATTATTCTTTATTTTGTAAACAATAGTGATATTTTTATTTTTATCAATAATAATTTTATTAATAATATTTATAATGAGTTCTTTATTAATAAAATCAAGGTTTAAAAGTTCATAAATCTCATTTGATTTATTATTCTTGTAAAGTGAAAGCAGTTTTGATTTTTCCTGAATAATATTTTTATTTATATTTAATGATAATTTCTTATAAAGATCCTCATTTATTATTCCATTAATCTTATCAATATAAATCGTTTCAAGGTTTTGATTTAATAAACTTATTTTATTTTCTATTAAATCCTTTTTACTTGTTCCCGAACTATGATTTTTAATATATTCTTTTATTACATTTTTATCTATTTTCTTTAAAATCCTTTCCCCTACATCATCTAATATCATCTTTTCTAACTTATTATAATTTATGCAATGGGGAAAACAAATATTTAATTTGCTCTTTTTCCTGTAGGTTGAGCAACTAGTATATGCTCTTTTTTTATCATTACTCTTAATAATATTTATTGTATGTCCACATTCCTCGCAAAATAAAAGACCATTTAAAAGATAATTTTCTTTTGAATATTTTCTTTTACCTATTTCTAATATATTATTAGCGGTTTTAAAAACTTTCTCTTCAATTATTGGTTCATGTGTACTATATGTGGTGATCCATTCAGTTTTATCTATTCTTATTTCCTTTTTTGATTTGTAATTTAACTTTTTCCTTTTTCCTTGGGAAAGATGGCCAATATATGTTGGATTAGTAAGTATATCAATTATTGTTCTTGCACACCATTGGAAACCATCATAATTCATATAGTATGCCCTTGGGGTTTTTATTTTTTCTTTTAGTAAAATATTAGCAATTAAGGTTGGGGTATTTTGCTTTAATGCTAATAAAAATATTTTTTTAACTACAACTGCTGCTGCTTCATCAATGATCAATTTATGTTTATTATTAGGATCCTTTCTATAGCCATAGCAAGCTTTCCAACCTAAAAAAAGGCCTTGTTCCTTCTTGGTTTTAAGACTTATTTTCACTTTTTTTGATATGTCTTTTGCATACATATCATTTAGTAACGCTTTAAATGGAATAATATCATTGTCAAGTCCATCAATTAAAGTATCAATATTATCAAGTATAGAAATATATCTAATGTTATGCTCAGGAAAATACTTTTCAATATAGTATCCTGTCATAATATAATCTCTACCTAACCTGGATAAATCTTTAGTTATAACCATATCTATTTTCTTTTTTTCAATGTCTCTAAGCATTCTTTGAAATGATGGCCTATTAAAATCTGTTCCACTATAACCATCATCAACATATTCTGAAATAAATTCATAGTTATTTTCTTTTATATACTTCAATATTAATGTTCTTTGATTTGTAACACTTTCACTTTCACAAACTTTTTCTTCGTCTTCTTTTGATAATCTAATATATATTCCTACTTTATAATTTTTCGTCTGCATAATATCAATCACTTTCATATTCAATCAAAAATATTTCTATATAATCTCCAATTACTTCATAGATATCTTTTCCTGATTCATCAAAAACTACTTTTACATTCATATTAACACCTATTTAAGAATATGAAATAGTTAATTGAATAATGAGACAAATAAAAAACTATTTTATATAAAATAGTTAATTAAGCAACTTCATTAGATTGTCTATATTTATTAATAATAGTATCAAAATCTATCAAATTATTATGATTATTATCTAGTGAAAACCACAATATGTAGTCAGTTTTACTTTGATTTACCCTTAACATTAACATATTATACATATCTTTATTAATATTCAATTCTCCACTAATATATTTATATCCATAACTTATTATATTAAAATAGTTTTCTTCTATTTTTGTTTCTCCAATATAATATTCAAATAAATCATCAGTTAAGCATACTGTGTTAACATCAGACTTTTCAAAGACCTCAATTTGTACTTGAATGTTTACTGTATTTCCTGTTTGTTTAAAACCTTGAAGTGCTATAGAAAGACTACACGTGCCATTAAATCCTTGAAATTCATCAACGATTCCAGTCTCTCCTATATGTGCAGGATTTGATTTATACCCCCATGGCATACTATTTTGAGCAGCAACATTATCCATGGTAATAAATAGCCCCATTACTAAAATTACCATTAAAAGCTCCATCACTTTTTTCATTTTTATCCCCCTAATTGCGTGTTATTATACCACAAACTAATTAAAAGTCAATCGAAAAGCCTATCAAATGATAAGCTTGTCTTTTTTACTAGGGATTTATAGTAGTTTCATTAACATCAGACCAATCTGGCGTTGGGTTACCTCTATATTGAATTGATTGAACATTGAAGTCAATATCAAGCATTTTTCCTTGGTAAATATTTCCAGCCATTCTATCAAAATAAATTGTGTATACATATTCAATGTTATTTATTCCTGTTGTTTCTGTCTGTCTGTTAATTGTACCTATGCTTCCGTTTAATATGCTTACTGAAGAAGTTTTTTTATTATCAGTTAAATTAAGTGGCGTTAGAGATTCAACTTCCTCATAGCTTCTGTATTCTCCAGGATAAACTTTAAAAACATCATAGTTTGGCATAGTTCCTTCTGATCCAGCAAGATTCAAAATGGATCTAACCCAGATACTTATATTATTTTCATTTTTTACTTTTGCCTTTACTACAATAACATCACCAGGATTTAAGTTTTCAATGTTTGTATTTGATATTATGCTGTTATTCTGATACATCTTAAATTCTTCTATTTTAGCTAATCCAAGATTATTTCTATTAATGACAACTGTCCTAATTAGCTCTTCCGCAATATTTCCAGAGGAATCTTTGACGTTGTATTTTATCGTATAAGTCCCTTCTATATTCTCATTATAAACGGGATCGGTTGTAATGACTATTTTGCTATTATCTATTGTATCATAGTTATCTGTTACACTAATACCATCCAACATATTATACTCTGTGCCTAATTCCAGTGTAATAGTGTCATAAGTAGTTTTAATTATAGGTTTTATTGTATCCCTTACAATCACTTGAATAACAAGGGTTGCTTCGTTTAAAGAAGAGTCCTTTACTGTATACACTAACTCATAAGTTCCTATTTTATTTAATATCACATTATTAGTTAATGAAACTCTATTTGTTATATCTCCATCATAATTATCTGTCGCAGTCAAAATTGGAGGATTAAAAAGGGTGTTGACTTCATGATAAATAGGAGTTGGGCCTGTATAATTTATTATTGGCGCTACTGTATCTCTTACAATAACCTTTCTTTGGATAAAAGACTCATTACCTGCTTCATCTTTCACTCGATAAGTAATATATGTTGTACCGACAATTGATGTATCTACACTATTTTCAACTTTTATTTGAGCAGTTATATTCCCACTATAATTATCAAGTGCTTTAGCTCCTTGCTCAATGTATTCTTCTCCTAAATTCAATTCGATTACTTCGTCTCCGTTTAAAGTAATTAGAGGTTTTACATTGTCTCTTACTATAACTGTTCTTGTAGCAACAACTGAGTTACCATTTGAATCTGTAACAATATATCTAATATAATATGTACCTAATTTTGTTTCTAATAATTCCTTACTAACAATTACCTTGCCAGTCAAATCTCCATCGGTTTTATCATAAGCACTATATCCTGCTTCTTTATATCTATCTGGATAATCCAAATATACCGTTGCATTTCCTTTCAAGGTAATAGTTGGTTTATCACCATCAATTACCATTACCGTTCTTGTTATTATTGCCTTATTTCCACTAGAGTCTGTTACAGAATACTTTATATAGTATATACCATTTTTAGTTGTATCTACATTACCTTCTATAACAATACTGTTAGTTAATTCTTTATCATAATTATCTTTTGCAATTGCCCCTAATTCTTTATAAAGATCGCCCTTATTAACATATACTACTTCTCCACCATTTAAAATAATCGTTGGACTTACATCATCTATTATTTTTACTTTTCTTTTAATGCTTTTAGTATTATTATCTATTGTCACAGTATATATAACTTCGTATTCACCAACTTTTGTCATATCTAGATTACTTGTATTTATTTTTACTAAATTATATATCTCAATGTCACCCATATATGCTTTTGCACCATATTCTTGATATTGATCACCATATCTAATAATTTGCTCGCTAGGGCCAAGTAATTCAATTCTAAGCATTGTAGTTTTGCAAATTTTTTTTAATTCATATTTATTCTGACCATTAGTGTCTTTAGAAACTATTACATACGAATCATTAATACATTCATTATCAAAAACTGATAAGTATCCCCTACTAATCAAATCTTTAATCATTATCTTTTCTTCTGTGTTAATAACAAGATTGTTGTCTTTTATGTATTTTCTAGTTGCTATTATTGTTTGATCCTCTTTGCAACATCTAAGCAATAATAAAAGAATTATAATTAATATAATCAACATTATAATTTTTCTTATATTATTCTCTTCTAATTCCTTTTTGCTTTGATTTTTTTTCATAGATTATCTCTCAATTTCAATTATTATAACTTAATTATACACAATATTGTAAAAATATTAAAGAAAAAGAAAACGTTTGCAATAACAAACGCTTAAATTTCTTCAAATATAAATTCCTCTTTATCTCTATTAAAACTTAGATTATATTTTTTACTTTCTTCTACTTCCACTTCTATTTTAGTTGGTCCAACAGTTTGGGTAACATTTTTATACATTACTCCTGGCCTAGTCCACGAATATTGAACCTCAATAGTATGCTTTCCATTTTTTAAATAAATACCACTCTTCATTCCTTCACCAAATCTATGTGGTTCGTTGTTGTCAATTTTATATATAATCATTGAATCAGTCACAATTCCTGCCATTTTTGTCTTTAAGTATACTTTTACTATACCCTTGTTTTCTTCTTCAAATTTCTTTTGATTTTCTTTTGTCTTTTTAGTCTTAATAATCAAGTATGGAACATAAACAACTATGTATAGACCCATAATTATTACAATTAAAACGGTTGGCCAAGATAATAAATTTTTAATAAGTTCTTCCATAAAATGCTCCTATTTATCTTTCTTTTTTGTTACAACTTTAGTTGGAACATTATCAGTGATTTTTAAATCTTCTAATAATCTATAAAACCTTGTCACTCCAAGCATACTACAATCAACTCTTACAGTTTCACCAGTTTCCTTAACAACATTCAAGGTACAATCACTATCACTTCCAGCAGAATCATAAGTTGTTTTAATTCTAGCATTAATTTCTACTTCTTCAAGATTAAATTCATACTTCAACTTACTAAATCTATAGACATATAGTTTATCATCCTCAATTACTAACTTAATATTATCTCCAAATACTGCAAAATAAATAAGTAATAGTCCTAATCCTGACCCGATCAAAATACAGTATAATGGATCTAACCAAATGGTTGCAATAAATCCAGCAAATGCTCCTCCAACAATTCCATAAACAATATTTTTAATTATAATAAATAAACTGCTTTTATATTCTTTTTTCATATTTTTACTCCTTAATAATATACTACCATTTATGTCTTTGCATGGCAACTATTTGTATATATATCAATTCCATTAAGTTATAACTATACTTGTTAAATATAATATATTATGCATTATCTTTTCAAAGCCGATAGGGTGGTATGCCAGAGATGACATTTGAGTGGGCATTGAGGCAAGCAGGAATTGACCCAAGTAGTGACTTAACTATTGATACTAGCATTGCATTCCCAGCAATGGGTGGTGCATTTATTGGGGGGCTTGGTGACTTTGTTACACTATTTGAGCCAACAGCATTAACTGTCGAAAAGCAAGGCTTTGGCTATGTTGTAGCATCAGTTGGGGAATTAGGTGGTGTAGTCCCATATACTGCATATAATGCAAAAATTAGCTACATAGAAAAAAATCCTGATGTAATTGAAAGTTTTACGAAGGCAATTCAAAAAGGATTAGACTTTGTACATAAAAATGATAGTGAAGTTATTGCAAAATCTATTTTATCATTTTTCCCAGATACATCTTTAAATGATTTAGTAAATGTTATTGATAGATATAAGAGTCAAGATACATGGCCACAGACTACTAAATTTAGTGAGGAGTCATTTATGCATATGCAAGAAATAATGAAAGCGGCTGGAGAATTAGAATCTACTGTTAACTATAAAGAATTGATTTATGTAAAGGATTAAAGTGGAAAAAGCCATTTTAAAAATAAATGATTTAAAAAAGGTCTATCACGATAAAAATGGAGAGATTGTTGCAATCAAAGATATAAGTTTAGAAATAAATGATAAAGAGTTTATTTCTATAGTTGGACCGTCTGGATGTGGTAAATCAACATTTCTTTCTATCCTATCTAATTTAGAAAGTAAAACAAACGGTAGTATTTCATTTAGCAAAGAAGATATTAAAATTGGGTATATGTTACAGAAAGACTCTTTATTTCCCTGGAGAACCATATTAGATAATTGCTTACTAGGTTTAGAAATAAATCACACTTTAAATGAGCCTAATAAGTGTGCAGTTATAAATTTGCTAAAGAAATATGGACTTGAAGATTTTATAAATAAATATCCATCTTCTTTATCCGGTGGGATGAGGCAACGTGCGGCATTAATTAGAACGCTTGCGACTAATCCTGATATACTGTTATTAGATGAGCCTCTTTCAGCGCTTGATTATCAAACTAGATTAGCATTATCGGACGATTTGTATAAGATAATAAAGCAGGAAGGTAAAACAGTTATAATGGTTACTCATGATTTGGCTGATGTGAGAGGTAGAAAGAACAGTAAAAAATTGTATTTCAACAATACAATTTTACTTTGTTACAATAAAAGCATTTGGCATAGATCTTATAGTTCTCCTTGCACCATTGTGAGGAACATTTATTATTTTGCCATTTTCATACATTGTACTTGATGTACCTCCATCTAGATTTGCAGCATTGTATGCACCATATTTTAATAGAATATCTGCAAGGTCATTTAAATCAACTCCCAGACTATGTTCTTGCCTTCCATCTATTACAAGCATCAATACTATCCCATCCTTTCTTTGACCAATAGCAGTTCTAGGCTGTATACCCCAACCACCAGCACTAGTTGCATAATTAGATTTACCGTTGACAATTAAAAATGGTCCAAAGTCAACACAATCTCTAATCCCTATCTCCAATGCTTCTTCTGTGCTCATATTCTTAAGTACTAGTCTATTATTTATATCAAATCCTATTATTCCGCCATTATAAGGTACTGGTCTAAAATAAGTTTTAAACTCTCCTTTAGATATTACAGTTCCATGAGGTATTCCTCCATTGCTCTTCCATTCTGGGTCATACCAGCCACCAGCATTTATTGCCACAAGGGCATTGCTTCTTTTAGCCATTACTTCAATTGTCTCACCATACGCCTTGTCATCTGTTCCTGCTCCTAAACTAGTTGCTATACTAACTTTTGAAGGATCATAAATAACAGCCAAATATCCCTGATAATTATAGTTTTCATATCTTGTCTTGCCTTTAATATTAATTATTTTATATATTTGATCTATCGAATCCTTTGTGAGTATTTCTTCTTCGTATTTATTCGCATAGTTCTTCTGATTGTATTTAATATCATCAAAAGTTATTATCTCTTCATATTCTTCATGAACAACCTGCTTTTCCAAAAGAACTTTTCTAATATCACTATCTGTATATAAAAATGTTGCTAAATATTGATAGTTAAAAGTATTCATACTTTTTTCAATTAACCATTTCTTAAAGCCATTAGTATCACTATATAGCAAAAGCATTATACCAAATAATTCCAATATGTATCCTGACATTATAAGTGACGAGGCAATTATTCTTTTCTTTTTTGGCTTTTCTTTTGGGAAATATAAGAAATAAAGAAATAGTCCTAGTAAGAATATAAACACCTGTATTCCAATTATTTCAGGTAATGCTTGCGCAAACCATGTATTCGTAAAAACAGCGCTATTTAAAGATACTATATAAAAGCAAATAAAAACAGGCGTAGTAATTGAACTAACAATCATAAAGCTCTTGCTTATTGTTCTTAATATTTTTGCTTTACAATTATTTTTTTTCATTACTACACCCGCTATATACTTTCTTATTTATACTATATAGTTATTATAAATAAGGGAAGTGTATTTTTCAAGTGCCTTTTTATTATGTTCATTTGCCCAGTTATTATATTTTTCAACTCTTTCATTATAATCAACAATTAATTTTATGAATGATTCAACCATTAGACCGTAGTTTTCTGAATACAATTGGCATTTTTTTAAAATGTTACTTTCATAGAAATTATGTGCACAATATAATTTTAAATTGCTAGTTTTGCTAATTGTATTTTCAAGTTTCTCTTCGATGCCTTTCATTATAGTACTATAAATCATTTCTTTCTCAGCTAAATCTTCATAATATTCACTATAAAAACCATATATATTAGGGATTTCCTCCTTATAATATTTTAGACTAATTATAAAGCCTTCATAATCTTTTTCTATGGTTTCTTTAATTACTGCCTTATTTTGATTTTCTTCATTAAAAGAGTCTACATAGGCTGATACATTGTCGATAGTTAATAAACTAACACCTAAAAGTACAAGTGCCAGCCCGGTATTTATCATTATCTTCAACTATATCACCTACCTATTATAAGCATATATGATATTTTATTGTAAGTAAATTTATTTTACTGTAAAAGGGACTTTGTTTACACTTTTATTTACTAATACATTTACGTTTCTATTTGGGCAAATTCAACAATAATTGTTGCATTTATATCATCTTTCCCGATTCTTATACAATCAATAAAATTATTAATAAATTGTTGGCGTTCAAAATTGTTAAATAGTAAAAAGTGTTCATAAATAGTCCTGGGTATGTTATTGCTTATTTCAATTTCTTGTACAGATGACATGGTGTTAATGACATCCTTTTCCCTTTGTATCTCATTTTTAAATTCCATTAGCTCTTTAAGTGTTATTACTTTTGATGTATATAGTCTAATCAACTCCTTATTTTTTTTATTAAAATTTATTAATGCTTTCTTAGTATTAATTTTAATCTGATCATTTTTTAAATATTTTATACTGTTATTTATTATTGGATTAATTCTTTCTAAATAGTCTAAAAACATTTTGTTTACTTTATTATGGCTTATACTTCTAAAATTGCAGTTTTTTTTATTTGAGCATATATAACTAATATATTGCTTATTATTTCTAGTGCTTCGTTTGGGTAACAATCTACTTTTACATTTGTCACACATAAGTACCAATGAAAAATATGCATCATCTTTTGGATAATTGGTTTTTATAATATTTTTAATTTTATAAAGCTTATTTTGAGCTGACAAAAATGTTTTTTCATCTATAATTGGATCGTGTAATCCATCTATTACAAAGCCATCATTTTTATTAATCCCATATCTAACTTTTCCTATGTAGTTTGGATTTGTAAGTATGTTTTTAATTGTCTTTGAGCTCCAAAGATGTTTTTTATTCTTATTACTTTGCTTCGTTGCAATATTTAGTGAATTTAATGTATTAGAAATATCAAGCATATTATATCCTTCAATAAACCACTTAAATATTTTTTTTACTATTAATGCTTCTTTTTTATTTACAGTTTGAATCTTTTCTCCTTTTTTTCTATTATATCCATATGAAGTGATTGAGCTACATAATGAGTAGCCTTCCCTTACTTTTTCTTTAAATGCTATTTTAATTCTTTCAATTGTTTGTTCTCTTTCCAACTGCGCAACTGCGCCATTTATTCTTACCATAAATCTACCACTTGCAGAACTAACATCTATTACACCACCTGATAAAGTATATACTTGAATATCGTGGTTTCTAATAAGTTTAATAAATTCTTCTGTGTCACTCATATCCCTTGTCAGTCTATCAAACTTATAGAGTACCACCACATCTATAAGCTTGTTTTTAATATCTTGAATCAGCCTTTTTACTTCACTTCTATCCTCTATATTTTTTCCACTTATTCCCTCATCAGAATATATATCATACAGTTTCCATTCTTGTTCTTTAATAAACTCTACTAAATTACTTTTCTGTGCCTCAATTGAATATCCTTCTTTTGCTTGCTGTTCTGTTGACACTCTTACATATATTGCTACCGCTTTATGTATTCTCATTACTTTTTTTACTCCTTAACCTTGGTATTGTTGTTCTAAGTAAAAAACTTAATATTTGTTTTCTCAGGCACTCTTTAATTTTAACCTTTTTTTCCATATAATCACCTATTAAACAATATGCTATTTACGCTAATTTAGACTCTAGATGAAGCCATAAGTCTTTCAGACAGAATCATAGTTTTAACTAAAAGACCATCCGTCATTAAAACGATACACAAAATTGAATTGTCAAATAAATCCAATCCAATTAGTAACAGGAATGCAAAAGAGTTCGCTCATTATTATGATTTGATATGGAGGGATTTAGATGTCCACATTCAGTAAAGAACATAATAATTATCTAAAAAAAATAAAATTCGAAAAACTACTTGTCATATCTGCTCAAATAGGAATAATATTATTTTTCTTGGCTCTTTGGGAAATACTAGCAAAAATAGGGATAATAAATACTTTTTTATACTCTTCTCCAAGTAATGTAATAAATACTATAGCTAATTTAGTAAAAAACAATTTATTTCAACATATCTGGGTTACAATATATGAAACAATTTTAAGTTTTACA
>JAVBQF010000026.1:0-7331 GCA_031549195.1 Bacilli bacterium
AAATTTCTATTGTGGCTTGTTATGGATTTTTTCCATCAGTTACTTATCCACCAAATAAATACCAAGTTTCCTTATATGGAAGTGATCCATCTGGTTTTTTTCTCATTAATACTTTTCCATTATTCTCTATAACAGCTATATTTAATATTTTAGTTTTCATAGATTAATATCCCTCCAATACTTCAAAACTTTTACAGCTTCTTCTCTTCCTGATTCCTTTGTTATATCAATTTTTCTATTAGTACAAGTAGCAGCAACATTTTCTGCTTTAGCTAGTATTTCATTCACACATTCTTTTGAATCTTCTAGGGTAGCACCATATACTAATCTTTCAATACCAGTATAAAGTATTGCTCCCATACACATTGCACAAGGTTCACACGAAGAATAAATAGTTACTCCTTTTCCACCCTCTGCACATAAGTGTCCTCCAAGATGTTCCATTGCATCTTCTATTGCAACAAGTTCTGCGTGAGAAAATCCACTTTTTGATACTGGAGTATCTGTATCACTTCTACCAATTATTTGATTATTTTTAACAATTATTGCTCCATAAGGATATGTAGCTTTCTTAGATATTTCTATTGCTATATCCATATATTCTTTATCTGTCATTTTTTACCTGCTTTCTTTAATTTAATATAATAATATTAATAAAGTACTTGTTAATGTTTTATATACTCATTTTACCATTTTTTCAGATACATTAAAAGAATATTAGAGTATTTATCTAACATTCATATAAATTTATACTTGTCCAGTTTTGATCTTATAATGATATCTATGTTTAATTACCTTTTTAGGTTTTTTATAGACAAATATATAACCAATCCTATTGTTATCTCTTAACTTATTTCTTTCCTTACAATAAATTATCTGCCAGTTACTATCAAACATATTACTCATTTCATAACTTCTTAAATATTGATTACTTGGATAATTTATATAATCGTTCTCATCTATTGCCATAAGATAATAAATATAAATATATCCTCCCAATTTAACTGAATCTAATATAGCGTGTACTTTTTTATTCATTGAGATATCACTATAACATTCTTTATCTAGTGACTGATATACATAAACAAAATCATATTTCTTCTTATTATTACTTTTATAAAAATTAGTATTGTAAATATTAACTTTGTCAGCTAAGTTCTCATTTTCTAATCTTTGTTTTAATATTTCAATGTACTCTTCATTCATTTCATAACCATCTACATTTAATCCAATTATTGCAAATGGCATTAAAGTATAGCCATCAAATGTATCAAGCACTAATACATCATAAATATCTTTATTTAACTTATTCTTTATTAAATCAGCATATAAATAAGTAGTTTTAGGTGAATCACCTAGACTACTTCTAATCATCTTTTTCATTACTTCTCCCTTATTTTATATGCTACTTATGAATTATATTAATAAGTATCGATAACGCCTTGTATCACCTGTTACTGGAATAAGACCAATAACTACCATTAGATTCATTACTGCTTGAATAAGTATCTGGAAAGTCATACCAAATGCTAAATATTTTGAGAAAGAATCCTTAGAGTTTAGGGCTATCTTAATCCCTAAATAAAGAATAGTCACAAATAGTGATGTTACTATAGCAATGCCAAGCACCCCAAATTCTTCACTTATTATTGAAAATATAAAATCTGTTTGAGGTTCTGGAAGATAGAAATGTTTTTGTCTTGAATTAAGGAATCCCATGCCAAATAGTCCACCTGGTCCTATTGCATACAAACTTTGTATTATTTGAAATCCCGTTCCAAGTGGGTCGCTCCACGGATCTATAAATGAAGTTATTCGATCAAGACGATATGGTGCTATTAAGATTAAACCAGTTATTCCTATTACTCCAAGTGCTCCCATCCCTATAAAAAATTTCATATTAACTCCCGCAATGAAAAGCATCATCAATATACTTACTACAATTATCATTCCTGTTCCAAAATCAGGTTGAAGCATTATAAGACCAAATACTAAGAATAATACTCCTAGTATTGGAAATACACCCTTTGTAATGTTCTTAAGGAACTTATTTGAAAGAGTCAAGTATTTGGCTGTAAGTATTATTAGTCCTAATTTAGCAAATTCACTTGGCTGTATACCAAAGGCGCCAATACCAAACCAACTTCTACTTCCATTTCTGATACTTCCTATACCTGGTATTAAGACAAGTACTAATAGTATTAAACAAACAATAAAAATAGTAGTAGCCTTATCATAATATATCTTATAATTAATTTTACTAACTATAGCTATTAAAAAAATACCAACCATTATAAAAAGACCTTGTTGTTTAACATATTTAAACGAATCTGAAAACTTATATTCTGCCCAAATTGATGACGCTGAATATATCATGACTAGTCCAAATAGTATAAGGATTAAAACAGCAAAAAAAAGATATAATCCGGTGTGCTTTTTCAAAATTATCACCTTTATATATCTTATAATAATTGCTTAGATAATATTCCTATTTGAGAGTTTCATCTTTCCAATGTACTTCTGCATTATGAGGAGAAACCCTATCAACTAGTGGTGGTGGTGTCATATAATCACCATACAAACACTCTAGATATTCAATATAACCTATTGGCGCTGGAAATTCATCATCTTCAAATGGAAGCATAACTGCTTTTTCAAATATTTTCTTATCTAATATTTCCTTTTCCTTGCATTGAGTAATAATAAAGCCAACTTTACTACTTTTATCATAATCATACTTCTCCATTTTTTCTAAAATTTGCAGTTGATACTTTTTCCAAGGAAAGATTAAAGTTGCGATGAACATTGGTATTGCTAAAATAAACTTTAATACCTTGTTATACCAAATTCTTGCTCCCTTATATGCAAACTTTAAATAAAGTCTTATTTGCTCATCTAATTTAAATAATGATTGAACATGTTCTTTTAGTTTCTCTTCTTCGATAGGAAGTCCATCTAAAGGAAATATATCTACAAATACACCTAGATTGCTAATAGGATTGACATCTAATTCCTTTAAAGTAGTTCTTGTATCAACTACTTTTGAAAGAGTTAGATAATAATCTTTTTGCTTTGGAGTAAATATTTTATACTTTGAGTCATCTTTTTTCTCCATTACTTCAATAAACTTGTTATAATCTTTCCTAGGCATTAAAATATCAATATCATCATCCCACGGAATAAATCCTTTGTGCCTAACTGCACCAAGCAATGTACCATATCCTAAAAAGTATGTTATATTATTTTCCATACAAACTTTCTTGATATATTTTAATATATCAAGTTCTATTTTCTTCTGTTCATCTAGCTCAATTTTTTTCATAAAACCTCTACTGTTCACTACAACTTATTTCCTAATTTAATAATAACATTATTATATATAAATTCAATAGTAATAAAGCAATATTAAATAAAATAAAAAAAGATATGTAAATATCTTTTATAGCCAAACACCAAAGAATATTCCTGCCATTGTGAGAATTAAGCCAACAACCCAAAATAGTTTGACAATGTCAGTTTCTACCCAACCTAATTTTTCAAAGTGATGATGTAGTGGTGACATTAGGAATAACTTTTTCTTAAATACTACTACCCAAAATGTTTGAAGTATTACACTTAATGTTTCAATGACGAATACACTTGCTACAATTAACAATGTTACTTCTCTATGTGTCAGTATTGCAACTGAGGCCATTACTCCGCCTAGTGCAAGAGAGCCTGTATCACCCATAATTAACTTGGCTGGATGTGTATTGTATATTAAGAATCCCATTAATGAACCAACTAATATAAATGTAAATATTCCTATCTCCTCAAAACCAACTACTAGTGATATTAGTGAGAAAGCAATGAATGCTATTGCAGATAAACCACCTGCTAGGCCATCTAGACCGTCAGTTATATTAACAGCATTAGAAGCACCAATTAATATAAATAATAAGAATACTCCATAGAACCAACCCATTTCGATATGAATATTAAGTGTTGATACAATTAAGGCTGTCTGCCCACCCTTTTCCATATATAAATAGAAGAATGCTATTGCAATAACTAATTGAAGTAATAACTTCTGATAAGTAGTTAATCCCTCATTGTTATTTCTTTTAATACTTAAATAATCATCCAAGAATCCAATAATAGAGTAACCTATAAACACTAGCAATATAATTGCTAGATTTGTAGTAAAGTCAACCTTATTTGTTATAATTAATCCAATTGTAATTAAAACAGTAGGCACAATAAATAAAATACCTCCAAATGTTGGTGTTCCAGCCTTTTTCTTATGCGACTCTCCAACAAATGAACTTATTCTCTGTCCTGCTCCTATTCTCTTTAGTAATGGTATTAAAAACAATCCTAATACCACTGAAAATAAGAATCCCGCCATTACAGCAAAAACTGACTTCGTTAATAATAAAATACCCACAAAACTCACCGACCTGTTTAACATTATACTATTATATATGCACAAAATAAATATTTTTTTAACATTTATACATTTATTTACATCAATTTCCTAACAATAATCTAACTTTAGAGTCACTCGTAATCTTTTCTCCTGACTTTGGACTTTGATCTATTACCTTATCACCACTACCACTATATTCAATTTCAAATAGATATAGAGCCTTTGTAGCTTCTTTTACAGTCATTCCAACAACATTGGGAACAACATTATATACCTCATCATTCCATTGCTTTACTTTTTCAATAGCACCGTCTTGTCTATCTATACCCATAATATCAATTATATCTAACATTATTCTTCTTGCTACTGGAGCAGTCGTATAACTCGATAATAGTGCTGTGTTTTTTGGATTATCTATTGCAATATATAATACCGCCTTCGGATCATTTGCAGGTAGTATTGCAACGAATGACATTATATAGTTATTAACTAAGTATCTTCCATCTTTTACCTTTTGAGCAGTTCCTGTTTTACCACCAACTCTATATCCATCAATATAAGCATATCTTCCACCACCACGCGCAACTACACTTTCAAGAGCATAGCGCATAGTAGCAGATGTTTCTTCACTTATTGTCTTTCTAACAAATGTTTTATCAATTGTTTTAATAACACTATTAGTTTCAGGCTCTAGGAAGCTTTTAACTATATAAGGCTTATATAAATCTCCACCATTTACAACAGCGCTAACTGCTGTTACTTGTTGTATAGTAGTCTAATAAATGATACCTTTTAAAATTAAAAGGACTTTAAGTCCTTATTTTATTTTTGTTTAATATATAGTAAAGCATAATTCCAAATATAGAACCAAAGCTATCTATTGATACATCTATTAGATTACCACTTCTATCATTTATAAATAATTGATGAAATTCATCAGTAAATGCATAAAATACACATATTAAGATAGAACTAATAATAAACCATTTTAAATTAATGTTATAGTTTATTAATAGATTCATAACTAGAATACCAAGTATTAAATACTCAGTAAAATGTCCTAACTTTCTTATTGGAACATTATACTTTTCTACTAACTCTTCAATTTTTTCTTCGCTATAGTTTTTATTTTCGACTTTTGATATAAAAACAACAATGTTTCTTACAATTTTATTACTTGTATCTCCGCTTAGGTTACCAGATTGACTGGAAAACAAAAATATTATTATCATCCAAGATATTAAAAATATATACGCGAATACAAGTCTAGTTTTCATAATTACCTCATTAGTTCATATTGTCAGCTCTACTTGCTGCTTTAAGACAACACCATAATATAAAAATTGAAATTATGGAAATAAATCCAAATATATAATAAATCATAACTTACCTACCTTACACTATTATTATAGTTCGTAGGTTTCTAAAAATACGTAATTTGTCTATTTTTGTTTAATAAAGTTTTATCTATGATTTTCTGACTTGCTTACAGATCTCAATGAGCACCATAGTGTAAATAACATAACTGCTGAAATCAATGCAAATATATACATAAACTTCACCATCCTTACAATACAATTATAATACATTAAAGTAAGGAAATAGTGAAAAAAGTGACAAACTTTTACTAGTTGTCACTTTTTGTCACTTTTTTAAATATTCTGCTATTTTAGCTTGTGCATTTTTTACTGTTCCCATATCTGGTTCCATTACATATGATTTTCTACCATAGTTAAATGGGGAATCATAAACATATAGGTCACTACCATCTACACTGATTGATTCAAATTTCCAACTTGGTAATTTATCAAGTTCAAAATTTATGAACTTTTTAATTTCATTCTCTTCAATATTAGTTGCAAATGAATCTCCTAAAACAGTCAATATATCAGAAAAATTTGTTATCAACTTTGGACTTGTTAGTTTATTTATGATTGCAGTCAATACCTTTTCTTGATTGACTCCTCTATCTCTATCACCTCTTGGAAGACCTTTACGAGCTCGTGCAAAAAACAAGGCTTTTTCCCCATTCAAATAGTTTATTCCTTTTTTATAGCAATATTTATCTTCACAAAAATTAAAATTAGAATTTACTTCTATACCATCTAGTACATCAACTATCTGTATTACTGTATTAAAATTTACTTTGATATAATAGTTTATATTTAACTCAAAATAAATTTCTATTGTTTTTATTGTATTATTAATTCCTTTTATCCCACTGTTTGTTAGTTTATCTTTGGCATTCACATCATATATAGGCATATAATAATCTCTTGGAATATGAACTAATAAAATTTGATATGTAATTGGATTAACAACAGCCATTATATTTACATCACTTCTTGATATTCTAGATATTGATCCATAAGTATCAATTCCACTAATATATATTACAAATGGCTCTAATGTAATATTTTTACTTTTAACAACATTCTTCATTTCTATCTTAATATCTTTTGTCCAAATAACTTTTACATCTGATAAAAATTCAGAGTCAGATTCTTCTAATATATTAATATAACTATCCTCAATTAGAATGGCATCTATTTTTTTTTCTAAAAGGTCAATACAAAGAGTTCCTAATATATTATAGTCTTCTATGTTAGGTTTGATAATTGTATTTAATTCCTTTAAAATTCCTTTTTTGCTATCAATACTATTGGTTAAAACTCCAACCATTTTTTGATTATAGTCCTCTATTTTATCTGATGATGGTTTTAATACAATTAATGAATAGTTTTCTTGTTGATATTTAATATTATTTGTTATATTTTTGATGAAGGAAGTTGTTTTGTCAAAATAATATGCGCTAAAACTATAACCAATTATGAACAATATAAATATAAGACCTATAACTATCTTACTTAGTACCTTTTTACTATTAAATAGCCAAAATATAAGTGCCACCATAACAAGTATT
>JAVBQF010000043.1:0-23096 GCA_031549195.1 Bacilli bacterium
ATAATGAAAAAGATAAATACAAGGGAGCATGGCTTTTTTGTGAAAGAGGACTAGATGCAAAAGACAATGCTTATTGGATGTTTAAATATGTAATAGAAAATCACAAAGATATAAAAGCATATTATGTAATTGATAAAAATAGTTCTGATTATGATAGAGTAGCTAAAATAGGACCAACCATAAATTACAATAGTTTTGAACATAAGATGGCACTAGTATTTGCTAAGTACTATGTTTCAACTCATATAGGGTTCTTAACAGAACCAATTTGGAGCTATGTTCTCTATAAAAAACTATTTGATAGGAAAAATAAAAAGAAGTATATCTTTTTGCAACATGGAATTACAATTAATGATATAAGCCAATTCTACAATAAATTTGTAGCGCAAATAGATTTGTTTATAACTGCAACTAATGAGGAATATAAATCTATATTTACTTATGATTATGGTTATAAGAAAGAAGAAGTAAAACTTACTGGCTTTGCAAGATTTGATAAATTATATGATCCAAACGTTAAAAAACAGGTGCTGTTTATGCCGTCATGGAGAAGTTATATTTTAACACCTTCTTATAAAAAACAACATTCTAAAGATGAAGAAAAATTTGAAAACTCACTTTACTTTAAAAAATTAGATCAATTGATTAACAGTAAAGAGTTAGATACTATATTAAAAGAAAATGATTTGGAAATGCTGTTCTACCCTCATCCGGAAGTCCAAAAGTATATAGATAAGTTTAATATTTCAAGTAGAAGGATTAAAATAGTAGATAAGAATAGTTATGACATACAAAAATCACTGATTGAATCAAATATATTGATTACAGACTATTCAAGTGTTTTCTTTGATTTTGCCTATATGAAGAAGCCTCTTATATATTATCAATTTGATCAAAAAGAGTTTTTTAGTAGACATTATAAAAAAGGATATTTTGATTATGAGAGAGATGGATTTGGAGAAGTTGTAACAGCACAAGAAGAGATTATAGAAGAGTTAAAAAAAATAATTAAAAATAATTATGAGATGAGTTCAAAGTATTTGAAAAGAGTAGAGACTACTTTTGAATTTACAGACAATAAGAATTGTGAAAGAATATTTAATGAGATTACAAAGCTGTAATCTTTTTTTCATAATAATTTTATAATCAATACATACTTTTTATTAGAGGTGAAATAATGTTTTTAAAAAGTATTGATGCAAGAATTAGAGTAGTATTTTTAATAGTGGTAATGCTATTTACATTTATAGTATTAAGAGTTGTATATATACAATTAATTGATTATGATAAGCTTATTTATCTTGCTAATGATTTGTGGAGTAGAAATCTTCCTATTGCAGCAGATAGGGGATTAATTATTGATCGCAATGGGGTTGTTCTTGCGGATAATATAACGACAACAAGTTTGGTGCTAATACCTAGTCAAATAAAAGATAAGGATAAAACATCGGAGATTCTCTCAGGTATATTAAATGTAACTAAAGATGAAATGGATAAACATGTAAATAAGATTACATCAATTGAAAGAGTCCATCCGGAAGGGAGACAACTTCCATATGAAATAGCTGATAAAATTGCTAATTTAAAATTAGATGGTGTATATCTTGTTAAAGAATCAAAAAGATACTATCCATATGGTAGTAGTTTGTCTCATGTTCTTGGCTATGTCGGTATAGACAATCAAGGATTATCTGGAATAGAGTTAGAGTATGATGATTATTTAACTGGTGAAAACGGAGCAATTAAATACTTTAGTGATGCTAAGGGTAATAGTTTAGAATTATCCGATGTTTATGTTGCGCCTCAATCAGGTATTAATGTACAACTTACTATTGATTACGAAATACAAGCAGCAGTAGAAAGGGAACTTAATAATGTAGCTACAATGTTTAATCCGGATATGGCTTTAGCGATGGTAATGGATCCAAATACTGGGGAAGTTTTAGCCATGAGTTCAAGACCTAATTATGACTCTAATAGTTATCAGGACTACTCATTAGAAAGTTTAAACAGAAATCTACCAATTTGGGCATCTTATGAACCGGGCTCTACTTTCAAGATAGTAGAAAGTAAAGTTAGGTATTAATTACAATATAATTATTGCTTTTTAGTCATTAAAAAGTTAAAATATATTATATAGTATAGTTAGTTTGAAAGTAGGCCGGTATAGTGTTTGAAAAGAAAAATATTAAATTTAGTGCGTCAACGTTACTGATAGTAATAGCAGTATTTATTTCTGTTGGGTTAGCACTTGGATATTTTTCTGATTACATGTCATTTACAAATCTTGTTACTGCTGGTGAAATAGATATAACTGTTAGTGATTTACTTACTGAAGAGGACCCTGATGGTGATGACGATGACTTAGTGAGCAATCCAATTGAGAACCTAGTAGCAGGGGATGTTACAACAATTGAGTGGACTGTTGAAAATGTTGGTAATAAGAGTGCATATACAAGAAATGTATTATATATTGCTTGGGATTCAGTTGATGATTTAAGTGAAGCACAATCTCTTTATATATATCCAGCAAATATGAGTGATGATGAAATAAGGAATGATATAGCTAATAATACTGCATCACATCAGATCCCGTATGGTGGAGATAATTTTATTATTGATACTGGAAATGTTACAACTAATGGTATTGCGCTTGTTTTCTTAGGTGATATCCTAGATGGTAGTGGAAATGGTGCAGAAACTGGTGATGCTACAGAATCTAATAGCGAAGCACCATTCTACCTTAATAATGAAACAATTGGAAATAAAGATATAATAAGGTTTAAATTAGCTTTTGCCTATAATGCTTTAAGAGAATATGAAAACCAAAAGATTTATACTAAATTGCAAGTAGATGCTATACAGTATAGAAACAACACGATAACATCAGCATATGACGAACAATGGCCACCGATTGCATTAACTGGTGAAAGATTGTATCCAATCATTGATGATGTTACGTATGAGCTTGTGTCTGCAAATAAAAATAAATATGATGTAAAAGTATCAAATACTGCAATTGTTGGTGGAAGATATAAAGCTGCAGATGGTAATTGGAAGTACTTCAACGGTCATGTTTTTACAGGACCATCGGGTAGTGATTTAATAATTCAAGTAAACACAACTTCTAATGCTTGGAGTGATGAATATACATTCGTTGCAGAGGAATGGCAAGTAGACTTTTCTGAAAAAAAGCGTAATAATGATATGTTCATAACTTCAAATAATAAGCATATAACGATGCATGGTGATAGTGAAATAAGAGCATATAGAGCCCAAAATGATAATGGAATATTTTTTAATCATGAAGGCGTTACTAGAGTGTTTGTACCATATGAAAATATGCCACAAGAATTTACTTATTCAGCAACTTTTATGGTTACTATGGATGATGCAGATAATTCGTCTAGGGACGTTATGTCAAAGTTTTATTCAGAAGGGAATCCTTTCACCTCGTTTTCAATGGAAATAAATATGTCTTTCACTGGTTACAATATAGGTGTAATCCAATCTGGTAGTTATGCAACGGTACCTATTTCTGATTCTAAGATTAATATAATGAATAAAAAACATACAATGTCTGTTGCAGTGGGACTGTCATCCTATACAATTTACTATGATGGTGTAGCAGTTTCAACTAAGCCAAGAACTGACTTAATTAGATATGTTGTTAGTCCGCTACAAATTGGTGGCTACAATGGATGGCGTGCAACTAACGCCACTCTTGCGAAACAAGAGTCATTTGATGGTACGATTAGCAATGTAAAAGTCTATGAAAGAGTTATAACCGCAGAAGAAGCGTATTTGCTTGCAACAGACCCTGCAAAGGTAAGTAAAAGTAAACTGATGATAGACTATAAAACTCCAGATGGACTACTATTTAGTAGTTTCCCATATGAGACCTATGCTACTATGCCATATGAAGAAACTAAACAAGAGTTTTCATATACAACTTGGATTACCCCGATTGGGCCAGGCTCATCAGCTAACGATTCTGCTGGACGTAATTCAACAAGGGCAGTTAGTTATAGAGATATTTTTAATAAATCATATACAACAAACTTGTCTTCTTTCAGTCTAGCTATAGGTTCATCTACTGCTTATACTCCTAACTATTTGTATGTTGGAGTAGATGATAAAGGACAAAAAAGATATAAACTGGATAAGCAAATAACTGAAGGTAAAAAATACAATGTTACAATATTATATAAGAAAAACTTTATTGAAGGATATATAGATGGAGAGTTAGTTGGAACTTTCGCAAGAACTGGTAATATGAGATATGATAATGCAAAAGACTTGATATTTGGTGGAGATAAAAGTTCTGGAAATGTTGAAACCAAAAACTATAATGGATTTGTCCATTACTTCAAAATGTATGATAGGGTTTTAACTGATTCAGAAATAAAAAAAATATACAACAATGGATATTGATGAATAGTAATTTAGTAATGCTAAATTACTATTTTAACTTTTATCAGTTAATCAATGGATATTGAAATACTAGCAACTTGTACATAATACTAATAATAATAAATTTACTAAAATTTTTAAAAAAATAATAATCAGTTTTGTTTACAAACTCTTATCAAATATGTTAGAATTAAGATGATATATTATGTGATAATAGGCATTGATATATTTGTAAAGGTAAGTTATGAAATTTGAAAAATTAAAAATGAAAAAATTTAGAGCTATTTTAATACTTGCTGTTGTTATAATATTGACAACTGTTGGTTTTACTGTTGCCTTTTTTTCAAATTTTATTATAAAAGAATTAGGAATGCTTAGTGGCAATTTGTCTATTACTGTAGAGAACCCTTTAATAGAATTAGAAGATGAATTAGATAATGATGATACAAATGATTTCTTTGGTGATAATGTTGATATATGGACAGTTGGAGATGTTAATACAGTAAAATACACAATTACTAATAATGGTACAAGGAGTATTGAAATTCACAATAAAGTAAATATATACTGGGATACTGAATTTGATATTGGTGAAAAGGGTGTAATATATGTATATCCATCAAATATGAGCGACAATGATATTAGAAGAGATATTCTTAGTAATAATTCTCAATTAGCTATTGTTAATAATAGTGTAAGTGATATGAAGGAAATAGAATTAGAAAATGGAAGTATAAAATATGGTATTGTCGCTGATTTAGAAACGGATAAATATCCTGCTGTTGAATTAGCAAGTGGTGAAACATATATTTATTCATTTAAGATAGCGTTAGGTCGTACTGCTGATATGACAATTGAAAATCTTTATCTTTATGAATTTGAAAATCTTAAATTAGATTTAAACGTGACAGGATCACTAAAAAATTATAGTCCAACTTGGGTTGATAGTTATAATGCAAGTTTTAATTTAAAAAATGTTACAATTGATTCTACTCATCCTATATTTGGGGATATAACAACACCTAAAACACTTTCTGAAATTGTTAGAGAAAAATTAAATTGTCCAGTAGGCATAGATTGCTATTATTCGTTTGATACAACAGATAATTATGTTTGGTATTCAGGTATGCTTTGGCGAGTAATGAAACTAAATGCTGATGGCAGTGTTAAAATGATAACTGAAGAGGCAATTAGTACTGGTATTTATGGTACCAATTCTTCTTATGATACAAGTTTTCAAAAAAATTGGCTTTATAATTATTTTTATCCAAAATTAGATAATGCAGACAATACGATTGTTCAAGATGCACAGTGGTGTATGGATATTGTATCAAATTCACCAACTGGAAACGAAAAGACAGTTGTTACATGCGCTAACAAGCAACCATATAAAATAGGTTTACTTGAATTATATGAATATAATAAGATTAAACAGTTATCTACCAATAATGACTATATAAGCAAAGAAAGTAGATACATGACTACTATGACTCAAGTAAATGTAAACGCAGTATGGGTTTTGAATAATTCTAAGACATTAGTAGCCACAACAGCTAACACACTAGCATCATTTTCAATCAGACCAGTGATAAATGTTAAGGATGATATTTATGTTCATGCTGGCAATGGGAAATATAACGATACTGCTTGGCTAAATATCAACGGTCCTTATATTATTGCTAATTCAGTGCCAATCACTCAGGCGAATAATAAAATAGGTGATCGTAATGTTGGAGAATATGTAAAAATAGGAAACAATAAATATCGTATTCAAGAAATAACAAAATACGGAACAGTTAAAGTCATTTTAGAAAGTATATATAGCGTTCCATATCGATTTAATTCAAGGTCAACAACAACACCTCCAAACAATATGTTTAATGTCAAGGAAACTACAAATAGTGCTAATATAATGGATAATGAGGTTTATGATTATTTGTTTAGGGATGATATCTCGAGGAAGAAAATAGTTAATGACTCTAAGTTTTATATTGGAGATATATATACTGCTGGAATAGATTTTAAGTCTACAACACTAGCTGATATAAATCCAACTGTTGCAACATTAGCTCTTCCTCGCATTGGTGAAATGTTCATGATGAATACAATGGATATAAGAGGAAAATACTACAATAATATTTATTGGACAATGAATATTACTGATAGTAGTAGTAGGGTTGCTGGTATAAATTATCAGGATACATATAGTGCATATACAGCATATCATGTTACTGCACCTAATTCGGTATATTATATTCGTCCGGTGTTATACTTGAAATCAAATAATACAATTAGAAGTGGTAGAGGAATACAAGTTAATCCATATGAAATAAGCACTCCTCAAACGTCTGCACCGCCTACAATCGAATTGATTGGAGATAGCACCTTTAAACAAATTTTGAATACTGCATATGTAGATCCAGGAGTTACATCACTTGATGATGCTGATGGGGATATTAGTCATAACGTAAAATCAACATCAGATTTGAATGTATCTGTACCTGGAACATATCATATTGACTATTCTGTTACAGATTCAGATGGTAATACTGTTACAGTTGAAAGAACAGTAATAGTAGAAGCTGGTTCGTTTTCAGACGCTGTAAAAAGTGCGTTGAATTGTTCGGATGATACAGACTGTTATTACAATAAAGGGGCTAATAACAATTATGTATGGTATTCAGGGATGCTATGGAGAATAATGAAGTTGAATTCTGATGGAACAGTTAGACTTATCACTGAAGAAGCTTTAGCGTCATCATCAACTTACTATGGACCTACAACTGCATTTAACGATAGCTACAATAAGGAATGGTTATACAATTATTTTTATCCAAAATTAGATAATGCTGATAATATAATAGTTCAAAATGCTACTTGGTGTTCGGATATTGTAACTGATTATTCTACAAAAACATGTACTAATACAATAACTAGTAAAATTGGTTTATTAGAATTGCAAGATTATAATAATATGCCTATGCTTGGTGGAATTAATATGTTCACTAATAGTGGACATAACTTCCTAACTATGACACCTTATAGTGCAGCAAATCTAAATGTTATAAACTCAGCAGGTACATATACTAATTCTAGTAGAGCATCAGCAAGTTCAGCCTTACTAAATCCAGTAATTAATATCAAGGCAGATATTTTAACAACTGGTGGAGATGGTACTTTTGATACTTCAAGTTGGACTCCGCTTAATAGACCATACATTATAGAATCAAGTAAAAGTTTAACGTATGGTACTACTAAGATTAATGAAAGAACAGTAGGAGAATATGTAAAGTTAAATAATAATATATATAGAATTACTGAAATAAAATCTGATGGTACAGTAAAAGTAATACTAGATGATCTTTATAGGAGTAATGGTACAACTGCAAATACTTATGCATATTCAGTACTATATGACACACTTAATACAGCAATATATAATGATTTATTTAGTTCTGAATCAAATAAGATTGTAAAACGTGCTCTTTGGTATAATGGAGAAGCTCCAAAAATTAATCAAGGTAATACTGAAACAACACTTTTAAATAAAAATATCTATACTGGTAATATTTATCTACCTAGATTTGGAGAAATATTTAGTACGGGTACGCTTCCGGCGATGGCAGTAAATGGTGCGAACTCATTTACCTCAACAATTAATGGAACTGCGCCAATAATAGTTCATCAAAGAACTGGAGCTTACCTCAATAACACAACTACTAATTCTGGAGTTAGACCAATGGTTACTCTTAAAATAGAAAATATTATAACATCTGGAAATGGTACTTATGTTAATCCTTTTGTTACAAGCATTGGAAATGATGCAATTGCACCTGTATTAACTATTAACGGTGAAGAAACATATCATTTAGAACTAGGTGATGTGTATACCGATGAAGGATGTACTTCGATTGATAACTATGATGGTAATATTTCTCATGCTGTAACAAACATTACTAATTTGAATATTTTTGTTGAAGGAAGCTATTATATTAATTACACATCAACAGATAGTAATGGTAATACAACAGCAGTTACTAGAACAGTAATAGTAACTGACAATAAAGCACCAGAGATCCATTTGTTGGATAATAGTGATGTATTATATACTTATAAGGGAATGGATGTATTATCTAGATATATGAAGGTAATCGATAATAATGTTGACTATACAAATGATGTTGTCATCGAACAAATAACACCATGTGATTTTAATGTAGTAGGTCAATGTGAAGTTTCATATTCATATACAGACATACATAATAGGACAACGACTGTAAATAGAACTATTATTGTAATCGAACAAACAAGTAATAGAACACTTAACTTTAATGGTGGTAATATAGTTTATCTTGATAAGGCAGCTGTTAACACTACCAGTGATGAATATAATACTTTTGAGTTTGAAATGTACTGGAATGGTACTGATAATCAAACTGTAATTAGTGTTGGTGTTACAAGTGGTATTTCCTACATTCAGTTCTATGGTGGAAAGTTTGGTCTTAATACAAGTGGTACAGCAACAGAAATGTTAGGTATTAGTAGCACGGGACTGGAAAACAAGTGGGTAAAAGTTGCAATGAAAATACCAGTAAATGTTGCGCCAAGTGTCGATAATGCAAGATTATATATTGATGGAGTAGAACAAACTCTTACTGTTACAGGAACTTCAGCTGCAAAAACACCAAATGGTATAATAACACTTGGAGGAAGAGTGGGAAGTTCAACAAACAAATTTAGTGGAAAACTAAGAAATGTAAGGATTTGGAATAAAGAAAAAAGTGATCAAATAATTACTAACAATTATGATAGAGTTTATTTAGGAACTGAGAGCAACTTAATATATTATTCTGATAAACACGATAATGGTGTTATGACATTTAACTCAAGTGATAATTCAACAAATAAAACTATTGCATCTGCATTTGTTTTAAATACAGCAGTTGGAGAAAAGAATACAATTGAATTTAATTTAAGTACTTCAAACTTGCCATCTTCAACAGGATATATTGCGTCTCTTAGTCCAAATGCCAGTTCACCACTTGGAGTTGTTTATGTACCGTCATCAAAATGTTTAGGAATTAGTACTTCCACAACAGCAACTGACTGTTATGGTATTGTACTTGATGGTTTCCAAAATGAATTGATACATGTTGCCTTTGTATTTGGATCAACAACAACTACAACATCACCTACAGATTATAAGATGTACATAAATGGAGTAGCACAAACTATAACAAAGGTAAATAATTCAGCTGTAATTGCAAGGGTAATACCAGCATCAGCAACATTATATTTAGGATTCTATGGTAATGGATCAACTTCAAAATTTACTGGTAATATATCAGATTTCAGATTGTGGAAAGGCGAAAGGACTTCAGTTGAGATATTAAATAATATGAATAGAATAATTGATGGAACAGAACCCAACTTAATCTACAGTAGTGATATGTTATATAGAAAGTAAATAAAAATTATATAGAACGTTGTCTAATAAACAATGTTCTTTTTTTGTCCCAAATTAATACTTTTAATTAGGAGATTATATATGAAATTACCAAGAATAACCGAATTAGAAGTGGAATTAATAATAAATAAAAGACTGTATGAAAAGAAAATAATTGATTATAAGATGTATCAATTAGTTAATAATTTTATTTTAAATAAAATTAATAGATATAAATAAAGGGGGCTCTTAGTGAAAATTTATAAAGTTAGAGAAGAACTTTCAAAGGGCAAAAATATTACTAATTTGCCATTAAGGGTTACTTATTATGCGAGAGTTTCAACTGACAGTATGGATCAATTAAACTCACTAGATAATCAAATAAATTATTTTGATGATTATATAAAAAGCAATCCAAACTGGGTATTTGTGAATGGCTATGTTGATGAAGGAATAAGTGGAAGTACAGTAAAGGGACGAAAAAACTTTTTAAAAATGATAAGTGATGCCAAGGATGGATTATTTGATTTAATAATTACAAAGGAAGTATCACGTTTTTCTAGAAATCTTGCTGATAGTATAAAATACACACAAGAGCTTACATATTATAATGTTGGAGTTTTCTTTTTAACAAATGGAATCAATACTTATGATACAAATTCTGAATTTATATTAAATATGATGGGTAGTGTAGCTCAAGAGGAAGTGAAAAGACTGTCAGAAAGAGTAAAATTTGGTCACAAAAATGCAATAAGGAATGGTAGAGTATTAGGATCAAACAAAATAACAGGGTACATTAAAGATGATGGTAAACTTGTAATTGAAGAAAAAGAGGCTAAATTCATAAAACTATTATTTGAAATGTATACGACAAAAGAATTTGGACTATATAAACTTGCAACAGAATTATTTAAAATGGGATATAA
Source organism: Bacilli bacterium (assembly GCA_031549195.1). Taxonomy (GTDB): domain Bacteria; phylum Bacillota_I; class Bacilli_A; order RF39; family UBA660; genus JAVBQF01. The sequence continues at coordinate 10,786 of JAVBQF010000043.1, forward strand.
AAATGCTAAAGGTAAAATATATGATAAATGCACTTTAGTAAGAATGCTAAAAAATCCTAAGTATAAAGGCTATTATTGTGGTCAAACTACTAGAACGATAGACTATAAAACTAAAAAGAGGGAATACATAGATAAAAAAGACTGGATAATATACAAGGATGAAAATATTCCAGCACTAGTAAGTGAGGAACTATGGGAGAAAGCTAATAACATATTAAAATTAAGAAGCGATAGTTTTAAAGATAAAAATAAAACAAACATTGTCAATGTATCTAAATATGCATATAGTGGTAAGCTATATTGCAGGGAGCACAATACCACGTTTCAAAGGTCAACTGGATATAGGAGTTCTAAAAGAGCAGTGTGGGCATGTAGTTATTATATAAAGTATAGAGCAGTAGCGTGTCATTCACCTATTATAGCTGAAATAGATTTAGATAATATTATGACTGATGTAATGAAGAATATTTTTACCGCTAAGGATAATTTAATAAAAGAAATTTTATCTTATTATGTAGAATTCTATTCTCATAACTCATATAAGGAGGATATAATAAAATTAGAAAGCAAGATAGGGCTTATTCATCAAAAAAAAGAAATCCTATTAGAATTACTCGTTGAAAAACATATAGATGGTGAAGAGTTTGAAGTAAAAAATTATAAATATAATAATGAGATTAAGGAGTGTCTTGCTGAAATAGGAAAAATTCAAGCTGAACAAGTGTTGCTAAAATCTAGTTTAGGAGACCTTAATAATATTGAGCAAGCAATTAAAGAAGAGTTTAATTTTAAGGAAAACTTAAAAAATTTTGTAGATAGTTTTGTTGAAGAAATAATTATTTCAAAGATTAATAATGATAGAAAAGAAATTAAACTTGATATTTTTATTAATTTAACAGAAAATATCTCAAAAATCAAAAGAGGGTCTAGTCACTTATTAAGCCTAAATGAAAAAGAAAATTTAATACTAACTAAAAAGGTCTCCACAAAAGAAGTTATAAACAAGAAAGACTTTATCCCAAATAATTTTAAATATAATATTTATTTAAATATATAATAATCTCTAAATTTCCTAATAGCAAAGTTTGTCAATTTTTGACAATGAATATGCTTTATGATATAACATGTATAAAGGAGGAAGAGATATGTTTCACAATTTATTTGACACAGTGAATTTTGCATCTGTTTTAGGACAATTTTGTGCAGTAACATTAATTATTTTACCTACATTTATTGCTTCTGTTAGAAAAACTGAAAATCTTACAATGGTTGCATTGCTTAATGGACTTTCTTATGCACTTATTGATATTAGTGCATTTATATCAAAGGAGTCTAGCAATGATACAATTTCAACAGTAGTATTTGTATGTGCTTGGATTCTATGGGCTGTGACATTGATCTTAGCAATAGCTTTAAAAAAGAAAAATAGCAAATAATTCAAAAGGATTTATTTGTGTAATTTAAAAATTCAACTTAAGAACCATTAAAATGGTTCTTTTAATAACTTTGAGTATTTGGATAATAACACCAAACTTTAGTGACAACGTTCAAAATAATAACAACAGCAGCAGCAGTAGAAGAAAAAGCAGTAGACTTAGAAAAAGATACTTTCTATGACGGAGGATCAGTGCATATTGGAGGAGCTAGAATTGGCTGTTGGAAAGCCGGTGGACATGGGCAACAGACATTTTTGCAAGTGTTAGAAAACTCTTGTAATCCAGGTTTTGTAAAAATGGGACAGTTGCTTGGCAAAGAAAAGCTATTTAAATACATTGACACATTTGGATTCGGAGAAAAAACAGGAATTGATTTAAATGGTGAAGGTACGGGAATACTATTTAAGCCAGAAAAAATAGGTGAATTAGAACTAGTAACAACAGCGTTTGGTCAAGGAGTATCTGTTACTCCTATACATATAGTTGTCTAATAAATGATACTTTTATAATTAGTATTGTAGTAATATTGAAATAAATAGTATAATTGATATAAAGATAGGTGTTATATATGGACTTTAGAGATATAAAAGAATTTTTATTAGATAGTGCTACATACATAATAACTGTTGTTGTAGTAATTTTATTAGTTATATATGTAGTTTCACTTCAACAAATTGTCGGGTCATCAATGAGCCCAACTTTGAAAAATGGAGATATTGTTCTCCTAAATAAAATAAGCTACAGGTTCTTTAAGATAAAAAGATTTGATGTTGTAGTAGTTAATTATTCTGATGAAAAATACTTGGTAAAAAGAATAATTGGGCTGCCAGGAGAATATATAGAATATAAAGACAATGTTTTATATGTTAATGAAGAAGCTGTTGATGAAAAATATTTAAATAATATTAATACAAATAACTTTTCACTTGAAGAGTTAGGTTATGATAAAATACCAGATGATATGTATTTAGTACTGGGAGATAATAGAGAAGACTCATTAGATAGTAGAGATATTGGCCTAGTGAAGAAAAAAGAAATAATAGGGAAAACATTCATTAGGATATGGCCGATAACCAATTTCAAATTAATAAAGTAAAATATGTCTAATTGACATGTTTTTTTACGCTTTTATATGACAAAATATGTCAATTTTATTGAAATGGGTGGTAGTGTTTGATATAGTTTAATTATGAATGGTAATTATAATAATGAAATAGAAGTTAGGAGAATAGGCATGAAGAAGAAATTTGGGATAATAGCAATATTATTATTTGTATTGATGGGATTAGCTGTTTATACATTTGCAAGTCCTAAAAATAAGGCAGACAGTGAAATGAGTGAGACTGAAATAAAGACTTTGAATGAGGCAATTGCAGCAGTAGTATTTGCTGAAAGTTCACAATTACAGGTGGATATTGATAAGGCACAAGTTAAAATAAATATATTACCAGTTGGAGAAGATAGAAGTTCTCTTCAAGAAAGATTAAATAAAGTGGTTATAAAAGAAGTAGAAGAAGATAAGGAAGATGAAACTCCAATTGTTACAGATGAGGATGACGATAAAGAGCAAGAGGGTAATAAAGAAACTGAAACTGAAACCGAAAAGAAAGACACCAAAAATAATAATGGAACAAATACTACACCAGTAGTTACAAAATATACAGTTACATTTAATAGTAATGGAGGAAGTAATGTTTCAAATCTAATAGTTACAAAAGGAAATAAGGTAACTAAACCTAGTGATCCAACAAAGAATGGTTATAAGTTTAATGGATGGTATTATAATGATTTAGCTTATGACTTTGATAAAGCTATTACAGCAAACGTAACATTATTAGCTAAATGGGAATGGATAAAAATATATACCGTTAAGATGACTGATGTAGATTTATATTCACCAGAGAAAAAAGTAAAAGTATATTGTGATGGACTGGATATTACTAGCCAGGTAGGTTCTATTGATGATGTATCAAGTTTTTATTACCAATCTTCGGAAAATGTGATACTTGCCAATAAAGGAGAACTAACTAAAACAAGTTATACTATTAAGTTGAGTAGTGGAGAAACAGTAACTGCTACATTAAGTAACTAAAAAGGAGTTGAAAGGGATTATGAATAAAAAAATTAATTTAGTAATATTTGCATTCATATTCATATTTGTTGGCATAGTAAGTGTTGATGCAAAACCATTGCCTAATAGTGATGTTAAAGTTGGTTCATATGTAATAGGAACTCATCTTTTCGAACGAAGTGAACCAAATGATAAAGGTTATAAAGGGTATATTACTACTGACCTTATTATGTTGGGAGCTAATACAATTAAAACAACAGATAATACTATTGAAGAGACATTATCAAAAATGGTCATCTATTATAAGAAAAATGCAACCACTTGGGTAAATGCACTTACACTTGAAACAGTATCTGTAGATGAAATCCTTGATATTTCTCATATTAATTTAGAAGAATATAAAGTGAAGCCTGAAATAGAAGTGCATATGGAAACGGAAGTTCCGACAAATACACAAGTAGAATTTAGTGTAGAGACAATTGCAAAAGATTTCGCAGGGGTTAACGTAGTTGGAACAGGAACATTTAGTGATATGGCAGCTATAGAAAAAATTGAATATTATGAAGTTAAGAATAGTACCTGGTATGAACTAACTAGTGACTTTGGACCAGCAGATGGATTTCCACTTGCTGATGCAACTAGTAATTTTAGAGTAACTTTTAAAAAAGCAGGAACATACACATATACAGTTGAAATCAAAGATGCTAAGACGCTAGCAGTATTATCAACAGTAGCAAAAGAAATAACCGTAAAAGAAGCGCCTAAAACTACTGTTAGTGAGTCAACCTTTATAAAAGGTATGGCAACAGAGTTTGATGTAGCAACAATAGCAAATGACTATGAAGATATAGATGTAATAGGGACTTCAACATTTAGTGATGATAGTGCTATTTCTAAAATAGAGTATTATGAAGTTAAAAATAGTATTTGGTATGATTTGAAAGGTAATTTTGGTGGAGCAAATGGGTTCCCACTTAAAGATGACTCAAGTAAATTTAGAGTGACTTTTGATAAAGTTGGTACTTATACCTTAACTATAAAAATTGTTGATGCAAATACAAAACAAGTATTGTCAACTCACATAGAAACAATAATAGTTAAAGAAGGACCTAAAACAACAATAAACACTACTGAATTTGTAAAAGGTGTAACTAAAGAGTTTACAATTGGTACTATTGCAAATGATTATGAGGACTTATTAGTAATAGGAAGTTCAGCGTTTAGTGATGACACTGCAATAGAAAAATTAGAGTATCTAGAGACAAAAGATAATAAATGGTATGAATTAAACGGTGACTTTGGACCAGAAGAAGGGTTTCCACTTGCTGATGCAATTAGTAAATTCAGAGTTGATTTTAATAAGGTAGGTAAATATACTTTAAATGTTAAAATATTAGATGCGAAAACTAAGAAAGTATTATCTACTCATACAGAGATAATAACTGTTAAAGAAGGGCCTGTTACGACTGTAAGTAAAAATACTTTTGAAAAGGATGTTGAGGCTGAATTTGATGTCGCAACAATAGCTAAAGATTATGCTGGAGTAAATGTAATTGGCACATCAGAATTTAGTGACAATACCGTGATTGGAAAAATTGAATATTTAGAAACAAAAGACAATAAATGGCATGATTTAAAAGGAAGTTTTGGTGGGACAAACGGTTTCCCACTTAAAGATGCTTCAAGTAAATTTAGAGTTACTTTCAACAAGGAAGGAACATATACTTTAACGGTTAAAATGATAACAGCAGATACAAAAGAAGTGCTATCAGAGCATGTTGAAACAATAACTGTTGAATAAGTTTTAGGACCTAACTATGTTAGGTCTTTAGTTAATATAATGAGGTGATAAGATTGGCTTATTTAAAATATAAAGAACTAACGCAATATTTTAACTTTTTTGAAGAGATAACAGAAGAATTACCTAATTATGTCACAGATTATTTAATAAAAGGTGAAACAATAATAGGTTCCTACAAAACATATAGAGATAAGGGTGTATTTACAACTCATAGAATAATTCTATTTGATCAAAAAGGTTTGTTTGGAAAAACAAAACAAATTACAACAATACCTTATTTGTCTTTGTCATCATTATCAATAAGTTTTAATACTAATTCAGCTATCATTCTCTTATATTTAGATAGTGGTTACCCTGTAAAATTAAAATTTGTAAAAATAAGTAGTGATGCTAAAACCAAATTGCGACAAATTTATCAAAAAATATCAATTGCATTAATAAATAAAAAATAATGTCTAAGGAACACGGAAGTGTTCTTTTTTTTATGTATCTTAAATAGCTTTTATAGAGGTAAGAATATGAAAACTGTAGAAAATAAGAAAAACAAGATATTAAGTTTAGAAATGCAAATAACGATTAATAGGTACATGTATGAAAGCAGTATTATTGATGATAAGATTTATAATTATGTTTCAAATAGACTAGAAAAATCTCTTTTAACTATTAAAAGATCTTTATCTGATGATATTGGCATGGATTCCATTATAATAGATGCTGCCAAAGTTCTGAATTAATATGGATTTATATACTTTAAGAAATATGATAACTAGTGGTATTAATATACTTGATATACCACTTAAAGTCACATTTTATGCTAGGGTATCAACTGATAAAGACTCCCAATTAAATTCTTTAACAAACCAAATAGAATACTTTGGAGAATTTATTAAGAAAAATAATAAATGGGAGTATATTGATGGTTATATTGATGAGGGTATAAGTGGGACAAGAGTAAGTAAGAGAGATTCTTTTTTGAAAATGATAGAAGATGCTAAAGAGAGTAAATTTGATTTAATACTTACAAAAGAAATATCAAGGTTTTCAAGAAATACACTTGACAGTATAAAATACACTCAAGAACTCCTTTTTTCTAATGTTGGAGTATGGTTTTTGAATGATAATATAAATACTTTTATGCCAGATAGTGAATTAAGACTCACAATAATGTCAAGCATTGCACAGGATGAAGTAAGGAAGCTATCCGACCGCATATCCTTTGGTATGAAGCGTTCAATTGCAAAAGGCAATGTATTAGGCAATTCAAAGGTTTACGGTTTTAAAAAAGATAAAGGTAAGCTTATTCTTGATATGTATGAAGTAAATATGGTAAAATTAATATACAAAGAATATGCTAATACAAGTATTTCTTTAAATGGTTTATCTAAACTATTAGAAAGAAGAGGATATCTAAGTTCTAATAATAAAAGAATAGATCCAACTGTCATAAAAAGACTTATTGAGAATCCTAAATATAAAGGCTATTACTGTGGTAATAAAACTAGAGTAATAGATTATCGAAGTAAGAAGAAGAAACATCTAGATAAAAAAGAGTGGATTATATATAAAGATGAACTAATACCACAATTAGTATCAGAACAGTTGTGGAACAAAGCAAATGATAAACTTATGAAAATTAGGAGTAGTTATGCAAATAGAATAAAAGATAAATGCATCTTTGAAAATAGATATACTTATAGTGGAAAAATCTTTTGTAGTGAGCATAATTATACTTATCATAGAAATGGAAGTGGTAAAAGAACAAATAATCCTGTATGGGAATGTAGTGAATACAGGAGAAATGGTATAAGTGGATGTACCAATATAAGACTAAATGAAAGAAATTTAGATTTATTTTTCAAAAACCTAATAGACAAAATCTTTTGTCATAACATGTCGATAATTGATGGTTTAATAGGGGAATACGTCGAAAGTAATAAATGCTATACTTATAAAGTAGGAAGCACTAATATTGATAATGAAATAAAAGTCATAAAAGAAAAGAAAGATAAAATATTAGATTTAATGTTAAATAGTTCAATAAGTAAAGAGGAACTTATAAGAAAAGATGATGAGCTAAATAAAAAAATAACAGCTCTTACTGAAAAAAAGTCTCATACTGATAGAGATTATAAATCTTATAAGAGTACAGTAGAAACAAAATTATATGATTTTGAACTATATAAAAAGATTATATCAACTATATTAGATAAGATAGTTGTTTCTAGTGATAACATTACTTTTATATTTAAAACAAAAGAAAAGTTCATTATTAATCATAATGCTTTTAAAGAATACTTATTGAGGAGCTAATATTATGAAAAAGATGCTTTTGTTTTTAGTAGTATTAATAGTAATTAGTTGTAAAAGTGTATATGCTAGAAAAATAGAGCCAGTACTTACAATTGAAAAGAAAAGTATTAATATAGGACTAATTACAGAAGTGTATTTATCTTTTAGTGAAAGCTCAATAATTAGCTATTTGGACTTTTCATATAATATTGATAATTGTATGAAACTAGAAGCTGTTTCCTATGATAAAGGATTAAATGCATTAGCTAAAAATAATAGTAGAATTGTGATGTATTCAATAAATGGTATAGATAGTAGTAAAAAGCTAGTAACATTAAATGTTATTGGTAATAAAAGTGGAATAAGTAATATTAAAATAGAGAATTTAAGAGCCATAATAGATGGGAAACTTATTACCATAGATAACATTAATATTACTGTTGAAGTATTAGATAAAAAAGAAGGAAAACAAGAGCTTGTTGTAGAAGCAAATAGATTAGTTGAGCTTGCTGAAAAAGAAGAAACTTTAGATAATGTTGAGATAGCGGTATCAAAGGTTGAAAATTTAGAGCAAGGTGCAATAAAATTAGAGCTTTCATCACGTCTTGATAAGATAAAAAAAGATTTAAAATTTATTAGCAATAATGTTGGAGAAGTATGTTCTGGTAGTGAATATAAAAAGGACTGGTTAAATATTAGTATAATTTTACTCATTGTCTTAATAAGTGAGACGATATATATACTAATTAACAAAAATAAGGTTCAGCAATAGAAAATATATAATTCTTTTAAAGAAAATCATATTTTACTTGAACTTTTCGACAAAATATTGTATAATAGGACCAATTGAAAAGGGGAAGAGCAATTATGGAAGAAATTAATTTGAAAGAGATATATCAATATTTTGTTAAAAATGTAGGTAATATAGCAATTATTACTTTATTATTTTGCATAATTGGTGTTATTTATACTGGTTATATTCAAACGCCTAGGTATAGTAGTAGTACAACCCTACTTCTTACAAAAACAGCAGATAGTAGTGAAACAATTACACAAGGTGATTTAGCACTTTATCAAAAGCTTATTACTACATATAGAGAAATAATTAAAAGTAATAAAGTATTAAAACAAGTTATTAAAGAATTGGAATTAGATTATACAGTTGATGAGTTATCAAACAATATTTCAGTATCATCTGTAAAAGATACTGAAATAATTGAAATAGCAGTATCTAATGTAGATAAGAGGTTAGCTTGTGATATAGCTAATAAAATAGCAGCTATCTTTAGTAAAGAAGTAGTATCACTTTATAAAATTCAAAATATTGGAATCATTGATGCTGCTGAAGTATCAAACTCACCATATAATGTGAGTATCATAAAACAAGTATTACTTGCAACAGTTGCTGGTTTCTTAATATCGTTAGTAGTATTATTTATAAGATATTATTTTGACACAACCGTAAAATCTGTTGAGCAGATTGAAAACGTGCTTGGCATACCAGTTATTGGGATGGTTCCAAAAAGAAATAAGGGTGGTAAGAGGAAATGAAGAACGAATTAGTAGTATATAACAACCCGAAATCTCGTATGAGTGAAGCCATAAAAACAATTAGAACAAACCTACAGTTTTCTGCAATTGATAAAAAACTTCAAACTATACTAGTTACAAGTTCAATAGCAGGTGAAGGTAAAAGTTTTATTACAGCTAATCTTGCATGTGCATTTGCAGCAGTAGATCAGAAAGTATTGCTAATTGACTGTGATTTAAGAAGAGGAAGACAACATCAAATTTTTAATAAAGAAAATGCTAGAGGCTTATCAAATTTACTATTAGATGATATTAATCAATTCGAAAGATATATAGAAAAAACCCATATTCCTAATGTATCACTTATTACTTTAGGAATAGTACCGCCAAATCCTAGTGAATTATTAGGATCGGATAAGAATAAAGAATTAGTAGCTAAATTAAGAGAAAGATATGATATCATTCTATTTGACTGTCCACCAGTTAATGGACTAGCTGATACAGTAACAATGACAAAACTTGCTGATGCAGTAGTACTTGTGTGTTCAGTAAATAAAACGCCAGTTGATCTATTAGAAAAAGCAAAAAAGACATTAGACCAAGTAAATGCAAATTTGGCTGGAGTAGTTGCAAATAGAATAGAAGATGGCAACAGCAGTCAATATTATGACGCTTACTATAATTAATGAAAGATATACACAACCATTTGCTTTATGGAATAGATGATGGCGCTAAAACAATAGATGATAGTATTGCAATAGCAAGAGAATTAGTAAAAAATGGTGTTACAGATGCAATACTAACACCGCACTATATAACAGGGAGTAGTTATTCTTACAACAATAAAGAAAAACAAGAAAGATTAAATAACTTAAAGGTAAAGTTAGAGGAAGAAAAGATACCTCTTAACCTTTATCTAGGCAATGAAGTCTTTATTGACTTAGGTTTAGTAGATAAGATGAAAGATGGGAGTATCAGAACACTTAATAATAGTAGATATCTATTAGTAGAGTTTTCACTAACTAATAAACTTAGAATTGATAGAGAAATACTATTTGAATTAAGAGCATTGGGATGTGTTCCAATACTAGCTCATCCAGAACGTTATAAACAATACTTTAAGGACTTTGAATTTTTTAATGAACTTATAAGAATGGGTATATTATTACAAGGTAATTTAAAGAGTCTTGTTGGACATTATGGAAAAGATGCTAAAGAGATGTTAGAGGAATTACTAAAAAGAAATATGATACATTTTATGGCTACTGATATTCATAGAGTTCAAGATATGTCTTATGTTGGTACAACAATTGAGATGTTATCAAAAATAGTTGGAAAAGAAATGACTAAAGAGTTAACAGATACTAATATTGGATTAGTGATTGAAGATTTAAAGATAGTGCCATACGAAATAAAAGAACCAAGAAGAGAAAATTTAATAAGTAGAATGAGAGCAAATTTTAAAATAGGGGGTGATAGTTAATGAATGAATGGATATTAGATGGAAATAATGTGAAAGCATCAAGTACATTCAAAGTAATTAGAAGAAGATTATATATGTTATTTAAAAGAGTATTTGATATAGCAGTATCATTATTCTTCGTTATATTATTGAGCCCAATATTTGTAATACTGACTATACTAATAAGAAGAGATGGTGGAAAAGCATTTTTTGTTCAACCAAGATCAGGAAAGAATGGACAAGTGTTTAATCTTTATAAATTTAGAAGTATGGTACCAAATAATGATGTGAATGATAAAAAGACTGAAGATAAAATTACAAAGATTGGACGCTTCATCCGAAAAACAAGTTTAGATGAATTACCTCAAATATTTAATGTGTTAAAAGGTGAGATGTCTTTTATAGGACCACGTCCTTGGATTGTTGAGTATGCAAAATATTTTACAGAAGAACAGAAAAGAAGATTAAATGTACTTCCAGGGATTACTGGACTAGCTCAAGCATCAGGTAGAAATGATCTAACTATACTTGACAGAATTAATTATGATTTAACTTATGTTAATAATATTTCATTATATATGGATTTAAAAGTAATATATAAAACAGTAAAATCGGTATTTAGCAAGAGTGAGGCCTATTCTAATAATAAGGCTGCTATTCACAGTGAGATTGATATATTAAAAGCTCAACATAAAAAGAAATAAGAAGTAATTGGTGGGGTATTAGTATGAAAAAGGTCTTGTTTGTAGCGACAGTTGACTCGCATATTTTAGCATTTCATCTGCCGTATTTAGAATATTTTAAAAATGAAGGGTATGAAGTTCACGTTGCAACAAACGGTGATGAGGATATACCTTTTTGTGATAAAAAAATAAAAATATCACTTGAAAGAAGTCCTTTCAAAATAAATAATTTAAGAGCTATAAGTAACTTAAAGAAAGTAATTGAAGAAGAAAAATATGATTTGATACATTGTCATACACCAATGGGTGCCGCTGTTACTAGACTTGCAGCAAAAAATGCAAGGAAGAAATATGGCACAAAAGTTATTTATACTGCACATGGATTTCATTTTTACAAAGGAGCTCCTTTTAAGTTTTGGGCAATTTTTTATCCAGTAGAAAGATGGTTGTCTAGATATACAGATACTTTAATAACAATCAATGAAGAAGATTATAAATTAGCCAAGAATAAATTTACAAAAACAAATGTTGAGTTAGTGCATGGTATTGGTTTAACAAAAGAAAAATTTGATTTTAATATGACGGATAAAGAAAAATTAGAATTAAGAGCTTCATTAGGATTTAAAAAAGAAGACTTTTTAATGATTTATCCAGCAGAATTAAGCGATAGAAAAAATCAAATTTGGTTAATTAATACTTTAAGTGACTTATTTAAAAAAGAAAAAAATATACAGCTTCTTTTACCTGGCAAGGATAGTTTAAGTGGCAAATGCCAAGAATTAGTAAAAAAATTAAATTTAGAAAAACAAATTCATTTCCTTGGGTTTAGAAGAGATATTCCAAAACTATTAAAAATAAGCAATGTGTCTATTTCTTCGAGTAGACAAGAAGGACTTGCAGTTAATATTATGGAAGCACTATATGAGAAACTTCCAATAGTCGCAACTGATTGCAGAGGTAACACTGATTTAATTAAAGAGGGCAAAAATGGATATATCATAAAACAAGGTGATAGTAGCGGATTTTGTAAAAAAATAGA
>JAVBQF010000001.1:0-186429 GCA_031549195.1 Bacilli bacterium
ATAACTTAACAATAATATTAGGTATATATTTAATGTTTTTTGCAATCAATTATGCTTTTGATTTTTTAAGAGTTTCTTTCCCAAAAAAATTTATTAAGGAAAATAAAAGAAGATTTAGAATAACTTTGCCAATTATAATATCTACTCTTATTCCATATAGGGCGTTAGTTAAACTTAATAAAACAATAGATAAATATATTGCAAATGTACAAATTGATAAAAAGTTGGCAAACGAAAATGCTGATATTGAGATATTTATCCATATAAGTGATAAAAACTGGGGCAGATTTGGTCATGTTGACTTCTATTTTGAAGGTATAGTATATTCATATGGTTGTTATGATTCAAACTCAAAGAAGTTTTATGAAACAATGGGAGATGGCGTATTGTTTGAAGTAGAGAATAAAAGTAAATATATTAACTTCTGCAAAGAGGACTCAAAAAAGACTATTTTTGCATTTGGCATGGCTTTAACAGAAAAACAAAAAACAAAAATTAGAAATGAAATAGAAAAGATAAAGGAAGCTACTTATAAATGGGATTGTTCTTACGAAACTGATAAAGGAAGCCATCATCAGGATTATGCAAGTAGATTATATAAGGCGACTAAAGCAAAATTCTATAAATTTAGTAAAACAACATATAAAACTTATTTCTTATTTTTTACAAATTGTGTTAAGCTTGTGGATAATGTGCTAGGCTCTATTGGAAGTGATTTGCTTAAAATTAACGGAATCATAACCCCTGGTGTTTATTATGATTATTTAGAAAAGGAATTTAAACGAGAAAATAGCAACGTTATTAGTAAAGCAATATATTCATATAATAAAAAGAAGTAAATATATTTTTATTATTATGATAGTTTGTTATAATGTCAGTAAGGAGGATTTTATATGATTAATAGAAAAGAATTAAAAGAAAGGGCCCTTAGTTCATTGAATGGCAAATGGGGTACTCCAATAACAGCTATGTTTATGATGCTTGTTATTTCGCTAGTGTCTGCTGTAGCAGCTTTAGTTCCTATACTTGGAGTTATCATAGTGGCTTTAGTATCTAGTACTCTAACAATGGGTATGACTTCATTATTTATGAAGGTAGCAAGTGGAGAAGACGCTAAATATGATGAAGTATTATCACAAGGAAAAAACGCAATTGGAGCACTTTTAGTTATGTTTTTAACTGGACTGTTTACTGCTTTATGGACATTGCTATTGGTTATCCCAGGTATAATAGCAGGATTTAGTTATACAATGGCACCATATATTTTTATTGAAAACCCTAATATGGGAGCAACTGATATTTTAAGAAGAAGTAAAGAAATGATGAGAGGCTATAAATTCGAATACTTCCTATTACAACTTAGTTTCTTTGGATGGGTAATACTTTGCGCATTTACTTTTGGAATAGGATATCTATGGTTATTTCCCTTTATGGGAGTCACTAATGCAAATTTCTATTACAAGGTTAAAGAAAATCAAAAATAAGTACTCAATGAGTACTTTTTATTTGAATATACATTTATCATCAAAGTCTTTTATTATATTAATACATTGATTCATCTTTTCTCTAATTAGTTCTAATTTATGTTTTTTAAAAAACTTAGCTTTATTATACTTATCTTCCAACACTGATATTTGTTGAAGTAAACTAGTAAGTGTTTTATAACTTCCCTCTTCACCTGTAACGTTGTCAAACCAATTGGGAATGTCATCGACGAAACCTTTAAATCTTAAAGTTTCAATTGTTGATATGAATGTTTTGTTTTCTATTAATTGTTTTGCAATATAACTGCCTAGACCATATGCTCCTGATGTATATTGATCAGTGCCAATTTCATGTTTTAATGAATATAAAGCATTACTGAACTCTTCATTTTCAATGCTGTATTTACTAAAAGAATTGATAATATTTATTATATCTGCTGTTTGCTTTGTATTTACTATTTCTTCAAGCATAATATCATCTGTTTTACTCAAGTATTGATTCAAATTATTTTTATTATATGTAAAATAACTTAGTCCAGTTCTCATCATAATCTTTGAATCATCATATTTTAGTTCGTTATTAACCGAATTAACTGCATGATTAAATTCATGTATTATATTATCCATTAAAGCTGTCATGCTTGCTGTTTTATATTCGTTTAAAGTAATTGTTTTATTAGTATAGTAGTCTTCTTTATTATCAACAGTTCTTTTATGAAGCGTCCTTGAGAAATACGCTGTTATAACTTTGTTTTCGATTTGACTTATATATATTTTTGTTGATTCAAAACATTTTAATACTGTTGATTCGTAATTAGGCCCATAGCGTATTATAAAAGCTGGTATTATAATATATAGTAAATGTTTAATGTTACTGTCATAGCTGTTTTCTAAACATATTCTATCCGTAATATCTATATACTTATTTAAAATCATATTTATATTATCTTGATTTATATTCATAAGACTCACCTATTATTTAGTATATCAAATATATTTAACATTATCATAGCTATTAATACATTTAATAAACTCTTTACGTATATTAAGTATTATTCTTTTTTATTAAACTAGCAGGAACTATGCTAGATGAACCGTACTTTTCTTTGATTTCATCTAATGTCTTTTGTATCTTATCACTTTGTTTTATATTGGGTTTATCAAATAGTGATATCTGTTCTTCTCTAACTTCCTTCAAATTACTTAATCTAATTCCAATATTTCTAATCTCTTCTCCATTCCAGACAGAGTCTAATATAATGACAGCATGCTTATATATTTCAGTAGATATATCTATTGGATTTTTTAGTTTATTTTGTTTAGAATAGCTTAAAAAATCCTTAGTTTTAAGAGTTACCGCTATAACAGATGCATACATTTTTTGCTTTCTTAATTGTATTCCTACTTCGTCTGCCTGTCCAAGTAAAATATTTTTTAGTTTTAAGATATCATCAGTGTCTTTTGGTAGTGTTGCAGACACACTTATACTCTTACTTGCACCATGCTCTTTTACAACTGGCTCTTCATCTATTCCATTCGCAAATTCCCACATAACTTTGGAAAAAGATTTGAAGTGCCTTCTTAATGTTGTCACATCCGTTGTTGCTAAATCCCCTATTTTCATAATTCCCATTTCCTTTAACCTCGCAGAACTTTTTTTGCCCACCATAAATAATTCATTAACAGGAAGAGGCCACATTTTCTCTTTGATTTCATTTTTGAAAAGCGTATGTACTTTATCTGGTTTTTCAAAATCAGATGCCATTTTGGCGCATAATTTATTATTTCCAATTCCAATGTTGACTGTGAATCCAAACTTCAATTTAATTTCTTCTTTTATTTTATAAGCAAGTGAGACTAGATCTTTATATAAATAAGTTGTATTACTCATATCAATAAAACATTCATCAACTGAAAACTGTTCGATATCAGGAGAATAATTATTTAAGTATTGAAAGAGTGCTTTCGACATATTAAGATAAAGAGTATGATCTGGTGGAAATACTCTTAAGTTAGGGCATTTTTTTCTTGCACTATAAAGAGTCTCTGCTGTTACAATTCCAAACTTTTTAGCAATTGGAGACTTTGCTAAAACGATCCCATGACGTTTTGATTCATCTCCTCCAATAACCGATGGTATTGTTCTTATATCTATAGGATATCCTTCTTTTAATAATTTGACTGCAGTCCATGAAAGATAAGCATTATTTACATCAATATGAAATATTATTCTTTCTTTACTCATAGAACACCCCTTTAATCACTTTAATTATATAACATACGTTCGATATTTACAATATTAAAAAAAGCTAAATTAATAAAATTTAGCTAATATGCTATAAAAGTTATATTGTCCTTTTACCACGAGCTAAGTATGATGCTCCTATTATACCAGCTTCAGGTCCAAATTTTGCTTTAACAATTCTTGCTTTCTTTTCTGAAGGAAATTCCCTTGTAAATTGGTTTTGATCAACTTGCTCTATAATGGGAGTCAACAAATATTCATCTGGTTCTTTTACAATCCCTCCACCAACAACAAGAATTTCTGGTTGGAATGTATTAATAATAGTAGTAAAACTTTCTGCAACATATGATCTCCAATTTTCAACCACGCCTTTGGCATACAAGTCATTTTGGCGCATTGCATCAAATGCTGTTCTACCATTAACAATCTTTCTTCCTTTTAAAAACGTAATATACGTTGCAAGTTTTTCTTTATCTGCTGTATAGATATTATGGCGTACAAATTCAAAATTAGTGCGATCTGGTCCATTTTCAACATTTTTACTAGCCTCATCCCACATTTTACTATCCGGATTGCCTAGCATTACCTCTATAGAAAAATCTATTAATCCTGTTACTGAAGCATATGCTTCGATGCACCCTTTTTTTCCACATGTACATTGTTTCCCATCTTTGATCATACCTAAATGTCCTAGTTCAGCGGCTGCGCCATTAAATCCAGTTAATAGGTTACCAAATTTATCAATATATGCTCCTCCATAACCAGTTCCAAGTGTAACAAACACTGAACTGTGAGCACCTTTTGCTGCCCCACTTTTATGTTCTGCTAACCCTACAACATTTGCATCATTACCTATGCCAATTGCACCTTCAAATCTTTTTAAACTAAATTTGCCATCCAATATTTTTCCCATTGCAAAATCATGAAAAGGAAGATTGAAAGCTGATACTACCACTCTTGCTTCAGGATCTACTGCTCCAGGAGTTCCAACTCCTATTGATTTTATATCAAATAATTTAAGTCCAGCGCTTTTTACAGCTTCCTCTGTGGTACTAACTATAGTATCCATAATATCTTCAGCTGTACCACCTACAACACTATCTGATTTTCCAATTATTTTGTCATCTTGATTTTCATCAACTATACCGACTTGAACACCCGTTCCTCCAAGGTCAACACCTATATGTGGCATAATATTTCACCTCTTCTTTAATTAACTTAATATAATAATCATAGCTATGATTAAAGTCAAGTTATTTTAAAAAAGAAGCCCTGTGACTTCTTTCATACTTACTAATATTTAAATTTTTATATTTTCTCAATTAAAACTTCACCAGTCATTTCCTTAGGGATTTCAATATCCATCAATTTAAGAATAGTTGGAGCGATATCGCAAAGCCTACCATCTTTTATTTTATAATTATTATTGCAAAGTACTATTGGAACTGGGTTTGTAGTATGTGCTTTATCTATTTCTCCTTTATCCGATATCATTTGCTCTGAATTACCATGATCTGCAGTTATTATTAAATCTACTCCCTTTTCGATACACTTATCATATACTCTACCTACAAAGCTATCTAAGAATTCTACTCCTTTTACAACTGCTTCATATACTCCAGTATGACCAAGGCCATCACAATTTGCAAAATTGACTGCAATGAATTCATAATTTTTATCAAGAGCTTTTATAACTTCTTCAGTGATCTCCTCACCACTCATGCTGGGTTTTTCATCGTATGTAAAAACATCTGGTCTTGGAACAATCATTACATCTTCTTTGTCATAAATAATATCCCTTTGTCCATTGAAATAATATGTTATATGTTGTTGCTTTTCCGGCTCTGCAATCCTAATTTGTCCATAACCTAATTTAGATATATACTCACCTAACGCATTATCTATATTATCTTTTTCATATGCTATAGAAACGTTTACAAATTCTTTTGCATATAAAGTCATACAAGCATAATGGGTTTTAACTCTACCTGCTTCTCTTTCAAAATCAGTAAATTTGTCTTGATCAAAAGCTCTAGTTAATTGAACCATTCTATCACTTCTATAATTAAATGCAATTATTGAATCGTTTTCTTTAATAGTGGCTATAGGGTTACCATTCTCTATTAATACTGTTGGCTCCATGAATTCATCAGTCAAGTTTTTCTTATATTCTATTTCAAAAGCTTCTTCTGTACTTTCAGCGTAGTTAACTCCCTTACCAAATACCAGTGCATCATATGCCATTTTGGTTAGATTATAATTCCTATCACGATTCATAGCATAATATCTGCCCATTATGGTAGCGATTTTACCAATCCCTTTTTCTATTATTGCATCTTTCAATTTATTAACATAGATAGGTGCATCAAGTGGTGGTGTGTCTCTCCCATCTAAAAACGGGTGAATAAATACTCTATCAAAATTTTCTCTTCTACATAATTCTAATAGCGCTATCAGATGATTTATATGACTATGTACTCCACCATCTGATAAAATGCCATATATGTGAAGATTTGTATTGTTTTTTCTGCAATTATCAATAGCAGCAGTAAACACCTTGTTTTTATAAAAGCTCTCGTCTTCAATTGCCTTATTAATTTTTTCTAAATCCTGATATATAACTCTTCCTGCTCCAATATTTAAGTGACCAACTTCGCTATTTCCCATTTGTCCCTCTGGAAGTCCAACAGCTCTACCACTTGCCTTTAAAAATGCAATTGGATATTTGCTAAATATTTCATCAAGTCTTGGCTTTTTAGCTTCTAATATAGCGTTTCCTTTAACCTTTTCACTATATCCATATCCATCCATTATACACAAAACAACTCTTTTCATTATTTCACTCCTTACATATTGTCATTTAAACAAAATAGTGCATAAATTGGAATATATTTAATTCCTTTTTTGTTATGGAAATTATCATCTGTTACTCTTATTGCATCCTTAATATTAAACTTATTCATAAACAGTGTCAGAGACTTTGCTTTAGACATATTCTTATCAACTAACTCTATTGGTATTATTTGTCCTGCTCTATTTTGGATAACAAAGCTTATTTCCGCCTTACCATCAGATTGATAATAATAAAGTCCAAATCCACTATTTATTAAATTAATAGCAATACTATTCTCATATATTATACTTTTAATATTATAATCACTTAAAAATTTAGATTGATTTAAATGCATCATCTTATATAAGACACCAGTATCATTTAGGTATACTTTAAATGATTCTTTATCCTTACATCCAGATAGAGGTGATTTAATATCTGTAACCTTATAGCACTTATAGACAAGTCCATTGTTGTGCAAAAAGTTAATTGCTTGTTCATAATCTTTTGATCTACTTCCCGTTTTAATAAGACCATATTGAAACTTTCTATTTGCTTTTTGTAATTGGTATGGAACACTATTTAAAACTTCTAAGCTTCTTGTTATGTCTATTAAGTTATCTTGGTTATTTATCTCCTTTTTGTATGAATCCAATATCTTATCAATTGCAGTATGTAATAAAAGCTTATTCTCTTCTTTTATGTTTAAATCAATTACTTCAGGCATACCACCGGTTACTAAGTAATCTTCATAGTATTCCATAGCTATTGAGTGAAATGGCATTGCTGAATTATTTTTAAATGATGTTTTTATAAATTCAATTAACTCTTTTTTACCAATAGCTATTAAATACTCTTCAAAATCTAAACCCTGCATTGATTTAAATTGTAACTCTTCACCTTTAAACTTTGATAAATTTTCTTTAAGTGATGTGATTAAAATAATATGATATTCATTAGGAAACTTACCAAATGTTTTTATTCCATTAACTATATCTACATCATTAACATTATCAAAGACTATTAATGTATCATTTTTAAAAATCATCTCATTAGAAAGAACTGAAAGTTTAGATATAATTCTATCAATAACTTTTTCCTTCTTTAATAATTCTTTTAATTCTATATTGTTTTCTGTGTTGAAATATACTACATTCTTATACTCTTCTTCACCAAACTTTAATACTGTGTAAGTTTTACCTACTTGCTTGTTACCATATATAAGAAGCGGCTTTCTGTTCATATCTTTTTGCCAACGGTTTAAATATGTCAATATTTTTCGCTCCATAAAATGACCTCCAATATCAGTTTTTATACCTTAATTATATAACTCAACAAAAATTAAGTCAAGTTGTTGTAAAATGTAGAATTATAGAAAAAGTTGCCATTAAGACAACTTATTTTATATTAATGAAGTTCTATGGAACTCTAGTCTTAGCTTATCTGCTACTGTAACTATAAATTCACTATTCGTTGGCTTAGCTTTATCAATATCTACACTGTGACCAAATATTTCTTCCATTAGGTCCCAATTGCCTCTATTCCAACTAACCTCAATTGCGTGTCTAATTGCACGCTCTACCCTTGATACTGTAGTATCAAATTTCTTAGCAATATCTGGATATAACTCTTTTGTTATTCCACCGATCACTTCTGGTCTATCATATATTATAGATATTCCTTCTCTTATATATTGGTATCCTTTTATATGAGAAGGTACACCTAGTTCATGAAGAATCTTTGTAATAGAAATTTGCAGATTGTTATGATAGATATCTACAACTTTACTACTATTTTTAGATTCATTACAACATTCAATTATTCTTCTTTCAAGGTCTGATAACTCAAATGGTTTGAGTATGAAATAATTAACTCCTATTTCGGATACTCTTCTTATCATCTCTTCAGCATTATATGAAGTTAAAACTATAACTTTTTTATTAAGTTTTAATTTCTTCATCTCATCAAGTACATCTACTCCATCTTTCTTTGGCATTATTAAATCCAAAATTACTACGTCGTAATCACTTTGATTCTCTTTAATTAACTTCAAACCATCTTCACCATTGTAGGCTTCTAAAGATATATCAATTCCTGCGTGATCACTAAAATACTCCTTTACCATTGTGATTAACTCTATATTATCGTCAATCATAAGCACTTTAATGTCTTTCATATATTTTCCTTTCTTTTCTACTCCACGCAAGTATAATTATACAACAATATACGAGGCTTTTATATAGCGAAGTTTAGCTAATATTGTAAAGTTTTGTCGAATTTTGAAACATTTGTGCTACTTTACATAAATCTTGTCTATTAGAAAGAAAAAACAGCTATTAATAGCTGTCTCACTAGAACTTTGCTAATAGTAAATTTTATTTAATAAAAAATACTGCTTTATATAAATAGATTGTCTTAATTGATTGAGTTAATTATATAAGTGAAATCATCTGCTTTAGTGCATGCACCTCCAATTAAATATCCATCACATTCAGTAACCGTATTTAATTCATCTATATTTTTAGAGCTAACGCTTCCACCATATAATACTCTTATATTAGCATTATAGTTTTCTTGTACTAATTTCTTAATAAAGCTTATTACATCCTTAATTTCACCCATAGTTGGAATAACACCAGTTCCAATAGACCATATTGGCTCATATGCAATAATTAAATATTCAATATCATTTTTTTCTAATCCCACGAAGGCATCTTCTATTTCTTTTCTAATTATTTTAGCATCCTTTTTCATATCTCTTTCAGTTTTAGTCTCCCCAACACATAATATTGGAATAATATTTTCAGATAGTAACATATTTATCTTCTTATTAGTATCTTCTCCTGTTTCATTAAACATCTGTCTTCTCTCACTATGTCCAACTAGACAATATTTAACCCCCATCGACTTTAATTGAGAAGCAGATATCTCTCCTGTAGTAGCACCATTCCCTTGTAGCGATACATTTTGTGCTCCAAGTTCAAAAGAACTTTTTTTATACATATCAAGGTATATACTACTTGGACACATGATAGCTTTCATATCACTTCTTTGACTTTTAGTATCATTTATAAACTTTTCTACTTCTTCCCTATTTAAATATGTTTTTTGATTTCCAATAACTAGTTTCATAATTCCTCCATTACTCATCATCTTTTTTAAATTTGTTTGCTATTTTTTTAAAGAATCCTACTTTTTCTTTTTTCTCTTTCAACGCTCTATTATAGACATCTAGTACTGACTCTGCATAATATTTTGAACTATGCGTTTCAGCATTTAATCTAGCTTGAGCAGAAAGCCTTGCTAATTTAACTTTATCTTCATAAAGATCAGTAATTGTTCTTTTATATTCTTTTTTATTCTCAAAGAATTTTCCGTTTAAATCATCAACTACTGCTTCTTCAAAGCTTTCATCCCTAACACAAACTGGCACTGCTGACGCTGCCATAGCTTCAATTACAGTTAAGCCTTGTGTTTCTGTTTTAGATGCAGTTACAAATATATTTGCTAATTGATAATATATAGGCATTTCTTCCCATGGTATTTTACCAGTAAATATTACCCTGTCTTCTATCTTTAATTTATTAACCATTTCTTTAAAGCTTTCCATATCAGGGCCATCTCCAACTATCAATAATTTAATATTTGGACAATCATCCAATATTTCTTTATGATTTTCAATTAAAAAATCTACACTCTTTTCTTTAGCTAATCTTCCGACAAACATCAATACAAAGTCATGTTTTAAAATTTCATATTTTTTTGCAATTTCTCTTACCTTTTTTATATCAACAACTTCTTTATAAAATCTTTCCATTTCAATACCTGTTGGTATAATATGAATGTTTTTATCCACTTCATATTTTTGTTTAAATAGATTATATGTTTTTTTTGTCGGTACAATTAGCTCGTTTGTTGTTTTATCGCAATAAAACAGAGTTAGATACTCTACTATCTTTTTACTTGATTTATCAAAATACCCCTTTGTTATATAGTGAATATAATCTTCATACATAGTATGGTATGTATGTATTAAAGGAATGCCTAATTGCTTCGAAATAATTCTTGCAAATGTACCTACTCCAAACTCTGTATGTGAATGTATTACATCTAATTTCCATTTCTTAATTATGTTAATCGCTCTTATAGGGTATATACCAGTTAATCTATAATCGTATATACCAATTGGAATACCAGGGATCCTCATTACAGTATCTTCTTCATCAAACTTATATTTCATACTTTCATTATTAACAGAAACCACATATACTTGATGTCCTTTTTTTTCTAAGGCTTTTTTTAACATAAAAACACTAGTTGACACTCCGTTAACATATGGAGGATAAGTATCTGAAAATAGCCCTATTCGCATAATTTATCGTCTCCTTTAAAAAATCCTAAAGTTATTCCACCAACTATTATTCCAAAATAATATGTAACGAATCTCCATATTAGAAGTACTGCTGGTAAAACTGTTCCTGTTAAGAAAGGAGCAAAAAATTGCATAAAGCCATATTCAATTCCACCGCTTCCACCGGGTATTGGTACAAAGTTCCCTATTATTAATACAAATGCTGATGCAGTTAATGCATTCATTATATTTAAACTAGTATAGTCGTTCATACTAAAAACTATAAAAGCTGGCATTGCATAATAAAGTGCTAGCGCAATAAAATTATATAAGATTCCTTTTACAAACAAAGATTTTTTTTGACGCAGCAAAGTTGCATTGCTATGATACTCTTCTAGTTTTTCTTGCCACTTTTTGGCTGTCTCATCTTTATTTTTAACAAGCTTGAATTTAACACCAATTTTAATTACTGTTTTTCCAATAAAATCATTAAATTTTGTTGAGAAACTTATAAACAGTAGGCCAATTCCAACTAGAGCATTAATAATAAATCCTATCATAATCAAAGTCCATAAGGTGCTAGATACACTCAAAATATTAAATTTGTAATTAAGGAAAAGGGCTATAAATCCATGAATTAATAGTGCGACTTGAAAGAATATGAAGCTTTGAACAATCATATTGGTTGCATTTGCAACCTTTATCCCTTTCTTTGTCAGCATATAAACTTGCATTGGCTGTCCTCCTGTTGAAAAAGGAGTAATACCATTAAAAAATTCTGTAATTATAATCTGCTGGAAGGTTGATTTAAACTTCATCGTATCAGATTGCTCTTTTACTAAAATATGTAGTGCTAATGCTTTGAATATCCAACACACTACCATTAATGCTATAGCTATAACTATCCAAATTATATTAACATTAACTAGATGATCAACAATTGATGAGAAGTCATCTTTCAATATAAAATATAATACAATAACCATTATAAATAATATGATTATTGATTTTTTTCCTACATTTTTCATTTATTTTCTATTTATCCATTACCGAAGCAGCACCTGGTAAAACTTTACCTTCCATATATTCAAGTGTTGCTCCACCACCTGTTGAAGCATGTGTTACTTTGTCTTTATATCCTGCATTAACGGCTGCTGCTACTATATCTCCACCGCCAAGGATAGTCTTTGCATTAGTTTCTACCATTGCCTTTAAAACAGCCTCTGTCCCTTTAGCAAAGTTAGAAAGTTCATATACTCCAAGAGGACCGTTCCAAAATACTACTTTTGCTGTTGATAGAATACTTGCAAATAACTCTACTGTTTTAGGGCCAATATCTAAACCTTCTTCATCTTCTAATATACTATTAAGTTCAGCAACTCTATATGGTGCATCATTTGAAAACTCTTTAGACACAACATTATCCATTGGCAATACAATCTTATTAGGATATTCAGTCATTATTCTTGCACAAAATTCTATGCTATCAGAATCTAGTAATGATTTACCAATCTTATTACCTTTAGCTTTTTGAAATGTATAACTCATTCCACCACCAATTAACAATTTGTCTGCCTTCTTAACTAGGTTTTCTATTATAGCAATTTTATCGTTTACTTTACTTCCTCCCATAACAACGATGAAAGGATGTTCTGGATTATCTAAAACTGATAATTCATTTAATTCTTTTTCAACAAGAAACCCTACACCAGATGGTAGATTTGAAGCAATTCCTACATTTGATGCATGAGCTCTATGAATTGTACCAAATGCATCATTAATAAATAAGTCTCCAAGACTTGCCCAATATTTACCTAATTCTTCATTATTCTTACTTTCTAATTTATTAGGCACATCTTCATAACGAGTATTCTCTAATAATACTACATCTTTATTGCTCATATTGTTAATAACTATTTCTAGTTCTGCCCCTCTTGTACTAGGTACAAATGTTACTTTTCTTTCTAAGAGTTCTTCTAATCTAGCTGCAACTCCTTTAAGAGAATTTTTTGCCTTATCTTCTTCCTGTTCTACTCTCCCAAGGTGCGAAAACAATATTACTTTTGCATTATTGTCTAATGCATAATTAATTGTCTTTAAACTTTCTACTATTCTATTATCATCAAGTATTTTCCCATCCTTCATTGGAACATTAAAATCACACCTGATTAATACCCTTTTTCCTTCTAAGCTATAATCTCTAATTGTTTTCTTCATAAATTGCCTCCTATAGTTAAATTATATCATATATGAGTGATTTCTAGCATAACAATTTTGTTATATTAGCAAACAAAAAACAGCAACTGCTGTATTTATTTTTTATGAAATTTCTGCACTTTTATCTATAGCTCCTAATAGAAATTTGATCATTTGCTTTTATTTCTGCATTAAGTGGATTATCTTCAACACAAAGAACAGTTGCTCTAAATGTATCAAATGTTGCATTAACAGTAGCATCACCTACACCAGTTAACGGAACTTGTACTGTTTTCCAATTATCATTACTCTTTATTGTACGGGCATTTAAACCATTACCTAAAGGTGTTTTTATAACTTGTACATCTTGACAAGTTAAAAGTTCATATGCTCCAACAATATGAAATACAACTGCAAGTCTATCACTTCCAAAGCTACTTATTTGACTTTTAACAGCGTTAACAAAAGCTTCTCTTACTTCTTTATCCTCAGAACATTCTATAGGCATTCCGCTTTCATCAGTTAAAAGTAAAGCTAAATCTTCACTAGCTATCGAAATTTTCTTTCTTGCATCTAAACTTAAATCATCTATTTTTAATGTGTGTTCTTCTAAATCATTCATTTTATATTCCTTCCAAATCAATAATGTATCTTATCATACTAGTCATTACTTTTCAATTATCTTTTTTAGATTAAATTTATTATATCATTTTATTGCAAATAAAAATATGACTAATTAAAGTCATATTTTAAATTATTTTTCCATTAAGTATTTAGCAGTTCTAATCATCTGACAAGTATATGAATACTCATTATCATACCATGCTACTACTTTTACTAGTTGTTGTCCATTTACTTCAACAACTCTTGTTTGTGTTGCGTCAAATAATGATCCATATTCCATACCAATTACATCGCTTGAAACTATTTCATCTTCAGTATATCCAAATGATTCATTTGCATGTTCTTTCATTACTTTATTGATTTCTTCTACTGTAGTGTTCTTTTCAAGTACACAAGTAAGTTCTGTAAGAGAACCTGTAATTACTGGTACTCTTTGAGCTCCACCATCTAGTTTTCCTTTTAATTCTGGAATAACTAATCCTATTGCTTTTGCTGCCCCTGTTGAGTTAGGCACAATATTTGCTGCTGCTGCACGAGCACGTCTTAAATCACCGTTTCTATGAGGTGCATCTAAAGTATTTTGATCGTTTGTATAAGCATGAATTGTAGTCATTATTCCTGTCTTAATTCCAAATGTATCATTCATTACTTTTGCCATTGGTGCTAAACAGTTTGTTGTACAAGAAGCTCCTGAAATAACTGTTTCCTCACCTGTTAATGTTTCGTGATTAACATTATAAACAACTGTTGGCATTTCTCCTTTTGCAGGTGCACTTAGTATTACTTTTTTAGCTCCTGCTTTAATATGTGCAGAACAAGCTTCCATATTAGTAAAGAATCCAGTACATTCTAGTACTACATCTACCCCTAGTTGTCCCCAAGGTAAGTTAACCGGATCTTTCTCAGCATAAATTCTAACTTCTTTCCCATTTACAATAATTGAGTTATCAGTATGTGTTACTTCTTCACCAAATCTTTTTTGGGCACTATCATACTTTAATAAATGCGCTAAAGTTTTAGAATCAGTTAAATCATTGATTGCAACAACTTCAAACCCTTCTAAATTTTGCATTCTTCTAAATGCTAGTCTTCCGATTCTTCCGAATCCATTAATTGCTACTTTTACCATAATTTCATCTCCTTATTTTTATTTAAAACAGCTTCCACCAATAAACTCACGTAGCAGTGAATCAAGAGGTATATCCTCTGAAGGTATTGGTAAAAACATTTTTAACATATTAATTAGTCTTCTTGCTTCTTCATAGTACTCGCTATCTGCTGGTACCGAATAAAGAAGTGGTTCAACATACGTCTTGAGAATTCCAAGTTCATAGATTAAAGCGGTATTAAAAGTAACGTCTGCTTCATCTTGATATGGAAATATATTTTTTTCTTCACCTAATCTTACTTTTCTCCAGGCTTTTAATGTACTTACAACACCATGTCCTCTAGTTCTATTATCTCTTACAATCCTTCTAAGTAATCTATTATCAGTAACTGATATTCTATTATGGGTATCTAAATTAAGTACAGTCAGTGGTGATATATATATTTTATATTTATTATCTTTAGAAATTGATTTTAACAGGCTTGGATTTAGTCCATGAATGCCTTCTATTAAGAGAATGCTGTTATCAGTTAAAGATAGTTTACTTTTAAATTCTGGCTTACCTGTTAAAAAATTATATGTTGGCATCAGTATTTCTTTTCCATCTAATAATTCTTTCATCTGTCTATCAAATAAATCTAAGTTTAATGCTTCAAGATGTTCAAAGTCATATTCTCCTTTTTCGTCTTTAGGAGTTTTTTCTCTATCAACAAAATAATCATCCATCGAGATCTCTCTTGGCTCTAATCCAAAACTTCTTAAGTACATTGATAATTTTCTACAAGTTGTTGTCTTTCCTGATGAAGATGGTCCTGCCATCAATATAACCTTAACATTTTTTTTGTTTTCATAAATGTCTCTAGCTATTTTTAACAAACGGTGACTTTGCAATGTTTCATCAATTCTTATTATATCACCAATATTGCCACTTGATACTACTGCATTTAAAGAAGATAAACTATCTATGTTCATTATTTTTGCCCAATCATGATACTCTTTAAATGCTTCAAATATTTGTGGATGATGTTTATATTTTTTAAAACCATCAATATATGCAGTTGGAAATGTAAGAACAAATCCATGATCGTTTAAGTAAGTTAAGTCAAAATATTTTAGTATTCCAGTAGATGCTGGCATATACGTAAAAAAGTAGTCATAGATATCTCCTAATTTATAAAGTGTAATATAATTACTAATGTTATATTTTAATATTCCTACTTTTGTAGGCTCTTCCATTTTTGTAAAATAGTCAATGGCTTCTGTTCTACTTACATTACATTTTGAAATCATCATATCTCTTGAGACTATTTCCTTCATTTTATCTTCAATATCTTTTAATTTTTCTTCAGTAAGCTTAAATGCTGTCTCAATATATACACCCTTATCAATTGAATGTCTAATTGTAAGTTTTCCTTTATTACCATATAGCAAATAGGCAGCATATATAGCCATATATTGAAGACCATTCACATATATTAAATTTCCTCTTCTATCTTTAAGATCAAAAAAATCAATGTTTGTTTCCTTTAAAACAGATTCATTTAGGTCCTGATATTCTCCACCTACCTTGGCAATAATAATTGGGTATTTAAAAGACTCTTGATAATCTTTTGCAAGTTCAATTAGCTTTGTCCCTTTAAGTATAGTTCTTTCTTCGCCCATTATTATTACTTTTATACTTTCAGTCATATATTTAAAACCTCTTTCTATTCTAGAAATATTTTAACATATATTGGTAACAAATTATACCACATTGTATCTTTTTTACACTATATATGTATATTATTTAACATTTTCTACTATTATAATTATAGGTGATAAAATGAGTTTAGTTCCAATTGTAGTAGACAAAGAAGGAAACAATGAAAGAAGTTATGATATTTTTTCAAGATTGCTTAAAGATCGAATTGTTATACTCAGTGGTGAGATTGATGACAATACTGCAAATAGTGTTGTTGCTGAACTTTTATACTTAGATTCAATCAATAGCGAGGATATAAGTCTTTATATTAATTCTCCAGGTGGTTCAATAACTGCTGGTATGGCAATATATGATACAATGAATTTTATAAAAAGTGATGTATCAACTATATGTATTGGTATGGCAGCATCAATGGGCGCTTTTCTTTTAATTTCAGGAGAAAAAGGGAAAAGGTTTGCCTTGCCTAATTCTGAAATTATGATACATCAACCATTAGGTGGAGCTCAAGGCCAAGCTACTGAAATAAAAATTGCAGCTGAGAGAATTCTTAAGCTTAAGGATAAGCTTAATAAAATAATAGCAGAAAAAACAGGGAATCCTGTTGAAAAAGTTGAACAAGATACAGATAGAGATCATTTTTTGGAACCAGAAGAAGCAGTAGAATATGGAATTATTGATAAAATAATTGAAAAAAAGGGATTACTCACCTTTTAATTTATTTGATATTTCTCTTAATCTTCTAAATCTATGATTAAGACCAGATTTTGTTATTTTACTGTTTGTTTCAAGTGATATTATTTCACTTAATTCTGTTAAGGAAGCTTCAGGATATTTTATACGATATTCACAAGCTTCTTTTATTTTGTCATCCAATATATCTAATCCAATTTTTTCTCTAATTGTTTCTATATCATTAATAATTTTATCATTTGTTGCAATTATTTTATCTGTATTGGCTTGCTCACAATTATTAAGTCTATTTGTTACATTTTTCTGTTCCTTATATGCTCTTATATTTTCATAATATAGCACACCAATAGAGGCATTTATTATTTTTAAAAAGTCACTAATTTTTTCCGAATCTTTTATATATACCATATACTTCATGTCACGCATAATTATTTTACTATTTAATTCAAAACTATTAAGCAATCTTTGAACAAATACTGATTCATATTTTTTATCAAATAGGAACTCCAGATGATACCTTGATGTCTTAGGATCATTAACACTTCCTTTTGCTAAAAATATCCCTCTTAGGTATGCTTTAACTTCTTCTGTTGAATCTATAATGTATTCTTCTGGCATTTCAATATATTTATTTTTCTCATCTGTAACTGATAAGTCCTTTAATATTGTCAATACTTTATCTTCAACTATGACAGTATATATTAAATTTTTATTGAATGTTGGGCTTTTTAGTTTTTCTATTTCAGCATTAATATTATACAAGTCTTTAAAAAACATATATATTCTTTTTGCAATTTTAGGATTTTCTGTTGATATTTCAATTCTTTTCTCTGTGTATTTTGCTGCAGTCCTTACCATTGCTGATAATTCAGCAATATTTTCTGATTTAGAAAACTCTAATTTGCTTATTTCATTTTTTATATCTGTTGCAAACGACATACTATCACCACCTTTTGTTATTATTTAACAAAATAATCTTCATATATTATAAAGGTTATTACATATTTGTCAAAGAAATTTGTACTATAGTTTCATATTCAATAAATGTTTCACACACCAATTATAAAAAACTCAAACTATAAGTCTGAGTTATTTGTTTAAGAATAAATAGCAGTTATAAATAACAATAAATATTAATGTTATTAGAAACAGTAGTGTTGGATAAAAGATTACATTGATGAATGCTGACATACTTGTAGATGACGTATTGCTATTTTGTTGGTGGCCAGATGGCATTGTAGCTTTGCCAGCTGCCGTTGCATATGACTTTACTGGGGCCTTTGATTGACCTTGTCCAATATTTTGGCTAGCATCATTTGATTGCTTTTCCCTATGCTGTTGCATAAATTCATCATAATATAATATATTATCATTAATTAATACTTCTTTAAAATATTCTGGTGTTCCTTCTGGTGTCATTCCGTTAATTATACTAGCCACTTGATCAAAATTTTGAACAATTATATTATATTTACTGGATAGGCTATCCGTATAATCTTCATAAGGAATTCCTGGTGCAGATGTTAATAGGGCTCCTATCTGTAGTATGATCATCTGCTTAGTATTGGCAAGAGCTTCAGGCTCTCTATTGTCCATTCCGATCTCATTAATAAATGCAAATTCTCTTGAACCATCTTTAGCAATTACTTCATATATTCTTCTTGAGCTAATATCAGGTAACATTCCAGCATTATGAAAACGATGCATTCTAGAGTGTAAACTCATAAATATATTGTTTATATCCTGTAAGTATCCATTACTATCATCATAGCTTTGCATACTTTCTTTCTTAGCTGATAAAAAATCAAATAGTGATCTTGCCATATTCTTCACCATTATAATTATATCATACTTTTATAGTTCTTCAATTTCCTTTTTATATTTTTTCAATCTCATCTTTATTGATCTTAAAATATTATCAACCATTTTGTAGTCTAAATCTAATAGTTTTGATATTTCTAAGTTACTAAAATTATTGGTTTTCAACTCAAATACTAAAGCATATTCATCTGGTAAAGTATATTTAAAATCTTTATTTAAAAGAGTGCAGTTATAGTCTGAAATATAATTTTCTGCAATATTATAATGTTCATCATATAATAAATCCTCTAAATACAAGTCTTCATTTTCACTCATTGGTTTATTTATAGAAAAAGATTCATTTAATATAGAATGCTTATATCTTCTAGCTGCCTTAACAACCTTTTCCATATCTCTTTTTATACATATACATGCGAATGTATAGAATAGTGAACTTTTTTCACAATAGTTAGCCATAGCGTTTTCTAAAGATAATATTCCTTCTTGAAATAAATCATCATATTCAATGCCTATATCCCTATTTCTCTTATAGTATTCCCATGCCATTTTACTTATTAATGGCTTATATTTAGCATAAATTGTATTATATGCTACTTCATCTCTTTCTTGTACTAAATATAGTAATTCATAGTCATTAATATCCTTATATTCCAAAATCTCACCCTATCTTTTTAAACGAATCACCTCATAAATCATTATTCCTGCTGCAACTGATGCGTTTAAACTATTTATTTTTCCATACATAGGGATTCTTGCTATAAAGTCACATTCATTTTTTACTGAATGACTCATTCCGTTACCTTCACTACCGATTACAATTGCTATTTTGCCACTATAATCAATATCACGATAATCTGTACTATTATCCATATCAGTACCAACTATCCAAAAACTTTTTTCTTTTAATTTTTTTATAGCTTGTACTAGATTGGTTACTTGTGCTATTTTAATATTTTCTAAAGCTCCTGCACTAGTCTTCATAACTGTTGAGTTAACTTCAACACTTCTATCTCTTGGTATTATGATTCCGTTAATACCAGCAGCTTCACAAGTTCTGATAATAGCTCCTAAATTATGGGGATCTTCTAGGTGATCAAGTATAACTACTTTAGCATCATCATCACTTATTAAATCTTCAATATCAGAATACAAAAAATCCTCTATGTCAAGAATTATACCTTGATGAGAAAACTTTGCAAACTTAGATAAATCAAATTTATTCATATATTCCATAGGAATTTTATTTTTTTCTATATAAGAAATTATATCTTTATCCTCAAAGTTTGCTTGTAATATTATTTTTTTAACTAATTTATTATTTTTAAATATTTCCTTTGCTACATTTCTTCCATATACTAACATATTTTATCCTCCAATATATAATTCATTATTTCTTCTATTCTATTTTGATTGTTTGTTAATTCAAGATAACCAATTAATGCCTCTAATGAAGTGGCATATTTATAAGTAACAATGTCACAATTTTTAGGGTGTCCCGTTCCCTTATTATTTCTAGCTCTTTTTATTACATCAATTTCTTTTTCTGTTAAAAAGTTATTCTCAAGCATTTCCATTAAATATTTACACTGGTTCTTGGCACTTACATAATTAATTGATGCCTTTTGCAAATCATTTACATTAGCAATATTTTTTGATACAAGATATTTTCTTATATAGTTTTCATATATTGAATCTCCAAGATATGCTAAAACTAAAACATTAATTTCTAATACATTCATAAAATCACCAAATAAATTGTACCATTAACTATGATTAATTCAAAGAAAAATAGACTTAATGTAAGTCCATTTCTATAACATACCATCTAGATCCAACTTTTACTATTGTCATATAAAGCATCTCTTCATCTTTTTCTTCAGGTTCTTCATAACTTATTTTTAAATTATATGTATAAAGATGGGCCTCTTTAATTTTAATAGTTTCATCAAAATCAAACTTATATTGTTCTTCTAAATCTTTTATTTCAAATTCATCCAATTTTTCTTTGCTAACATATTCACATTCATAATTATATTTTTTATGATTTTCTTCAAAGAAACTTTCGCTATCTTTATATTCTATATAATATTTATCGATTCTAAGTTTATTAGCAATTTTAAAATTTGGTTTTTCAAACATAGTTCGGCACATTTTTGATGCCACTTTTTCTGAGCTGGCAAACATTGCCAACATTCCATTTTTGCTCATAGATGCTGCAAAGATAGCAATAGCAATAATTGTTAACAAAATTAAGCTAGTAATTATCAAAGGTTTTTTATCTTGCTCCTTTATTGGTAAAATCAATTTTATTTTATCCCTATCACTACAAATTTTACAAAGGCTTTCTGTTTCTTCAATTTCTTTTCCACAAATGCTACATTTTTTCATATTTTCACCTACCAAATATACCATTTTTCATTGACTTTTATTACCAATATCTTTAGTGTTTCTGCATTTAAGTTTTCTTCTACATAATTAACATCATATATTATTCGATATCCATCTTCTATTTTGATTACTTTTCCTATCTCGCTTTTATAATTATTTTCAATTTGTCTAATATCATAGGTTTCTAATTTACTTTGTTCAATAAATTGACACGACATTTTGTAATTTTTTGTTGCTTCAATCTGGTTGTTAATTGAATCTATTAAATTTTCAAATTCCAAATACTCTTGCATAATCTTTGCTTTTGCATTGTTAAAATCTTTGCTTTCATAAAATGATTCGCAAAACTCTTGTGCAAAGTCATATGATTCTTGTTCAATTATAACCTCTTCCTCCTCAATAATTGATTGTTCATCATCGGTATATTCTTCTTCAATTGGTATCATCATTATTACTAGGAAAACCGAAAATATTATAATAAAAATTATTAATGCTTTGTTAGCCTTTTTATTTTGCTCATGTTTCTGACTTTTATTACCAATGGTAATATGGTCATCATAAACAACAGATGGATTATCATTTCCTAAATAAAGATTTGGAACGCTGTTCGACGGTAAATCAATATGATCTGACTCTTCTATTTGCGCCCCGCAAACATGACAATATTTTGCGTTGTTTTTATTTATTGTTCCACAGTGACCACATCTTTTTTCCATAAAACACCTCTTTATCCCATTAAACTAAAAATAGGATATCACACATCCTATTTTTTCTCAACTAACTAATTTTTTCTATTGTTACCATATATAAGAATCAATCTTGCTATCTGCATAAGAGTTGTAAGTACTGATGCAACATAAGTGTATGCTGCTGCCTTAAGCATTTTAGCGCTACTTGCTTTTTCCTTATTAGTAAGAATATTGCATTCAACTAGTTCTACTCCTGCTCTTCTTGACGCATCAAATTCTACTGGTAATGTTACAAGTTGAAATAATAAAATTATTACTTCTAAAACAATACCAATTAAAAGTAAATCCATTATTTGAAATAGAAGTCCAAGTAATATTGCAATATAACCAAAGTAAGACGAAAATCTTACAATTGGAAATATAGCACTTCTAAGTTTCATAAAGCCATATCCTTCTTTGTCTTGAATTGCATGCCCTACTTCATGAGCAGCAACAGATGCTGATGCAACTGATGTTCCATGAAATATTTCTGTTGAAAGTCTAACTACCTTTCTGCTTGGATCATAATGATCTGATAGTTCACCTTTAACTTCTGTAATATATATATTCTCCATACCGTGTTTATCAAGTATCTTTCTTGCCACTTCAAAGCCAGATAAGCCTTTTTCTGTGTTTACCTTTTTATATTTTCTATAACTAGAAGAGACAAATACTTGTGCAGCTATTGTTATTAGTAGACCTCCTAATATTAATAAATATTCTAATAATTCCATATATTACCTCCTATACTATTTCGTATGTAGTTCCTTCTTTAGTATCAACTAATCTAATGCCTTGATCAAAAAGGTCATCTCTTATTTTGTCTGCCAACGCATAATCCTTGTTCTTTTTAGCTTCATTTCTTTCTTCTATCTTTTTATGAATCATTTCGGCTAAATCATCACTTATACTTGGCTCATCATCAATTAACTCAAGTGATAATACTGAATCAAAGTCAGCTATTAAATATAATTTACTAAAATCTGTTAGACTATCATCCTTTAACACATCATATACTAAAGTTAGCATTGTTGATGTATTTAAATCATTACCTATGGCTTCCTTAAATCTCCATTTGTATAAATCTAGATTTGATTCATGTAAATCTGGAGTTTTATCAAGCTGTCTAATTTTTGATTTTAATTTTTTATAGGCACCTTCTGCCCCATCTAAAGCTTCATATGTAAATACTAGCTGATTTCTATAGTGACTATTTAAACAAAAATATCTATAACTTAACGGATTGTATCCTTTTTCCTCTAAGAGGCTTACAGTTAAAAATTCTCCTTTTGACTTGCTCATCTTTCCAGTAGCATCATTTAAATGTTCACCATGTATCCAGTAATTACACCATTTATGGCCAAAGTACGCTTCACTTTGAGCAATTTCATTTGTATGATGTGGGAAAGCATTATCAACACCGCCGCAATGAATATCTAAGTATTCTCCAAGGAATTTACTAGCAATACCTGAACACTCAATATGCCATCCTGGGTATCCAACTCCCCATGGTGACTCCCATTTCATTTCTTGATTTTCAAATTTTGACTTTGTAAACCAAAGAACAAAATCAGATGGATTTTTCTTTGACTTATCTTCCTCAACAGTATCTCTAACTCCTACCATCAATTCGTCAGGGTTTTTGCCAGATAATTTATAATAATCATTTGCTTTTGTTACATCAAAGTAAATATTTCCATTTGCTTTATATGCATATCCCTCTTCAAGTAGTTTTTCAACCATTTTTATATATATATCAACATGATCTGTAGCTTTTTCAGTAATTGCTGGCTTTCTTATATTTAGTTTGGCTGCATCGTTAAAAAAGGCTCTTGTATAAAAATCAGCTATCTCATAAACTGTTTTACCTTCTCTTACTGCTCCTTTAAGCATTTTGTCTTCACCAGTATCAGCATCACTATCAAGATGACCAACATCTGTTATATTCATTACTCTTAATACATCATAGCCAAGATATTCAAGACCTTTTTCAAGAATATCTTCGAATATATAAGTGCGTAAATTGCCAATATGTGCATAATGATATACAGTTGGTCCACAAGTATACATTCTAACAATTCCTTCTTCATTTGGAGTAAATTGTTCCACTTGTTTTGTTAGTGTATTATATATTTTCATCTTTCCACCTACTTTAAATTATACTATGTAATTATGGTTAAATTATGTTATTTTGTTGGTAAATAACCTTCACTACATATTGATATTATAACATTATTAAGTTTATTTTTATAGTGATTATTTAGAAAAGAAAAAACTAGTATAAAACTAGTATATTTTTATATAATTACCATCCTAAGTTTAATTAATACTTATTACACCAACTAATGCACCATCTATTAATTTATCTACTTCATCATCATTTAAATTAAACTTTTGTGGTGATGCAAGTTCATCTTTTGCTTCAGTAAAATAATGAACCTCAATTTTATTAAATTCAACGTCTTTTAAAACTTCCCTAACGTGATTTTCATCTTCAAATCTCCAAATTACATTATTTCTATCTGTTACTTTCCACAACATTGTTTATATTTCTTACCACTTCCACAAGAACGACTCATGTTAGTATTATAAGTACTTATGGTATCTATGGTACTTTGGTATTCCAATAAACTAAGGACAATTCCACATCAGTATTATTAGTAATTATAGTACTATAATTATTATGAGTACTTATATTCTGCAAACAAAATGAGAACATTGTTACAATTTGTTTATTATTAGCACCACACTAGCCATCGCTAAAGTCCTTTATGCATTTATTATGTTACTCACTTAAATCCTCAGTTTCATCATGAGCATAACAATCACATTTTCTGCTTGAATTTGGATTTGCTAGATTTAAATTTTTAACTTCTATTATTGTATTTCCGTGTTTAAATACATAACGATAAGGGTCATTATCAAATCCGTACCATGTTTCCTCTAGCTTAATATCATATAAATAAATATAAGTATATTTTCCTTTGACTTCCATCGGCACTTTAAACTTATCCAATACTCTCCTTATAGCTTCTCTCTGTTCAATTATAAGTACGGAATCATTTGACCACGGATCATTTGGCAAGGATCCCTCAATAAAATAACATTCAAGTTCAGAAGTGATTTTGCAAGTATAATACTTACCATAGTCTTTATCACTTTTATATATTGCTAATAGTTCTTCATTAGATTTTTCTTTATTAGATAAAAGTGTAGTATTATCAATAACATTCTTTAATTTTTCACTCTCTGTTACGCTATCAATCAATTCAAACTCTACCTTTATTTTATTATCATACATCATAGTAATTCTATTAACTGATTTTACTCTAACTCCATTAGATACATCAAATCCTTGATCTTTAGCCATGTTATATAGAATTTCTATGCTTTCGCTCAACTTATAATCTCTCATATCTAAACCAGTAGTTATCTTTTTGCAGTCTTCATTTAGACATGCAATGCTTTTTACTTTATTGTTGATAATTTCTAATACAATACTAGGATTAATTTCTACAAATACATATGTTGGAATTTCTACCTTGCCTATTTTATCAACTATCTTTTTATCATTAGCTTTCATTATATATGAGTTGATTTTATACTTACCAAATATAATTATTACAACAACTAAAATTCCAATTACTATCTTCCTAAATATCTTCTTTTTCTTTTTAGGTGGTTTCACTTTGTTAATATCATCAGTATAATTATTTGTTTTCTTTTTCATACTTCTCATTACTCCTTTTTATTACCAACGTCCACAGGATAATTTAAACTGATCACATATTGATTGTGTTAGTGTTCCCCCAGTCCTATTATCAGTACTACCAGTATAACCTCTAACATAGTACCCATCACTCGCAGGTTGAAAAGGAGCCATTAATTTAAGGAGTTCAGCTTCCACACTTTCATGCCCTTTTCTAAAAGTGGTACAGTCATCACCTTCGGCATCACAATCCATATTTTTACGAATAGATACACTCCACAATTGAGTAACTTTGCCGTTCACGCTATACATTGCGCCTAAATTAAAATCTGGTAAATCATATCCATCAAAACATTTCGGCTTTTTTTGCATTTTACCACTAGTTCCAAAAGCCCGCAAACCCTTATATTTTCACTATTTTCCATGACATTGTTTATATTTCTTACCACTTCCACAAGGACAAGGATCATTTCTACCAATTTTTTCTGAT
This sequence comes from Bacilli bacterium, assembly GCA_031549195.1. Lineage (GTDB taxonomy): Bacteria > Bacillota_I > Bacilli_A > RF39 > UBA660 > JAVBQF01. The sequence goes on from JAVBQF010000001.1 coordinate 26,370, forward strand.
TTCTTTGGTTCTGCTGCAATATGATCTTTTCCATCATTAGCTATCTTATTCTTTGCTACTTCTTTTCTTTCAACATTTTGTTTTATTTCAGACTTAGATAAGAATACGGTAACTTCTTTGTCAATATTTTGATTCATAGCGTCAAACAGCTCGAATCCCTCTACAGTATATGCTCTTAGGGGATCTGACTGTGCATAACTTCTTAAGTGAATTCCCTCTCTTAAGTGAGACATAGTGTTAATATGTTCTGTCCAATATTTATCAATTATATTAAGCGTTATAACCTTTTCAAATTCATTTGTTATTTCGGCTGGAATTCCTTTAATCTTAACTTCATATTCTTCTATTACTTTACTATAAATAAAGTCAATCATTTCATCATCAGATTTATCCTTTATATCAGCTTTATTTATCTCTTTTCTTAGTAGATTTGAATTTACAAAACTAGTAATTTCTTCTATATCTTGGTCATTGAAGTGACCTTCTGGAAATAAATGTGATTTAACTAAATCTGTTACATTATTTTTAGCTGATTCTAGTACTGTATCATGAATAGATTCATTATCTAGTATTTCATTCCTCTTTGTATACATTATTTCTCTTTGATTATTCATAACATCATCATATTGAAGCAATTGTTTTCTTATATCAAAGTTATTACCCTCAACACGTGATTGAGCTGTTGCAATAGCTTTTGAGAAAGCATTGCTTCTAATTGGTTGATCTTCTTGAAGCCCAAGTGTTTGCATCATTGTCTTAATTCTTTGACTTCCAAATCTAACCATTAATTCATCTTCCATTGATACGAAGAACTGAGTATGACCTGGATCTCCTTGACGACCTGATCTACCTCTTAGCTGATTATCAATACGACGTGATTCGTGACGTTCTGTACCAAGAACACAAAGCCCACCTAATGCTTTTGTTTCTTCTGTTAGCTTAATATCGGTTCCACGACCAGCCATATTTGTTGCAATCGTTACAGCACCTTTTCCACCAGCATTAGCAATTATTTCTGCTTCTCTTGCATGATTTTTAGCATTTAATACTTCATGAGGGATTTTTTTTCTTTTTAAAAGTTCGCTAATCAATTCATTAGTTTCAATGGCAATGGTACCCACCAATACTGGCTGCCCACTTTTATGTTTTTCTTCTATTGTATTAACTAGTGCCTTATACTTACCAGCTTGTGTAGCATAGACTAAATCTGGTTCATCTATTCTTATTACTTCTCTGTTTGTTGGAATTGTAATAACAAACATATTATATATATTTCTAAATTCTTCTTCTTCTGTTTTAGCAGTACCTGTCATACCTGATAATTTTTTATACATTCTAAATAAGTTTTGGAAAGTAATTGTTGCAAGAGTCTTTGTTTCTTGTTGAATTTTAACCCCTTCTTTAGCTTCTATTGCTTGATGAAGCCCATCGCTAAAAGCACGTCCTTTCATTAGACGCCCAGTAAACTGGTCTACAATTACAACTTCTCCATCTTGAACAACATAATCAACATCATTACGCATTCCATAGTTAGCTTTTAATGCTTGATTGATATGGTGAACTAAATTAGTCTGATTAACATCATATAGATTATCAAGATTAAATGATTTTTCTGCTTTTTTAACACCATCTTCTGTTAAAGTAACTCCTTTAGTCTTTTCATCATATAAAAATTCTTTTTCTTTCTTTAAACCTTTAACAAACCTATCCGCTTCATTATAAAGTCCAACACTTCTAAGTTCCCCACCTGATATAATAAGTGGTGTTCTAGCCTCATCTATTAAAACTGAGTCGACTTCATCAATGATAGCAAAGTTAAGAGCTCTTTGTACTCTATCTTCACTTCTTACAACCATGTTGTCTCTTAAATAATCAAACCCAAGTTCATTATTTGTAGAGTATAAAATATCACAGTTATATGCTTCTTTCTTCTCTTTTGCTGATAGACTTCTTAAGTTAGTTCCAACAGTAAGGCCTAAAAACCTGTGAATATTACCCATCCAATTTGAGTCTCTATCCGCAAGGTATTCATTAACTGTTATAATATGTACCCCATTACCTGTTAAGGCATTTAAATACGCTGGTAGTACACTGGTAAGGGTTTTACCTTCACCAGTTTTCATCTCTGATATATTACCCTTATGAATTGAAATTCCACCTAGCAATTGAACGTAGAATGGTTTTTCTCCAATTACACGAAAAGCAGCTTCTCTTGCTGTAGCAAAAGCCTCAACTAGTATATCATCTACAGTTTCTCCACTATTAAGTCTATTCTTGAATTCATCTGTCTTTGCTTTTAATTCATAATCACTTAACTTTTGATAACTTTCATCTAATTCTTCTATTTTATCTGCCAGTGCAGAAAACTTTTTTAATTCTTTATATTCGTGGTCGAATAACATTCTAAATAGTCCCACATTAATCATCTCCTATAAAGTATATTGTATCAAATATATAGATATGTTGCAAAATAATTCACTAAAAAAGAAGAATTTTTGTTCTTCCATTATTGTTTACTTGATACTTTTCTTCCAACAAAAGTTGAAGGTAATGTTTTAATTTGCATCTTATTAGTTCTGTTTATATCTAAGTCTTTGGTTCTATCTTTTTCAGTATCTTGAAACAATAGATCTGCTAACTTCAAAGTATCTGGATCAGTCAGTACAAGATTTAATGTAGGTAATTGTCCTGCCCCAATTAAATGATCTCCTATCATCCTTAACTGTTCTTGGACTTGTCTTGCTTCTTTTGTATATGAATCACTAATATATATTGCATCTTTTTCTGCTCGATTAATACTATAACCCGCAAGTAGTGCCATCGCACCATAAATTGGGAACGTAGTAGTGGACATAGGCATTATTGCCATGGATGCCCCTAATACTCCTGTTATTATGACTTGTTTAGTAAGAGCCTTTCTCGTTTCTATAGAAACTTGTTCCTTATTTTGCTGTAGTTCATCTATTTCTTGAGATTCTTTTTTTCTTAGAAGTCTATATAATATATTTAAACCTAAAATATTATCTTTTGAAATAAAAACTGTAGTATCATCTTCTAACGTAACTGTATATCCTTCTTTTCCACATGTAACAAAATTTAGCATAAATCTCCACCAAAACAAAAACTTGATTAAATTATACTACACCAGTATACCTTAATCAAGTTAATGTCTATTCGCTTTCTATGATCCCGTATCCCGAGTCTTTCCTTTTATATACTACTGTTGGTTTCATTGTATCAGCATCTTTAAATAAGTAAAATTGATGTCCAATAAGTTCCATTTGAATTATTGCTTCCTCTTCACTCATTGGCTTTACTTCTATCTTCTTTCTTTTAACGATTACTTCTTCTTTTTCATCTTCATAGTCTTCAACTGCATCTAGAATAATTTCTTTTGCATTTTTAATCTTTTTAGATGATAATTTTGTCTTATTTTTTCTTATTTGTCTTTCTATTTTATCAACAGTAAAGTCAATCGCACTATATAAGTCATCCTGTGCTTCTTCTTGTCTTAAAATAAAGTTTTTTAGTGGTATAGTTACTTCTACTTTTTGTTTACGATTGTGGACTTTAATTACTACATGTGCTGTCGTGTTTTCATGGTCATCAATATACTTATTAAGCTTTTGTAATTTCTCTTTAATATAGTCATCAATGGCCTTTGTAACCTTAATCTTGTCTCCTCTGACTAAAATGTTCATAACATCCCTCCTATTTAAATTATACCATAATGATAGAAAAAAAACTACCTATTTGTGGTAGCTAATTCTTTAATAACAACTACATCCAACGCTTGATATCCTTTTGTTGTCTCAAGCAAATTGAACTCGACATATTGGCCTTCAGATAAACTTTTATATCCATCTTGGCTTATTGCTGAATAGTGTACAAAAATATCTTCGTTTTCCTTGTAATCGATAAATCCATATCCCTTTTCATTATTAAACCACTTTACGCGTCCTCTCATCACTTCTCGCACCTCACATTCCTTTTATTTTAATTCTGAATACTTCTTGGTACTTCTCTACTTCTTTGAGTTAACTCCTATTTTTTTATTGCGCAAATAAATAATAACAAATGATAATATTTAATTTAGGATTATTCCTTAAATAGTCGTATTTATATCCTTTTTCGGTATTTTAATAACATAATTCAACAAATAATTACAGAACCCTTTTTGAAAAATATCAATTAAACCTTTTTTTAAAAAAGAGGTTAAACATATAATAAAATCAAATTAATATTTTAGAAGTAGGTAGTTAAATATGAAAGAAATGTTTTTAAATAACTCTATAAGATTAATAGGCGAGTATAGCCAAATAGATTCAGAAGAAAAGAAAGAAAAATTGCTTTATGGATTAGAAGGTATATATCTTACTATAACTAAATTATTTATTATATTTTTGCTTTCAATAATTTTTGGAATACTAAAAGAAGTTTTGATTGTTCTAGCCTTTTATAATTTCCTAAGATTTTTTGGATTTGGATTTCACGCTAGTACAAGTACTGAATGTTTAGTAATATCAACAACACTTTTTTTACTATTACCTTATTTAGTAGTAAATCATTATATAGTATTAAATAATTCTCTAGCAATAGGAGTACTATGCTTTATTAACTTTCTACTATTTGCACCAGCTGATACTGTTAAAAGACCAATGATAAATAAAAAAAAGAAATTGTATAGAAAAATTGCATTATTGTGTACAACCATTATCTTTATTACAATATCTCTTTTGTCAAATTACTATATATGCTCTTTAATTTTATTAGCATTAATATTTCAGATGCTGATGGTAAGTCCTATAACCTACAAACTATTTGGACAACCATATAATAACTATAAAAATTATAAAGCTTGATTTAGACAACATAGTTGTTTAAATAAAAAGAATAGGAAGGAGAGGTATGATGAAAAAATTTATTTCTAAAGCTTTGCTTACTGTAGCAGTATTAGCTTCTGGTGCACTTTCAATGGGGTGCATAATTATGCTTGCTGATGAGCCAACTGCGCCAAAAAGCATGATTGATTAAAATAACACAATAGTGTTATTTTTTCTTTATACATGTTTTTTGTAATAGTTACATAATTTTTTCTTATAATTGCGATATTCTTACTCTTTCGATGAAGTAGTCATTTACAATTGTTCTACTTAGTAAAATATTTCTATTCTTTCTTGCTATCTTTTCTGCATAATATAAACCATTACCTCTTCCTTTTCCTTTAGTAGAATAGCCTTTTGCATTTAACATTTTCAAATTAATATTACCTACATAGTTATTTGATATTACTATATTTAATTCATCTTTTAACATATACATTTCGATGGATATTTGTTTCGAATCTAAGTCTCTTACCGCATCTATCGAATTATCCAAATAGATACCCAAAATTCTACATATATTTTTTATATCTTCTGTTTTCAACATTTTTATAAATTTTTCAATTTCTTTACTAATATTTACATTAATGTCTATACCCAAATTTGTTGCTATACTTAATTTGTAATATATTAATCCTTTTAACCCACCTTTTGGAACTCTAGAAATTTCACTTATAAATTTTCTCTTTTGATTTTCACTATCATAAATAATACTATCAATATACTCAATAATATTTTTATTGTTTCCAATCATACTTCTTATCGTGGCAAGTTGGTTCTTTGACTCATGTTCAATCAAACTATCCATTTCTATAAAATCTTCAATATCCTTAACGTAGTCTAATAACTGATCATATTTGATTGTTAAGCTTTCCTTATCATACTTTTCCTTGAAGAAAATGGCTGTTAGAACTATAAATATAGTCATTATTAGTATATTAATGCTATATTCATCTATAAATTTATAAGTAATAGAAATATTATATAATATTACGCTTAGCACAATTACAATCAAAACTATAAAAATGTTTATATCATATTTATTTGCATCTGAAAGTTTAAATACAAATTTTTGTAAACTTCTTCTTAGTGGCATTATATACATAATATTTACTGATAAAATATTGACTGATATATTACAAATTAGAAAGAATAACGGATCATTTCTCATTACATCTAATGAAGAAAATATTATTACTGTTCCAGAAATAACTGTATCAGACACAAAAATTAACATCATCGTTATACCAGATACAATTATTGCTTTTGATAAGCTAATATCCAATATCAACTTATATATTATAATATTTATATGATACGCAATTATAGTTATATGAAGTGTATATTGTGAATTATATAGTATCATCATGCTTGTAATTTGCAATATAATTAATACTACTGTCTTAAAATTAAAATACTTATTTTTATCAGCCAAAATAAACTTCATAACAAAAAATATGCTTACACTTTGAAATAAAGCTGCTATAAATTTACAAACTATTTCCAACACGTTTTGCAACCTCTTTTCTATTCTCTCTTGATGTATCATAAGATACTACACCATTTTTATAGACTAATTTATTGTCTTTCGTGTCATAAGATTTGATAAAATCAATATTTGCTATTATGCTTCTACTTATTTTAATAAATCTATTATCTAACTTTTTATGAATTAATTTAATTGTTCCACTTATTAACTCGTCATTATAAGCTGTCTTGACAATACACTTTTTACTATCTTTTTCTTTTTCAATTGTAACAATCTGTTTGAAATCAATTCTTTTTATAATTCCATTATATTTATAACAAAGGCATTTATCTCTTGAACCATAATTTTTCATTATTCTAACTAAATCTTCTTTTAATCTTGCAGCACAATTATCAAACTTACTTATAAAATCAAACAGAAACAATCTATTGCCTAATGCTTCATATTTATATTCATTATGGACAGTCATAATGATGATGATTGAATTCCAATCATCTATTTCTTCCCTTATATATCTTGTAGCTTCAATACCTGAGCCCGATGAAGTCTCTATATCCAGTATGTATACTTTAAATCCATTATCCTTTACAACTTCACTTTTAAACTTTTGGTCATATTGTTTAAATCTCTTATAACTATAATCAATGTCATAGTTCATCATAAAGTTGTCTACTACTGTTTTCGTCTTCTCTGCAAATTGCTCACTATCTTCACACACAATAAAATTAATCATATTGATCTCCCTTATTCTCTTTTATTCTTTTGACATAATTCTACCATATATTTACCATTTTTTGGCAAAAAATAGCACTTATTGTTAAATAAGTACTATTTCCTCAAATCAAATTTTTCTTTTTCTAAATGTTCCACTTTTTTTCTAACATTATCCGATATAATTCCTGTATGAAGTATGAACCAAATTGTTGATACTAAAAGGATTAAATAAATTATAGTGCTTTTTGTTTCGTCCCCCATAATAGAAAATATAGTAGCAAGTGAAAATAATATATTTATAAAGTAAACGATCAATACTGTTTTTCTTTGTGAAAAATTCATTTTCAAAAATTGATGATGCATGTGATCTTTATCACCCTCATATATTGGCTTTTTATTAACAATTCTTCTTACTATTGCAAATAGTGTATCGAGTATTGGAATAGCGAGAATCATAAGGGGCACTAGAAATGAAGTCACCATTGTTCCCTTATAACCAAGTAGTGATACAATTGCTATAATAAATCCCATAAATAAAGTTCCTGCATCGCCTACAAACACTTTTGCTGGATTAAAATTATATATTAAGAACCCAGATATTGATCCAAGCATTACAAATGCTAGGATTATCTCAAGTGTATCTAACTTTCCTTGAAGAAATGCTATAACACCAATTGTTAAAAAGAATATTGCTGATATACCACTGCTTAATCCGTCGAGTCCATCTATTAAATTAATTACATTAACACATCCTAAGATAAAGAAAATGGTGATTGGATATGACAACCATCCAAGTTCAATATAGCTACCAAATATATTTATCCCTTCTAACATTATATTCCCATAGAATACAATTACTAATGCTGCTAGAAGTTGTCCAATTAATTGCTGTTTTGCAGACATTGTTTTAATATCATCTAAAAGTCCAGTTAATATAATTATAAAGCTTCCAATAAGAATCGAATTCATTTGTACAGTATTTTCACCAAACAGCATATAGCCAAATAAAAATCCCGCAAAAATACCTAATCCGCCTAGTTTTGGCATTGGCTTGGTGTGTACTCTTCTATTGTCTTTAGGTATATCAATTGCTCCAATATGATATGCAATCTTTATAACTAAAGGAATGATTATTGCTGTGAATAAAAAAGTAACAATTACCATTAATATTACTTTATCTAAATAATTATCAAACATATTACATCACCTTTTTAATTATATCATATAAAAAATAGACAATGTTGTCTATTTATCAATTAAATTTAAATTATCTAGCATTATTCCACAACCTTCTGCTACGCATGTTAATGGATTTTCTGCTATAAATATAGGAACTTTTAATTCCTTCTCAAAAAGTTCAACAAAACCTTTCATTAATGCTCCTCCACCAGTTAACACTATTCCTTTATCCACAATATCTGCCGATAATTCAGGTGGTGTCTTTTCCAACACTTCTTTTACCATCTTTATTATGTCATATGCAAGTGGACTAAGCGCTTCTTCCATTTCACTTTCATTTATTTCAACAGTATGTGGTAATCCATTTGATAAGTTTCTTCCTTTAATAGACATCTTATTATCTTTCTCACCATTGAAAACTGTTCCAATATTAAGTTTAACTTCTTCAGCTGTCCTTTCACCAATTAATAGCTTGTACTTATTTTTTACGTAATCTATTATAGCTGCATCAAAACTATTACCTGCAATTTTAACAGAAGAACTTGTAACTATTCCACCTAGTGATAAAATTGCTATATCAGTGGTTCCACCGCCTATATCTATTACCATATTCCCACTAGGTTTTGATATATCAAGACCTGCTCCTACTGCTGCAACTTTTGGTTCTTCTTCTAGAAACACCTTTTTTGCACCAATTCTTTCTGCGGCTTCTCTTATAGCATTCTTTTCTACAGCTGTTATATCTGATGGACAACAAATTAAAATCCTTGGCTTTGTCAACCCTTTACCTTTTACCTTTTTAAGAAATCCTGCTAATAACTCTTCTGTATATTCAAAATCTGCAATTACACCATCTTTAAGTGGTTTAATAACTTTTACTTTTCCAGGAGTTCTACCTAACATTTCATTTGCATCTTTTCCTACGGCTAATACTTGACTTCTATCCGCATCAATGGCTACAACTGTTGGTTCATTTAATACTACACCTTCACCTTTTACATATATTAATACATTTGCTGTTCCTAAATCTATTCCAATATCCTTCATAATTCCTCATTCCTTTAATTTCGCATATTTTATTTTAGTAGATTCTCCCCCTTTAATATGTCTTGTCATTATATGCTCATCAAATATATCTTTTACTTGTGTATGTAGGAGTTCATCTAATTCTTTTAATCTATCTTGTAGATCTTTATGTACTGTACTTTTACTTACTCTATAAAGTACTGCAGTATCTCTTACAGTAGCTTTTGTGTCACATATATATTTTGCCTCGGTTAAAACTCTTTCTATAATATGCTTGTTCATATATACCTTCCTTTAATAAAGTATATTTTTAAGCAATATATATATGTATAAAAAAAGGCATTATATACTGCCTATAAATCTTTTAATAACTTATCATAATAGGTTTCAGGATTAACTATCTTACCATTATGTATTAGTTCTAGATGCAAATTATTTTTAGTAGAGTATATTTTAGAAGTTCCGCTTTTAGCAATTACTTGTCCTTGTGTAATATAATCTCCTTCACTAACTTTAACATCATTTAAACATTGATAAACACTTATTATATTGTTCTCATGTCTTACTTCAACTGTTTTACCTAATAATTCATTTTCTTCTACTTTAATAACAGTTCCATTTAGTATTGATAATATATCGAATGCTGCATCTGCTATATAGTCAACTCCAGAGTTTTGAATATATGCTCCTTCATAGTATATTAATGAGTTTTTTTGTTCATTTTCTTCTCCCTTATAATTATAGTATGTTTTATTAAGTATTACTTTACTATCATTATATGGTTTTAATACTTTGGTATCTGTTGCCACAACTGGTGTTGTATTAGTAAATATAATACTTGATACATAAGTCAAATCATCTTCAAGTGGCGTTGTTGTTCCTTGATAATTAGTCGCTACTGTAATCATTATTGATACTACTAATATTAAATAGATGCTAGGTAATACATATGGTTTTAGTCTTAATTTCCTTTTCATAAATTCCACCTCAATAATAATGTGGACTAAAAAGAAAAAAATTATACATAAATCATATAATTTTTGTATAAGTAAAAAAGTCATATATAAAATTTGTTATTAGATATATTATTGATAATGCTAATAATACATAAAAGACTCTTGCTTGAAATTCTTTATTTTTTTTAAATATGCCATTTAAATTAACAGAGTCTAATCCCCACAACACTATTATTGTGGATAAAAGATATAAAAATATTTTAAGATCCATAGTTTTCACCAATTTCATAAGCTTCTATTTGATTTTTTCTTTTTAAATATACTGGATCATCTAGTGCATTGGTTGCTAAAAATACATCTATTATTGCTTTTGCTTCGTCTAATGTTAATCTTTCTCCGCCTAGTGCAATTGTGTTTATATAATCATTTGTTTTTGCATGTTTAGCATCTTCTACATTATACATTGCCCCACATCGAACACCCTTAACTTTATTACATGCTACTGCAATACCAATAGCACTTCTACATATAGCAATTCCATAATCTACTTCTTTTTTTCCTACTGCTTCTCCAATTTTAAATCCATATAAAGGATAATCAACTCTTTCATTTGTATCACTGCCAAAGTTAATGACTGTATGACCTTTTTCCTCTAAATACTGTTTCAATTCATTTTTTAATTCAACCCCACCATGATCATTACCAATTGCTATTCTCATACATCCTCCATTATCAAATTAAGTATATCATTCATAAGAAAAAAGAGAAACTATTTTTTGATTGGCTTCCCTTAATGTACCATTTGCAGCCAAAAGAAGCGATTATTACAGTTTAGTGTAATATTACTCATTTTTTATATATTATACATTCATACAATTAAAAAGAAAGTTTATTCACTTTCTTTAGCTTCAAATCCATATTTTTTATTAAACTTATCAACTCTACCTGTATGTGATGTTCTACTTTGTTTGTTAGTATAGAATGGATGACATTTAGAACATACTTCAACATGAACTGTGTCTTTTGTTGATTGAGCTTTAAAAGTCTCCCCACATGCACAAATTATAGTTGATTCTTGAAAATTAGGATGAATATTTTTCTTCATTTCAGATTCTCCTTCCGCCATGACAAACAGTCATAGTAATAATTGCTAATTTAATATAACAAAAAAAGAGAGTTATTGCAACACTATTTTATAATTTTAATAACTTCTTTACTTATATATTCATATCCCTTAGTATTTGGATGTATATCCAAAGCATTAGGTAAATACTTTGATCCTTCTTTATTGAATCCATCAAATATATCAAGACATGTAATTTGTTCATCTAAACATATTTGATTGTATAAATTATTTGAGTATTTTACAATATCATCTATTTGTTGCTTAAATGATGTAAGAGCTGGTAGCGGATTATAATAACCAATTAGTACGATTTGCCCTTTTGCATATTTCTTAACATGCTCAATTAAATCTTCTACTTCATCTGCAATTGTGTCTACTTCCCTTTTTGCCACTTTAACATTTTGAATCCTACTTGTTATATTGTTAAAAGAAATATTTTTAAGAAAGTTATTTGCACCTATTGAGATTGTTACAAGATCAGATTCCCTTAAAGCTTCTCTTATACTCACTGTTTGATTATCAATAGTTAAGGTCTTATTATTTTCAATATCTGATTTCAAATTATATGTAGTATATCCAGATTTTGCGAAATCTTTTGCATAGAATGATAATCTTCCATTATCTTTTAAATAATCTGCTATATAGTCTGAGTAACCATAATTAATCTCACCATATGAATTCATTCCTGCCGCCAGTGAATCACCTAAAGCTATATAATATATTTTAGTACTATTTCTAGTTGTCAATTTGTAAATGAAAAAAACTGATGTAAAGGCCACTACAAAAAAGATTATTGTTTTTAGTTTTTTCATAAAACCTCCAAAGTATACTCTGTTAAATTATACTTCTTTAATCTCTATTTTAGCACCTACATTTGTCAGCTTTTCTACTATATCCTCATATCCTCTTAAAATATGTTCGACATTTGTTATCGTTGTTGTTCCTTCTGCAAACAATGCTGCTGCAAGAAGTGTTGCTCCTGCTCTTAAATCTGTTGCTTCGACTGTTGCTGCATTTAATTTAGTTGGTCCATTAAAGGTTGCTTTTGTACCATCCTTTTCAACGATAGCACCCATCTTTTCGAGTTCTGGTAAATGCATAAATCTATTTTCAAATATTGTTTCTTCTATTATAGATTTACCTTCTGCTTGAGTAAGAAGAGCACACATAGGTTGTTGTAAATCCGTTGGAAACCCTGGGTATGGTAATGTTTTAATATTTACTTTCTTATATTTGTCTGGTTTATTTACTATAATGTAATCTTGACCTATTTCAAGACTAATACCCATTTCTTTTAATTTTAGAATTAGTGCATCTAAGTGTTCGGGTATAACATTATAAATTTTTAAATTATTTCCTATTAATGCTCCAATTATTGTATAAGTCCCTGCTTCTATTCTATCAGGTATAACTTCATGAAAGCATCCTTCTAATTTCTCAACACCCTTTATTTTTATTGTATCAGTACCTGCACCAGTAATATTTGCACCCATATTGTTTAAAAAGGTAGCTATATTTGCAATCTCTGGTTCTTTTGCTGCATTTTCGATTATTGTTGTACCATCAGCCTTTACTGCTGCAAGCATGATGTTAATCGTAGCACCTACTGATGCAAAGTCTAAATATATATTTGCACCTTTAAGTTTATCAGCATGCAGTGTGAAATTATCACCATCATTGGTAATTGTTGCACCTAATGCTTCGAACCCCTTTAAATGTAAATTAATTGGTCTTGCTCCTATAGAGCACCCACCAGGAATTGATATCTCAACATGCTTGTATTTTCCAAGTAATGACCCCATAAAGTAATACGATGCTCTTAATTTTTTCGCATACTCTGTTGGTATTGGCTTATTCACTATCGTTGATGGTGTTATTACCATAGATTCACTAGCTCTTCTAACATCCGCACCTAGAAATTGCAATGTTTCTGTTAAAACATCAGTGTCTGTTATTTCTGGAACATTACAAATCGTTACATCTCCATCAGCTAATATTGCTGCTGGTATCAATGCAACTGCACTATTCTTAGCACCACTTATTTTTATAAGTCCACTAAGTTCTGTACCGCCTGATACTTCTAAAATTTTCATAATACCTCCAATACACTATATTTTATTATAATGCCTATAATAGGTGATTACCTATTAAGGAATAAGTTTATTTTTGCTTCTATTGCTGCCATCATATTAGCTTTACCAAAACCAATTACTTTTCTTGGGTCATATTCTTCTTTATTTGCCATTATTCCTTCAACAACGCCTTGATGCCATGCTCCTTGTAATTCTGTATTTATATTTATCTTACTAATACCACAAGAAATTGCCTTTTTAATATCAACTTCTGGTATTCCTGTACCACCATGTAATACTAAAGGTACTGTTACACTTTCATTTACCTGCTGCATAGTAACAAAATCAAGATTAGGATTTCCCTTATAATATCCATGTACACTTCCAAGTGCTGGCGCTAATGAGTCTAATTCCGTATTACTCACTATAGCTAAACAATCTTCTAATGTGGCATTTAAACTGCTTCCTGAAACATTATCTTCTGTTCCACCAATATGTCCAACTTCTGCTTCAACTGTTACATTATGTTTATGAGCATAGTCTACAACTTCTTTTGTAACCCTAATATTTTCTTCTAACGGAAATTTAGAACCGTCTATCATAACAGATGTAAAACCCGCATCTATTACCTTTTTACAGACATCAAAACTTCCACCATGATCTAAATGAATACATACAGGGATTGCTATTGATAGATCTTTTATCAATCCATTAACCATACCAACAATCGTATTAGCACCTCCCATATATTTAAGTGCTCCTTCGCTAACGCCAAGGATTACCGGACAATCGTATTCTTGACACTTTTCTAATACATTTTTAGCCCATTCTAAATTATTAATATTAAACTGTGGTACTGCATATTTTCCTTTTTTTGCGTTTTCTAACATTTCTTTGCTATTTACTAACATATATCCACCATTCTTTCATATTTATAATACCAATATACCTATAAATTAGCAATAAATTAGGTTAACTTTTATTTATTGGACTGTCAAAATATATGTATCATTGCAAGTATTAACAATATTATGCTCCCAAGAATAATTGCCCTTCTACCAAATCTTTCACTTAACTTTTTACCAATAATTAATCCTATCATTGTAAATAGAAAACTAATAATCATAAAAGTAAAAGATGCTAAAAAATAATTTTTAGTTATTGCTTCTAATCCAACTCCCACAGTAAGACTATCAATGCTTACCGTAAAACCAAATAGTAACATTGAAAACATTCCATTAATTGCTTTTATTTCCTCGTCTTTATTTAAAGATATTAACATTTGTATTCCGAGCACTAAAAAAATAATCCCCTCTAAAATGTCTGCTCCTACTGGTAGATGTGACATAATTACACTGCCAATGACTGTACCTATTAATGGCATAAAAAAATGGAATAGTCCTACAATAATACTTAATAGTATTATTCTCTTTTTATCAATATTTAATGTACCATAAATAATAGATAATGAAAAAGTATCCATACTTAATCCTATCGCAACTAATAAGACAACAAAAAAGTTTGACATAGTATCACCATTTAAATCTATGCCAAACTTATTTTATTTAAAAGTATTTATCGATTATTTCTTTTATAAAAGATTTATATTCTACTTCTTTTATATTTTCTTCGTTTGATTCCATCATACATAAAGGTGGAAATAATACACACCACCAGTTATCTCCTTCACCTTTTCCAAGCGTAACAACAATTGATTCATAATAGCCTTCTTCATATACAATACCTTTAAATTTTTTTTCTGGAAAATAATTTAATCCATAATTTACTTTGAATTCTGTACTTGTGTCATTTTGAACTAATACTTGTTTTACAGTAATATCTATATTTGGTAGGTTATCATTTAATATCTTTCTTACTTCCTCTACATCTTTTGCATCTTTAAGCCATATTGCTATTTCATCTTGTATTTTATTTTTTACCTGACCTTTTATGTTTTGATCATTAATACTATTACTATTTGCTATAACTCTTATCCTAATTGATTCATTAGGAATTATTATTTCTTCACTATCTACTTTTGTTAATGTGAATACCATTATTACTCCTAATATCAATATTATTTTCTTCATTTATTATCATCCTCACTATCATAATGATAATAATTAATTATTTTTATTCAATTAAATAAAAAAAGTTAATTATACTCTATATATAAATAACATTCTATCTTTATTTGATAAATCTTTTAAACATTTAATTTCAATATTTTCTAAGTATTCATTCGCAATATTAGTAATATCATCTTTCTGAGTCATTCCTATTTCAAATGCAATTAAGAATTTTTCCTTTAAGTTGTCCTTTACTTTTTCTAATATTTGTCTATAGTATTTTAATCCATCTTGATCTGCAAAGAGAGCTAAATATGGTTCATTATCCTTTACTATTGCTTCTACTTCTTCATCTAGTTTTATATACGGTGGATTACTTATTATAATATCAAATTTATCATTGATATTATTTAACATATCTCCAAGTACTATATTAATATCTGCTCCTAAACTCTTTGCATTTTCTCTAGTTACCTCTAGTGCTTTCTCACTTATGTCAAGACAAGTAACAGAAAGTGTTGGAAGCTTCTTTTTAAGCGTAATTCCAATGACACCAGAACCACAACCTAAATCTATTACACTTAAGTTTTTATTTAAAAAGTGTTCCTCAACAAATCTTATTGTATGCTCTACTAGTTCTTCTGTTTCAAATCTTGGGATTAAAACATTTTCATTAACTATAAATTCATTACCATAGAAATTAACTCTTCCAATAATATATTGTAATGGCTTATTATTTAAAACTGCATCAATACATTTTTTATATTTAATTATATTTTCTTCGCCAATAATTTCATCTAGATGATTTAACAAGTCTAGTGAGTCATATCCCAAAATATTAGACAAGAGCATTTTTGCAGCAGTGGAATTCAAATATTTTTTACCGTATACAATTAATTCTTCTACTCTCATTATTCTCCTGCTAGTTTTCTTCTTTGATCTTCGGTTATTAATGATTCAATAATGTCACCAATATCGCCTTCTACAATTCTGTCTAACTGCATTAAACTTAATCCAATTCTATGATCTGTTACCCTGTTTTGCGGATAATTATAGGTTCTTATCTTTTCTGATCTATCACCAGTACCAATTTTATTTTTACGCTCTGCGCCCTGTTCTTCTTCTTGTTTTCTAAGGGTTTCTTCATAGATTTTAGCTTTCAATACTTTGAACGCAACTTCTTTATTTTGAATTTGACTACGTTCATTTTGACATGATACAACAATACCAGTGGGTATATGTGTCATTCTAACTGCTGAATCAGTTGTGTTTACACTTTGTCCTCCAGCACCACTACTTCTAAATATATCAATTCTTATATCGGATTGTTTTACTTCTATATCAATGTCTTCAACTTCTGGCATAACAATAACTGTTGCTGTCGATGTGTGAATTCTACCTTGTGTTTCAGTTACTGGTACTCTTTGAACACGGTGAGCACCACTTTCATATTTCAACTTAGAGAACACATTTTTACCTTTAACCATAAAGCTTACAAGGCTAAATCCTCCGCCTTCTGAATATTCTTCTGATAGTACCTCTATTTTCCACCCTTGTTTTTCAGAATATTTTAAATACATTCTATAAAGATCACCTGCAAATATATTGGCTTCATCTCCACCAGCTGCTCCTCTTATTTCAACAATAACATTCTTACCATCATTAGGATCTTTTGGTATTAATAATATTTCTAATTGACTTTCTAAATCTCTCTTTTCTTGTTCTAATCTTTCAAGTTCTTCTGAAGCAAACTCTTTCATTTCTGGGTCTTTAACCATCTCTTTCGCTTCTTCAATGTCATTTAAAGCCTTTTCATATTTTGTATAGCACATTACTGTATCTTCTAAGTCAGATGTTTCCTTTGATAATTCTCTTGTCTTCTTTATATCTGAAAGTACTGCTGGATCAAGCAATTGTTTATTTAATTCCTCATACCTTGCTTTAATAATATTTAATCTTTCTATCATGGATATCAATTCCTTTCCAAATCAAAAAGATTATACAATAAATAGTATAATATGGCAATCGATTTGTTTGCAAAACTTAATATATTATATTTGTTTTATTACATAAAAAAAGCTTAATTGCTTAAGCTTATTGCTCTAGTTCATCCTCATCAAGAACAACTAAATCTTTTAAATCATCATCATCATCATCAAACTCTTCCTCATCTGATGCAACTGAATCAAAATCTTCATCTTCAACTTCATCCTCTGAATCTTCTTTTAGGTCAATTTCTTCTTCCAAATCTTCTTCCTCATCGACTGGAATAATTATTTTATCTGAAGTATATTTATTTCTTAAGTCCCATTTACCGTCATCTAATATTAAAAATCTTTTATCTGTTGTAAGTGTTGTATAGTAATCTCCTATTTTATTTTCAAAAACCGATTTTGGTAATTCTAATGATTCAGTTATAATCTTAAATAATTCCGCTGTATTCATAGGACCTTTTTCTTCTAAAATCATATTTGTTATATCTTTATGTGATAGTAGCTCCAAATCCTCTTTTTTCATTTCTTTAATGCTCATTTTTATCCTCCTAGTTTTTATAAATTATGCGTTTTTACTAATGAGTTTTTAAACCCATTAAATTTATATCACTATTTATATTTAAAAGCAAGAACTTTATTACATTTTATCAGGACAATTTAATCCGAGTATATTTAAAAGTAGCATATTGGTATTATAAACTACCTTTGATAAAACCAACCAAGATTCTTTTAATTCATTATTTTTTTCTGTTAATATCTTATTTTCATTATAAAACTTGTTATAAACACTTGTTAATTTATATATATATTCTGCTAATTCATTAAGTGACTTTGCTTCAAATGATTTATTAAGAACATTGGGTAGATTTAGCAATGTTAATATTACTTCTCTATCCGAATTGTTTTTTAGTTTATTAAAGTTACCATATTCTATGCATTGTTCTTTTGCTTTATTTAATAAAGATTTCATTCTAATTGTTGAATATAATAAATATGGTCCAGTTTTACCATCCAAATCACTAAACTTTGATACGTCAAATACATAATCGGTGTTTCTATAAGGAAGTAAGTCCGCATACTTAAGTGCTGCTATTGCAAGCATTTCTGCTGTTTTATCCCTATCTTCTTCCTTTACTATATCCGTATTAAGATTTTTAAAAGTTTCTTCTTTTACAAGTGAAATAAGTTCTGTAAGCCCCATAACTCCACCATCTCTTGTTTTAAATGGTTTACCATCAGGTCCATTCATTGTTCCAAATCCAAAGAATTCAAGTGTTGCGTTTCTATTTACTATATTTGCCTTTTTAGCTGCTCTAAACACTTGCTTAAAGTGTAGTTCTTGCCTATTATCAGCTGTATACCAAATTTCATCTGGATTAAAGCGTTTTATTCTTCCTAATATTGTTGCTAAGTCTGTTGTAGCATAAAGATACGCTCCATCATTCTTAACAAGTAATATTGGCGGAAGTTCTTTTTCGTCATCTGTTTCTTTTACATCCATAACGAGTGCACCTTCACTAATATAAGTTAAGTTTTGCTCTTCTAAAGTTTTTAATAACTCTGGAATATACTTATAAGCATCTTGTTCGCCCTCCCAAAGTTCAAAGTTAGCATTTAACTTTGCATATATCTCTTTAATACTTTCAGAAGACAAGTTAACAATTTTGTTCCAAAGTACAGTATAACCTATGCTTCCATTTTGAATTTGGAATGTAATTTGCCTACATTCTTCCATTATTTGTTCTGATTCTTTTGCTTTTTTTGATCCAGATGGATAAATGTCATTTAAGTCTTCTTTTTTAATGGGTAGTTCAAAATCACCACCATCATATTCTTCTTTAAAGCAAGGCAATTCTTTGTATCTTTCTCTCATTTCCCTTACTACCATGCCTGATTGTGCTCCTGAATCTCCTAAATGTACATCCCCTAGCATCTCGTATCCTAGCAAACTTGAAAGTCTTTTTATTGCCTCTCCTATATTTGGACTTCTTAAATGACCAACATGAAGCATTTTAGCTGCATTTGCGCCACCGTAATCAATTATTACTTTCTTAGGAGGTAATTTATCTATATTTGCTGTTACATCATTCTGTATACTTTTAACAAAGCTTATTAATGCTTCGTCGCTAAGTGACACATTTATAAAACCAGCTCCCGCAATATTAACGTTCATAAAACTAGAATTAGAAGATAATCTATCTACAATCTCATTAGCAATACTGATTGGGGATTTATGATAAATTTTTGCAAGTTTCATCGCATCATTTATTTGAAACTCACCTAAATCTGGTCTATTTGAAACACAAAGTTCTATCTTTTCTAAATCGTAACCCAGTCCACTTAGTAAGTCTTTTAACGCATTTTCTGTACTTTTAATATAACTCATATTTACCTCCAATATTCACTTCATAAGTAAATGTATCATTATCTAATATTTCATAATTTACCTTATAGTATTTATCATTTTTTTCAATACTATTAGTTTTAATTTTAAAATAAAGCTCATCTTTAATATCATTTATAAACATAATATTATCTGTGATATTTGTTGTATCAAAAACAAACTCCATTTTAATTTGATTATTTGATCTTCTTAGAATATTATTTTTAAAATCTACTTCTACCTTTGTAAATTCATCTTCATAATACTTTAATATATCACTATCTAATTCTGCTTTCGCTTCTACTTCAAAGATTTCTTCTGTTGAAGATAATTTTACTTTAATAGTTACTTTTTCCATAAATTACCTCCATTAAAATCTTAATACGAATTATAGCATAGTTATATAAATTTTAACACATATTTTTTGCAAATTTCTTCATACTAATTTTAGAATATGGAGGACTTATGAAAACATTTAAAAAATTATTTAAATTCTTTTTCTTTGTGTTCTTTTTAGCATTTTTAGTAGCATTCAGCTATTTTGCCTATACAAAACTTTCATATAAAGTAGAGATTGGTTCTGCCAATAATTTATCTATGTATGATAAGAGTGGGGAATTGTTTTTTAGAGGTAACGGAACTAGTGAGTGGGTTGGATTAGAAGAAATATCTGATAATTTGGTGGACGCTACAATTTCAACTGAGGATAAAAACTTTTATGGGCATTTTGGATTTGATATATTAAGAATTGCTAAGGCATTGTATATAAACACTACTACAGGAAAGACTGTACAGGGTGCTTCTACTATTTCACAACAATATGCTAAAACATTATATCTTGATTTTGACAAAACTTGGAGTAGAAAGTGGGACGAGATGTGGCTAACCTTAAATATGGAGCTTTATTATGATAAGGATCAAATATTAGAGGGCTATTTAAATACTATTAATTATGGGCATGGAATGTATGGTATTCAAACTGCAAGTAAATATTACTTTAATAAAGATGCTAAAGAGCTAACTTTAGCTGAATCTACTATGCTAGCAGGAATTCCAAAATCACCTTCTAATTATTCTCCGTTAGTTAATTATGATGTTGCTAAAAAAAGACAGGAATTAATATTAACTGGAATGGTTAAAAATAAATATATAACAGAGGAAGAAAAAAGCAAAGCACTCAATGAAGAGTTGACGTTTTATGGGAAGAAAGACAATATAAACTTATCTACTGTAATGTATTATCAAGATGCTGTTTTAAGAGAATTAGAGACTTTAACCCAAATACCTACATCACTTTTAGAAACTGGTGGTTTAAGAATTTATACTAATTTAGACATTGCTGCTCAAACTGCTTTAGAAGAAAAAATAGCAAATAATTTAAAAGATAATGAAAAGTTACAGTCTGCTGCTGTTATGATGGATCCGAATACTGGCGGAGTTATTGCTTTGATTGGTGGTAGAGATTATGCTAAATCACAATTCAATAGAGCAGTTCAATCTGTTAGACAGGTTGGTTCTGCTATGAAACCGTTACTTTATTATGCAGCTTTAGAAAATGGTTTCACTTCCAGTACGTCTTTTACAAGTGAAGAAACCACTTTTACATTTTCAAATAACAAAACATACTCACCTAGAAATGCCAATGAAATATATGGTAATAAACCAATATCTTTAGCTGCTGCTATTTCGTATTCAGATAATGTATATGCTGTTAAGACCCATATTTTTCTAGGAGAAGATGCACTTGTTAATATGTCAAACAGACTTGGAATTACTGCAAATATGCAAGCGGTTCCTTCACTTGCTCTTGGAACTAGTGAAATTAATATGATAGAGATGACAAGGGCATATGCTACATTTGCAAATGAAGGCTATAAAGTTAATCCCCATTTAATAAATAGGATAGAAGATGCCAATGGTAATGTTTTGTATCAAATTGATGATACAAAAGAGTTAGTTTTGAACAGTAGTCTTGTGTTCATCTTAAATAATTTACTAACTACTACTTATGATGCTACTTTTGTAGATTATAATTATCCAACGGTGTTAAATATTGCTAGTAAAATAAGTAAGAAGTATGCTGTTAAATCTGGCACTACTGCTACAGACAGCTGGACAATAGGTTATAATCCAGAAGTAGTGACTGCTGTTTGGGTAGGGTATGATGAAGCCGAAAACATAACAGTTAAGGATTATACTTATACTAAAAATATATTTGCAGAGGCAACAGAGGCATACCTAAAAGAGCATGAAGATTCGTGGTACACAATGCCTGCAAATGTCGTTGGTGTGCTAGTTGATCCTATAAGTGGAAAACCAGCTTCTGAAACAGCATCTAAGAAAAAGATTTTGTACTATTTAAGAGGTACAGAACCTACAGGAAGTGAGCCTGTATTTGATGAAATTAAGGACAATTAAAAACTATACATTCGTATAGTTTTTTTATTATTTAATAATTATCTCAGCAAATGATCCAGTTGTTGCTAATGAACCATTCGCATCATCTGTATCAATATGAAATTCTAATACTCCAAGTACAGTTTCTTTTACATAAACGTCCTCAAATATTGTGCTTTTCTCTGATTCTATTCTAACACTTACCTTTTCGATATTTGTAAGTCCTAATTTCTCTTTCGTCTCTTTATTTATATGAAGATGTCTATTGGCAATAATACAACATGGTTTTGTTATTTCACCAGATGGGCCAATAATTGTTACAGTAGCAGCACCATTTAAATCACCAGAACCTCTAACGGGCGGATTAATCCCCAGTTTGTAAGAATCGGTTTTTGATATTTCTGCTTGGGTGTATCCTCTTGCAGGATCACTGCCTAATACTCTTACCTTTTCTAATGTTGACTTTTCTGTTTTTAAAGTTACAGTTTGATTTGTTGCAAATTCATTGATTTGAACTAAATCTTTTGTTTTTTCTATAACATTATCACCAAATAGTATTTTTATATCCTCAGTACAAAGATGTACATGTCTATTTGATACTCCTACTAATACTTTCATAAATTCCTCCTTGACTGAAACATTATAACATATTTCATTGGAATTAAATACTAAATATAAAAAGGTAATTTAATATTTGTTTGATTTTTAGTGATTATTTGGCTATAATTATTATATTAGAGGTGGTTACATGATTACATATATTATTATACTTGGCGTTGTTGTTACTATATCAATAATTACCATAATATTTTTAACTATTAGAGCAAAATATAAATTATATTCAATAAAGGTTGAAGAAGCAGAGAATAATATTGAAGCCTTATTAAATCAAAAAAAAGCCTTACTTTATTCTGCTAATGATATGTTAAACAAACTAAATGAAGAAGAGACTTTGACAACATTAGAAAAGATAAATGAAATTGAGATATCTACTTTTAAATTTAGTGAACTACTTAATGATTCGGTAAATGAGTTTAATAATATTATTGAAGGTAAGAAAGCATTTATCCCCGATGAAGGTGATACAGATCTAATTAATGACATGTCATTAAATAGTATGAATTGTGAAGCTTGTGAGCGATATTATAATTGTAATGCTGAAGAGCTTAATAAATTGTTGCATTCATTTCCAACAAATTTAATTGGTAAGTTATCTGGATATAAAGAAAAAGGGTTGTATACATGGAAAAAAGAAGAAATATTTGAAATACTTAAAAACTAAGTAATCAAATATTTCTTTATTTTAGCTCCCAATCTATTGGTTTGATATTGTTCTTTATTAAAAAGGCATTTGTTTTTGAAAAAGGTTTACTTCCAAAAAAACCACGATATGCTGATAATGGTGACGGATGTGGTGATTCAATTATAAAATGATTCTTATTAGTAATTAAAGATTTTTTATTTCTTGCATCACTACCCCATAAAATAAATACTACTGGTGTATTTTTTTTGTTTATTAGTCTAATTACTTCATCAGTAAATATTTCCCAACCTTTATTACTGTGTGATTTTGGGGTATCCTTAAGTACTGTAAGGGTAGAGTTCAAAAGTAATACTCCCTCTTTGCTCCATTTAACTAAACTTCCACTTTTAGATGGTATTATCCCCAAATCTTCTTTAAGCTCTTGAAAAATATTAACCAGTGAAGGTGGTTTATGAATACCCTCTTTTACAGAAAAAGATAATCCTTCTGCTTCGTTTTCACCATGATATGGATCTTGTCCTAAAATTACTACTTTCACATTATTGTATGAAGTATGAATAAAAGCATTAAAGACCTCACTCAATTTTGGATAGACAGTATTTTTCTTATATTCATCTACAACAAAATCTTGTAGTTTTTTAAAATATTCTTTTTCATATTCCTCTTTTAGTAAATTATCCCAATCATTTCCAATCATTACTACACCTTCTTTTTACTACATCCTTTAATTTGTATATTGCATAAATATTAATTATAGCAAGCATAGCTACTAATACATCAACTATGTTCCAAAGTAGAGTAGCACTTGCAACACTTCCGTAAACAATCAATATTACTATTACTATTTTCAGTATTATTAAAGCCTTTTTTGAAATGTTAGGAAATAAATACTTTAAATTACTTTCCCCATAATAGTAAGATGTTATTATAGTAGAAAAAGCAAATAAGAATATTGATAACAATAATATTATATCACCAAATTTCCCCATATGAAAGTTAAGAGCGTATTGTGTCAATTCTATTCCGTTCATACTTGTAAACGCAATATCTGTGTAGTTTGAAGTTAATACTACTATTGCTGTTGTTGTGCATATTATTAAACTTGTAAAATATATTCCAAGTATTTGGATTAATCCACCGCCAATATAATCACTACTATCTGATGCTCCTGTTGCAATTGCAGCTGTTCCAATTCCTGCTTCATTTGAAAATATGCCGCGTTGCATTCCAATAATAAGGCTCATTATCATGCCACTAGTAAAGGATTTAAATGTGAAAGCTTCTGTTATTATTTCTTTAAGTATATCAGGAACTAAACTAATATTGTTGAATACTACAAATAAGCCTCCTCCTAAATAACATATACCCATTAATGGAACTATTATTTCTGTGGCTTTTGTTATTGAACTAAGTCCTTTAATTATCATAAATAGTGTTAGTATCGCTAAAATAATACCAATTGTTAATCGATCAAAGCCAAAACTATTGTTAATAGATATAGATATTGTGTTTGCTTGAATAGAGAGAAATCCAAATATATAACTAACAATTATAAGCAAGGCATATATTTTTGCTAACCTTTTTTTATTTAGTCCTTTATCAATATAAAACGATGGACCTCCTTTATAATGATTTCCGTCTTTTTCTTTGTATATAATTCCAAGCATACTTTCTACAAAAGCAACTGCTGCAACTATTAAAGATGATGCCCAAATCCAAAATACGCTTCCTACTCCACCAATATATATTGCTAATGATATTCCTGCTATTGATCCAACCCCAATTTTGCCAGCAAGTGTCATCATTAATATTTTAAAAGGCGTAATAGTTACATTATCTTCTGTTTTTAGACTATTAAATATTCTTTTAAGTTTAAATTGTATAAACTTTAATTTTTTTGTATAGTAAAGACCACATGAAAGTATTATTATTGTTGCTATCGCCCATAATATTTTACTTAATATATTTAACAATTTATCACCTATGAAAGTATATGCAATGAAAAAAAGAATATCTATTTATGATATTCTTCATTATTATTGATTTTAAATGCTCTATATATTTGCTCTAGTAATAAAACTCGAAATAGTTGATG
The DNA here is from genome assembly GCA_031549195.1 of Bacilli bacterium. Lineage (GTDB taxonomy): Bacteria > Bacillota_I > Bacilli_A > RF39 > UBA660 > JAVBQF01. The sequence goes on from JAVBQF010000001.1 coordinate 52,017, forward strand.
TGGAAATGTCATTTTTGAAAAGGATAATCTATAATTAGCCATCTGTTTTATTTCTTGTTCTACACCATATGAGCCACCAATAATAAACGTAATATTACCGTTTATAATTAGGGTCTTATCGAATTTTTCTGCTAATTCTGTCGATGATAATTCAGCTCCATCAATATCTAATAAAATATTATAGTCTTTGCTATTTATTATTTTCAATAATTGTTCTTTTTCTTTTCTTAATGTTACTATTTTATCATCTGTATTAAAGTCATTCAATTCTATTATCTCAACATTAGTAAATTTTGATATTCTTTTCTTATATTCCTCTATCGCATCAGCAAAATATTTTTCTTTAATTTTCCCTATACATATTATTTTTATCATTATACTTCTACCTCAATTGATGATTCATTTTGACTTGTTAAAATAATATTATTAATATCAAATTCTGTATCTTTTAATTCCTCTTTAACATCATGAAGCGCTAGTTCTTTAGTATTATTATTTTCACTTATATGCGCTAGAAATATATATTTTGTATTATTACCAATAGCAGTTGCTAAATACTTTCCTGTATGTCTATTTGATAAATGACCAACATCTCCTATTACCCTTTGTTTTAAAATATATGGATATGGACCATTCATTAGCATCTCTTCATCATGATTTGCTTCTATTACATATATATCTTTGTTACTAGTAATATCGTAATACTTTCTATTTATATAGCCTGTATCTGTAATATGTACCAAAGATTTCCCATTATATTCAATAATAAATCCATACGATTTAACATCATGTGATGTATTTATTAGTGTAATTGATACATCATTTATATTAAATTTATTATCAATTATAACTATATTTTCTATAGGAATAATTTTTCTAATATCTTTTAATAAATCAATTGTAATATATACCTTTAGCCCGACTTTTCTCACTAAAGTTGCCAATCCTTTTATATGATCACTATGTGTATGGCTTATAAGTACAGCATCCATCTCTTTTAAAGTTACATCTATTGTATTTAAACTATCCTCTATTTGCTTTAAGTTTATGCCAACATCTAAAAGTATTTTTGTATTTTCACAATCTATATATGTACAGTTTCCTTTTGACCCACTTGCTAATATTTTAATTTTCATTAGTACACACTGTAAGGGTTAATAGAACTAGTTCCATTTGCAAACGGAACACCTTTATATATAGAAAAGTGTAAGTGAGTTCCAAATGCATACCCTGTGCTACCCATTGATCCTATTTTGTCTCCCATTGATACTACCTGACCTGCTGATACATTTAATGATGCCATATGTGCATATAGTGAGTAATATCCATTATTATGGTTAATAATTATGTAATTTCCATTATATGAATCAAATCTTGAAACAGTTACAACACCATTATTAGCCGCATATATTGGAGAGCCATATCCTGTACCAGAAATATCTATTCCTTCATGGAATTTTCCCCAACGCCATCCATATGTACTCATTACGATGTATGGTTTATTTGTTGGCCAGAACCAAACGCCTAAGTTACCTATTGCTGCCTTTTTATTTCCCTTAATAATTATTTCTGTTACGGCTGGCTTTATTTCCTCTGTTGATGCGATAACAGCTGATGTTACATCACCATTTGTCATCTGTATTTTTGTAGTAACTTTATCAGCACCGTTTACGCCCTTTTGTTTAACTTTTTCTACTCCTGCTAAAAGGTCACCATCATATTCTATCTTTGTGTCATATTTTTTTGTTTGTACTTCTACTATATGAGATTCTTCTACAAATCTAATTGCAGGTTTGATTAGACCAATATTAATAATTTGTCCTTTGTAAAGGAGGTTATTAACACTATTAAACTGAGGATTTGCTATTAAAAATTCTTGAAGAGATAGTTTGTTCTTGTCAAGAATTGTATCAATATCATCGCCATCTTTCACTGTATATTTATCTTGTTCTTCTTTTGTTCCAAATAATAAGTATTTGCTTATTTCTTCTTCGGTAACTAAAATATTTGATTTTGTTGATATTTTATCTTGTTTTATTGTTATATCATTTTTAATATACATGTCTTCAATTAGCTTACCTGTTTCTTTTATTTCTGGTTGTGTTTTATTAATAAAATTGTTGTATTCTGACTCTGTTGTAAAGGCTAAAATAGTATTTTGAAGTGATTTTTCAAACAAAGTCTTGTCTAGTATGTAAAGAATTTTATCTTCTTCTTGCTCTTTACCATCTTCATTGCTTACTTCAACACCCTTAATCTTTACAACATATCCATTTATAGTGAAATATGAATTATCTTTAATTGTTGTATATAGTGTATCTTCTGGTGATATTTTTTCATTATAAGTAGTCTCTCTTATTATATCTAAATCATTAGGTATATACACTTTATCTACTTTATATTTTTCTTTTATTTCCTGTTGCCCGCTGTCAATATATTCTTCTAATTTCTCTTTTGACTCTATAAATCCAATTGTTTTACCTTCAAGATATACACGATATAGTTCTTTAGGCTCAAATGTTTCTTTATAATCAAAAAAGAAAACGATTGAACTAAGTAAAAGTCCAAAAATAATAAATATTATATTTTTCTTACTCATGTTTATCTCCCTTGGCGCTATACTCATCTAAAACCGAGAAGAATGTAGAAGTATCTTTCTTAAATCTTAATGGAACTATTCCCACTGCTCCATTTCTATGTTTTGCAAAAATAAACTCACTTTCACTTATGTTATCTTCTCTTTGTTTTTCAGCATCGTAATAGTCATCTCTATATAAGAAACCAACAATATCCGCATCCTGCTCTATCGATCCTGACTCTCTTAGGTCACTTAACATTGGCTTTTTACTTTCTTTTCTTTGTTCAACAGAACGAGAAAGCTGTGCAAGCGCAACTACCGGAATATTTAATTCCATTGCCATCATTTTAAGAGATCTTGAAATATCAGACACTTCTTGCTGCCTATTTGAACCATAATTAGTAGAACTAGTAACTAACTGTAAATAGTCAATTATAACAAGGCCTAAACCATCTTCGCTACTTGCTAGTCTTCTACATTTGCTCCTAATTTCTCCAATTGTAACCCCTGGTGTATCATCTATATAAAGCTTGGCGTTTTCTAATTGGCTAATTGCTTCATTAACTCTTCCCCAGTCATTTCGAAGATTCCCTGATGCAAGTTTATATCCTTCAACTTGACCAAGTGAGCTTATCATACGACTTGCTAATTGTTCCGCTCCCATTTCAAGGTTAAAAATTGCAACGGTTTTATCTGTATTGATAGCGACATTTGTTGCCAAATTACATGCCCACGCTGTCTTTCCCATACCTGGACGTGATGCAACTATAATAAGTTGATGTTCATGAAACCCTGATGTCATCTGATCAATTCTTGCCCACCCCGTTGGAATACCAGTAACTTCACCTTTAGTCATTGATAATTTTTCAAGATTTGCTTGGGTTGATTTTAATACTTCTTTTATATTTCTAAATTCTGTAGATCTTTTATTTTTAACAATATCTAATATTTTTCTTTCAGCTTCATCTAACGTCTCATTTATACTACTATTACTTACATATGCAGATGTCGTTATGTCAGTAGAAACTTCAATTAAACGTCTTTTTAATGCACTTTCTATAACTAATTTAATATATTGATCAATATTTGCTGCTGTTGGGACATTATTAAATATTTCACTTAAATATTCTACTCCACCAACAGTATTTAAAACGCCTTTATTTTTAAGTTCCGATGTTACTGTTGTCGCATCTATTGGTATCTTTTTATCCGCCATTTCTTTGACAGTTTCAAATATAACACCATTTTTATCATAAAAGAAAGACTCCTTTGACAATGAATCGCATGCTTTCTGCAGTGCGAAAGAAGATAGAAACATTGAACCTAATACTGATTGTTCAGCCTCTAAATTGCTTGGCATTTCTTTCCCCTTCATTATAATCACTTCCTACTTTTCAAGTTTTATTTTTACTTTGGCAAATATATCCTTATATAAGTTTATTTTTACTGTGTGATATCCAAGTGCTGATATTGTGTGGTCTATATCTACTTGTTTTTTATCTATTATATAATTTAACTTGTCTAATTCATCTTTTATTTGTTTTGCGCTTATGCTTCCAAACACTTTATCTCCAGCACCAGTTTTTACTGTAAATGTAAGTTCAATTTTTTCTAGCTTTTCTTTCATATCTTTTGCTTTAATTTTATTTTGTTCATCAAGTGCTTTTTCGTTTTCCTTTACTTGTTGAAAATTATGATAATTTTGTTCATTTAGTTTTGTAGCATATCCTTTTGCAATTAAGAAGTTTTGAGCATAACCATCTTTTACTTCTTTGATTTCTCCTTTTTTACCCTGTCCCTTTAAATCTTTAATAAATAATACTTTCATAAGTACCTCCTTATTATAACATATTTACAAGCTTTATTACTTCCTTATCTACTTCTTTTAATGTCATATTAGAAATTCTAGCAGCTGCTTCATGTGTATCTCCTCCGCCGCCAAACTGTTCTAATATTTTTCCAATGTCAATATTTCCCATAGATCTGGCACTAATACCAATTGTATTTTTATCTACTCTTCCAATTACGAACGATGCTTCCATACCATTAAATAGTAAAATAGTATCCGCGATCTTTGCTAAGTCTTCCCTTCTATATATTTCTCTATATCTTCCTTTTGAAACAGCAATGTTTTTAATCAGCTTAACCTCTGTAATAACTTTTTGCCTTTCTATATACTCCTTCAAGTCTTGCTTCAATACATATTGAACATACATCATGTCCGCACCGTTTTTAGATAAATAGTAAGATGCTTTAAACGTATTGGCGGTTGTTTTCAACACATAGTTATTTGTATCCAGTACTATCCCAGAAAGTATAACAGTAGCAAGTTCTGATCCAATCTGTATTTTATTATATTCAAGAAGTTCTGCAATCATTTCACATACACTAGATGTATTTTGATCTATTACCTTTAATCCAAATTTAATTGAAGACTCTCCTAATCCATGATGATCTATTATAAGTACTTCTTTAAATTTTTCAAGAAGTTTTTCATTTTGTAATAAATATTCCTTGTTAGTATCTAATATAATTAGAAGACTCTTTTTTACTATCTTATCTTTTATATCTTTACTCTTTACAATTGTATAGTTATCTCTTGTTTTTTCTAATACTTTTTTCACACCTAATTCCAATTTTTTATCATCGAGGATTATAAAGGTGTCTTTATTGCTTTTTTTTGCAAATTGATACATTCCATAGCAGCTTCCAATTGCGTCTAAGTCAATATCTCTATGCCCCATAATAAAAATGTTGCTTGCTTTATTGATACATCTTTTTATTTGTTTATTGAAATCTATTATAGACATAATGTCACCTTCTTAGTAACTATTATTATACACTAAAAAGAAAGATATTCAAAGCCCTGCTTTAATATTTGTGCAAAAGAAAAAGTCTATATTGTAGACTAATTAGTGGCTTTTGCTTTTTTAAATCTAAGTATTTTAGTCTTTTTATTTCCTATAACAAAACCTAATATTATAGATATAAATAAATAGTAGCTAATTATACCATTGTTTATTTTGACAAGTAGCAAGAAATATAGGAGTACACTACTAATTATAAACAGTTCTGTTGATAAAATCTTAATTATTTTTCTTTTATTAAATAAATACTTATAAAAGAAATTAAAAATCATTGATATAAACATTCCAAACACTAAGGAATAAATTAATGATTGTATTTGTACTTCTAGTGTCATCATTTAAATAGCCTATTAAAAATACTTTCCTCTTTGTCTTTTTTCTTCATATCTTCTACATAAGTAAAACTCTTTATTAATCCTTTTATAGATACATTTCCTTGCATTGTATCAAGTTTAATTAATTCCAAATCTTCTCCTTTAACAATTAAAAATCCCATGATTGTTTCCATTAAAAATTCTTCATTGTCAAAGTTTTCTATTTTTTTTACCCCGGTTACTATCAAATTTTTTCTTTCTACTACACTAATGCCATGATTATAGTTTGTTATTACATTTTCTGCCTTGTCCATAATTATTCCTCCTAATCAAGCTTATGATTAGTAAATAAATTTATGACAACAAAAAAAGCCTTATGGCTTTCAATTATTCAGCTTCATTATATGCTTTTAAGATTTCTTCGTTGAACATTGCACGAACTTCAGAATTGATTGGATGTACTGTGTCATAGTGTTCTACAACCTTCTCTCCATTTTCATTAGTAAATTCTCTTTTTGTGCTAGGCATTGCAGCAAATAAACCATTTTTTCCTTCAATGACTCTAATGTTGTGAATTGCTAATACATCATCAATCAATATAGAGATTCTCGCTTTCATACGAGATCCTGCACGCTCTTCCTTCTTTACTTTTATTGATGTTATCTTCATAATATGCCTACCTCCTTTAAAGTGTAAAACTATACATTTTAATTGTATAATATTTTTATAAAAATTGCAAGTTTATTCAACAAATATTTCTAAACTATCTGTTAGAACATCGCTATAACTAAATGATTTTATTTGCTCTTTATTTTTCTCAAGTCTAACTAAAAAAACATAGTTGTATGTGTTTTCTATTGTACCATGAAATTCTTCAACTTGATTTCTACTCCCATTAAATTTAAATTTTATAATTTTGCCCTTACTTCCTTCAATTTTTTCTCTTACCTTATCTATATTCATCTTGGGTACCCCACATACATGGTTCCATTTGTTATTATGCCTCCTATACCTTCTTCCTTATATTTTGTTTTGTTAATAATATCAATCAAATCAATATTTTTATTTTTATCTGATAGTGCGATTGATGAAGCAACTATTGCCGGATCTAATGCATGAATGTTGACTCTTTTTGGACTAGAGGCAAAGTTTGCACCTGCTTTTATTAGTTCCTCATAATCAGATTGGCAGGCCCCTGCAATAATTATTAATTTGTCCTGTGATTTTTCGTACTCTCGCGCTTCTTTTATTGCTGAAATAAAGTTATTACTATTTTTATAGTTTTTAATATCCTCTATCTTTTTATTTTTTTTATAATATACATCATGACCAGTAATTACAACAATGTCAGGGGTTAAGTCTTCTAAATATTTTCTTATGTTAGGGGCAATTTCATTTTCTTTTAATTGCAATCCAAAGGCCATAACTTTAATTCTTTTGTAGAAATTCATGCATCGATTTAAATAATCAATATCGCCATCAATGTGTAATACTTTGCCAGGTAAATAGAAATACTTTCCTCGGTCAAGTGGTTTTCCCTCTTCAAGGTTTCTAGCAAATTCTTCGTCTTCACTGTCATCTTTCTTTCCAGCCATTCTTAAATCACTTAGTTCGCCATCAGCATAGAGTCTAACATCTACACCTTTTAGATATGCGACATTTTTATCTATTTGTGTTATCTTAAATAGCATATCATTATTATAAGAATCTCTTGTTACTAGGTCTCCTACTTTAAAAAGCATATAATCATCTCCAAGTAATTATATGCTTTCTCTTTTATAAATTATTACTGATATCTGCAAATACCTCTAAAGGTAACTCCTCCGCTCTTGTAGTTAAGTCCTTGTTGTATTTCTTTAATATATCCTCTATCTTATTCAAATTATATGATATAAGATTGTTTCTTAAATTTTTTCTTTTATGCACAAATGAGTCTCTTACAAGCTTAAAAAAGACTTCTTCATTATTTACTTTTACTTTATTTTCTTTTTTATCAAGTGATAAGATTATGCTGTCAACATTTGGCTTTGGAACAAAACAATTTCTACTTACTACAAATAATTTTCTTATATTGAAATAATAGTTTAAAAACACTGTAATTGAGCCATATTCTTTTGATTTAGGCACTGCTCCAAATCTATCACCAACTTCTTTTTGAACCATTATAACTATACGTTCAACGTTTAGCCTTTCTTCTACTAACTTATTTAGTATAGGAGTTGTTATGTAATAAGGGAGGTTTGCTACAACATATAATTTATTATATTTAAAAGCTTCTATATCACTCTTTATATCTCTATTTAAAAAATCATCAAATATTATGTTAAAACTTTTTTCATTCTTAAACTCTGTTTCTAATACATCTTTTAACTCTGTATCTATTTCATATGCAAGAACCTTTGAGACCTTAACCAATTCTTTTGTTAGAGAACCACTTCCTGGGCCTATTTCAATAACAAGTGAATCTTTTTCAATTTCAGCGCTTGCTACAATTTTTCTTATAATGTTATTATCATTCAAAAAATTTTGTCCATATTTCTTTTTAAAGTTATGCTCTAGCATAATTATCACCGCTAATACTATAACACTTTAATATTAAGAATAAAAGAAAAATAACAAATATTACTATTTGTTATCTACTTCTTCTACCAGCCCCATCTTACTATTTCGTAAGATACCTTTTGTCTTCCGAAGCTATATGTACTTGATTCGTTTTTATATAACAAGTCCATTAGCGTGCCTTTTATGACGCCACCTCGATCTAGTACTATTGCAATGAATTCAGTTCCAATTGATGTCCCTGCTACTTTTACAATAGTTCCACATGGTATTTGTCTATCTGCTGCAACTATTCTTGTTTCACCATATTCGCGATCTTTATAATAAACACTGTTTTTTACACTTGGATTTGGAGGGCATGCTACATAGCCACTGCAGCCTACACAATCCGGACCGTAAGCTGTCATTGTTCCGTTATATTTTACAGGATTTGTTTTAGCATGTTCAACGACCTCTGCAATAGTTGAAACAGTTTTGACCTCTACTATATTTGGGTCATATGTTGTTTTTAAATTAACGGCTTGCACACTTCTTACTGAATCTATATTTAATACAGTTATGGTTGTTGATTTATTTGCTGTCGCAACAACAAAGAAAAGCACGATAAGAAATGTTATTACAAACAATTCATTTCTAATCATTTTTAATGTTCTTTTCATTATATCCCACCATTCTAACACGATAATATCATATCTGTTTTTTTATGTCAATTTATTCCATATTTCGATATAAATTACAAACATTTCGAGTTGTTACTATAGCCACTTCTTCTGCTTTTATATTTTTTAATTCTGCTATTTTTGCTGCTATTATCGGTATATAACTTGGACTATTTTGCTTACCTCTAAAAGGAGTTGGCGCAAGGTAAGGACTATCTGTTTCTAAAACAATTGATTCAAGAGGTATTTCTTTTACCACTTCTTGGATTTTTGAATTATTAAACGTTACCACTCCACCAATACCAAGTAGATACCCAAGGCTTATATACTCTTTTGCTGCTTCTAACGATCCACTAAAACAGTGTATGATCCCTTTTAAATTATATTCTGATAAAATACTAAAAGTATCAAGATGAGCATCTCGTGAATGAATTATAACTGGTAATTTAAGTTCTTTTGCTAACGACAATTGTTTTCTAAATAATTTTTGTTGTTTTTCTTTATTGTCTTTTACCCAATAATAGTCTAGACCTATCTCGCCTATTGCTAATACCTTTTTGTTTTTTGCTACTATTTCTTTTAAGTATTTTATGTCTTGTTCTTCAATATAGTTTGCCTCATTAGGGTGAAACCCAAGTGTTAGGTATATATTCTTAAATTTATTAGCTACTTCAATTGACTCTTTTATTCCTTTTTTATCACATCCACTTATTATTAAAAAACTGACACCTTTATCATAAGCTTCTTCTATTACTTTATTTATATCTTCATAATAATCATTTGATAAATGAAGATGAGAGTCTATATACATATTATCACCAATTTAATTATACCATTTTTAAAAAAACAAAATAGACTGAAGTCTATTTTATTTATTTATTTCTTTTAACTTTTCTTCTAAATCAATTCTTTGAAATAATGGAAAAGGCGTTCCTGTTTCATAAAAATTGTCCTCTTTAAATTTGTTCATCTCTTCATTATTGTTTAATTGATTAAATATTTCTTTGCTAGTAGACGGCAAGAAAGCTTCTAATTCATATGCACATACTCTTATTCCCTCTAATAGGTTAAATAAAACTGTTTCAAGGCGGTCTTTTTCATTTTCATCTTTTGCTAAAACCCACGGTGTTGTTTCATCTATATATTTATTACAACGTCTTAGTACATTAAATATGTTTTCTAGTGCTTCTCCTATATCAAGTCTTTCAATTGAATCTTCTACTTTTTTATCTACTTCATTTATTTCATTAAGTAATTCTGAATCAAAATTACCGTTTACTTGCTTGTTAGATACTTTACCATCAAAATATTTATTAGCCATTGATATTGTTCTATTGACTAAATTGCCAAGTGTATTAGCTAAATCAGCATTTGTCCTATTAATTAATGCTATTTCTGAAAAGTTACCGTCATTTCCAAATGGAACCTCTCTTAAAACAAAATATCTTACCGCATCTACACCATAATCTTCTATGTATTCTCTTGGATCCTTATAGTTTCCTGATGATTTTGATATCTTTCCGCCATCGATTATTAACCATCCATGTCCATATACTTGTTTTGGTAAAGGAAGATCAAGTGCCATTAATAAAATCGGCCATATAATAGTATGAAATCTTACAATTTCTTTTCCAACAAGCTGTAGATCTGCCGCCCAGTATTTTTTGAATAGTTCATCATTCTCTGATTCATACCCTAATGAGGTAATATAATTAGATAGAGCATCTATCCACACATAGATTACATGCTTTTCATCAAATGGAACGGGTATTCCCCATTTAAACGAAGTTCTAGATACACACAAATCTTCTAATCCAGGTTTAATAAAATTATTTATCATTTCATTTTTTCTAGATATTGGTTGAATAAATTCTGGATTAGCTTTTATATGTTCAACTAATCTATTTTGATATTTTGATAGTTTAAGAAAGTATGCTTCTTCTTTTACTACATGAACATCTCTTCCACAATCCGGACATTTTCCTTCTACAAGCTGATTTTCTGTCCAAAACGACTCGCATGGTGTGCAGTATTGGCCAGTATAATCTCCCTTATAAATGTCTCCCTGATCATACAGCTTTTGAAATATTTTCTGTACTGCTTTTTCGTGTATTTCATCTGTTGTTCTTATAAAATAATCATACGAAATGCCAAGGCTTTTCCATAGTTCTTTAGCATTTTCTACAATTTCATCTACGTACTGCTTGGGGTTTTTACCTGCTTCTTCTGCTTTTGTTTCAATTTTTTGACCATGCTCATCTGTTCCTGTCTGAAAGAAAACATCGTAACCTTTTATTCTTTTATACCTGGCAAGAGCATCTGCAATTATTGTTGTATAGCAATGCCCAATATGAAAGTTTGCGCTTGGATAATATATTGGTGTAGTTATATAATATTTTTTATTCATATTCTCTCCTCCTATGTGTGGTTCCATAATCTACATTTTTAGTGATTATTTTTTCACTAATTTTATTTTAATTCCTAGCAGTATATTATATGACAATATAATTTATAGTCATCTTTAATTTTTTATCGTTTAAACCTTATTCCTGTAAAACTCCCATAAAATCTACTACCTCCTAAAAAATAAAAACTATTATACTATAAGGACGTCTAAACGCGGTTCCACCTTATTTTATAATAGTTATTATACACTCTTTTGTTAACGCCAATACACGTCTTAATCTTTCCATTAAGAAGTTCAGGAATCATTTTCAATGTCTTCTTATGCTTTCTTTCACCCTATCAAGCTCTCTTTTAATAAGAAATTACATATCTCTTTCCTTCAAAACATTTAAAATATAAAGGAATTATAGCATAGATTTCATTATTCTTCAATATGTTTTCCTAAAAATTGAGCTGCTATTGTTACAACGTCCTCTTCACTATCTGTTATATCGTTATTATCCAATATTATTACTAAGCCAACTGAATCACCATGTGAAACTATGGCTCTTATTACATAGCTGCACGATATTGTCTTAGTCTCTGATAATTCTAAATTGTTTTTGTATTTTTGAACAATAATATTTCTACTGTTTAAGCATTCTTCTAAATATTTACTAATGGATAAACCAATAAGTTCTTTTTTTTGTTTTCCAGCAACTGCTATTATACTGTCTCTATCTGTTACAATAACCGTTTTTTTAATAACATTAAAAATTGCATCAGTATATGGTTCTGCAATATCTATTAGACCACTCATTGATGAAAACTTCTTTAAAGTTACCATATCCTTCTCTATAAAAATTTCAAGTGATGATCCATCCTTTATTTTGAGTGTTCTTCTAATCTCTTTTGGTATCACAATTCTTCCGAGCTCATCTATTCTTCTAACAATTCCAGTTGATTCCACCATTCATCCTCGCTTTCTCTATATGTTATTTTTCCTCACAATCTTTTTCTTATACCATCATTTTCAAAATAATTAACCTATAAGTAAATTATAATATCTTTATAGGGGGATTTCCTTTGGTAAATTTTACCAATAAAAAAGACTTAACAATTTAAGTCTCATTTATTCTACAGTTTGCTTATTTAATTCTAAATAACGTTTGAAGGATTCACTACACATATTTTTCAAGACATTATCCCTGAAAACAATTTCTTCTTTCATCCTTCTTATAATGACCTCTGTTAGTAATCCATCTATTCTACTTTTAATCCGTTCTTGCTCATTTTCATTATTTAATTTAAAGGTTCTTAAAATTGCCGGTGTGAACAAAGTGCAAATATCTATTCTTAGTTGTGTTTCTAAGTAATCACTTAATTCTAAAGTTGTATTATCTATCACCTTATAATATTTATTTATGTATTCTTCTTCAATTAAAATAGTTTTTTTATAGTTTTCAAAATACTCTTTTAATAACTTTTTTTTATCTTCAATTGCATCATTAACTATATTATTCAATTTCTTTTTTTGATTATCAATCAAGTCGCTCAACACTTGACTTTCAAAGTTCAAACTAATTTCTCGGAACAAATTATTTAAAAACTTACTAACTTTATTTATCTCTAAAATTACACAATTATCTGTAGTTTGCTTTAATGCTTCTAAATTTCTATTGATTTCAAGATTTAAGCTGTTTTCAAATATTTCTTTGTTTTTTTCAAGAAACATTTTAGTTATATCTGTATCCATATTTATCATTTCCTATCATATTGATAGTAACAAATATAGAAATACTAGTCAAGTATCTCAATTTTTCCTAGTAATTCTAACAAATAATATAAGTAGTGTTTTTCTAGTTTAATTGTATCTATTATTACTACTAAACACTTGTTTTTTTGCGCAAACCTAAACATATTAGAAATTTTATATGCATCTATAAAGAGCTTTTCACCATTAATTTTTAATGTCATTTCTGGATTAAAAATTACTTCAACATAGTTCCTTGTTTCATTAACTTTTATAACGCTTAGTTTTTTAGCTAATTTTTCAAACCATTCTTCATGCATATATAGTAATACTTTTTCTGATAGTTTGCCAAATCTATCTTCAAGTTCAGATTTAATTTCTACAAGTTTTTCGTATGTGTCAATAGTGTTAATTTTCTTATGAATTTCTATCTTTAAATCTGCTTCTTCTACATATTCATCCCCAATATGTGTTTCTACGTCAATTAATGGTTTTTCTTCTTCTCTATCTTCTTCAATATCTTCACCCTTGATTCTCCTTACTTCCTCGTCAAGAATTTTTAAGTATAATTCTATTCCAACATTATCAATAAATCCAGCTTGTTCACTTCCTAGCAGATCTCCTGCTCCCCTTATTGATAAGTCTCTTGTTGCTATTGAAAAACCACTTCCAAGTTCTGTAAATTCTTTTATTACATTTAATCTTTTAATTGCTGATTCTGTTAAAATTCTGTTTTTTGAGTACATTAAGTAGGCATAAGCAATTTTGTCACTTCTTCCAACTCTTCCTCTTATTTGATATAACTGACTTAACCCATAATGATCAGCATCCAAAATAATAAGTGTATTTACATTTGGTATGTCAATGCCCGTCTCAATTATTGTTGTACACACTAAAACATCATATTTATGGTTTATGAAATCAAGCATTCTATTTTCTAATTCTGTTTTATTCATTTGTCCATGTGCGTATATTACTCTTGCTTCAGGAACGAGCTGCGAAATGTGATTCATCTTAGCTTCTATTCTTTCAACACTATTATAGAGTAAAAACACTTGCCCGCTGCGTGATAGTTCTTTATATATTGCATCTTTAATTAAAACATCATTTTCTTCTATAACATAAGTCTGAACCGGATATCTGTTTACTGGTGGTGTCTCTATTAAAGAAAGACTTCGAATGCCCGCTAGTGACATTTGTAGCGTTCTTGGTATTGGTGTTGCTGTCAGTGTTAAAACATCAACATTTTCTTTGTATTCTTTTATTCTCTCTTTGTGAGTTACACCAAATCTCTGCTCTTCATCAATAATTAATAATCCTAAGTTTTTAGGTTTTATATCATTGCTCAAAATTCTGTGTGTTCCAAATACTATATCTACTTTCCCTTCCTTTAAGTCTTCTATTACCTTCTTTGTTTCTTTTATAGACGTAAATCTATTAAGTACTGCAATGTTTACAGGAAAGTTTTGAAATCTAATTTTAGCATTTTCAAACTGCTGACTAGAAAGAATGGTTGTTGGACAAAGATATAAAACTTGTTTTCCATCATTTACGGCTTTAAACATTGCTCTAAACGCTACCTCAGTTTTGCCATACCCAACATCCCCACATAGTAATCTGTCCATTGGTCTTACCGATTCCATATCTTGCTTTATTTGGCTAATGGCTATGACTTGGTCCTTTGTTGGTTCATAGTGAAATTCATTTTCAAACATTATTTGTAGTTCATTGTCTTTAGTAAATGCAAAACCTTTTTGAGATTCTCTTATTGCGTACAATGCTATTAACTTTTCAGCTATATCTTTGACCTTGTTTTTAATTCTTAACTTGGTCTTTTGCCATTCTACTCCACCAAGCCTCGTGACTTTTGGAGCACTGCCTTCTTTTCCGTTATACTTACTAATATAATCTATTTTTTCAACTGGTATATATAATTTATCTTTTCCTAAATATAATATTTCTAAATAGTCTTTTACAAGGTTTCCTTTATTTAGCGTTTTTATTCCATTATATATACCTATACCATGTATATTATGGACTATGAAGTCACCTATTTCTAGGTTTTTAAGATTTTTAATCTTCGATGTGTATTTGAAATTTGTTTTGTATTTGCTTTTATTTATTTGAACATTAAAAAGCTCTTTATCAGTTAGTATTATATAATCTTTATAAATGTATCCTTTATTTAAAGACTTATTTATTATGTTTACCTTATTTTTATAAATATTATTCTCGTTTGTCATAATGTATTCGGTATCTAAACATTTTATAAAATTTTTAATTTGGTATTCTTTCAAATAAATTAGTACTGTTTTCCCTAAATAAATATTGTCCTTAAGGAATGTGTTTATTACTTCTATATCTTCATGAAAGCTTTTTATTTCCTTAATATCAAATGACTCTATGTCCTTTTTACTTCCTTCTTTATCAACATTATCAATTGTATTATAGTATATAATATTCTCTTCGTTCATGTCCTCCAATTTAAACATGTACTCTGCTTTAAAATCTTTATCTTTCTGTGAATTATATTCAAACATTTCATCCGTTAGTTTTAAGTAGCTAGATTTAAGTTGAGTATAATTTTTAAATATTGTTATGTGTGATTTCATATAGCCTGACAAATTTACTACTTTATCAGATAGTGTTTTAATATACTTGTGTTCATTTATAATAACATCTTCTTTTTTATCTAATATAATTTCACTATTTGGCCTAATAGTAATTTCTTTTATTTCTTCAATTGAAGCTTGTGTTTCTTCATCAAAATATCGAATAGATTCTATTTCGTCACCAAAAAATTCAATTCTAACCGGATGTGTTTCTCCAATTGGAAATATATCAATAATAAATCCTCTTATTGCTATTTCCCCAGTTTTAGATACAATACTTTCTCTTGTATAGCCAGTATGTGTTAATTCCTTTATTATTTTTTCCCTTTTATACTCCTTGCTTGTAACCAAATGAATAATACTTTCCATATATAATTGCTTTGTTGGAAGATATCTTAAATATCCATTTAAATGTGTCACAACTATTACAGGCTCTGCTTTGCATAGTTGATTTAATGTTTCCAATCTTGTTATTTTTAAATCAGGACTTATCGCAACTGCTTCACTAGTTAGAAAATCATCCATTGGAAATAAATATGCGTTTTCTGTATATGAATTAAGTGATGATAAAAGCATATTAGCTTCGAATAAAGTAGATGTTACAATTAAAATACTTTCTTTTTTTGCCTCTAGCATTTTTGAAATATATAAACAAAAAAATTCATCAGTCATTCCAACTAGACTCATGATTTTCTTACTATTATTAAAATTAAAATATTGATTGAATATATTCATATATCACCAACTTATTTATGATTGTATTTTGCCATTAATTCGTCAAAGGTTAACTTCATAAAATCATCTATGAGATTACTAATCGTTTCAGACATAGTTTCTAGTGTATCTTTTTCTTCCTTATTAAACTTTCCAAGTACATAATCTTTAGTATCAATACACTTATTATTTGATATTCCTATCTTAAGTCTTTTATAATCCTTGGTATTTAAATGAAGTTCAATGTTTTTAAGGCCATTATGTCCTGCGCTGCCACCCGTTGGCCTCAATTTATAAGTGCCAAACGATAAGTCAAGATCATCATTAATTATAAGGATATCATCACTTTCTATTTTAAAAAAGTCAATATATTTCCTAATGACCTCGCCAGAGAGATTAATAAATGATTCTGGCTTTAATAATATGGCCTTTTCTCCATTGATGATTATATCCTTATATTTACCATTAAATTTAGTTTTATCAATTCTTTCGTTGTACTTTTTTGCATAGGCATCGATAAATATAAAACCCATATTATGTCTTGTATTCTCATATTCCTTACCAGGGTTTCCAAGTCCTACAATTAATTTCATGCCGGCCTCCTATTCATTAAAATACTTAATAACAGCATCTGTATATGTACCATCTTCATTATGCGCAAGCAATGGCGGCAATACCTTTAATCCTGTATTTCCGTTTTTTCTTCCTTCTATTAAAAACATGTTAGATTCTGCATCCTTTTTTGGATGAATAAAACAAATTCTCTTGGGTTCAATGTTATTTTTTTTGAAGGCATCAACAACTTCAATTAGTCTCTCCGTTCTATTTACCATCGCAAAATAGCCATTGTTTTTTAAATACTTTCTTGCAAGTTGTAATATTTCATCGAGTGTAATCGCGACTTCATGCCTTGCAATCGTTTTTTGAACTAGCTCATTTGTCTTAGATAATTCATTTAACTTAAAATAAGGCGGATTCGTTAAAATCAAGTCAAAATACTCTTGATCAAAATATTTATCCATATTTTTCATATCATCATTTATTAAATTGATTTTATTTTCTAACTCATTTAGTTGTAATGATTCTTTTGCCAATTCAAAAATTTCTTTTTGAATTTCTATCCCATATATTTCTGCCTCAGTTTTTGTTTGCAATATTAGAGGTATTGGAGCGTTTCCTGTGCCAAGATCTAGGATTCTTCTTGTACTTTTATTAATTGTCACAAAATTAGGAAGTAGTACTGAATCTAATGAGAAACTAAACCATTCTGAATTTTGTACTATCTTTAAGTTTGTATATCCTAGTAAATCGTTAATTACTTTCATTCTTATTACTTTCTAATTCAACAAAGGTTCTATCTTGAGTTTCTATTGTGAATGTTTGTTTGAAAATGTTGTGAGATATGACTTTTCCTTGAATGTTTTCTCTTTTAATAATTGTACCAAGTGGTGGTAGCATTCTCTTTAATTCAGAGTATTGTTCATCTTCATATTTTAAGCAGCACAATAATCTTCCACATATTCCATTAATCTTTGTTGGATTAAGAGAAATGTATTGATTTTTTGCCATGTTAATTGAAACACTGTTAAAGTCATTAAGAAAGGTGCTGCAACAAAGAAATCGCCCACATGGTCCTAGTCCTCCTATCTCCTTTGCTTTATCCCTTACTCCTATTTGTCTTAACTCAATCCTAGTTTTATACATTGCTGCTAATTTTTTTGCTAACTCTCTAAAATCAACTCTTTCGTCTGCAAGAAAATTAAAAAGCAACTGATTTTTATCAAAGGTGAAAGAGGCATCTATAAAATTCATATCTAATTTCAAATTCTTAGCTATCTTTTTCGCTTCTTCTAATGCTTTATCACTTGTTTTTTTATTTTCTGCTTGTTTTTTTGTATCTTCTTCAGTTGCAATCCTTAATACATTCTTCAAAGGATATATTAACTTTTCTTCGGCCATATCTACAATTTCTGTTACTGCAACACCAAATTGAAGGCCTTTTTCTGTCTCGACTATTACTCTATCACCTTTTTTGCAATCAATATTATTGGTAGAAAAATAATAAAGTCTATTTGAATTGCTAAAATTTATACCTACTACTTTATACATCTAAATCCTCCCCACTCATTAATACAATTAACTTGTCCAAAATTAATTTTATATTTACATTCCATTTTAGCATGTCCAATATATAATTAATTGATTCTGTTTTTCTTGTAACTAGTTCTATATTATTGTAACTGGCAATTTCCTCAATTTCAACAATAAAATTATTATAGCGAGTACTTTGAACGTTTATTAAAACATGAAGTACCTCTTGATAAATATTCAACATATTAATTAAAATAGCATTTAAAGTCTCTTTGTTTTGTAATTTATCACTGTATTCATATAAGAACGCAATACTTGCTCCCTTTTTTTCTTCAATAATTTTTATTATTGAACAGCAATCTGATATTTCTTCTTTGTTATAGTCCTCTTTATTTTCATTAGAAGCGTGTAGTCTGATTATTTGACACCTTGAAATGATTGTGTCTATTACTTGATATCTATTTTTAGTTAATAAAAGTGCTATTATATTATCGTTTGGTTCTTCAAGAAATTTAAGAAGTGTATTTGCTGAGGATTTATTTAATTTCTCCGCTTCTTCTATAATATAAATTTGTTTATTATTGTATATCGATTTTGTCTTTAATCTTTCTTGTAAGTATAATATTTGCTCTTTTTTTATCCATGATCCTTCTGCTTTAACTGTAATTAATTCAGGATAAGCATTGCTGTTAATAAATTTTTCGAATTTAGCAACTTCGGCTTCCTTAATATTGCTTATCAATATTTCTTTTGCAAAGTCAAAAACAACATCCAAAGCATCCGCTTCTATGCATTCAAATAAGTACGCATGACTCAGCTTATTCTTTGCTATGCTTGATGTTGCTATATTATAAAACATTTCATACTTTTCTTTATACTTCTCTATCATCTAATCCTCCCTAGAAGATTACTGCTAATGCTGCTACAAGCATAATCATTGCTGGTATATCTAAAAATGATACTAGCAAGATTGTTATTAAATTTATTGGAACCATTAAATTAAAAGATACTGCAATTAGATTATAACTATACAACAAAAACGCACCTACAATTATCTTTTTTACTATTTTTAATGCCATTTTCATAAGCTTCACCTCGTTAAACTTTATGAGGCATTTTTAATTTTATTCTATTTCTTTTCTATCTTGAAGTGCTCTTTCTAATGTCATTGTGTCTATATATTCAATATCCGCTCCTATTGGTATACCACTAGCTATCCTCGATACCCTTATTTTCATTCCCTCTAAAATTTTTTTTATATAAAGACTAGTTGTCTCTCCTTCTATGCTTGGCTTAACTGCTAATATTACTTCATTAAAGTGTCCACTTTCTATTCTTTTAATTAGTTTCTCTAAACCAATATCTTCAGGATTAATTCCATCAAGTGGAGATATCAATCCATTTATAACATGGTATTGTCCGCTATATGATCCTAGTTTTTCAAATAGAAAAATACTCCTTGGATCTTCCACAATGCATAATGTGCTTTTGTCTCTATGTCCACTTGAACAGATTACACATTTATCCATATCTGTATAGTTATAACACTCTGGGCATTTATGTATTTTCTCTTTTATTTCTTTTATTGAACTTGAAAAAAAACTTGTTTTTTCTTCTTCTAATTCTAAAATAAAAAAGGACAATCGTTCTGCTGTTTTCTCACCTATTCCTGGCAACAATTTAAATCCTTCAATTAAGTTTTTCAAACTATCTGGATACATATTTAAAATAACCCTGGCATTCCATTGCCAAATTTTCCCATTTTTTCTTCCGTCATTTTATCCACTTTTTTCATTGCACTATTAATTGATAGTAGTAGCATATCTTCTAGCATTTCAATATCCTCTTTTGAAATATCGGTATCCTTTTGAATTTCAACAGATAATAATTCTTTTTTTCCATTCAATTTAATTTTTACTAGAGCACTCTCTCCATCAAAAACTGAGGCATCAATATCTTCTTTTGCCTTCATCATATCTCTCTGTAAAGTTTGTGCCTGTTTCATTAGTGCTTGCATGTTCATATTTATTTCTCCTTTTCCTTATACTTCTCCAAATAGTGCTTTTGCTTTATCTGCCAAATTACTATTTGCTTCTTCACTTTCGTTTTCTTCTTTAATATATGTATATTGGTCTTTGTTTTCCTTATACTTTAATATATAGCTATCCCATTCTTCTTTTGATAAACAAATAACTTTATGATTGCATCCAATAGTTAAATTTATTGTTTTTTCGATTTTTTCTAAATTTGTATTTGACTGTGTTGCTAACGCTGTTGAATTATAAGTTAAAATTATATATTCATCACTTGCTGCTACCGGAATTGCATCATCTGCTAATAATCTTGCAAAGGAACCAAATTCTACATTAAAGGCTTCGTTTTTAAGTTGAGGCCATTTTTCTCTAACTATTTTTATTTGTTGTTTGTCGACTTTTGCAAGGGTATTAGCTACACGTAATTTCTTCAATTCTAAAAATTTAACGTTTTCCTCATCTCTTTTAATTGAAGATTGCTTTTCTATCTTATCATCTTTAACCTTTTCTTTGTTTTCTTTCTCTTCAGGTGTTATATTCTGTTTTTCATTATCTCTCATCGATGATAAGATAGCAATTTCGAGCAAAAGTTCAGCATTCTTAGATGCTTTAATTTTTGGCAAAGCCTCTATTAAATTTAATATTATAGAACGTATGTTTTCGTCGCTTAATGTTTCACGTGAAACATTATTGCTATTATCCATAACTAAAATATTTTTTTTAAGCATTTTTATTATATCCTCAGCAAACTTATAAATATCTATACCTGAGTCTGCATGCTTATTAATTGAAGTAATAATTTCTTTCTTGTTTCCACACAATACATTTGACACAAAAAATTCTAATTCTTCAATTGCCACACCACCAAGAACAACTCTCACATCTTTCAATTCAACTTTTTCTGTGTACGCTGACATTTTTTCCAACGTTCCGATTGCATCCCTCAATCCACCATCTGAACTTTCAACAATTTCTCTTATCGAAATTTCGTCAATGTTGATTTTTTCTAAATCTGAAATATATTTTAGCCTATGTGAAATATGCTCATTTGATATTTTTTTAAATTCAATTACTTGGCAGCGGGACAGTATAGTTGGTAATACTCTTTCCAATTCTGTTGTTGCCAGTATAAATATAGCATGACTTGGCGGTTCCTCAAGTGTTTTTAACAGTGCGTTGAAGGCCTGTGTTGTAAGCATGTGCACCTCGTCAATGATATACACCTTATATTTCAACTCTGCCGGCACAAGATTTACTTTATTTCTAAGTTCTCTTATTTCATCAACACCATTATTAGATGCTGCATCTATTTCTATTATATCCACGCATTCTTTATTTAATAGGATTTGACACGGCACGCACTCTCCACATGGGATTCCATCAATAGGAGTCTTGCAATTTATTGTTTTTGCAAATATTTTAGCAAAGGAAGTTTTTCCAGTTCCGCGTGGTCCAGCAAAAAGATATGCGTGTGAAATTCGATTGTTTATAATCGAATTTTTCAATATTTTTAAAGCCACAGTTTGACCAACGGTATCATTAAAATCTGATGGTCTATATTTTCTATATAATGATTGATATTCCATATTAACCTCCCTTCATAATTATATCATATTGTAATTAAACATAGTATTCTAATTAGTAAAAATTGTGTTAATAATTTTAATAAAACTATATGTTTCACGTGAAACATATAGTTTTATTAACAATTAAATTTCAAATTATTTCCCGGGAAATAATTTATCCACAATGTTTCACGTGAAACATTGTTTTATTTACGTAATTCTTCAAAAAAATTCTTAATCAGCATGGTTGTATCAGCTTTTAATTGAGATTCAGTAATTTGAAAGCTTCTTTCTTGATTGTAATCGCGGTTACTATTAAATTTTGAAGTTGTCGCATAAAACACTTTGTCAATTCTAGATTGTAAGATTGCTCCATAGCACATCATACAGGGTTCTAACGTTACATACATCGTGCAACCATTTAATCTCCAATCCTTCTTTTTTCGATTTGCTTTCAATATTGCTAATATTTCAGCGTGATTTGTAACAATTCCAGATGTATCTCTTAAGTTATGAGCTTTAGCAATAATTGCACTATTTTCTACAATCACTGCACCAACCGGTATTTCTCCTTTATTATATGCCTTTAATGCTTCTTTTACAGCAATCTTCATATATTTTTCATCATAATCGTCCATATATATTACCTCAAAATAAATGATGCACATGAACACTAAATGTTAAGGCTGCTACCTTCCGATCCTGACCTAGTTCCACGATATTCATTGCATCCATTAAATAATATTATATTAGCACTTCAAAGTCAAGTTAAAAAAAGTAATGTTTCACGCGAAACATAAAAAAATATTTCCCAGGAAATATTTCCCGGGAAATAATTTATTCATTAATAAGGTCTGCAGCTGTATCATCTGATTCAATTTCAACTTCAATTTTATCTAGTGTTGCTATTGCTGATACTTTCTGTTCATTTTTTAAATTTATTAATCTTACTCCTTGTGTGTTCCTTCCAAGAGTTGATATTTGTTCTGTGGATATTCTTATTGTCATACCACTATCAGTAATAATAATTAAGTCCTCTCCGCCAAATATTGCTTTTAATGCTACTATATTACCATTTTTTTCTGTAATATTTAGTGCTTTAACTCCTTTGCTTCCTCTGTGAGTCAGTCTATATTCAGAGATTGGTGTTTTTTTACCATATCCATTTTCTGTTACTACTAATATTTCCTCGTTTTCTAGTACGACTTCAGCTCCGACGACAACGACATTATTATCAAAATTAATTCCTCTAACTCCCGAACTACTACGTCCCATAACTCTTATTTCATTTTCGTTGAACCTTACCATTCTACCGTTGCTTGCACCAATTACAATTTCGTTTTCACCATTTGTTTTTCTTACAGAGATTAATTCATCTCTTTCTTTTAAAATAATAGCTTTTTTCCCGTTGTTTCTTATGTTGTCAAACTCACTTAGCCCAGTTCTTTTGGTTAATCCAGTTTTTGTAACAAATAATAGGTTTTTACTTTCTTCATTTTCAGCTCTTACCATTATTATTGAAGTTATTTTTTCTTCTTTTTCAATTGGTAATAAATTAACTATTGGCAGTCCTTTTGATTGTCTGCTAAATTCTGGTATTTCATAACCTTTCATACGATATACTTTACCAAAATTAGAGAACATAAGAACAAAATCATGCGTTTTCATCGAAATAATCTTTTCTGGGAAGTCTTCCTCGTTAGTTCCCATACCCTTAATTCCAACTCCACCTCTATTTTGTGTTTTAAATGTATCGTTTGGAACGCGCTTAATGTATCCTTTATTAGTTAATGTAATTAGTATATTTTCGACAGGTATTAATGATTCGTCTTCAATATAATCAATTGCGGACATATCGATTGATGTTCTTCTTTCATCACCATATCTGTCCCTTATTTCACTTAATTCTTCTTTTATTATATTAAGTATTCTTAATTCATTTGCCAGTATATCCTTTAGATCTGCTATTAATAGTAGCAATTCTCCAAGTTCTTCTTCAATTTTTCCTCTTTCCAGTCCAGTTAAACGTCTTAAACGCATTTCTAGAATAGCTTTAGCTTGAATATCACTTAAGCTGAAGCGATTTATTAGTTGATTTGTTGCTTCTTCATCATTAGCTGCCGCTTTTAACAATTGTACTATCTCGTCAATATTATCAAGTGCTATTTTTAATCCTTCTAAGATATGAACTCTAGCTTCTGCCTTATCTAGATCAAATTGAGTTCTTCTTCTAACAATAACTCTCTGATGTTCAACATATTTTTCAAGCATTTCTTTAAGTGTTAGTATTCTAGGTTGACCATCCACTAATGCCAACGAATTAATACCATATGATGATTGAAGTGCGGTATGTTTATATAGGTTATTCAATACCACGTTTGGATTTGCATCTCTTCGTAGCTCAATTACTATTTTTATACCTTCTCTATTTGATTCATCTCTTAGGTCTGTTATACCATCTATCACTTTATCCCTAACTAACTCAGCTATTCTTGTTATAAGATTCGCTTTATTAACCATATATGGTATTTCTGATACTAGTATTTGATGTTTTCCATTACTCATTTCTTCAACTATAGCTCTAGATCTAACAGTAACGATTCCTTTACCTGTCTCGTAAGCTCGTCTAATTCCACTATTTCCTAGAATGGTTGCTCCTGTTGGAAAGTCTGGTCCTTTAATGTATTCCATTAATTCTGAAAGTTCTATATCTGGATTATCTATCAATGCAATTGTTCCATTAATAACTTCTTTTAAATTGTGTGGAGGTATATTGGTTGCCATACCTACCGCTATCCCTGTTGACCCGTTTACTAATAGGTTTGGAAATCTTGAAGGTAATACAACAGGTTCTTTTTCTTCGCCATCATAGTTTGGCATAAAGTCAACAGTATTCTTATTCATATCTCTGACTAGTTCCATACTAAGTTTGGACATTCTTGCTTCTGTATAACGCTGTGCTGCTGCTCCATCCCCATCAATTGAGCCAAAGTTTCCATGTCCATCAACAAGTAAATAACGATACGAAAACTCTTGCGCCATTCTAACTAAAGCATCATATATACTCGAATCTCCATGTGGGTGATATTTACCCATAACATCTCCAGTAATACGAGCACTTTTTTTGTGTGGACTTGTTGATGTTGCTCCAAGTTCATTCATACCATAGATTATTCTTCTTTGAACTGGTTTTAATCCGTCTTTAACATCTGGTAATGCACGTGCAACGATAACACTCATTGCATAGTCTAAGAAGGATTTTTCTATTTCTTCTGAAAAATGTAAATCTTTTAAATTATCTGCCATATTATCCTCCTACACATCTAAATTCTGCACAAATTTTGCGTTTTTTTCAATAAAATCTCTTCTTGGCTCTACTTCTTCGCCCATTAATTCTGAAAGAACTTGGTCTGCTAACATTGCATCATCTATAGTTATTCTAAGTAGTGTTCTATTTTCTATATTCATTGTTGTTTCCCATAATTGTTCAGCATCCATTTCTCCTAACCCTTTATATCTTTGAATACCAACTTTTGCTCCTTCAGGAATTGTTTTCATATATTCATCTTTCTCTTCCTCAGAGTAAACATATTTTAAGTTTTTATTATACTCTACTCTATATAAAGGCGGTTGAGCAGCGTAAATATATCCCCCTTCAACCAGTTGCCTAAAATAACGATAAAAGAAGGTTAATAGTAGTATTCTGATGTGTGATCCATCAACATCCGCATCAGTCATTATAATTATTTTATGATATCTTAGTTTTGAAATATCAAACTCTTCTCCAATACCTGTCCCAAATGCCGTAATCATAGATCTAATTTCATTATTCGCAAAAATTCTATCTAATCTAGCCTTTTCAACATTTAATATTTTACCTCTCAAAGGAAGAATGGCTTGTGTCTTGCTGTCTCTTCCAGATTTTGCAGAACCGCCAGCGGAATCTCCTTCGACTATATATATTTCTGAAATACTTGCATCCTTTGAAGAACAATCAGCTAACTTCCCTGGTAAACTAGATATTTCAAGAGCGCTTTTCCTTCTTGTTAGCTCTCTTGCCCTTTTTGCTGCTATTCTTGCCCTTGTTGCAGTCATTGTTTTCTCTACAATTATTTTTGCCTCATCAGGATTTTCCATTAAAAATCTTTCGAAGCCTTCCGAAAAAATCTTATCTGCAATGCTTCTAACTTCTGCATTTCCTAATTTTGTCTTTGTTTGACCTTCAAATTGTGGGTTTGGATGTTTTATAGATACTATCATTGTAATACCTTCTCTAACATCTTCTCCAGATAAAGGCTCATCGTTATCTTTTAAGAACTTAGCATTTAATGCATACTTATTTAAAATTCTTGTAAGTGCCCTCCTAACTCCATCTTCATGTGTACCACCTTCTGGTGTTGTAATATTATTTACAAATGAGTAAAGGCTTGAATTGTAGGTTTCGTTATATTGAAACGCAACTTCTAAAGATATATCATCTTCAATACCCGATATATCAATAATTGTAGAATGAATAGGCGCTTTACTTTTGTTTAGCATCTGAACATATTCAGTAATTCCACCTTCATAGATGAATGAGTCTTTTTTATCAACTTCTCTTTCATCATATAAATCTATTTTCAATCCTTTATTTAAAAAAGCTAATTCTTTCAATCTATTTTTCAATATGTCATAGCTAAATTCTTGTGTTTCTGTAAATATTTCTGGATCTGGTTTAAATGTTACTGTTGTTCCTGTTCTATCTTCTGAACATTTATCAATAATCGACAAATCTCCTGCTGGATGTCCGCCATTTTCAAATCTTTGATTATATACATTTCCGTTTCTATATACTTTTACATCTAACCATTCACTTAAGGCGTTTACTACTGATGCTCCAACACCATGCAGCCCTCCAGATACTTTATATCCGCCACCCCCAAATTTACCACCAGCATGCAATACTGTATAGATTGTTTCAACTGTTGATTTTCCTGTTTTAGGGTGTATTTCAACTGGAATACCTCTTCCATTGTCTTTAACAGTTACTGAATTGTTAGATTCAATTATTACCTCTATATTTGTGGCATATCCTGCTAGTGCTTCATCTATTGAGTTATCTACAATTTCCCATACTAAATGATGCAGTCCTCTTTCACTCGTTGTACCAATGTACATTCCAGGCCTTTTTCTTACTGCCTCTAACCCTTCTAAAACTTGAATTGATGATGAATCATAATTTGTTTCGTTATTTACCATTGTCTTTTCCACCTTTTTCTATTATTTTTCCTTGAGATACCTCAAAAATTTTAGCTTTTTCTATTAATCTCTTACTAATTCCTGTTGTATCGTTTGCTGTTATTACAACCTGAATATCCCTATTAATGTAATCAACAACTTTGTTTCTGTTCTTTCTGTCTAATTCACTAAATATGTCATCTAACAAGACAATTGGCTTTGTCCCAGTTATTTCCTCAAATATAGAAATTTCTGACAATTTTAGTGCAATAATAGCTAGCTTTTGTTGCCCTTGTGATCCGAACAACTTTATGTCCTCTTCACCTATCATAAACTTTAAATCATCACGATGTGGCCCATATAAAGTCATTCCATTTTCAATTTCTTTTCTTAAATATTTATTATATTTATCTTTAATATTTCTCTCAATCGTATCATTATCAAACTCTTCAAATTCAATGTTGTTTTCATATACTACTCTTAGATTATCAATGCCAGAAATATCTTTATATATTGAAGTTATCTTACTATTTATTTCTTTAATAAAATTATATCTTTCTTGATATATTGCTATTTCTCTTTCAATTAAATTTTCAGTAAGACTATCTAAATACCTTTTATCACTAGTGCTTGCCTTAAAAAGTAATTTTAAATAATCGTTCCTTATTTTTAATATTTTATTAAATTCATTATATTTTTTGATGTAATTTTTAGAAATTTGGCTAAGTTCAATATTTAAAAAGTTTCTTCTCTCTTGTGGAGATCCTTTAATTATTTCCATATCTTCTGGGGATATTAAAATAACATTCAAGTTTGTAATATAGTCTGAAATCCTTTTTATTTCATTATCATTAATAAATACTTTTTTTCTGTCTTTTGATAATTCCAATGACATATTTCTAAAATAATTATCTATTCTTAATTCTCCCTTTATTTTAGAATGCTCATTATCTAAATGAATTAAATTAGAATCTGTTGTTGTACGGTAAGACTTTGTTATTCCCAACACATATATACTTTCTAATATATTTGTCTTCCCTTGGGCATTATTTCCAATAAAAATATTGATATTCGAAGATAAGTTAACCGAAATTTTTCTGTAATTTCTAAAATTTACAAGGCTGATTTTTCTTAATATCACTTTATACCCTTAAAATCGCTCATTTTAAACACCTTATCCCTATATCAATAGTCCTATACATACATATATATTATAACACAAAAGAAGTAAATACCAAAGAAAATAGTGTAGAAAAGAGCTTTTTGAATAAATTTTTAAATTGTTTACCATAATAAAGAATGAAAGGAGAATTAAAATGAATAAACCCCCTGTGATGATATCTACAAAAGACAGTATGTATGTAGGTGATATTCTTAATGTAACCGCTGCTTTTATTAAAAAGTTCAGACATTATGATAACGAAATTCAAGATAATAAAATTAAACAATTAGTTTTAACAATTACAAGTACATTGAAGGGTCAATATACAAAATTAATGGAGGTACTGAAAAGTGAATAGCAAGGTTCAAAATACTAAACAAACTGTATTACCAGGCGAGAACAGTTTTAATGATGAAGACATACTACAAGACGTTATGACTAGTTTAAAGCATTTATCTACACAATATGGTCTATTGATGCAAGAGGCTAGTAACGAAAAACTAGCTCAACATGTTGAAACTCTATCAAAAGATGTTGGAAAAATGGCAAGAGATAGCTTTAATTTAATGTTTGAAATGGGTTGGTATTGTCTTGAAAAGCAAGAATTACAAAAGCTAAATGAAGAATATAATAAGTTTTTAGAAAAAGAAAAGCAACTAATAAATTAAAATTAGTTGCTTTTTTCTTTCTTTATTTTATTCATTCTATTTCTTACAATAGATTCCAATTTAAAAGATCTATATATTTGATTATCAAAAGATAGTTTTGATATATCAATAATTACTTCTTCTCCGTTGATAAACAGGATTTTTGTTTTATTTCCTATCTTTTCTGATTTTTTAATACTATTCATATTTATCCATATACAATCATCTAATAGCGATGACTTTGTTGGAAAAAATATTATATTTTCACTTTCTTCAACCAAAATTGGTATTTTATAACTGCAATCCAACAACTTCTTTGCTGCTTTTAATCTACCATTATAAGTACTTCCATAATATTGACAACTCTCATCCATTATATCATAAGCTTTTTTACTTATAACATACTCCCCTTCTCTTTCTATAATCTTTGTCTCATAACAATTGATTGGCATTACTGCTAGCGTGTCTTCATTAATTTCATAACTTTCCATAATTATCCCCCTTTGAAAATTATGAAGTTATAATATCAAATTTTTTTATCGAAATTTGTCTAATTTTGTCATATAAAGTATTTTTTAGTATGTTCTTATTGGTAAAACTAATTGAATTAAAGAATCATCGTTAATATTTTTTACAATTATAGGTTTAATTTCCCCTACAAAAGATAATTCAATCTCGTCTGTAGATAATGCATTTAATGCTTCCATCATGTATTTTGCACTGAATGATATTTGAATTTCCTCTTCATTATTTTTTTCAACATTCATTTGCATCTCTGCTTTTCCTTTTTCATTTGATACTGATTTAACTGTTAGTATACTTTTAATAGTATTTAAAGATACTATATTTTTTTCTTTATCACTTGTTAAAATACTAGCTTGCTCTATAACACTATGCAACTTAGATAAAGAAGCATTTACTTTCAAAATTGATTCATCTGGTATTAAACTTGAAGTATTTGGGTAATTACCACTAATAAGTCTTGATTGAAATAGTAAATTTGCTGTTTTAAATAATATTTTATTACTAAATATATGTAATTCAACAACTTCTTCTGCTTCTCCTAATATTCTACTAAATTCAATAATATTTTTACTTGGTATAACAATATTGTAGCTTTCCTCTACTATTTTATTTAAATTTATTATCTTTCTTGCCAGCCTATATGAATCTGTTGCATTACATTCCATAATATTTCCATTAATTTTAAAGTTAATTCCCGTAAGTACTGGACGTGATTCGTCGTTTGAAGTTGCAAAAGCTGTTTGTTTAACAATATTTAATAAAGCTTTACTATCTATTGAAACGTAGTTTTCACTTTCTTCTAGGGAAATATTTGGATATTCTTCTTTGTTAATAACATTTAAATCGTATCTTATTTTATTATCATCTGTGTGTATTAATACTTTTAAATCATCAATAACTTCGATATTAAGATATTCATCTGGTATTATTCTAACAATATCAAAAATTTCTTTTCCTTGGATAATAATAATACCTTCTTTTTCCACATTTATATTTTCTTCTTTTATTTCTGTATAATGTTGAATTGTAATATCATTATTAGATGCTGTTAAAGTTAATCCTGTTTTAGATAAATCAAATTTAATTCCTGATAATATTGGTATTAAATTTTTAGTAGCAATTGCTTTTGATACTTTGTTAATACTTTCAAATAATAAATTTCTTTTAATTCTTAATTTCATATATATATTCCTTCTTTCTTTTTTATTATATTTTTATTATTAGAGTGAATAATGTGGATAATTCACTTTTTTATTTATATATCAGCAAATTATTAAAATTTCAATGTTGATAATGCTGTTAACTATTCATTTTTTTAGTGGATATCTTTTTCTAACTTATCAAGTGTTGCTGCTAAATCTTTATTAATTTTTGATTCACGTTCTATTTTTTCACACGAATGCATTACAGTTGAATGATCTTTCCCCCCAAATTCTATTCCTATTTTTGGAAATGATTCATCAGTTAATTTTCTACATAAATACATTGCTATTTGCCTAGGAAAGGCTAAATCAGCGTTCCTTTTTTTAGATTTCAAATCCTCTATTGATATTTTAAAATATTCTGCAACAATTTTTTGAATACGTCCAACATTGTTTTTTTCACTAATTCCTTTATTTATATAGTCTTTCAAAGCTTCTATAGCAAGAGGTAAATCAATTTCTGCTCCCATTATTGTGGAATATGCTACAAGCCGCGTAACAGAACCCTCTAACAATCTTACATCACTTCCAAGATTAGATGCCATATAATCGATAACATCATCAGGAATCTCTTTATTAATGGCCTCACCTAAAATCCTCTTCTTTAAAATAGCAACTCTAAGTTCAAAATCTGGCGGATATATATTTACCGATAATCCCCAACTAAATCTTGTTCGCAATCTGTCTTCAAATATTTTTAAATCCATTGGTGATCTGTCAGATGAAATAACAATTTGTTTTTGATCTCTCCATAAATCGTTAAAGGTATGGAAAAATTCTTTTTGAGTTTCTGTTGCTCCGCCTAGAAACTGGATATCATCTATTATTAAGACATCAATTTTCCTATATTTCTGTTTAAAAAAGTCTACATAACTAAAATTTGTACCATTTTCATCTCTTTGATTAATTCCAACAAAATCGTTTACAAATTGTTCGCTTGTTACATATAATACTCTTTTCTTTGAATTTTTTATTATATAATTACCAATCGCATGCATTAAATGAGTTTTTCCTAATCCACTATTACCATATATAAACAGTGGATTATATGTTTTTCCGGGGTTTTCTGCAACAGCAAATGCTGCTGCCTGAGCAAATTTGTTACTTGTCCCTACTATAAATGTATCAAATGTATATCTTTGATTCAAATTTGAATCAATTGGTATATCATCATTATATATATTTTTGTTTTCTTCAACTTCGTGTTCCTTTTCAGCTATTTCAGTTATATCTTCTTTTAGCAGAAATTCGAGCTCTACATGCTCTCCTAATTCTGATAGAAATATTGTTGTTATTAAGTTTTTATAATTATTAGTAAGGTGATCTTTATGAATTGCGTAAGGTACAATTATTTTGGCACTGCTGTTTTCAAACTCATAAAGAACGGTTTCTTCAAACCACGTTTGATAGGATAAAGAATTGATTTCTAGCTTGATTTTTTCTAAAATTTTGGTCCATAAAACGTTAGTATCCATTTTATCATTCACCCCCTGACAAAACACCACTCAAAACTTACAATTATTTTAACTCGTTTGTGGAAAAAAAGAAAGTAAAAAAGTAGAAGTTTTTTTATTCACAGGTTATACACAGAATTATCAATAACTTATACCTTTATTTTATAACCTCTTTTTAAGTTATCCACATTATACACAAATTTTAAGTAACACGATATATATATATTATTAACAACCCTGTTAATTATGTTAATAACTTATGTTACTTAAACTTTATTCACAAGAATGTGATTAATTCATTGACAAACACCTATCTTTATTATTATAATAATGTAGATTTTAGTTTTGGAGGTGGAATTAATGAAAAGAACTTATCAACCAAATAATAGAAAAAAAGCTAAAAAACATGGTTTCTTTGCACGTATTAAATCTAAAGTGCTAAATAATAGAAGACAAAAAGGGCGCAAGAAATTAGTATAAAAATACCACTGGCAAACGGTGGCTTTTTTGTTTATAATTTTAATTAATAGGTGATTTTTATGAAAAAAATAAATATTGTAAAAAACAATCGTGAATTTAACGATATAATTAAAACTGGTAGATATGCTAAAAGTAAAAGCTTAGTCATATATTATAAGGAAAATAATTTAAATATTTATAGATTTGGCATTTCCGTTGGGACAAAAATTGGTAATGCAGTTATTAGAAACAGAATTAAAAGACAAATGAGAAATATTGTTGATATATACAAAAAAAACTACCAAATTGGTCGTGATTATATTATAATAGTTAGGAACAGCTATTTAGATTTAAATAGTGAAGATGCTAAGAATAATTTTATCGAGCTAATAAGTAAAATAAAATAATTTCTTATATGGGAGAAAATATGAAGAAAAACAAAATTAAAATATTGATAATAGTTATGTTGCTTTTGTTATCTGTAGGGTGTACAACGACTCTTAAAGACAAAGATAATAAAGTTGTTAAGAATCCAGAAACAGGACAAAATTTAACAAAAAATATACTTTGTAGACCAACAGATGAGGAAACAATAAAAATTTACAAAGAAAACGAAGTAAATATAAATGAATTAGTGGAGTGTGAAAAATTTACTATTACAACAGGTGGATATGAAGGACTATGGACAACAATATTTGTTAAGCCATTAGCATTCTTTATTTTAACAATTGGAAACCTAGTTAAAAGCAATGGGTTAGCATTAATCCTTACAAGTCTATTTATAAGGTTAGTAGCATATCCAATAACAAAGAAAACCGCTATACAGTCTGAATTGATAAAGAAGGCAAAACCAGACCTAGATAGACTAGAAAAAAAATATAAAGACAAAACAGATCGTGATGCAATGATGAAAAAGTCACAAGAAATGACCGCTATATATAAAAAATATAATATAAATCCAGTATCTAGCTGCCTATATGCCGCTTTACAATTACCTTTATTTATAGCGTTTTTAGAAGCAATAAATAGAGTTCCAGCTATATTTGAAGAAACCTTTGTTGGACTTCAACTTGGAACAACACCATCAGTTGGAATTCAAAACGGAAACTTTATTTATATAGCAATAATACTTTTAGTTGGTATTACTACATATTACTCGTTTAAAATGAATTCATCAGCAAATCCAGATAATCCACAATCTCAAACAACATTTAAAATAATGTGTGGAATGATAATTGTAATGTCAGTATTTATGTCATCAGCACTTGGTATTTATTGGATTACAACAAATTTATTTACAATTGTTCAAAATTTGTTAGTTAAGAAGGAGAAGCTGTAATATGAAAAAATATGAATTTTCAGGAAAAACTTTAGAAGAAGCAAAAGAGGAAGCGTTCAACAGTTTAGAAATTAAAGAAGAAGATGTTTTTCTATCTGTAAAAGAGGAAAAAGGTGGATTATTTAAAGCCAAAAAAGTTGAAGTCAGTGTGATAAAAAAAGAGGATGTAATTGAATATATAAAGGAATTTATAAAGAATATTACAAGCCTTATGGGAATTGATGTCAATATTGAAAGTAGAGTAAGAGATAAAAATTTAACAGTTACCCTATATAGCGATAACAATTCAATATTAATTGGTAAGAACGGGAGAACAATGAATTCCTTAAGTATTATAACAAGACAAGCCCTTTTTAATGAGTTAGGATTTTTCTATAATTTTACATTAGATGTAGGAGAATATAAAGTTAAGCAGCAACAAAATATTGAAAGGCAAGCATTAAGAGTAGCTAGAGAGGTTGCAACAACAAGGATAGAAGCTAAGCTCGATCCAATGAATTCATATGAAAGAAGAATAGTGCACAATATATTAAATGATAATAAGAATGTATACACCGAAAGTTTTGGTGAAGAACCTAATAGATGTATAGTAATCAAAGCAAGAGAAGAATAATTCTCTTTTTTGAATTAGAGGTGAGTTTATGAATGATATTATTGTAGCTGTATCAACTGCCCTAGGCGTTGGAGCTATATCTATAATAAGAGTAAGCGGTGAAGGAGCTATAAAATTAGTTTCCAATATTTTTGATGGAAAAAATTTAAATAAAGTCAATACACATACAATACATTATGGACATATTGTAGAAACTAATGAAATAATAGATGAAGTTTTAGTATCTGTCATGAAGGCGCCAAAGACATATACGCAGGACGATACTGTTGAAATAAACTGTCATGGTGGTATTGCAACAACAAATAAAGTATTAGAGATTATATTAAGAAAAGGAGCAAGGCTTGCAGAACCAGGAGAATTTACTAAAAGAGCATTTTTAAATGGTAGAATTGACTTAGTTAAGGCTGAAGCAGTAATTGATTTAATCAATTCTAAAACAGAAAAAGCAAGAAGTAGTGCAGTCAGCAATCTAAGCGGAAGATTAACTAATGTAATTAGGATATTTAGACAAGATCTTTTAGAACTAATTGCAAATATAGAAGTCAATGTTGATTATCCAGAATATGATGATATAGAAGTAATCACCAACAATACAATAAAGGATAAAATAACGTCAATGAGAAAATCTCTTAATCAAATTGTAATTGAATCTGAGAATGGAAAGATGATTAAGACTGGAATAAAAGTAGTAATTGTTGGACGACCAAACGTTGGTAAAAGTAGCATTCTAAATAAATTGTTAGAAGAAGATAAAGCAATAGTTACAGACGTAGCAGGTACAACAAGAGATGTTGTGGAAGGATCGATTACACTTGATGGAATACTGCTTAATTTTGTAGATACAGCAGGAATCAGAGAAACAAACGATATTGTTGAAAAATTTGGGGTTGAAAAAAGTCTTAATGAATTGAAAACTGCCGACTTAGTAATAATGGTACTTAATAACAACGAAGAAGTCAAAGAAGAGGACATAGAACTATTAAATAAGATTAAAGATATTAAAACAATAATAGTTATAAATAAAAAAGATCTGCCTTCAAAGATAGATTTATGTAGAATAAATGCAAACAATATTATTTATACAAATACAATAGATACTGATGGTATAGATGTTTTAAAAGAAAAAATAATTGAATTATTTAAATTAAATGAGATAGAACAGAAAGACTTTAATATATTTGGAAACGTAAGGCAGATAACTCTGGCAAAAGAAGCGCTTGATATATTAAGTGATGTAGAAGAAGCATTAAAAGAGAGCATACCCGTTGATCTAATAGAAATTGATATAAAGAAAATATGGGACAAACTTGGAGAGATAATTGGAGAAACATATTCTGAAGAATTAATTAATCAGTTATTTAGTCAATTTTGTTTAGGAAAGTAGTGGGGCAATATGGACTTAACTTTTTTAGGGAATGGAGCAGCTTTTAATCCCCAATTTGGAAATACTTCAGCATATTTTAAAGAAAAGAATACTCTTTTTTTGATTGATTGTGGTGAAAGTATATTTGCTAAGTTAATAGAAGATGACTTACTTAGTGATATAACTGATGTAAGGATTACAATAACTCACACCCATCCAGACCATATTGGAAGTTTGGGCTCTTTAATCATGTACTGCTATTTTCAAAAGGGTTTTTGTCCTACTGTTATTGGTAGCGGTAATCAACCCAAACACTTAGAAACTATAAGACAGATTTTATCGTTAATGGGGGTTCCAGAGCAACTATATAAAACGAAAAATGATAACAGCGTAAAAAGTCAAATTTTTAATAGTATGGAATACATTCCAACATCTCATTCTAATTGGTTAAAAAGCTCTTATGGGATTAAGTTTAAAACTAATAATGGAATTATCTATTATTCAGGTGATACTGTCGAAATTGAGCCAATTTTGACTGTTTTAAAAGGGGAAGAACTTGTTGATAAAATTTATTTAGACATTACTACAGCAGAGTATAAAGGTAATATTCATTTGCCTCTTAGAATAGCAATGGAACAAATACCTTTAGAGCAAAGAAATAAAATCATCTGTATGCATTTTAATAATGAGGAATGTGTAGTTCTAGCATCAAAGGCTGGCTTTGGTGTTGCAATACCTAAATCACAAAAGTCAGCAAAGGAAAAAGCTAAAGCCTTTCAAGATAAAAAACCACCTATTTAGTTAATTTATTTATTATTACATTAGCCTTTAAAGCCTTGATGGCATCATCCCATTTATTGTCATTTATAGTCCAAAGCAACAAAGGTTTATTAACTTTTTTAAGATATTTAATCATATCATTATTGAGATAATTAACACCAAAACTAATAAAATCGTATTGAGCACATTTCAACATTAATTTATTTGTTATATTTTTAATAAAAGATGGATACTTACTTGTTATTGGTAATAATATACCATGAGTAATATTTCCGTCTATTTTTTTACAAACATTTCCAACATATGGATAAAAACTTTGAATAGCAAACTTTCCATTATACTCTTTCATTTCTTTACATATTTCCTCAATTATATTTTTACTATGTATAAAATCTCCTTCAACTTTCGCTTCAATTAATAGAGGAACATTACCGTCAACAACTTGCAACACTTCCCTTAAAGTGGGTATCGTGCAATTACTATTTTTTATTTTATATAATTTAAATTCTTCTTTTTTTAAGTCTTTGAAAAAGCGTTTTTGGTTATTTTCTAATACTACATAAGAATCATGCAATAGTATTAATTCATTTTCATTTGTCAATCTAACATCAATTTCAATTGGCATATTTAATTTTATTGCCTCATAACATGACTCCACTGTATTTTCAACAATGCCTTTTTGTTTGTTTGTAATACCTCTATGAGCAATTGGTCTTGTTTTAATCCAGTCATAATTATTATTCAAATTCATCACATCCTATAGTTATTATATAAAAGTATTACAATATAGTGAAATATATAATTAGTCATTGTTATTATGTGTTAAAATAAGTTATAATATATTTCGCCAAGGAAGTGAAATTATGGAAACAGAGATAATAGTAGTAGGTGGTGGACATGCTGGGTGTGAAGCGGCACTTGCAGCAAGTAGACTAGGCAAGAAAACAATGCTTATTACCAGTAACATAGAAAATATTGCAGATATGCCATGCAATCCATCAATCGGGGGTCCAGCTAAAGGAATAATTGTTAGAGAAATAGATGCATTGGGTGGAGAAATGGCAAAAAACACAGACAAGAGCTTCCTACAAATGAAGATGCTTAATACAAAAAAAGGCCCTGCAGTTAGAGCATTAAGAGCACAGGCTGATAAGATTACATATAAAAAGGAAATGATAAAAACAATAGAGAATCAAACAAATCTTGAAGTAAGAGAAGGTATGGTAGAGGATTTAGTCGTAGTAGATGGAAGGATTAATGGGGTTATCCTATCAACTGGTGATGTTATTAATGCTAAATCAGTAATTATAACAACAGGGACGTACATGAAAGGGACAATATTATGTGGTCCTACAAAGATATCTAGCGGTCCACATGGAGAAAAACCTTCTTTACATTTGAGCAATAAATTAAAAAATATTGGTTTTAGAATAAAAAGATTAAAAACAGGGACTCCTCCAAGAATAGAAAAAAGCAGCATTGACTTTACAAAAGCAGTAGCACAACCTGGAGATGAAGAATTATACAATTTTTCACATTCAAACACACCAAATTATGACTACAAAGAACAAGTTCCTTGTTATTTGATTTATACTACTGAAAAAGCCCACGGAATAATTAAGTCAAATTTAGAAAAATCCAGCATGTATGGTGGGTATGTTGAAGGAGTAGGTCCGAGATATTGTCCGTCAATTGAAGATAAGATAGTAAGATTTAGTGATAAAGAAAGACATCAAATATTTCTAGAGCCAGAAAGTCTTTACTATAATGATATCTATATTCAAGGCTTTTCTACAAGTATGCCAGAGGATATTCAAGAAGAAATGGTACATAGTTTACCTGGAATGGAAAATGCAATAATTAATAAGTATGCATATGCAATAGAATATGATGCTATAGATTCTATGCAATTGAAGCCAACTCTTGAAACAAAGATTGTTGAAAATTTATACACTGCTGGGCAAATTAATGGTACAAGTGGTTATGAAGAAGCAGCATGCCAAGGGTTAGTTGCAGGAATAAATGCAGTTTTAAAAATCGATGGAAAAGAGCCCTTAATACTTAAGCGAAATGAAGCCTATATTGGAGTATTAATTGATGATTTAGTAACAAAAGGAGTTATCGATCCATATCGTTTATTGACATCTCGTGCAGAATATAGACTTCTTTTAAGACATGACAATGCCGACTTAAGACTTATGGATTATGGGTATAATATTGGATTAATATCGGATGAACAATTCAATAAATTTATAAATAAGAAGGCTCAAATAGAAGAATTACAAGAAAAACTGAAATCTATAAAGATTACAGTTACATTAGAAAATAATGAAAGAGCCGGAAAGTCAATTTATGATTTGTTAAAAAGACCAGAAATAGACTTTAAATATTTAAGTGACAATTTTTCCTATGTTTCAGGATATGATAAAGAAGTGGAAGAGCAAGTAGAAATATATCTCAAGTATGAAGGCTATATAAAGAAAGCACAAAAAGAGGCGGAAAAGATGTTGGAATATGAGACCATAATAATACCAGAAGAAATAGATTATGAACTTGTACAAAATTTGGCAAATGAGGCTAAGCAAAAACTATCAGAGATAAGACCAGTTTCAGTTGGGCAAGCATTAAGAATAAGTGGCGTAAATCCAGCAGATATCACAATGCTTATGTTATATCTTAAAAGGAGGAATAAAATTTGAATAAGGAAGAGTTTTATTTAGCAGTACAAGAATTTAATATAGAATTAACAAACGAACAAAAACATAAACTAGACTTATTTTATAAATTATTGGTTGAGTGGAATCAAAAAATGAATTTAACAACAATAATAAAAGAGGAAGATGTGTATCTTAAACACTTTTATGATAGCTTAACATTAATAAAGGCAACCGATTTGACAAGAAATATTTCATTATGTGATGTTGGATCAGGCGCTGGATTTCCAGGAATTGTTTTAAAGATTGTTTTTCCAAATTTAAAAATAACTTTAATTGATTCACTAAATAAAAGAATAATCTATTTAAATGAAATTATCAGGGAATTAAATTTAAAAGACATTGAAGCAATTCATGCAAGAATGGAAGATTATTCAAAAAAGAATAATGAAAAATTTGAGATTATAACAGCAAGGGCAGTATCAAACCTTAACACATTGACTGAAATAGCAATAAGATCTTTAAAAATTGGTGGAAAGTTAATATTTTTAAAGGGTAAATGTGAAGAAGAAATTAATGAGTTAAAGAGAATACAAAAGATACTTAACATTATGTTAATTGATGTTATAAGATTTAAACTACCAATAGAAAAAAGTGATAGATCAATAATATCGATTGTTAAAGAAGGCGAAACAAATTCTAAGTATCCAAGAACAAACGACAAAATTAAAAAAAATCCATTGTAAAAATGGACTTTTTAATTTATAATTACTATCATAGGGGATTATAAAAAGAATAAGAGGGTGTTATAGTGGA
Source organism: Bacilli bacterium (assembly GCA_031549195.1). Classification (GTDB taxonomy): domain Bacteria; phylum Bacillota_I; class Bacilli_A; order RF39; family UBA660; genus JAVBQF01. The sequence goes on from JAVBQF010000001.1 coordinate 92,378, forward strand.
AAATGAAGTAGTGTATCTATATTTAGATGATATTATACCTAATAGATTTCAGCCGCGCGAACTTTTTGATGAAAATTCATTAAAAGAACTAGCAATATCTATTAAAGAACATGGTGTAATACAACCAATTATAGTTAGAAAAGTAAATAATAAATATGAAATAATTGCGGGTGAAAGAAGATATAAAGCATCCACTATGGCAGGGCTTACTAAAATACCAGCAATAATTAAAAATTTAGATGATAAAGAAAGCTCAAAAGTTGCATTAATTGAAAATCTTCAAAGAAGAGACTTGACTCCTATTGAGGAAGCAAGGACATATCAAAAGATTCTCGAACTTGAGGGGAATATGACTCAAGAACAATTAGCAGCAACAATGGGAAAAACGCAGTCTGTTGTATCAAATAAATTAAGACTTTTATCTTTGCCGGACGAAGTCCAAGAAGCGTTGCTTAAAGAACAAATATCAGAACGTCACGCAAGGAGTTTATTGAATGTTCAAAACAAAAACGAGCAATTAAAATTATTAGAAAAAGTTATAGCATCAAGGATGACGGTAAGGGAACTTGATAAGGAAATAAAAATGATAAATGAACAAGGTGGATTTCCATTTGTTGATAACAGTATAAATGATGTAGTGGTAAATAAAGAGGAAGACATTAAACCAACATATCAATCAGCATATACATCTCTTGAACTTAGTCCGACTGAAGTTGACATTAATAAAATAAAAGAAAACGCAATAGATATAGTAAAACCAGAAGATAAACCTACACCAGCACCAGGATTGATGAGTATGATTAACAATAGCAATAACAATACTCCAGACCTAGGAGTGTTTGACACATTAAATAAAAACAATGAAAGTAATGACGATAACACTGGAGGTGGTAGCATTACAAGTATTTTAAGTAATCCAGTATCATTGGATGAACCAAAACCACTTGATGATATCAAACCATTGGAGCCCAATCCTTCGTTATTTGGAGGGATTCCATCATTTGATCCACAGAATGTTAAAGATATTCAAGAGCCGGTTTCTGCTCCTCAATCATTAAATCAAAATAAATTTCTTGATTTTGGTACTAGTGCAATGCAGAATGCTAATGTTAATGTAGATTCACAACCAGCAACCGCTAATATGCCGATGAGCTTTAATAGCTTTATTACTGCCGAAGCACCAAAAAAGGATGTAAAAAGAGCAAAAGAACAAATAATGAATTCTGTTAAAGAAATAGAATCACTTGGGTTCTCAATTGATACAGACGAATTAGATCTTGGTGAAACATATCAAATTGTTATAAAAATTAGTAAAGATCTTTAATAAGAGAGAAAACTTTGGAAAAGATAGCAAACTATCTTTTTTTAATCGAAAAAGATTTCAAAAAGTTGTCTTTTTTGATAGAATAATATTATTAAGTGTTAGAAGGTGATTAAATGGGTAAGATTATAGCAATAGTTAATCAAAAAGGTGGAGTAGGAAAAACAACAACAAGTATAAATCTTTCCGCATCACTTGCTGTTTTGGGAAAAAAAGTTTTGCTACTTGATTTGGATCCACAAGGAAATACAACAACTGGAATTGGATTAAACAAAGGTGATATAGATAGAAGCATATATGATGTACTAATAAATAGATGTGATATAACAGAAGCAGTAATACATACAAAATATAAAAGGCTTGACTTAATTCCATCTACTATTAATTTAGCAGGTATTGATGCAGAATTTTTTGAAAGAAGCAAAGAAGAGCCAAAGTTTGTAAAAGGAGCACAGTTAAAGAATAAACTTGATATAGTTAAAGATAATTATGATTTTTTAATAATTGATTGCCCTCCATCACTTGGCGTAATTACAACAAATGCTTTATGTGCATCAAACTCTGTAATAATACCAGTTCAATGTGAGTTCTTAGCGTTAGAAGGGATAATGCAATTACTGAACATAATAATGATGGCTCAAAAACAATTAAATCCAAATCTTGATATTGAGGGAGTTTTACTTACAATGTTGGATTCTAGAACAAATCTTGGATTTGAAGTTGTTGATGAAATAAGAAAGTATTTCAAAGAAAGAGTGTATAATACTATAATACCGAGATTAGTACGATTAACTGAGGCACCAAGTCATGGGAAACCAATTGTTGCATATGATCCAAAAAGTAAGGGGACAGAAGCTTATATAAATTTAGCAAAGGAAGTGATCGAGAGAAATGGACAACAATTACAATAGTCTTTTAAATAATAATAATAAAAGAAGAGCACTTGGCCGTGGTCTAGAGGAACTATTTAGTAGTGAGCAAATAGACTTTAACAAGTTAGAAGAAAAAATAGTAGAAACAACACCAAAAGAAGAAATATCAGAAATAAATTTGGAGGATTTAAGATCTAATCCATATCAGCCGAGAAAAGTATTTGATGAAGACAAATTGCAGGAACTAGCAGACTCTATTAAGGAACATGGAGTAATCCAGCCAATAATTGTTAAGAAGAGTATTAAAGGTTATGAAATAATTGCTGGTGAAAGGCGTGCTAAAGCATCAAAATTAGCAGGATTGTCTACAATTCCAGCAATAGTAAGGGATTTTACAGATGAAGAAATGATGGAAATAGCGCTTCTTGAAAACCTTCAAAGAGAAAATCTTAATTCAATTGAAGAAGCGATTGCATATAAAAAATTAATAGAAACCTTAAATGTAACTCAAGAGGAGCTAGCAAATAAACTTGGTAAAAGTAGGAGTCACATTACAAATATGCTCGGACTCTTGTCGCTTCCAGAAGAAGTTAAAGACTTAATTGTTGATAATAAAATATCAATGAGCCACGCTAGAGTATTGAGCAAGATTGAAGATAAAGAAGAAATAATAAACTTAGCAAATAAAATAATCAACGAGGATTTAAATGTAAGACAAATTGAAGAATTGTCTACTTCATTCGATACTTTAAAAAAGCATAAACTTAAAAAGCATGAAAAGTATAGCGAATATAAAGAATTAGAGGAAACCATGTGTGAAAGACTTGGAACTAAAGTGAAAATAAAAAATAATAAGTTAGAAATAGCCTTTACTAATATAAATGATTTAAATAGAATCCTTGAAATACTCAAAATAGTTGAATAGGTGTCATATGAAAGAATTGAAATATGAAATTGGTACATTAGTTATAATGAAAAAAGGCCATCCATGTGGTACTAACGAATGGAAAATAGTTAGACTAGGCTCTGATATAAAAATAGAGTGTATAAATTGTGGGCGAATTGTTATGATGCCAAGAATTGAATTTAATAAAAAAATAAAAAAGATTCTTAATTAGGAGTGAAAAAATGAATGAGAGAAGAAGGTTAAAATTGAAGAGATTTAATATCCATCCAGTAACAACCTTTATAATATTATCTGGTATTGTGATTTTAGTTAGTTATATATTTTCAATATTTAATGCAGAAATTGCCTATAATAAACTAAACTCTTTAACATTAGGTCTAGAATCTATAACAGTTACAACTGAAAATTTACTTAGTTTTGATGGTATAAAATATATAATAAGCAATGCTGCAAAAAACTTTGCTAGTTTTGCTCCTCTTAACTCTCTTTTATTAGCGTTAATAGGATTGTCAGTTGCACATGCTACGGGATTAATAGATACATTTATAAAAAGAAAGACAATTGAAATTAGTAACAAAAAGATTACATTTATGTTAATATTTTTAGCGATATTTTCTAGTATTATCAATGAGGTAGGATATGTAATATTAATACCTTTAGCGGCTCTTGTTTACTTAGCTAATGGAAGAAATCCTCTTCTTGGTATAACGACAGCATTTTGTGGTGTGGCTTTTGGATATGGGGCAACTCTATTTGCTGGAAGTATGGAAGTTGCTTTGACTCCGTATACAACAACGGCTGCAAGAATAATATCTGGGAACGCGCATATACCAATGTTATCCAATCTGTTTATTTTGATAGGATCGACTATAATAATTGCTATAGTTGGAACGTTAGTAATTGAAAATATAATTGTAAAAAAAATAGGGAGATATAGAAGTGAAGAAGACGCTGATTCTTCTACAAAAGAAGTAGATGTTGCTGCAATAATTGAAGATGATCAGAAAAAATTGGAGACAGAGATTAGAGAGAAGAAAGGCTTGAAAAATGCCTATATAGTAGTAGCTGTGTTTTTATTAGTATTTGTATATATGATAATACCGGGACTACCACTATCAGGATTATTACTTGATATGAATTCTAAAACATATATAGATAAACTATTTGGAGAGACATCATATTTTCAAGACGGATTCACCTTTATGGTAACCTTGTTATTTCTAGTAGCAGGAATTGCCTATGGATTAGGTGCAAAAACGTTGAAAAATGATAAAGAGTTAGTTGAAAAAGCGACTGACTATTTAAAGGATATTGGTGAAATATTAATACTTTTATTCTTTGCAGCACAATTCATTGCAATATTTAGAAAGTCTAACATAGGTACTTTTATAGTAGCTTTTGGAGCAAATGTTATTAAAGATTTATCATTTACGGGATTACCACTTATAATATTAGTGTTATTGATAGTTGCAATATCAAATTTATTTGTAACATCACCAGTTACAAAATGGAGTATTTTATCTCCTGTTGTTGTACCGTTGATGATGCAATCAAATATTGACCCAGGATTTGCTCAATTTATATTAAGAGCTGGAGATTCAATAACAAAAGGAATAACTCCGTTACTTGCTTACTTTGTTGTATATGTAGGATATTTGAACATATATAACAAGAGTAAAGAAGTCATTACAATAAAGAAAGCAATATCATATGTATATCCCTATTGTTTGATTATAGGATTTACGTGGATAGCAATAGTAGTATTTTGGTATTTAATAGGTCTGCCAATAGGACCTGGAGTATTTCCGACAATGTAAAACAACAGAATTGCTGTTGTTTTCCTTTTCTTTATAAGATATAATTAGTTTTAGTTTAATGGAGGTATTTATGGGATTAAAAGCAGGAATAGTTGGTCTTCCAAATGTTGGAAAATCAACATTGTTTAATGCAATAACAAAAAAGAATATTTTAGCAGCAAATTATCCTTTTGCTACTATTGAACCTAATGTTGGAGTTGTATTTGTTCCAGATGAAAGACTAGATAGATTAAATGAAATGTATAATCCGGCAAAGATGGTACCAACATCTTTTGAATTTACTGATATAGCAGGACTTGTAAAAGGTGCTTCAAAAGGTGAAGGATTAGGTAATAAGTTTCTTTCACATATAAGAGAAGTGGATGCGATTGTTGAAGTAGTCAGATGCTTTGATGATGGCAATATAATCCATGTAGAAAACGGAATAGATCCTATTAGGGATGTTGAAATAATTAATTTAGAACTTTCAATTGCAGATTTAGAAATAATTACTAGTAGAATTGAAAAAATAAAAAAGAAAGCAGAGAGCAGCAAAGACAAAGATGCCCTGGCAGAATATACAGCTCTTCTAAAAGCAAAAGAAGGACTAGAAGCAAATTTACCACTTAGAAGGGTCGATTTTTCAAAAGAAGAATTATTGCAAGTAAAGAATTATAGTTTCTTAACATTAAAGCCTATTATTTATTTGGCAAATGTTATAGAAAATGAATTAACTGAAAACAATAAATATGTAACAGTATTAGAAGATTATGCAAAGCTAGAGAATGCTAAAGTAATAAAGATATGTGCTAAAATGGAAGCAGATCTTTGTGATTTAAATGATAAAGATAAAAAAGAAATGTTAGAAGCCGTTGGAGTATCCGAAAGTGGATTAGATAAATTAATAAAGGCTACATATGATTTGTTAGGCCTAGCAACTTTTTTTACTGCAGGAACAGATGAATGCCGTGCTTGGACATATAAAAAAGGTATGAAAGCACCCGAGTGTGCAGGAGTAATACATACAGACTTTGAAAGAGGTTTTATTAAAGCAGAGATTATGTCTTATGAAGACTTGATTAAATATGGAAGTGAATTAAAAGTTAAAGAAGCAGGTAAAACTAGATTAGAAGGCAAAGAATACTTAATGCAAGACGGAGATATTTGTTATTTTAGATTTAACGTGTAGGTGATTAAATGAAACCAATAATTGGAATTGTAGGGAGGTCTACCTTACCAGAGGAATCCCCTCGAATATATATAACAGAATATTACAAAAATACATTATTAGAGGTTGGTGGTAATCCGTTACTACTACTTCCACCACAAAATATAAATTATAACGAAACTAAAATAATTGAAAATGTACCAATGACTTTAGAAGAAAAAGAAATGCTATTGGGATGGCTTAAGTTATGCGATGGTATTGTTATGCCAGGTGGTCAAAAAATGTTTGAACACGATTTTTTTATACTAGAATATGCAATAAAAAACGATGTACCAATTTTAGGAACTTGTCTTGGTATGCAAGTTATGTCTCATTATAACAGAAAAATTAACAATATTAGAAATGTTGAATATGGAATCAATCATGATCAAGAGCTAGAATATGTTCATAAAGTTACAATTGATAGAAATAGTAAACTATATGAAATATTAGGGGAAGATACTTTTTCAGTAAATAGCTATCATAATTTTCATGTTGAAGATAGTGATTTCTATAGGACTGTTGGTCATAGTGAAGATGGATTAATAGAAGTAATTGAATTGCCTAATAATACATTCAATATAGGTGTTCAATGGCATCCAGAGCGTATGATTAACTATGATAGTAATGCAAGAAAACTATGGGAATACTTTATAAAGTGTAGCATTGAATATCAAGATAAAAAAATACATATTAGTAGTGTAGAATTTATTAATTAGATTATTGTATGAATAGTTACAATAATCTTTTTATAAAATCTGAGGAATTATTAATTCAAAGAACTATAATATTATTGTAGAAAACAAATTTACTAATTAGTCAAAATAATATAGACAAACAAAGTTTGATTTGTTATACTACTAGCGAGTATTTAGGTACTCCTTGCCGATTATATCGGCCTTATGTCCAAAAGGAGGTGTAAAAGAATGAAAAAATACGAAGTTATGTTTATTGTAAGACCTGACTTAGAAGAAGCTACTATTAAGGAAACAGCAGCAACAATGAAATCATTGCTTGAAGAAAAAGGTGCTAAAGTAGTAGAAGAAAAAGATATGGGTCAAAGAGAGCTTGCTTATGAGATTAAAAAACATAATACAGGTTATTACTTCTACTTAGTTGTCGAATCAGATAATAGCGATGCAACAGTAGAATTTGATCGTGTAGCGCTAATCAATGAAAACATTATTCGTCATCTAATTGTTAGAATTGGTGAATAATAGGAGGTAATATTATGAATAGAGTATGTTTAGTTGGAAGACTAACGAAGGATCCAACATGTGAATATGTAAATACTGCTAATGGTAGTATTGCAAGAGCAAGATTTTCTATCGCAGTTGATAGAGGGTTTGGAGGATCAGGTGATGATGGTAAAGCAACTGCAGACTTCATTAGTGTTACCGCTTGGAGAAAACAAGCAGAAAATATAACAAAATTTCAAAAAAAGGGAAATCAGATAGCTGTTGAAGGAAGAATTCAAGTAGATAGTTATACTGGAAAAGATGGGAATCAAGTTTGGTCTACATATGTAGTTGCGGATACAATTCAATTCTTAGACAAAAAAGGTTCAAGAGAAGAATCCGATAATTTCTCAAATAGTTTTGAAAGTAATAATAGTTATAATGCTGTTACTCCTAGTGATTTCTCTAGTGATACAGGATCATCAACTGGTGGTGCTGGTGTTTGGGATGCTGGAAGCAATATCCAAATAGATGAAGACGAACTACCATTCTATTAAGAAGGAGGAATAAACATGGCAGAATTCTTTAGAAAAAAGAAGAAAATATGTTATATGTGTACTGGTAAGACACTTGATTATAAAGACGTAGAATCAATCAAAAAATATATCAACGAAAGAGGAAAGATTTTACCAAGAAGAGTTACTGGAGCTTGTGCTAGACATCAGAGAATTGTAGCAGAACAAGTTAAATTAGCAAGAGCAATTGCACTTGTACCATATACAAAACAATAAAGATACGAAAAGTATCTTTTTTTATGTTTTTAATTTAATGCTATGATATAGTATAAGTATATGAATTGTTTATGGGGGAAATATGAGAAGTGGATTATCGCTTGGACCAGGTGCTCATTTTGGTCTTTCAAAAAGAGTATTATATAAGGCACTACTAAATCATACATATGAAAATTGTGAAGGACAGATAAAAGAGACTATTGGGAGAACATCATTAAGAGAAAAAAGAATGACTCATGAAGAGTATGAGGCTTATTTAAACAAGGATAGATATAGAAGTTGGCCAATATGGTGGAATTCAGATAGAAAAATATTTGAGATTTTTGATGAAAAAGAGCCCGTTACGCCAGTTGGAACAATAGAAATAATTGAAGATAATGAAAAGCGTGTGGCTGTATGTTATAAAGTAAATGGAAAAAATGTTACTAATATATATGAAGTGTCATCATTGAATAAGTTTATCGGGGTTCCGCCTCATTTTATTGGCTACAAGGTAAATATTGGAGATGATATAAGTTATGTTCAGTACAAACCGTCCTATCAAACAACACATATAACTAATCAACCAGTAAAGCACTATATCACATTAAATATTAATGGTATGTCAATAAGACTAGAAATGGATGATCGTAAACACAGAGAACCTAGTCAAAGAAATGATAAACTTTTGCAAGAGTCTTCTTTAAATTGTTTAAGATCAATAAATCAAGATGATGGAATTGGAGATATTTATTTAAAATTAATGCCACTATTTTGTCATCGTAATGAGGCAGATGAAATAGTTTATGACTATCCAAAAATCAGCTTAAACGTATTGGATGGAAAAAGTAAAAAACAAATAGAGATAGAAAATGGTCAAATGCAGTTACTTTATGATAGAGGAGTTAAAGCTCAACCCTTGACAATAAATCATTTAAATGAAGTGAGTTTTCATGTGTTGAAGTCTAGTATAGATATAGCAAATAAAAAAGTAAATGGACTAATTGAAAATCACAATGGCTACAAAGTAGAATTTGGTTCAGTAAATTTGGATTGCGTTGATGCATATACAGATGATCAACAACAAAAGTTATCTTTATTACCAGAAACAGCAATGAGATATGAAGTAACAGTGCCAGAAATAAAAGATATTATTATGCAGAAAGCTAAAATTTATAAGAAAACAAGGAAATAAAGACTAAGTATTTTAAATTAATCACTAAATCACATGTAAAATGTCGTAAATAGAATGGTAAACCATATTCATTTGCTTGCTTAGGTATGTTACAATATACTTGAAAAAGTAGGTGATTACATGAAAAAAATAAAAAAAGAATTAAAACCTAGGAAAAGCATTTTAAGATTTTTCTTCTTTGGATTGACTTCAATAATTGTAATCACATTGATATTAGTATCAATATCACATGTAGGAATGGATATATATAAAAAGTATATAGAAAAAGAAGATTTAGAAAAAAAACTGATTTCTCTTAGGACAAAGGAAGAAGCATTAGCAGTCGATGTTGAAAAGATGCAAAATCCTGAATACGTTGCAAGATATTTAAGAGAAAAGTTTTTGTATTCTAAAAACGGTGAATTTGTTATAAGAATACCAGAAGGGAAATAATTTCTCTTTTTTAGTAAATATAATAAAAATATTGATTATAACTATAAATTTAGTTAAAATTAGATAGGTGGTATTGTGTTAAAAATATTTAAATTTTTAAAAGAAAATATAAAGTTAAAAGATGGAGATACAATTATTTTGGGTAATTCAGGTGGACCAGATTCTATGTGTCTTTTAAGTATACTTTTAAATATAAAGGAAAAAATTGATATAAATATAGTTTGTGCACATATTAATCATAATGTTAGACGTGAAAGTGCTAAAGAATTAGAGTTCCTAAGAGACTATTGTGCTAAAAATAATATTGAATTTGAAACTATGACAATAGAAAAATATGGTGATGATAACTTCCATAATCAAGCAAGAAAAATCAGATATAATTTTTTTGAAGAACTAATTATCAAGTATAATGCCAACTATCTGATGACGGCCCATCATGGAGATGATTTAGTAGAGACAATTTTAATGCGTTTAGTAAGAGGATCAACACTAAAGGGTTATGCTGGATTTAATATTACTACTAATAATGAAACTTATAAAACAATTAGACCACTAATGCTAGTAACTAAAGATGAAATTGTAAAATATAACGCAGACAATGACATTCCATATGTAGTAGACAAGTCTAATTTCAAAAGTAAATATACAAGAAATAGATATAGACAGATAGTGCTGCCATTTTTAAAAAAGGAAGATAAAAAGGTTCATGAAAAATTCATTAAATTCAGTGAGACCCTAGAGGAATATGATAATTTTATAAATGAAGAAATTAAAAAAACAATAAACAAGGTATATAAAGATGGTGTTTTAAATATAGAAAAATATAGTGAGCTGAATTCATTGATTAAGAAGAAGATCATTTATTATATTTTGGAATCTATTTACAAAGATGATCTATTAACGGTAAATGATACTCATGTAGGACTAATAATGAAATGTATTAATTCTAAAAAGTCTAATACGTCAATAAATTTACCTAATAATAAAAAAGCAATAAAGACATATAATGATTTAGTCATAAAGGAAGAGATACAAGATATAACCAGTTATGAAATAGAGTTAATAAAGTTTGCTCAACTACCTAATGGACATACAATTGAAGTAGTAAATGAAGATGAGAGCAATAATAATAATGTTTGTAGGATAGATAGCTCTGAAATAGCGTTTCCGCTTTATGTTAGAACAAGAAAACTAGGGGATAGAATGCTTCTTAAAAAGATAGAAGGCTATAAAAAAATAAAAGACATTTTTATTGATTGTAAGGTTCCTTTAAATGAAAGGGATAAATGGCCAATAGTAGTTGATTCAAATGATAGAATAATTTGGATTCCAGGATTAAAAAAATCTAAATTTACTAAGCTAAAAAGTGAAATTTATGATATAATATTAAGATATGATTAACAAGGAGGAATTTATGAACAAAAAAGATATTAAAAGAGGATTATTGCCATATGTAGCATTGCTTCTAGTACTTGCTGGAGTATACTATTTTATGACGACTAATAATAATAAAGTTAATGATTTAACATATGATGAATTTATACAAGAGATAGCAAAGGGAAATGTAGAGGAGATTGAAATAGTACCACATGCTTCAGCATCTGTATATGAAATTACTGGTAAGTTGGATGGATATAACAAAGACGAAACATTCTTTGTAAGAGTTCCTTATTCTGACGCTATAATGAGTAAGATTTTAGCATCAAATAATGAATTAGACTATACCTTTAAAACATATAAAGATCCAGGTGCTAGTTCAGTGTTATATTTATTAGTTAATGTCGTTCCATATGTATTATTACTTGCAGGAGTGTTTTGGTTTGTTTCAAGACAAATGAATAGTGCTGGAAAATCTATGGACTTTGGTAGAAGTAGAGCAAGACTTAGTGATGAAAAAAACAAGACAACATTTAAAGAAGTTGCAGGATTAAAAGAGGAAAAGGAAGAAGTGAAAGAACTAATCGATTTCTTAAAAAATCCTAAGAAGTTTCAAAAACTTGGAGCTAGAATACCTAAGGGTGTTTTGTTAGTTGGACCTCCAGGTACAGGTAAAACGCTATTAGCTAGAGCGGTAGCAGGAGAAGCAAACGTTCCATTTTATTATATAAGTGGATCGGATTTCGTAGAATTATTTGTAGGTGTAGGTGCGTCACGTGTTAGGGATATGTTTAAACAAGCAAAACATAATGCACCATGCTTAATATTTATTGACGAAATAGATGCAGTAGGTAGGCAAAGAGGAACTGGACTTGGTGGAGGGCATGATGAACGTGAACAAACACTAAACCAATTACTTACTGAGATGGATGGATTTGGTGCTAATGAAGGGATAATAATAATTGCTGCAACAAATAGAGCAGACGTATTAGATCCAGCATTACTTAGACCTGGAAGATTTGATAGACAAGTGACCGTTAATTTACCTGATAGAGCAGGAAGAGAAGAGATATTAGAGGTACATGCAAGAAATAAAATTCTTGGTAAAAATGTTACTTTATCAAATATAGCAAAAAGAACTCCGGGATTTAGCGGAGCAGATCTTGAAAACTTGCTTAATGAAGCAGCATTACTTGCTGTTAGACGTAATAAAGAATTTATTACAATGAGCGAAGTAGATGAGGCAACCGATCGTGTAATGGCTGGTCCTGCTAAGAAGAGTAGGAAATACTCAGACCACGAAAAGAAAGTGGTAGCGTTCCATGAAGCAGGTCACGCTGTTGTTGGTATTAAATTAGAAGGTGCTTATGATGTTCATAAGATTACAGTAATACCACGTGGTGAAATGGGTGGATACAATCTGATGCTTCCAAGGGAAGAACACCATTTAGAAACAAAGCAAGAATTAGAAGAGCATATTATTGGACTTCTTGCTGGACGTGTTGCAGAGGAAATTACATTTAAAGAAGTAACAACAGGAGCATATGGTGACTTTAGAAAAGCAACAAAAATTGCTAGAGCAATGGTAACTGAATATGGTATGAGTGACTTAGGTCCAGTTCAACTTGAGCATCAAGATGAAGGTGTATTTTTAGGAAGAGACTATACAAAGTCTAGAAATTTCTCTGATGCAGTTGCACATGAAATAGACGAAGAAATAAGAAAGATTGTTAACAATTGTTATGATAAAGCTAGAAAGCTTATTAATGATAATAAAGACTTATTAAAACTCATTGCAGACAGCTTAATTGAGCATGAAACCTTAACAAAAGAGCAAATTGATTATCTAGTTAAGCATAAGGTTATGCCAACAGAAGAAAATATAAAAGATTTATCTGTTAGCGAGTTAAAAGAAAGAGCAAAAGATAGAGGTATTAAAGGATATACAAAAATGTCTAAAGAAGAACTTGTAAAAGAGTTGGAAAAAGACGAATAATTTAAAGCTGTGAATTTCACAGCTTTTCTTTTTAAATTTGCATTTTTTATGATAATATATTAGTATAAGAAGGTGATTCTATGAAAAATAAAAATTGGAATGTTTGGATAATTTTTATCTTAATTTTGATTGCAGTTATGCTTTTCTTTATCTTGTTTCCAAAAGATGACAAGAAATTGGAAAGAAATGAAGAAAAACATGAAGAAACACCTATTGAAAAAGCAAATATATCAGTTGTTGCTTATGAATATGGAGATAATGAAGACGAGCTTGGCTATTTGTATGCTATAGACGATAATGGAGAAAATACAACGATTGCCAGATATAGCAAAATCGGATACAAAAATTATGATGTAATAGATAATAAACTTTATTATATAGGAGAAGAAAGCATTTTATATGAGATTGATTTAAATAGTAACACATATTCTTCAAAAGAATTGTTTAAGGTTAATCAAGATAAATTTTTGGACTTAGAAGCAACTAATGGCTATGTTTATGTAGCTGGAATAAATGATATATATCGATATGAATTAAAGACCAAGAATAAAAAGGAAATAACTACAGACTTAGGTAATAAGTTTTATGTAACAAAAGATAATAAATATTTATTCTATACCAAGGATTCGAATATAGCTCTTTATCGAGTGGACTTATCCTCAAATAATGAATATAGAGTATTAGATGATGCTAGAATTTTGTATGCAAATGATGAAAAATTGTACTTGGAAAGTGGTTTTGATACTATAAAATATTACATTTATGACATAAAAACAGATGAGTTGAAAGAATATGGTATTAATTTAGATAAAGCATTTGAGTACAATAACAAAATAGTTTATTTTGAAGATAAAATAATTAAAGAGTTGAGTTATGATGGTTTGAAAAATAATATATATGATTTTAAAAACCAAATAGATGGTATAGCAAATATATTACCATTAGGAGGCAAACTACTTATAGTAGCAAAAGTAAATACTAGATTAGAAGATGAGGGAAAAATTAAAGTACCTGTTCATGATATGAAAAGCTTTATATTGGATATAAAGACAAAAAAGTTAACTGAATTAATTTTTGATTATGGCTTTTTAGACGATACTTTAAAAGAATATGTTATTGTAAATACCGAATTTTAAAACCTTAATAATAACAGAACATAAAATAAAAGAATGGAAATAAAATTCCAATATAATATTTATAGAGGGGTGAAATTAATGTTTATACTTTCACAAATTTTTGTAATTTTTGCGTTGATTGCTTTTGTTTTTTCAATGTTAAGTAAGCAAAAGGAAAATATTTTATATTATAGAATACCTTTTATTGTTTTATACGCAATAAGTTTTGCCTTACAGGGTTTATGGGTTGCGTTTGCTACTATACTTTTTAGTGTTGTTAGTACCATAGTCTTTTATAGATTTGAAAGAAAAGGTGAAAAGCCTAATTTTTGTATTTTAATGATGTTTTTATTCATATTATTACTAATAAATTATTTATCATGGGGCGGAATATTGGATTTATTGCCAACGGGAACGTCGTTATTACTTATGTGGACTTTTTGGCAAAATAATGCAAAAGTATTAAGAATTATGGTGTTGATTGCATCAACAAGCATGATTATTTATAACATATTGGTATTAAACTACATGGGCATTATAGTAGAATTTTTTATACAAATATTACAAATTATCGCATTTGTTAGATATGATATTTTAAAAAAGGAAAGTTTAATAAAAAATCCTCATAAAAAATAAAATAATATATTTTTTATTAATTGATAACATCATAGAAGCAAGTAGTTGTTATGGCTACTCGTTTTTTTTATTATATGTTATAATAGCTTTATTTGGAGGCGTTATGTGGAAAATAGGTAGTATAGAAATAAAAAATCAAATTGTTTTAGCGCCTATGGCCGGCATTTGTAACTCTAGTTTTAGAAGAATTATAAAGGAAATGGGTTGTGGGTTAATATATGCTGAAATGGTTTCGGATAAAGCTATATTTTATAAAAATGATAAGACAATAGAAATGTTACAAATGAATGATATTGAAAGACCTATTGTTCAACAAATATTCGGAAGTGATAAAGATTCTTTTGTAATTGCAGCACAATATATTTATGAAAATATGAAGCCAGATATCATAGATATTAATATGGGATGTCCTGTTCCGAAGGTTGCAGTTAGAGCACAAGCGGGATCAGCATTACTAAAAAACCCAGAAAAAATAAGAGAGATAGTAAGTTCTGTTGCTAAAGCAGTTCCTATACCGGTTACTGTTAAAATAAGAAGTGGTTGGGATCAAAATAGCATTAATGCTGTAGAAGTAGCTAAAATCTGTGAGGAATCAGGAGCGAGTGCAATCACAGTACATCCAAGGACTAGAGCACAAGGGTATGCAGGCAAAGCAGATTGGAGTATCATTAGAGAAGTAAAAGAAGCGGTATCTATTCCAGTTATTGGAAATGGTGATATCATTGATATTTACAGTGCTAAAAAGATGTTAGAGGAAACAAGATGTGATGCAATAATGATAGGAAGAGCGGTTCTTGGAAATCCTTGGATAGTAAAACAAATAGATGAATATATTAATAATAACAAGGTAATTGATTGCCCAACTGATATAGAAAAAATAGACATGTGTTTGAAACATATAAAATATTTAGAAGAAATAAAGCCAGAAAAAGTAATTGTTCTTGAAATAAGAAATCATATTGCATGGTACATAAAAGGTATGAAAAACGCGAATGAAATTAAAAATAAAATATATCTAACAAAGAAGATTAATGATATAATTGATATATTAACTGAATATAAGAGAGATTTGAAAGGGATGAATTAATGAAAGCATATACAACGCAAAGATTATGTGCAATAATAATAGACATATTTTTACTAATGTTATTTTCTTATTTAGTAAATGCGCTAATACCATATAATAATACATATAAAAGTGCATTAGATGAAAATAATAGCCTAGCTGAGAAATATATAAATAAGGAAATAAACGAAGAACAATATCTTGATAAAATGATTGATAATCAATATACTATGTCTAAAAATAGCATAGTTAATGAATTAGCTGGAGTTGTTCTTTATGTAGCGTATTTTGTTGCATTTCAGCAGATGAATAATGGGCAAACACCAGGCAAAAAACTAATGAAGATTAGAGTTAAAAAGAAAGATAATAGTGAATTAACCTATTCTGATCTAATAAAACGCGAATTTTTAATTCATGGAATGGCAGTAAGTATAATTATTTCCATCCTACTTTTAACGGTTGGAAAACCCTCTTTTGCATATTATTATTATCCAATAGTAGGCTTAAACTTATTGATATTTGTACTATCATCATTTATGATAGTATTCAAAAAAGATGGAAGAGGACTACATGATTTATTTGCTAATACAGAAGTGGTTACTTTAGAAAACAATGAAAATAAAAATAAAGAAGAAATTATTGATGCAGAAATAATTGAAGAAAGAAGTGATAAAGATGAGAGAATTAACAGAACAAGAACAAGTAAGAAGAGAGAAAGTAAAAGAGATAGCAAAACATTGTAATCCATATCCAGAAAGATTTGAGATTAATTATGAACTTAAGGATGTTAAATATTTAGAAGATGGGACATCTAATATAAAAGTTGCAGGGCGCATTGTTTTAATGCGTAAAATGGGTAAGCTAAGTTTCTTAACTATCAGAGATGTTGAAGGTTCTATTCAAATATCAATTAAAGTAGATTTGATTGGTGAAGAGCAATATGAATTTTTCAAGGACAGTTTTGATATAGGAGATTACATCGGAGTAGAAGGAGAAATGTTTACTACTCATACTGGTGAAAAGACTGTAAGAGCAGATAAGTTTGTGTTTCTTGGGAAAGCATTAAAACCACTTCCTGAGAAGTTTCATGGATTGACTGATGCTGAAGCTTGTTATAGAAATAGATATGTTGATTTAATAATGAATGAGGATACAAGAAAAAGATTCACATTGAAGTATAACTTTATAAAAGAATTAAGAAGATTTTTAGAGGACAATAACTATATTGAAATAGAAACACCAGTTTTGTCTAATAAAGCATCAGGTGCATTAGCAAAACCTTTTACAGCACATCATAATGCATTGGATATAGATGTATATTTAAGGATAGCTCCTGAAACATATTTGAAAAGGGCAGTTGTTGGTGGATTTAATAAGGTATTTGAATTTGCAAGATGTTTTCGAAATGAAGGAATGGACGCTACACACTTACAAGATTTTACTATGATTGAAGGATATTGTAGTTTCTATAACTACAAAGATAATATGAAGTTTTTGCAAACAATGCTTAAGACAGTAATTGAAAAAGTGTTTGGAACGTTAGTAATAGATATTAATGGACATGAAGTTGACTTATCAAAAGAATGGGGAACGGTGTCATTTAGAGAATTATTAATAAAATATGTAGATATAGATATTAATATATTTAATACGAAAGAGAAATTACTTGCAGAAGTATTAAGAAGAAATATAGAACTTGAGACTGACGCTGATATTAACTCTTTAGGATTTGGTAATTTAGTAGATGTACTTTATAAAAAAGTAGCGCGCCCAAAGATGGTTGAACCAGTATATCTTGTAGATCATCCACTTGAATTATCTCCACTTGCTAGAGCAAATGATGATAACCCTTCTATAACAGATAGATTTCAATTAGTTATAAATGGAGCAGAAATAATAAATGGTTATTCAGAGCTAGTAGATCCTATTGAGCAATTAAGAAGGCTTGAAGAGCAAGCAAAATTAAATGCTTTAGGAGATGAAGATGCTATGGTTATGGATCATGAATACATAGAAGCGATGGAATATGGAATGCCACCTATCTCAGGATGGGGAATGGGAATTGATAGAGTAATGCAAGTATTGACTGGAGTTCCTAATATTAAGGACAATGTATTATTTCCGTTAATGAGACCGCTTAATGATGATTAGAGGATAAATCCTCTTTTTATTTGTGGATTTTTTGTGAAAATTAAGCATATTAGTTGTATTTATTCTTAACTTTAATGTATAATTATCATATAGGAGGGTAAGAAATGAAAAAACACAATTTATTTAAGGTAATCACAATCACTATACTAGTTGCATTACTATTAACTTGGATTTTCAAAATAACATATTATAATTCAGGTTTAATTGAAGATGCAAGAGCACAAGCTGGTATTTTTGATCTTGTAGGGTACTTATTAGTAGGACTACAAGTATTTAGTAATATACCACTTTATATCTTAACTGTTGGTGGACTTTATGGAGTTTTACACCAAATTAGTGGATATCGTAATTTACTAGATGAGATTGTAAAGAAATTTAAAGGAAAGGAACATATATTCTTAGTTGTTGTGATGGTGCTATTTGCACTTATGACTTCAATGGCAGGGCTTTCTTTAGCATTGTTCGTGTTATTTCCACTTGTAATATCATTAATATTATTAATGGGATATAACAAGATGACTGCAGCAATGACAACTGTTGGTTCAGTAGTAGTCGGACTAATTGGTACTGTCTTCTCTGCATCAGCTATAACAGGAATTAGTAGTTTTATAACAACTGCAGCTGATTCAGAAGTTTTAACTAAAGTGTTACTATTAGTAATTGGTTTAGTATTACTTGCTTTCAATGTATTAAGTTATGCAAAAGACCATAAGGATGGTAAAGATGCAGATAGTAGCTATGTTCCAGTAAGCAAAGACAAAAAAGAAGGGAAACTGCCACTTATAATTGTTATGGACTTAGTTATCCTAATAATGGTTCTTGCATTTATATCTTGGGAAGGAGTATTTAAAGTAACTTTATTTAAGGATGCTTTAGAATCAATTACAACTTTCAAAGTATTTAAATTTGAATTATTTGGGAAACTGTTAGGAGATGCAACTAGTATACCTGCATTTGGTTCTTGGACTTTAATCCAATTAACAACTCTTGTTATATTAGCAAGTGGATTAATAGCATTCCTTTACAGAGTAAAATTTAATGATTACCTAAAAGCATTCATGGATGGTGCTAAAAGAGCACTTAAACCTGCAGTGTTAGTTATGTTAATATACATGGTATTAGTTATTACTGTATACCATCCAGTAGTATTAACTTTACTAAAACCAGTAATTGAACTTACTAAAGGTTTGAATGTTCTTACAATGAGCCTTGTATCGTTAGTAACAAGTATCTTTAGTGTAGAATTCCGTTTTGCAGTAAGCTCAGATGTGCATGTATTCCCATATGTTGCAACACTATTTACTGCTGCTAAAGACATACCTGTATTAGCAATAATATGGCAAGCCATGTATGGATTTGCAATGCTATTCGCACCTACAAGTGTAATTTTAATGGCAACTCTTGGATATCTTCATATTCCATATTCACAATGGATGAAGACAATATTCAAATTACTAATAGAATTACTAGTAGTATTACTAATTGTATTTGCAGTAATTATGTTTATATAAGAAGCAGACGCTTCTTTTTCTTTACATAAAAATTAAGCTATGGTAGTATATATCTTAATTTTAGGGAGTGATATTTTGACTGCATTAGATAGTTTATTAGACCAAAAGGTGCTAGATTTTTACATAAATCAAAATGTTGGAACAGAAAACAATCCACAGCAAAGAAATCTGTATTCAAAAGAAGAGTATAAAAGAATTCTTGAACCTGTAATAAGAATCATGAAAGAATATCCATATGAAAATTTAGACGAATGGAGAGAAAGACTTTTTCAACAATCAGGCATTGAAGAAAAAGTAAGAAAGTTTATCTATGATAGACAGGAATTGCCAGGGACTGTTTTTTGCTATGGTGATCAAAATTATAGCGAAGTAATAGTTGCAGGAAATAGTAGAGAATGTACAATGGATGAATCTGGCAATTATGTGCCGGTTTGCATACCGATGACAAATGATTCAGAATTTGATTTGGCATCAGTTACAAAGTTATTTACATCATTGGTTGTATCAAAGCTAGTAGCAAAAGGCCTAATTGATTTAAATGCTACTATAACGCACTTTGTTCCTGATATGAAAAATTTAAAAAGTGCAACAATCTATGATGTACTTACATTTAGGAAAGTTATTAAATCAGGGCCTATAGAGCAGGCAAAATCATTTGAAGAAGCAAGAGAAATGTTGTTTGATTCTTATATTGATGGTAGTTTTGCAGGAGCTAATGCATACAATGATAGAAATGCGATGGTACTTAAGTATGTGGTAGAGGCGGCAACGGGGATGCCTTTTGAGCATGTGGTTGAAGAACTTATTATTAAACCTCTTGGATTAACTGCAACAATTACCTCAAGTAAGAAAGCATCGGTTGAACTATCTGGTAAAATTGTAAGCAATAACTATTGTTATAGGCTGTTGAAGGATGGAACAATTACTTTAGATAATAAGGTTCTACACGGAATGCCTTTCGATGAAAAAGCAAGAATTCTTTGTAATGATGGATTATCAGGACATGCCGGAATATTTTCAAACATTGAGGACTTAACAAAGCTGGCAAGAGAAATAACCTCTGGCACATCACAGCTTGCTAGAATATATGAAATAGGTAAGAATAAAACAGGAGAAGTGTTTAGCAATCAAGATGGTAAAATTGTTTGGAAACAACATTTGGGGGAATTGAGTTATTCTAAAAACCCTGTTGCAGAAAACAGTGAAGTACATCATGCATTGAGTGGTGTGACAATAGCATCTGCTGGATGGAATTGTACTCAATTGACCGCAGACCCAATTAATGGAATCCATTTTGCAATGGGAGGCAATAAACCACATAGTAGATTTGCTCTTATCGCACCAAATCAAAGAGATAAAATGATTCAATATGGAAATGGTAAGAGAACAGTTAAGCTTACTTCTGGACTAGAGGTTCCAGTCTCAGCATATACAGCTTGGACTAGAGATGAATATGTAAGAGATCCTGCAATAGAACTGGCTATGCAAAACCAATTCTTAAGTGAGTTACATAGTAGTGAGAAAGAATGCTTTAGGAATGGTAGCAAAATAAGAACAATTGGCGAAAGACCATCATAAGAAGTAAAACTTCTTTTTCTTTTGTTGTAATTTATTGATTAGATTCTTAATAAAAGGCACATTATAATCATAGGATTAACAATGAAAGGAGATAATATGTTTTCAAAATTTAGTGAAGAAGCAAGACGTGTTTTAGCAGGAGCCAAAAAAGAAATGAGTAATCTTAAGCATCCATATGTAGGAAGCGAACATTTAATTCTTTCAATATTAAATAATAAGAATAGTTCTATTACAAAGAAGCTATTAGAATATAATCTTACTTATAATAAGTTTAAAGAAGAAATTATAAATATAATTGGAGTTGGAAGTGAGGCTAATAGTTGGTTTTTATACACACCTTTGTTGAAAAGAGTTATAGAAGAAGCAATTATTGATAGTAAAGAAAATAATGATAATGAAGTAACAACAGAACATTTATTTTTGGCAATGCTTGAAGAGGGAGAAGGTGTTGCTATTAGAATAATGATAAGCATGGGAATTAATATTGATGAATTATATAATGATTTTTCTGCTAAAACCACAATAAGAAAAAGTAAAACAAAGAAAAAGTTACTAATCGATGAGTTTGGCTATGATATGAATAAGAAAGTATTAGCCAATGAGGTTGATCCAGTAATAGGTAGAGATGAAGAAGTAGAAAGAATGGTAGAAATACTTTGCAGAAGGACTAAGAACAATCCGTTACTAATTGGAGAAGCCGGTGTTGGTAAAAGTGCTTTGGTTGAAGAACTATCGAGAAGGATTGTAGTTGGTAATGTGCCACTTAAGCTCAAAAATAAAAGAATAATATCTATAGCAATGTCTAGTTTAGTTTCAGGTACCAAATATAGAGGAGAATTCGAAGATAGAATAACAAAAATATTAAAAGAAGTAGAAACAGATGACAGTGTTATTATGTTTATCGATGAAATTCACACATTAGTTGGTGCTGGTGGAGCAGAAGGTGCAATAGATGCATCAAATATTTTAAAACCTTCCTTAGCAAGAGGAAAGATAAAAGTAATTGGTGCAACAACAGTTTCGGAATACAAAAAGTTTATAGAAGACGATAGAGCTTTAGCAAGACGTTTTCAGACAGTTATGATTGAAGAGCCCACTAAAGATAAGGTGTATGATATTCTTTATAATTTAAGGCCAATATATGAGAGCTTTCATGGGGTGAAAATAGAAGATGATATGCTGAAGATGATTGTAGATTTATCAGATAAATATATATATGATAGAAAACAACCTGATAAGGCAATAGATATATTAGATGAGGTATCATCTAAGGTATCAATATCAAAGGATAATAAATTAGCTAAACTTGATTACTATAAAACAATATTAAAAGACATTATTCAAAATAAAAATGACGCTATAATAATAAGTGATTTTTCTAAGGCAGCAATATTAAAAGAAGAAGAAAAAAAACTAGAAGACAAAATAAATAAATTAGAATATAAACAGATGGTAAAAAAAGATATTAAAATGGTTACAAAAGAAATGATTGCAGAAGTAATAAAACTAAAGACAAAAATACCTGTTTATGAATTAATTAGTGATAGTAATGATAATCTAAAAAAGTTAGAAAGTAGTTTGAAACAATCAATTATTGGTCAAGACATGGCAATTAAAACGTTATGTATTATAACTAAAAGGATAAGATTGGGCTTCAAGGATAATAATAGACCTGTTTCATTGCTGTTAGTCGGACCAACTGGTGTTGGTAAAACATATATGGTTAAAGAGTATAATAAAGTACTATTCAACGAAGATAATTTAATAAGACTTGATATGAGTGAGTATAAAGAGGAACATACAATAAGTAAAATAATAGGGTCACCTCCTGGATATGTTGGATTTCAAAATAAAAATACAGTACTAGATGAAATAAAAAATAAACCACATGGAATAATTCTACTTGATGAAATTGAAAAAGCCCATTCCTCAGTCATTAATTTGTTTTTACAAATACTAGATGAAGGTAAAATTAAGGACTCAGCTGGTAATATTCATAGATTTGATAATAATATGATAATAATGACTTCTAATTTGGGATGTTCAAAAGGAAGCATTGGTTTTAACAATAAAAAGAGTCAGTATATAATGGATAAAGTTAAGGAATTTTTAAGTGTTGAATTTGTTAATAGAATAGATAATGTTATAGTATTCAATGCGTTTAATCATAAAGATATGGAATTAATTGTATCAAATAAACTAAGAGATATTAAAAGTAAATTTTTAAATAATGATATAAAGGATATTAAAATTAATAAGGCAGTCATTAATGAAATAATAGAATTATCTGAATATGAGGTGTATGGTGCTAGAAGAGTTGGAAAAATAATAACTGAAAAAATAGATGATATTATTATAAATAATATTATAGACGGAAATAAAAATATTAAAATAGAAACTATTAAATAGAAGAGAGAGAGTTAATGCATAAATTAACTATATAAAACTCTTTTTTTTTGCTATAATTATTATACATATAAATACTTGGAGGCAATTATGGAACTGTATGAAATAAGAAAAGAGTTAAATAGAAGTAAACAACAGATAGAAGACTTATGGAGGTCACTTTGACGTTGACAATAAAAGTATAAAAATAAAAGAGTTAGAGAAAATGATGAGTGAATCTAACTTTTGGGATGATAAATCTAAAGCTGAATTAGTTATTGCAGAATTAAACAATCTTAGAAGCCTGATTGTCAAGATTACAGAGTTGAGTGTTAAAGTTAATGGAGACATAGATTTATTAGAAGAGTTAGACCTATCTTTTGATAGTGATATTTTTGATATGCTAGAAGCTGATACAAATGAAGTAACTGAATCAGTTGATAAGCTATCTGTTTTATTGCTACTTAATGGTCCATATGATAAAAACAACTGTATATTGGAGGTTCATTCTGGTGCTGGTGGAACAGAGGCATGCGATTGGGCTGCAATGCTTTATAGGATGTATACTCGTTTCTGTGAGAAAAAGGGATATAAGTACGAAGTTATAGACTATCAAGATGGTGATGAAACAGGGATTAAAAGTGCATCAATTTTAATAAGTGGGACAAATTCATATGGATACTTGAAAAATGAAAAGGGAATACACAGACTAGTTAGACTATCACCTTTTGATTCAAACAATAAAAGACATACATCTTTTGCATCTGTTGATGTTACACCAGAATTTGGTACAGATGTCAATATTGTGATAAATGAAAAAGATATTAAAATAGATGTTTATAGAGCAAGTGGAGCAGGTGGCCAACACGTAAACACCACAGATTCAGCTGTCAGAATAACTCACTTGCCTACCAAAATAGTAGTAACTTGTCAAAATGATAGAAGTCAAATTCAAAACAAAGAACGTGCGATGAATATGCTTAAAAACAAGCTGAAGCTTTTAGAAATAGAAAAACAAAATGAAGAATTAGCAAAATTAAAAGGAAATCACCAAAATATAGAATTTGGTTCTCAAATAAGAAGCTATACACTTCATCCATATTCTTTAATAAAAGATCATAGGACTAACTATGAAAGTGGAAATACAGCAAAGGTGTTAGATGGGGATATCGATGGATTCATAGAGGCATCTTTAAAAGGAGGTATATATGAATAAAAAATCTTTACTAAATATTGCAAAAGTATATAAAAAGTATCGTTTAAAAAGATATTTCCAACTTATAGTCGGATTATTTTCTTTTTCAATTGGTTTTAACTTTTTTATATTGCCTCATGGTTTAGTATCTGGTGGTGTAAGTGGTTTATCGATAATTACACAATTCTTTTTTGGATGGGATCCATCAGTATTTATATTTATTGTATCGATGTTTCTTTTAATATTTAGTTATTTTTTACTTGGTGGTGAAGCAACAAAAGGTTCGGTGTTAGGATCTCTGTTATTACCTTTATTTATAAAATTAACATCAATATTTACACTTTATATAAAATTTGATTCTTCAGAATTCTTGTTAACAACAATATTTGGTGGAGTTTTAATTGGTCTAGGTTTAGGATTAGTATTCAAAGGGGGATTTACAACTGGTGGTACTGATATAATTAATCAAATTATTAGTAAGTATTTTAATATAAGTATTGGAAATGCTTTATTAATAACTGATAGTATTATTATTGGAATTGGAGCATTAGTATTTGGTTTTGGTAATTTAATGTACGCTTTAATTGTTGTCTATATAATTAGTGTGCTTGCAGATAAAGTATTGCTTGGAATATCCGATTCAAAAGCATTTTATATTGTTACTAATAAAGAAAAAGCTGTTAAAAACCTTATTATGAAAGAGTTGGGGTACAATGTAACAGTATTTAATGCAGAAGGCGGATATAGTAAAGAAGAACAAAAGGTTATTTTTTCTGTAATACCCACAAAAGAATATTTTAAATTAAAAGAAGGAATCCATTCGATAGATAAAGGAGCTTTCTTTGTTGTAACTGATGCTTATGAGGTATTTGGTGGTAATTATAATGAAAAATAATATAAAAAAAATACTAGAAGAAAAACAAATATTGAGAAGATACTTAGTTTTATTTTTAACAATGTTTGTTGGTGCGATTAATTACAATTTGTTTTTAGGACCATTAAAAATAGTTGCAGGAGGGACAAATGGATTATCAATACTTGTTGAAGAAGTATTTGGTATGGAACCATCAATGTTTATACTATTATTTTCGATAGTTGTATTGGTATTAAGTATTTTTATTGTAGGGTTTGAAAAGTCTTCGAGTGCACTAGTTGCAACATTTGTGTATCCGCTATTTGTAGACTGGACATCATCTGTTAATAATATCATTCAAATAGATAGAGCTGATTCTCTTGTTATAGTAATATTAGCAGGAATAATATCTGGATGGGTAGCGGGTGCTACGTGTAGAGTAGATTTGAGTCAGGGTGGAGTAACATTAATAAGTCAAATGATTTATGAAAAATTTAGAATATCAATAAGTAAGACTAACTTTTTTATAAATATGCTGATAATAATTGTTGGAGGTATATGTTTTGGCACGTCAAGTATTCTATATGCTGTAACACTTTTATATGTAAGTAGTTTAGTTATCGATAAAGTATTACTTGGTATATCAAAAGAAAAAACATTATATATAGTAACTGACAAATATGAGCAAATAAGAAATTATATTGTTGATAGTTTAGGATATGGCGTGACAGCATTTAATGCTGAAAGTGGTAGTAATAACAAAAATAAAAAGGTAATCATGACTGCAGTACCGACAAGCCAATATTTCAAAATAAAAAATAGGATTAAGAAAATTGATAAGGATGTTTTCTTAGTTATAACTGACTCATATCAAGTTGTTGGTGGAAAGCTATCAAACTAAAACGGATAAGGAATTGGTAAACATCTGATTCTTTTTTCTTTGCACTTTTTTACAAATACCATAAAATACCAAGGTTTAAACTGTCTATAATATAGAAAATATTGTCGTAATATGCTATAATTAGTTAATGCAAGATAGAGGTGAATTGTAAATGGAATTAATTACATTAAAAAATGTCACAAAGACATATAAAAATGGTGTTACAGCAATACAAGAGTTAGATCTAAATGTAAAAAAGGGAGACTTTGCCTTTATAATTGGTGGATCAGGCAGTGGTAAATCAACTCTTATTAAGATGTTATATAGAGAGGAAAAGCCAACAAATGGTCAAATTGTAATAGGTGGTATAAATGTTGCAAAGTTAAGGAATAGCAAAGTATATAAATTGAGAAGAAAGCTAGGAATAGTGTTTCAAGATTATAGATTATTACCAAAGCTAACTGTTTATGAAAACGTTGCCTTTGCACTTGAAGTTATTGGCGCTAAAAAAAGTGACATAAGAGTGCAGACTCTTAAAGCACTTGAATTAGTTGGTCTAAAAAGTAAAATAAGAAATTACCCTGATCAATTATCTGGAGGAGAACAACAACGTGTTGCAATTGCAAGAGCTATTGTTAATAATCCTAAACTATTAATATGCGATGAACCAACAGGAAACTTAGACCCGGATATGAGTCTTGAGATAGTGAAGGTATTAGAGCAAATAAATAAAAATATGGGGACAACTATAATCATGGCAACACATGATAAAGAAATAGTTAATAAGATGAAAAAAAGAGTAATTATTTTAAAAGATGGACGATTAATTAAAGAATATGAGAAAGGAAAGTATGATAATGAAGCCATTTAGAATGTTTGGAAGAAGCATAAGAGATGCTTTTAAAAGTGTAGGAAGAAATTTTACTTTATCATTAGCGTCTATTACATGTATAACTATAACTTTATTAATTGTTGCAATGGCTTTAATCGCATCATTTAGTGTTCAAAATTTCTCAAAAGAAATAAAAGAAGATGTAACAATGGTGGTTTTCTTAAAGCTTGAAGTTGAAGACGATGAATTAAAGGTGTTTGAAAGTGAATTGGATAAAATAGAAAATATTGATTCATACACATTAAAAACAGGTGAAAAACAAAAAGAAGAGTTAATAGAAGAGGATCCTTTTTGGAAAAGTGTTCTTAGTACTTTAGGAGAGGAAGACAAAGTATTTCATCATAGCTACTTAGTCAAAGTAAAAGATATATTAAGCATCAATGATACAGCAGATAAAATTAAGAACATTACTAATGCTGAAACAGTTAATTATGGAGAAGCAATGGTTAAACAGTTAGTTAGTGCTTTTAGCTTAATTGAAAAGATTACATTCGTTTTAGTAATAGTGTTAGTTGTGGTAACAATATTCTTGATTGTTAATACTATTAAGTTGACTATATTCTCAAGGAAAAGAGAAATATCTATTATGAGAGTAGTTGGTGCATCTAATATAACTATAAAGACTCCTTTTGTAATTGAAGGAATGCTTATAGGAATACTTGGTTCAATTATTCCTATTGCAATTACTATCTATGGCTATATTGCTCTTTATGATCGATTTGATGGAAAATTGTTCTCACCATTATTTCAATTAATTAAACCTGAGCCATTTGTATATATGATATCTCTTGTTATACTAGGGCTTGGTATTATAGTTGGTATGTTTGGGTCAGCTCGTGCAGTAAGAAAGTATTTAAAAGTATGAAAAAGCTATTAAGTATATTATTAATAGTAGCAGTTTTAATTTCTCTTCTGCCAAGTGGTGCGTATGCAATTACACTTGGGGAATATGAACAGAAATTAAATAAATATGAAACAGATGCTAAAAATAACCAAAATGCCATAAATAGAACAGAGTCTGAAATAAATTCAGCAAATAGAGAAATAGACAATCTTAAACAAGAGATGATTGATTTAAGCAAAGAAATAGTTAAGCTTGACGAAGAGATAAAAGAATATAATCAAAAAATAAAAGATAAAATTTTACAATCAAGACAATTGTTGGAATATTTACAATTATCAAGTGGAGAAAATGCTTATTTAAATTATGTTTTTGAAGCCGAGACTCCTACTGATTTAATTTATAGAGCAGCAGTAGTGCAACAAATGGCTGATTATAACGAAAAAGTGATGACTGAACTTGAAGAAATGATTAAGAAAAATGAAGAAAGACAAGTTGAAATAGATAAAAGGCAAAAAGAAATTGATAAAAAGGAAGTACAGCTTCAAGACAAACTTGTTTATCTTGGTAATGAAAAAGTTAGTTTAAAAGAAACATCTGTATCCGTTGCACAGCAGATTAAAATTTATCAAGAAATTGTAAATGCTTATAAAAAAGTTGGATGTAAATCAACAGATGTTATTGGTGTTGATTGTGCCACTAATGGAGATGCTGGATTGTTTAGAAGACCAACAACATCTGGTTATGTTACTTCTGAATTCGGATGGCGTGGTGGATCCTTCCATAGAGGACTTGATGTAGGAAGTAGTAAGGGAAGAGGAGAAAAGATATATCCTATTGCTAATGGTACAATAATAGCTAAATATTATGATTATTATGGAGCATTAACATTAGCAATTGAACATTATAGTGCTGTTAAAAATCAATGGTATACATCTCTTTATGTTCATATGTCATCTTATGCTCCTGATCTATATGTTGGTAAAAAAGTAACTTCAGATCAATATATTGGATATATGGGAGATACTGGTTATGCATTTGGTGTTCATTTGCATATAGAAGTGGCTGCTTGTCGTCTATATAATTTAAATGATTCTAACTGTAGCTCTTGGGCAAAATATGTATCATTTGTAGAGAAACAAGCAAGTAAAGGATTTAAGGGTGCAAGAGGACTTATAACATTCCCAAATGGAACGTATAATAGTTGGTATTCAAGATAGAGACGGTTGTCTCTTTTTCTGTTATAATAGAATTAATTGTGAGGTGAATAAGCGTGTTTCAAGATTTTAATGCGATGATAGAATGTTATATGCCTCATATGATAAACTCCTTTGTTGAACAACTAGGTGAAGATGGCGAGACATATAGTGCACGGTTTGAAAGAAGAGCAAAAGAGATAAAAAGAAAGTTTGTTATTACAGAAAAGGATATGGATAATTTTTTTAAAACTCATTTTCCGCATAATTGTATAGATATTATAGTTTCTTTTTACAAAGAAAAGGGAATAGATATATATGATGAGTTAAAAGAAAAATTTGGTGGCAAAATTGCATATAGTGTCTTAAATACTTTTGCTGCTTATTCTTTTGCGACTGCTATTACTGGTGTAAATGGAGAAGCATCTCTTTCTATTGATGATACAAAAGGAGTATTTGGTTTTTTAGATAAAAATAAAATAGGCGATTCTGATGCTCGAGATAAATTCCTAAGTTTTTTTGGTTTAACAGCTGAAAATTTAACAACTGAACAAGTACATTTATTTAGAGATTTAGCAGAATATTCCCATAGTAAAGTCCTAAATTTAATAGATTACTATAAAGGTATGCAACAAAAATTTTCAGAAATAAAAGCTAAGACAAGTCCAATCTATTTAGAACAACTTAGATTAATGTTTAAAGAAGTAAAAAACTTTTTGCCAGAAGAAGATAGAAATACAATAGGAGAAGATGCTGGATTTGATCCAACAAAATTAACTTCATTTGCTCTTTTTAAATCACAAGGGCTTCCGTTTGAAATAAAGCAAGGGGAGTCTTTAATATCAACAGAAACTTCCAGTATGGTTAATTCAAAGATTGGCAAGTATAAAACTAACTATTATAAAAAAGCATTAAAACACCTTATTCTTGATGTAGATGAAAATTACGAAGTAACAAATGAAGATTTAGATACTTATATGGAGCAGTTTTACAATAGAGAAGTAGATGGAGTATACAGTGTTGATGATGATACTATATATATAAGACCATATAGTAATATTTATCAATTTGAGAAATACTTACAACACGAATATGGACATGCTTTTGGATTGAACACTGAAAGAAGACAAGATGGTGTATGGGATGTTAAACT
Organism: Bacilli bacterium; assembly: GCA_031549195.1. Classification (GTDB taxonomy): domain Bacteria; phylum Bacillota_I; class Bacilli_A; order RF39; family UBA660; genus JAVBQF01. Next base: position 122,881 of record JAVBQF010000001.1, read on the forward strand.
TGGTGATGAAAAATATTTGTGTGAGTCAAAAATACCAGTGGATTACAATGAAGACTATTGTAAATATGTTATTGGTTCAAGATGTTTTAATGAGGCAAGAGTAGAATTGATGGCTAGGGAAAGGGTTTTGTCAATATGGGAAAAAGGAATCAATATTGGAATAAAGCCACCCGTGGGAATAGTAGATGCTTTTGCATCATATCATGAAGAAATAGATTATTTATTACCAATTCTAAGCGCTTTACCAAAAAGAAGTGTTAAAGCTCAGTTTGATAGCGATTTAGGGGAATTACTTGAGTTTATTACAAAGGAAGAGCTTAACTCTCTTGATCAGTTAGTAGAACAAAAAATTGAAGATGGACAATTATCAACAGGAACTATAACAGCTTGGCCTAATGTTAACCTTGTTGCAAGAGAAGTAGTAAACGTTGGGAGTGGCCAAAAGACTTCAGATTGGTATCAAAATTATACTCAAGTTGAAGACTCATCACCACTAGATGATGCGATTAATCAGATAGCAGAAAATGTTAAGAATAGGGCTGCTCCTAAAAGTGTTTGAGAATATATTAATACATAGATATTTGTACTATTATGTAGAAAGTATGCTAATATAGTATTAGGTGATGAAAGTGAATTTATATATAAGTGGAAGTAACAGAAAGCAAAATTGTTATAAAGTTTTAAAAGATTTAATTAGTGAAGAAGATAAATTAATTTCTTTATCAGAAATGGATATTAAATTTTGTTTAGGGTGTAATGAATGCGGAAATAAGCTTGATGAATTTTGCGTGATAGAAGATGGTATGAGTGAAATATATTCTTTAATGTTAAAGGCAGATAAAATAATACTTGGAGTACCAATATATTTTAATCAAGTGTCAGGAATGTTTAAAAATATAATAGATAGATTAAACCCTTTTTGTACTCATAATTCGTTAGAAAGTAAAAAAATATATTTGATAACTCTAGGGTGTCAACCTGAAAAAGACAATAAAGATGTGGTAAAAAATATAAATGGTTATTTCAATGAGTTAGCGGAAATACTCGGTTTTGAGTTTACTTATTTAAGAAATTTTACAACAGAAAAAGATGATGATATTGAAGCAAATTATGATGGAGAATATAATACAATAATTGCTGAATTAAAACAGAATATTGACAAATGAAAAGATAATCAGAATATAAATAATGAACAGATAATATAAAAGTAGATGCGCAAAAAGGAAAAAGCATCTACTTTTTTGGTTGTAAATAGTTTGTTATGTGGTTTGTATATTTTTTAAGTTGTTTTGTATATAATAAAAGCCTGTTTCTTAGTTGTAAATTTTATCTTCATTTACATTTGTTTGATATTCCGATATAATGCTCGTATAGTATTTATAGTATCAAATGGTAAAATTGGTTTTTGATTTTAAGAAATAGTCAAAAATAAGGAGGGGAGCAAATATGATAATAAAAGAGCAATTTGAAGAGTCTTTATTCAGAGAAGATGTAATAGAATATTATTTGTCTAAATCAAGAAAAGAGCTAGAAGAAGAGTTTGGTATAGAAGTTGCAATGATGAAAGATTATGACCAAATGAATTCTCATCATTGTTATAATTTGTTAGAACACACGTTACATACAGTCTATGAGATACCTGTACAAAATCTAAATGCTAATCAAGCTAGACTTTTAAAAGTAGCAGCATTCTTTCATGATGTTGGTAAACCTTCTTGTGCTTTTTTTAATGAAAAAACAGGACAGCAAGCATTTTATGGACATCCATTAAAGTCTGCGTTAATTGCAAGGCCAATATTAGAACAACTTGGATATGTTAATGAGGAACTAGAAAAAATATTATTTTTTATAGAACATCATGATGATTTTATAAGCTATAAAAAAGATCTTGCTTTATGGATGCATAATCATTTATTTATGAGAGATATAAATACAGCAAGTATTTTGGAAAAATTAATTGAAAATAAATATAACTTTAAAGATATGGAATATAATGAAGAGCAGGTAAGGGTTATATGTTATATGCTTGCACACAACTATCAGATTCCAAATTTTACATCTAAAGGAATACCTCTAACTATAAAATTTAATATGAAAGAAGTTGAGGATAAAATTAAGACTGGAAAATTTGCTAACGTCTTTGTTGCTAATTTAGATGATTATAAGTTATTGTTGACGTTGTGTAAGGCAGATGCTTTAGCGCAGAGTGAAATTGCATTACAAAATAGAAAAGAAGTAGGAAATAAAAAAGAAAAACTAGCTAATATAGAAAAGATAGAAAAGTTAATTTCTGAATCATATTTGTTATTAAATGAAATTTAAATATATAAGGAGAGTGATGAAATGGCAAGAACAAAATTAAAGGACAGAATCTTACCAGATTATACAAAAGGAGAAGAAATATTTAATATGACTTCTCATATAGTTGGAGGGGCACTAGGCGTTGTCGCTATTACACTATGTTTGGCGTTTGCAGTAATACATCAAAATTTTTATGGGATTGTTAGTGGCATAATTTATGGTTTTACTATGATACTTTTATATACAATGTCTAGTATTTATCATGGACTTAGTCCTAAAAGGACAGCAAAAAAAGTTTTGCAAGTATTAGATCATTGTTCTATATTCTTACTTATTGCAGGAACATATACTCCTTTTGCACTTTGTGGATTAAGAGTTGTAGATGCCGCTACAGGTTGGTGGATATTTATTATAATTTGGGCGGTAGCTATAGTTGGTATTGTGCTTAACTCCATTGATCTTAAAATGTTTGAAAAATTTTCATTAATTTGTTATTTAGCAATGGGCTGGTGCATTATTGTAAAAGCAAATTTATTACCAGAATTCTTAAATACAACAGGAATAGCACTGTTAATAGGTGGAGGATTGGCATATACAGTTGGTGCGGTAATATATGCACTTGATCATAAAAAAAGGTATATGCACTCCATATTTCATTTATTTATATTGTTAGGCAGCATACTGCATTTCCTGTGCATTTTATTATATTTAATGTAATTGAAAAGTCACTTTTAATAAAGTGTTTTTTCTTTGCAAAAATTAATAAAATATTGAAATTCGAAAAAATGTTTGATATACTGATATGGATTAAAAGCTATGTTAAAATGAAATGAAAAAATATCAATTCGTTATATTTAAAAATATAAAATAATTGGAGGCATCACAAATATGGATAAGATCAGGGTAGATTATTATAAAAAAGAAATAATAACAAAGAAAACAAACAGAAATATTGTTTTTCCATGGGAGATACAAAACGATATTAATCAATACTGGGATAATCTAATAAAGGAAAAGCCGTGGTTTACTCGTGGAAAAGTATATTGTGCTAAGAATATAAAGGAAGAAGAAGAGAATTGTATTATTGAACTAGACAATTCAGATTATGCGCACTATTTGTATGGATATAATAAGAACAGAGAATATATTTGTATAAATTGTTTTGCTGGAGTTTTAATGGAAACTATAGATGGTTATTATGTATTAGGAGAAATGGGCGGAAAAACAGAAGTTCCAAATGAACTTCGATTCGTTGGATCTGGAACTATTGATGATATTGATTTTGATGAAGAAAATATTACAACACTTAATACTGCTAGAAGAGAATTAAAAGAAGAGGTTGGACTTGATTTAAATTTATTTGAAAGAAAGCCTGGTGCATATGTGATTTCTGAGGGTGAGAGAAAATCAATTGGGATTATATATAAAGTTTATTTAAATATGAACAAGGAAGAGTTAAAAAGAAGCTTTGACAATCATTTAAAATATCTGTTAGAAAACAAACTAGAATCAGAATTTAATAATTTGTTTTTTATAAAAAAGAGTGAAGATGATATTGGTAATATGTTAAATAGCAACTTAAAATTGATAGAATATATTACAGATGTTTTATATAAAGATTTAAATAATAGCTAAATAAAAAGAGAGACAGGAATTATATGCAAGAAAAAGCTGTAGCAAAATATGAAGTAGACGAAGTAATACAGAAAATAGGTAATAATTAATTGTAAAAGGAGGACTGTATGTTTAACTTAGTATCAAAATATTCTCCATCTGGAGATCAACCAAATGCAATTTACGAATTAGTAAAGGGATTAAAAGAAGGAAAAAGAGATCAGGTATTGCTTGGTGCAACGGGGACTGGTAAAACCTTTACTATTTCAAATGTAATAAAAGAAGTAGATAAGCCTACTTTAGTTTTAGCACATAACAAAACCCTTGCAGGACAACTTTACTCGGAGTTAAAAGAATTATTTCCCGATAACAGAGTAGAATACTTTGTTTCATACTATGATTACTATCAACCAGAAGCATATGTTCCTTCTAGTGATACTTATATTGAGAAAGATGCATCTATCAACGATGAAATAGATGAGTTAAGGCACTCAGCCACTAGTGCATTACTTTCTAGAAGAGACGTTATAGTAGTAGCGTCAGTATCTTGTATTTATGGTATAGGTGAAGTTGAAGATTATTTGGAAAAGATGCTAACGCTTAATGTGGGAGATAAAATAGATAGGAATTCGGTTCTTACCAAATTAGTAGATATGCTTTATGAAAGAAATGATATGGATTTTAAAAGAGGAACTTTTAGAGTAAGAGGAGATGTACTCGAAGTAATTCCATCAAATGAGCATGTTAATGGAATAAGAGTTGAATTTTTTGGAGATGAGATAGATAGAATTAGTGAAATAGATACGCTTACTGGCAATATTAAAAATAATAAAAAGACTGTAAGTATATTTCCAGCATCACACTTTGTAGTTAATGATGAAAAGCTGAAGGAAGCAATAAAAAGAATAAAAGAAGAGCTTAAAGACAGATTAGAAGTTTTGAAAAGCGAAAATAAACTATTAGAATATCAAAGGCTTGAGCAAAGGTGTAATTATGATATGGAATTGCTTGAAGAAACTGGATTTTGTCCAGGAGTAGAAAATTATTCGAGGCATTTAGCCTTGCGTGGTGAGGGAGAAACTCCTACTTGTTTGATGGATTTCTTTCCGGATGATTTCCTGTTGGTAATAGATGAATCACACGTTACTGCTCCTCAAGTAAGAGGAATGTATAATGGAGATAGAGCTAGAAAGATGAATCTCGTTGATTATGGATTTCGTCTTCCAAGTGCACTAGATAATAGGCCATTAAAATTTGAAGAATTTGAGAAAAAGATTAATCAAGTTATATACGTTTCTGCAACACCAGGTGATTATGAGCTTGAAAAAGTTGATAATAAGGTTGTGCAACAGATAATTAGACCAACCGGATTACTTGATCCAATAATAGAAGTTAGAAAATCTGAAGGCCAAATTGATGACTTGGTTGGTGAGATAAAAGATAGAATGGCTAAGAACGAAAGAGTCCTTATCACCACGCTTACTATTAGAATGGCTGAAGAACTAACTAATTATTTAAAGCAATTAGATATTAAGGTTGCATATCTTCATACAGAAGTTAAAACTCTAGAAAGACTTAGAACTATAAGAGACTTGAGACTTGGTAAATATGATTGTATTGTAGGTATTAACTTACTTCGTGAAGGAATAGACATACCAGAAGTTAGCTTGATTGCGATATTGGATGCTGATAAGGAAGGATTTTTAAGAAGCTCAAGAAGTTTGGTACAAACAATTGGAAGATGTGCAAGAAATGAGCATGGGAAGTGTATAATGTATGGAGATAAGATAACTGACTCTATGAATTATGCAATTAGGGAAACAGCGCGAAGAAGAGCGATACAAGAAGAATATAACAAAATACATAATATTACCCCAACTACTATATCAAAAGAAATTAGAGATTTGATTAGTAATGTTGATGAGACAAAAGATAAGAAGGTAAAAGTATCTAAGAAAGAACAAATAGCAAATATAGAAAAGATTGAACAAGAAATGAGAAAAGCAGCAAAAGATCTAGACTTTGAACGTGCAATGGAGCTTCGTGATATCTTATTTGAACTAAAAAGTGAATAATAGGAGAGATTCAATGAATATTTATACAGAAGAAATAATTAAAGGTGTAATGCCTAAGAAGATATTACCCAACGGATATAGTTTAGTTTTAGAAGGTGGAGGTACTAGGGGGTTCTATTCATCTGGTGTATTTGATGCTTTTATGGAATCTGGAATTATGTTCCCCTATTTAATAGGAGTATCAGCAGGAGCAGCAAATGCACTAAATTACATTTCAGGACAAAGAGGGCGTCAAAGACAAGTAATTGAGAAATATGTTGGCAAGAAAGAATATTTAGGAACTGGTAATCTTTTAAAGTATAGATCATTATTTGGATATGATTATATTTTTAAAACAGTTCCAGAACAGCATGTTTTTTGGGATAAAGAAACATTTGATATGGTTAATATCAACTTTTGGATAGGTGCAACAAATTGCAGTACAGGAGAGTCAGTCTGGTTTCAAAAAGAGGATCTAAAAGATGGTTTAGATGCAATTATTGCTTCTTGTTCTGTTCCATTTGTATCTAAAATCGTAAAATATAATAATTGCGAACTTTTAGATGGAGGTATCTCATCACCTATTCCAATAGAAAAATCGCTAGAGGATGGTAATACATTTCATGTTATTGTATTAACTAGAAACGTAGGATATCGAAAGGAAACATTTAAGCAAAAGAGATTGTTAAATCTGTATTACAGAAAGTATCCGAATTTTATAAGGACGATGTTAAAACGAGATGAAATATATAATAGACAATTAGAGCTTTGTGAAAAACTGGAACGTGAGGGAAACGCTCTTATAATACGTCCAAAGAAAAAACTAGAGGTTGGTAGAACTGCAAGGGACATTAAAAAACTTTTAGAGTTACATGATGAGGGATATATAGAAGGGAAAGAAGCGGTGGAGAAGTTGCTTAAGAAATTAAAAAATGAAAAGATTTAAAAAAATATACATTGAGATTACAAATATATGCAATCTTAGCTGTTCTTTTTGCAGCACTTCCAAAAGAAGTAAAAGGGAAATGACTGTTGAAGAGTTTCAAATGGTAATTTCTAAAATTAAACCATATACTAAATATATATTTCTACATATTAAAGGTGAACCATTGTTACATAACAACTTAGATGAAATACTCAGTATATGTGATGTGGAAGATATGAGAGTTAATATAACAACAAATGGCACCTTATTAAAAAGGAAATTTGATATATTAAAAAGACATAAGTCAATAAGACAAATTAATGTTTCTCTACACTCTGAAAACAATGTTAGTAATTATTACGAGAATGCTTTTGAGGTTTGCAAACTTTTATCCACACAAATGTTTATTAGTTATAGGCTTTGGACTTTAAGTAATTTTAAATTAGATGAAAAATCCACAACAACTGTTAATAAAATAATTGAATATTATCAATTATCAGCTGATATAGTGGATAAACTAATGAATGAAGAACAAATTAAGATAGATAATAACACATATGTTAATAAAGATAACATATTTGTCTGGCCAGAAGTAAGTGATGAGCAAAATAGTAGAGGATATTGCTATGCTTTGAAGACTCATATAGGAATACTTTCTGATGGGACAGTAGTTCCTTGTTGTCTTGATGGAGAAGGTGTAATAAATCTTGGAAATATTTTTAATGATGATCTAGAAAAAATATTCGAAAGAAAAAGATATATGAATATGAAAAAATCTTTTGGAAATAATGAATTAATTGAAGATTTATGTAAAAGTTGTACTTTCAGGGAACGCTTAAATAGAAAAATAGTGTATAATAACAAATAGATTTGTAGGTGGAAGTTATGGATAAAATAATAATAAAAGGTGCAAGAGAAAATAATTTAAAGAATGTTGATTTGGAATTACCAAAGGACAAGCTTATTGTAATGACAGGAGTTTCAGGTTCTGGTAAGTCAAGCTTAGCATTTGATACAATATATGCTGAAGGGCAAAGAAGATATGTTGAGTCATTAAGTGCCTATGCGAGACAATTTTTAGGTGGAACAGATAAACCTGATGTAGATTCTATTGAAGGATTGTCACCAGCAATAAGTATTGATCAAAAGACTACTAGTAAGAATCCTAGATCGACAGTTGGAACAGTAACTGAAATATATGATTACTTAAGACTTTTATATGCGAGGATAGGGATACCCTATTGTCCAGAACATCATATTCCTATTTCTAGTCAAAGTGTTGAGGAAATGACGAATAAAATACTTGAATATCCAATTGACACAAGGTTAGTAATAATGGCTCCTGTTGTTCATGGTGAAAAAGGAACTCATAAGGATCTTTTAGACAAACTTAAAGCAGATGGGTATGCGAGAGTAAGAGTAAATGGGGAAATGCGTGATCTTTCTGAGGATATAATACTTGATAAAAATGTAAAAGATAATATTGAAGTAATAATTGATAGACTGATTATTAAAGAAGATATTAGAGGAAGATTACACGAGTCTATAGAAACAGCAACAAAGCTTGCGAATGGAAAAGTAATAATAGATGTTACAGGAGATAAAGAAGTGGTTTTTTCTGAGGCTTTTGCTTGTCCACATTGTAATTTTTCATTACCTGAACTTGAGCCAAGATTATTCAGCTTTAATGCTCCGTTCGGCGCTTGCCACGACTGTAAAGGTCTAGGAATTAAATTAACAATAGACGCTGATTTAGTAATACCTAACGATGAACTATCAATCTTTGAAGGATGTATTGTAACATTAAGTGATGATCAAGAAGGTATTTACTACAAGAGATTAGAGTCTGTGTGTGATTATTATGACATAGATATGTATGCTCCTTTTAAGAGTTTAAAGAAAAAAGAGAAGGATATTGTCTTGTATGGGTCTCCAGATATAATTAGCTTTAAATATGCTTCTAAAAGTGGGAATATCTTTAATCAAAAAGAAAAGTACGAAGGAATTATTAATAATTTACAAAGAAGATATATGGAAACATCTTCTGAATGGATAAGAGAATGGCTGGAAAACTATATGATAGAAACAGAATGTGAAACTTGTCATGGTGCAAGATTATCAGAAAATGTTTTAGCGGTTCTTGTAGGTAACAAAAATATTCATGAAATGACTTGCCTAAGTATTAAGGATTTATTGGATTTTTTTGAAAAGCTTAAACTTACTCCTACGCAGTTAGAAATATCTAATCTATTAGTTAAAGAAATAAAAAATAGAGTTAACTTTTTAGTTAATGTAGGGCTTGATTATTTAACCCTTAATAGAATGGCAGGTACTTTATCTGGTGGAGAAGCACAACGTATTAGACTTGCTACTCAAATTGGATCAAGACTCACAGGAGTACTTTATGTACTTGATGAACCAAGTATTGGGCTACATCAAAAAGACAATCAGAAATTAATTAATGCTTTACTTGAAATGCGAGATTTAGGAAATACTTTAATAGTTGTTGAACATGATACAGATACAATGTTAGCGTGTGATTATCTTGTTGATATTGGTCCAGGTGCAGGTGATGGTGGCGGGCAAATTATTGCCAAAGGAACACCACAAGAAGTAATGCAAGATGAAAATAGTATTACTGGACGCTATTTGAGTGGTAAAGAGCGCATTGAAGTTCCTACAAAGAGAAGAAAAGGCAACGGATTATTTATAGAGATAAAAGGAGCTAAAGAGAATAATTTAAAAAATATAGATGTAAAATTTCCACTTGGTACATTCACTTGTGTGACAGGTGTATCGGGATCTGGTAAATCAAGTTTGGTTATGGAAATTCTTTCAAAGGGAATTAGTTCTAATCTTTATAAGACAAAGGACAAACCTGGAAAGCACAAAGCTATACTTGGTATGGATAATATTGATAAGATTGTTGAGATAACTCAAAATCCTATTGGTAGAACACCAAGAAGTAATCCTGCAACATATACTGGAGTATTTGATGACATTAGAGAGTTATTTACTAATACTAAAGAAGCTAAGATGCATGGCTTTGGTAAAAATAGATTTTCTTTTAATGTAAAGGGTGGAAGATGTGAAGCATGTAGGGGTGATGGTGTAAAAAAAATAGAGATGCACTTTTTGCCTGATGTATATATACCTTGTGAAGTTTGCCATGGTAGTAGATATAATAGTGAGACTTTAAACATAAGATATAGGGAAAAGAACATTGCTGACATACTTAACATGAGAGTAGCAGAAGGTTTGGACTTTTTTGAGAATGTACCTAAAATAAAGACAAAATTACAAGTATTATTCGACGTTGGACTTGGATATATAAAACTTGGGCAAAGTGCAACAACATTATCAGGTGGAGAAGCAGGGAGAGTTAAACTAGCAAAAGAGTTGCAAAGAAGACCAACTGGTAAAACACTGTTCATTATGGATGAACCAACAACAGGACTTCATTCTGCTGATATTAAAAAGCTACTTGCTATTATACAAAGAATTGTGGACAATAGTGATACAGTAATTGTTATAGAACATAATTTGGATATGATTAAAACAGCAGATTATATAATAGATATCGGACCAAATGGCGGAGATTTAGGCGGACAAGTAATTGCTAAAGGTACTCCAGAAGAAGTTGTTAAAGTAAAGAGTTCATATACAGGAGAATTTCTTAAAAAAGTTCTTTAGGAGGAAAAATGAATACTTATACAATGAGAGATAATAAAAGGTATAAAGTTATTAAAGTAATAGAAGGGTTTATATGTCTATTAAGTTATCTGATTACCTTTCTTATTGTACAGTATTTTTTTAATATCTTAATAATTAAGTCTGAATATAAAGTTTTTTATTTAATGCTAACTCCTGTACTTGTATATACTTTAAATAAAACTTTGGCAAAAATAATATTGGATTTTACTATTCCAATAACGGCAATTACATTTGGGCTCTTCTATTTTTTCATAAATGCTGTTATTATTAAATTGGTAGGGTTAATATTGCATAGTAAAGTTGATTTGATAAGTTTTTGGAAAATATTCTTATTATCAATATTAATATCATCCATTAACTTATTAATAGAATTAGTACTTATAAAACCATTTGTTAGGAGGATGAAGCAATGAATAGAGTTTTGCTTGATTTAGGATTTATACAAATATACTGGTATTCAATAATGATAATTTTGGGAGTATTTGTAGGTATGGCTTTTGCGTATCGTGAAGTCAAAAGACAAAATATAAATGAAGACTTTTTTATTAATTTAGTATTTTATACAATAATATTTGCAGTCATAGGAGCAAGACTTTATTATGTAGTATTTAACTGGGATTATTATAGTAAAAATTTCATTGAAATATTTGAGATATGGAATGGTGGACTTGCGATACACGGTGGAATTTTATTTGGTACTATTTTCTTAGTTATATATACAAAAAGGTTTAAGATGCCTGTATTTAAATTAATGGATATATGCGCAGTTGGATTAATTATAGGACAAGCAATTGGAAGGTGGGGTAATTTCTTTAATGGCGAAGCGTATGGTGCAATAACGACAAAAGCGGCATTACTTGCAAATCATATACCAGAATTTATTGCTGATGGAATGTATATAAATGGTAATTATTATCAACCAACATTTTTATATGAGTCAATTTGGAATGTTGTTGGGTTTATTGTTCTATTGGTTGTAAGAAAGAGTTTTAGATATTTAAAAAATGGTCAACTAACTGGAATTTATTTGATGTGGTATTCTGTTGGAAGATTTTTTATCGAAGGAATGCGTGGAGATAGTTTAATGTTAGGAGACTTTAGAGTAGCTCAAATAATATCTGTTATTTTATTTGTAGTAGGATTGATAATGTTTATATATAAGCTAAGAAAGCCAAGGTTTGAAGATTTATATAGAGAGGAGAATCAAAATGAAATTGCGTACTAGTGTAGCGATAATAGGTGCTGGTGTTGCAGGAATGACAGCAGCAATATATCTTAAAAGGGCTGGTATTGACTGTATTGTTATAGAGAATGTTTCTCCAGGAGGTCAAATATTAAAGGCATTTAAGGTAGAAAACTATCCTGGATTTATGCAAATATCTGGAACTGAACTATCAAATAATATGTTTGATCAAATAAAAAGGTTAGATGTTCAATATAAAAAAGATGAAGTTATAAAAATAGAATCTAAGAAAAAAAAGAAAATAACCTTGAAGTCTAATGATACTATCGAATGTGAAAAAATAATAATAGCAACTGGTAGAAAACCTAAGAAGTTAAATGTTCCAAATTTAAATAAATTTCTTGGTAAAGGAGTAAGTTATTGTGCAACTTGTGATGGAAGATTTTTTAAAGACCAAGATGTTGTTGTTGTTGGTGGAAGTAATAGTGCTTTAGAAGAAGCGATATATTTATCTAATATTTGTAAAACGGTTACAATAATTCACAGAAGAGATACTTTTAGGGCAGATAAATATTATCAGGATGAAATATCAAAAATAGATAATATAAAGGTTAAATACAATGCACATTTAAAAGAGCTTGTTAGTGACGGGATAAAACTTTCAAGTTTGATTATAGAATATAACAATGGTGAAATAGAGGAATTGGAAATAACTGGTTGTTTTTCGTCGATTGGATATGAACCTAATTCAGAATTGTTCGACAGTATAGTGAAGCTTGATGATGAGGGTTATATAAAGGTAGATAAAAATTATATGACAAATGTAGACGGAATATATGCGTCAGGAGACATTGTAAAGAAAGATTCATACCTCCTTATTACAGCCATGAATGATGCAGTTGTGGCAAGCGCTAGTTGTATTGCAAAACTATCAGAGAAATAATTGACAAATACGCTATCTTGTGTTATTTTATATCTAGCACGAAATAGTGTTTTTATTTTGGAAAAATGAGGTGGGCTTTATGGCGATTAAAGAAAAAGTAAAAGAAACTAAAAACTATATAAAAGATGTTGAAATAGTTGAACCAGAAAAGAAAAAAGATAATGGTAAAAAAATGAAAGAAACAAAGAAAGATAATAAGAAAAAAGATGTTAAAAAGTCTAGTAAAAGAGGCTTCTTTGGTAGCATAAAAGATTGGTTTAAATCGGTTTTAAAGGAACTTAAGAATGTTAAGTGGCCAAGTAAAAAAGAAATGATAAAAAACTCTATTGCAACAATAGTATTTATTCTATTCTTTGCAGCATTCTTCTTAATAGTTGAAGTTGCTGTTTCATTCTTACTAGAGTACTTTGGATAATAGGGGGATTAATAAATGGATAAACAATGGTATGTAGTTAATACTTATTCAGGACACGAGAACAAAGTTAAAGAAAAATTAGAGATGAGAGCTAATTCTATGGATATGCAAGAATTTATCTTTAGAGTAATTGTTCCTGAGCAAAAGGAAGTAGAAGTTAAAGATGGGACAACAAAAGAAAAAGTTAAAAAGATGTTCCCTGGATATATATTAGTTGAAATGATAATGAGTGATGAGGCATGGTTTGTTGTAAGAAATACACCAGGAGTAACTGGATTTATTGGATCTAGTGGTAAGGGGGCTAAACCTACTGCATTACAACCTTATGAAGTAGATACAATTCTAAGAAATATGGGAATGAGTAGACTAGATGTTAACAAAGAATTAGAAGTTGGAACAAAGGTAAAGATTGTTGGTGGAGCATTTACAGGAATGTATGGTACAATTGATAATGTAGATCTAGACAATCAAAAGTTAATACTTAATGTTGATTTGTTTGGTCAAGTTACATCAATAGAAGTAGAATTAAATCAAGTTGAAATTGCTAATTAAGGGGTGATTTTATGGGAATACTCAATGAAATATCAATAAATCATTATATTGCAATTAAGAAAAATGCAAGAACTCTGTATGGTTTGTATAGTTCGTTGCCCGTTAAAGAACAAGAAGACTTTTTAAAACCAGAAAATATATTAGAATATTTAAGTACAGGTTTAGAATCAATAGAGACACAAATACTTTTAACAACATTAATGATTCCTGATACTTTTGAATTATTGGAATTATCTGGTGATGAATTGTTAAAAAGGCTTACTGAAATTGCTGCTGAAAAAGGGCTGAATGAAGCGGTTGCTAGGGCTAGATATGAGGAGCTTACACATTTTAAGACTGTAGAGTTAATTGATAATGGAACCTTGGAGCCCATGTATGAAGATAGTCCTTTAAATGCTGAATCTAGCGTTCAAGATGATGAATATGAAAGATTAAAGGATGTAGAGTATGTTAAACTAAAAAGAGATCTTTATATTAAGGCAGACTTTTTTAGGAGACTATCAATGGATGATAAGTGGAGACTTTTAAGATCAATAGAAATAGATCAAGATGGAGTTTTTATTCACAGAGATGAAGAAACCCCAGTTCATAGAATTATTAGTGAATATATGAGGAAAACGGCATTAAAGCAAGATCCAACAGATGTTTTTAATAGTGAAAGGATTATGTTTGGATTTGCTAATAATAGTGCAAATATGATTACACTTGCTTCACTTTTTGTCCCAAATGATGGGGAGTTTTTTGAAACTATGCAAAGAAATGACCGTGATATGGAAAAGACAGCAGCAGAATATCAAATTCCAATTGGTTTGGCTCAATTCAAGGCAGGAGAAATTAAAAGACAAAACACTGTGGAACTAGAGACAAGTGGAATATTGAAACCAGTATATAAAGGAAATAAATGGTTTGAAGCAGCACAAATAAAATCAACTACTATTGATAGTCCAGAAATTACAGAAGTCAAAAGTTATATAGAAGATGTTAGCTTCAGACAAATCCAGGGTATTCTTGAGAAAGCATTCCCACCTAAGAGTGAAGTTAAAACCGTTTAAACATATAATATACTATTGCAATTTATAAACAATAATGTTATTATTTAATGGCTATATTTAATTGATATAGATTATTAGTGGGAGGCAGAGCCTAAGCGGACAAAGCTATTTGTACCACTCGCGAAAACGTAAAAAAAATTTATAGGAGGTGTTTTTCGTGGCAAGAGAAGTTGTTAGAAAAGTAAAATTACAAATTCAAGCTGGAAAAGCGACACCAGCTCCACCAGTTGGAACAGTGTTGGGACCAGCAGGAATCAATTTGCAAGAATTCTGTACAAGATATAATGATGCAACTAGAGAAAAAATGGGAGATGTATTACCGGTTGAAATTTCAATCTATGATGATAGAAGCTTTGATTTCGTAATTAAGACTCCACCAGTAGCATTCTTACTTAAGAAATATGCAAAAGTTGATAAAGGTTCAGTTAAAGGTTCAAAAGAACCAGTTGGATCAATTACTAAAGCTCAACTAAAAGAAATAGCTGAGACGAAGTTACCAGATGTAAATGCATACACGGTTGAAGAAGCTATGAAGATAGTCGAAGGTACTGCTCGTAATATGGGTATTACTATTACAGAATAATAAATTTAAAAATAATTAATTAAACATATAGGTATATTACCTATGTGGGAGGATGTCCGCACAATCCGCTACATACCACATAAGGAGGAATTAAAAAATGAAAAAAAGAGGAAAGAAATATTTAGATGCTATTGCTAAAGTAGATAGAACAAAAGCATATACTAAAGAAGAAGCTGTTAAATTAGCTAAAGAAACTTCTGTTAGTAAATTTGCTGCGTCGGTTGAAGTTGCAGTTAGATTAAATCTAGATACTAAGAAATCTGATCAACAATTAAGAGGAGCTATAGTGTTGCCAAACGGTACAGGTAAAACTAAAAGAGTGCTAGTTGTTGCTAAAGGTGACAATGCTAAAAAAGCAGAAGTAGCTGGAGCTGATTATGTTGGAGATGTTGAATTACTTGAAAAAATCGAAAAAGAAAATTGGTTTGAATTCGATGTAATGATAGCAACACCAGATATGATGCCACTTCTTGGTAAACTAGGTAAAGTATTAGGGCCAAAAGGTTTAATGCCAAATCCTAAGACTGGAACTGTTACTACAGATGTTACTAAAGCAGTAAATGATGTAAAAGCAGGAAGAGTAGAATATAGAACTGATACATTTGGTAATGTTCATGGAATTATAGGGAATACTACTTTTAGTGAAGAAGCTTTGCTTGAGAACTTAGAAGCATTTATGTCTGTAATAGTAAAAGCAAAACCATCTACAGTAAAAGGTGATTACATCAAAAATATTTCAGTAGCTACTACTATGGGTCCTGGAATTAAGATAATTTCAAATTCTTTTGACAAATAGTATGAGTTAATATATAATACAATTAATTTGTTGGTGCCATAGACAGTAGGTATAAAAGTAAATCCTACCGAGGAACTATCTTAATAAAGATAATTTTTGGAGTCTCTATGCATCATAGGGGCTTTTTTAAGGCCTTAATAAATAAATTTAAGGAGGTGTATTTATGGCAAATAAGAATATTCTAGCGCAAAAACAAACGGTTATTGATGAAATCAAAAACCAAGTTAGCGATAATGCTACTATTGTTTTGTTTGATTATCGTGGAATTACTGATAATGAAGCAAAAGAATTGAGAAGAGCGTTAAGAGAAACTGGATCTGACTATAAAGTATATAAAAATACTTTAATGGCAAGAGCTATGAACGATTTAAATATCACGTTAGGTGATCATTTAAATGGACCAAGTGCTTTAGCATATGGAACAGATCAGATCGCACCAATCAAAGTATTAGCAGATTTTGCAAAAAAACACCCAGCACTATCATTGAAAGTAGGAGTTGTAGATGGAAAAGTATCTGAAAAAACAGATCTTGATCAACTAGCAGCAATACCTGGAAGAGAGGGTCTACTTACTATGTTAGCTGGAGCATTGATTGCAATACCAAAAGACTTAGCTATTAGCTTAGATCTTTATGGAAAACAAAAGGAAGAAAATTAATTTAAAAATAAGGGAGGAAAATTAAAATGGCTAAATTAACAAAAGAAAGCTTTATCGAAAGTTTAAAAGAAATGTCACTACTAGAAATTAAAGAACTAGTTGACGCAATGAAGGAAGAATTTGGAGTAGATCCAAGTGCAGTTGCAGTTGCTGCTGCACCAGCTGCTGAGGCTGCTGCAACAGGACCATCTACAGTTACAGTAACTTTAACAAATGCTGGAGCTGCTAAAATCAACGTTATTAAAGTTATTAAGGAAATCACAGGACTTGGTCTTGCTGAATCTAAAGCAATTGCTGATAATGGTGGGGCTGTTAAAGAAAACATTCCAGTTGCTGAGGCTGAAGAAATTAAAGCTAAGCTAGTTGAAGCTGGAGCAGAAGTAGAAGTTAAGTAATTAACAAAACTATATAAAGATTCAAATAGAATATTGAATCTTTTTTTGTTGACTATTTGAAATATTTTTTATAATAATAATATCTACTATGAGACGTTGATTATGTTTAACATTAAAAATTTATGTGAAAGTGTAAATAGTAGGTATTAGAATTTGAAGAAAGATTAAGTGAGACTAAGCTTGAAGAGTTATTGGCAAAAGTATTAGGTAAGAACAAAAAAGCAACAAGCAATAATTTGCTTGTTGTTTTATATATCCTTTAATAAAAACACTTGATTTTATGAGTGACTTATTGTATTATATTAATACACGAAAGGAGAACTAACTATAATTATGTTATATGTTAGTTCTTTTTTATTTCTAGGAGCTGATCAAGTGGGACAATATTTTGACAATGTTAATCTTGAAAGTAATATAAAAAAACACCAGGTAAACATATTTAACAATAACTATTATTTCAATACAGACAATGGAGTTTTTTCGAAGGATGGATTGGATTTTGGTACTAGATTGTTGCTTGAATCTTTACCTTTAAAAGATTTGGGTGAAAAAATATTGGATGTTGGATGTGGATATGGTGTTATTCCAATAATTCTCTCTAAAGTAATTGCTGCAGAATTTGAAGGAATTGATGTAAATAAAAGAGCACTTCATCTAGCAAAGATGAATGCTAAAGAGAACAAGGTTAATAATATAAATTTTTATGAGAGTGATTGCTATAGTAGTGTTAATAAAAAATATAACTCTATCATTACAAATCCTCCAATAAGAGCTGGCAAAAAAATTGTATATGAGATATTAATGACAGCAAAAGATTATCTTTTAGAAGATGGAAGTTTATTTTTAGTAATTAGAAAAGAACAAGGCGCTAAGTCCGCTATTAAGGATTTAGAGATTTTATATAAAGTGTCCATATTAAATCGAAAAAAGGGATTTTTTATCATAAAATGCAATTTGCGTTGACAAGTTGAAAATAGTATGCTAATAATATAAATTGGCTACGTATTAACAAAAGCTGTTTGTTCTTTGATTAAATAATGTATAGGGGTGAATTTTAGTGGCATATAAAAATGTAAAATTTGGGGAACACCGAGTAAGAAGAAGCTTTTCTAGAATTGAAAATAGTTTTGAGCTTAAAGACTTACTTGAGATTCAAAAAAAGTCATATCAATGGTTCGCAGAAGAGGGCATTAAAGAAGTATTTGATGACCTATTTCCAGTAGAAAATTTCTCTGGAACTTTATCACTTGAATTTGGTGATTATCATTTTGATGAACCTAGATTTTCAATTAAGCAATGTAGGGATAGAGAAACAACATTTGCGGCTCCTTTAAAAGTGGAAGTGAGACTTTTTAATCATGAAACTGGAGAAGTAAAAGAGCAAGAAATATTCTTGGGTGATATGCCTATAATGACAGATAGTGGTACATTTGTAATAAATGGTGCTGAACGTGTTATTGTATCACAGTTAGTTAGATCTCCAAGTGTGTATTTTAATAGAGAAATAGACAAGAATGGAAGACCTTCTATAACTTCTCAAATAATACCTACAAGAGGAACTTGGCTAGAATATGAAACTGATGCTAGGGATGTTTTGTATGTAAGAATTGACAGAACAAGAAAAGTACCGGTTACTACTCTTTTAAGAGCATTTGGACTTTCAAGTGATGAAGATATTATTAAGTTATTTGGTAAGGATGAATATATTGAAAACACACTTGCAAAAGATTCAACTAGAAATACAGATGAAGCGTTAATCGAAATATATGAAAAATTAAGACCAGGAGAACCGTCTACTTTAGATTCTTCAAAAAACCAAATTATAACTAGATTTTTTGATGAGTTTAGATATGATTTAGCAAAGGTCGGACGTTATAAATTCAATAGAAAACTTAATGTTACTGACAGATTATTGGGATTAACAATTGCTGAAGATGTTAAGCTTGGAGATGAAGTTGTTGCAGCTAAGGATACAGTTGTTAATAAGGAAGTTTTAGATAAAATAAAACTTGCTGTTGAAGCTGGATTTAATGCAAAAGAAGTAAAAATTAATGAAGAATTAGATACATTTAATAAGATACAAACTATTAAAGTATATAATCCAAGCAATAAAAAAGAAGTATTTACACTTATTGGTAATGATCAAACACTTGCTGTTAAAAGACTTACCATATCAGATATATATGCTTCGGTTTCATACTACTTAAATTTATTACATGGAATAGGTACTATTGATGAAATAGACCATTTAGGAAATCGTCGTGTAAGACAAGTAGGTGAATTGTTACAAAATCAATTTAGAATTGGTGTATCAAGAATGGAAAGAGTTATAAGAGAGAGAATGACCACTCAGGAAATTGAAGAAGTTACTCCTAAAACTCTAATCAATATAAGGCCAATTACGGCTGCAATGAAAGAGTTTTTTGGATCAAGCCAATTATCTCAATTTATGGATCAAACAAATCCAATTGCAGAGTTAACAAATAAAAGACGTTTATCAGCATTAGGCCCAGGTGGATTATCTCGTGATAGAGCTGGTATGGAAGTTCGTGACGTTAATGCTTCTCACTATGGAAGAATTTGTCCAATCGAATCGCCAGAAGGTCAAAATATAGGACTTATTACATCTTTAGCTAGTTATGCTAAGATTGATGATTATGGATTTATAATGACTCCATATAGAAAAGTTGTTAACAGTGCGCTTACGGATGATGTTGATTACTTAACAGCTGATCAAGAGAGTGATGTAATAATATCACTTGCTACAGTTAAACTTGATGATAATAATAAAATGATAGAGGAGACAGTGCCAGCAAGATTTAGAGGAGAAAATTTATTAGTTAAACCAGAACAAGTTGACTATGTAGACGTATCACCTCAACAAGTTGTAGCAATTACAACTAGCTGTATTCCTTTCTTAGAGCATGATGATGCAACGCGTGCATTGATGGGTGCGAACATGCAACGTCAATCAGTGCCACTATTGAAAGCAGAGGCCCCATTTGTTGGAACCGGTGTTGAATATATTGCTGCAAAAGATTCTGGAGCGGTAATAGTTGCAAAAGCGGATGGTATTGTTGATTATGTTGATGCTAGAAAAATAGTTGTTAAAAATAAAAATGGTAAGGATGAATACCATCTATCTAATTTTGAATTGTCAAATGCAGGAACTTGTCAACATCATAGACCAATTGTACAAGTTGGCGAGGAAGTAAAACGTGGTATGGTACTTGCAGATGGACCATCTACTGATCAAGGAGAACTTGCACTTGGTAAAAACGTTGTAGTAGCATTCATGACATTTAATGGATATAACTATGAAGATGCTGTAATACTTAATGAAAGATTAGTTAAAGATGATGTATATACAGGTATTCACTTAGAAGACTACGAAATGCAATGTAGAGAGACTAAGTTAGGGCCAGAGGAGATTACAAGAGATATTCCTAATGTATCTGATGAAGCAAGAAAAAATTTAGATGCGAATGGTATTGTTATAGTTGGAACAGAAGTAAAAGAAGGAGATATCTTAGTTGGTAAAGTTACACCAAAAGGTATGGCCGAACTTACTTCAGAAGAAAAACTATTACATGCAATATTTGGTGAAAAGACAAGGGAAGTAAGAGATACATCACTTCGTGTTCCACATGGTGGAGATGGTATCGTTCATGACGTTAAAATATTCACTAAGAAAGATAATGATGAGTTACCTGCTGGAGTTAGTAAAGTAATTCGTGTATATATTGCACAAAAGAGAAAGATTCAAGTTGGAGATAAAATGGCAGGGCGTCATGGTAACAAAGGTGTTATTTCACTTATATTACCAGAAGAAGATATGCCGTACTTACCAGATGGTAGAAGCGTAGATATTATGCTTAACCCACAAGGTGTTCCATCTCGTATGAATCTTGGACAAATATTAGAACTTCATTTAGGTATGGCTGCAAAAGAACTTAATGTTCATGTAGCAACACCAGTATTTGATGGAGCTAAAACACAGGATATAGAAGAAATGATGGCAGAAGCAGGTATTGCACCAGATGGGAAAACAGTTTTATATAATGGTAGAACTGGAGAACCGTTTGATAATAGAATATCAGTTGGTGTAATGTATATGATTAAACTACATCACATGGTAGATGATAAATTACATGCAAGAAGTACTGGACCATACTCATTAGTAACTCAACAACCACTTGGAGGAAAAGCTCAATTTGGTGGACAGAGATTTGGAGAGATGGAAGTTTGGGCATTATATGCATATGGTGCTGCACATACACTTCAAGAAATCTTAACTGTTAAGTCAGATGATGTAATGGGACGTGTAAAAGTGTATGAAGCAATTGTAAAGGGACAAGAAATAAATCAAGCTGGTGTTCCAGAGTCCTTCAGAGTATTAATGAAAGAATTCCAAGCACTTGGACTTGATATCAATATAATCAATGATAAACAAGAAGTTCTTGAACTTAAAACAATTGAAGAAGAAGAGTATAAAGAAGAGTTCAATGGAATAATGAATGATATGGATTTACCTCCAATACCAATGGGTGGCGAAGAAACAATTGAAGAAGAACCGTTTATAGAGGACGAAGAAGAAGAATTAGATGATGAAGACATAGACGCTGAATTTAGTAAAAGTATCTATGAAAAGAATGAATTTATGGAAGGTGTGGATGACTAATGATAGAAGTAAATAAATTTGAAGCTCTAAAAATTGGTATAGCATCTCCTGATAAAATTCGTGAATGGTCATATGGAGAAGTAAAAAAACCAGAAACTATTAACTATCGTACTTTAAGACCAGAAAGAGATGGACTATTCTGCGAAAAAATATTTGGGCCTTCTAAAGACTTCGAATGTGCTTGTGGAAAATATAAAAGAGTAAGATATAAAAATATTGTTTGTGATAGATGCGGAGTAGAGGTTACAAAGTCTAAAGTACGTCGTGAACGTATGGGACATATTGAACTTGCTTCTCCAGTTTCACACATTTGGTTCTTTAAAGGTGTACCATCAAGAATTGGTTTAGTACTTGATATGTCACCAAGAGATCTTGAAGAAGTATTATACTTTGTAAGTTATGTTGTAATTGACAAAGGCGTTGCTCCTCTTGAAAACAAACAAACATTATCAGAAAAAGAATATAGACAATACTATGAAAAATATGGTGATGGATTTAAAGTTGGAATGGGTGCTGAGGCAATTAAGGAGCTACTTAAGAAAGTTGATCTTGAAAAGGAACTTAATGAAGTTACAAAAGCTCTTGAGGATGCTCAAGGACAAAAGAGAACTAGATTATTAAAAAGAATCGATGTTTTAAACTCATTCCACAAATCTGGTAATCGTCCTGAATGGATGATTCTTGATGCAATTCCTGTTATACCGCCGGAACTAAGACCTATGATTCAACTTGATGGTGGAAGATTTGCAACGAGTGATTTAAATGATTTATATAGACGTGTTATTAACCGTAATAATCGCTTAAAGAAACTTATTGATTTAAATGCTCCAGGAATTATTATTCAAAATGAAAAACGTATGTTACAAGAAGCTGTTGATGCATTATTTGATAATGGTAGACGTGGTAGAAGTGTAACAGGAGCGGGGAATAGACCACTTAAGTCAATATCAAGCATGCTTAAGGGAAAACAAGGTCGTTTCCGTCAAAACTTACTTGGAAAACGTGTTGACTATTCAGGTCGTTCAGTTATCGTAGTTGGACCAAGTCTTAAAATGTATCAATGTGGTATTCCAAAAGAAATGGCACTTGAATTATTCAAGCCACATGTTATAAACCAATTAGTAGAAAGAGATATTGCACACAATATTAAAGCTGCTAAGAGATTAATAGAAAATGCTGATCCAATTGTATGGGATATAGTTGAAGATGTTATTAAAGAACATCCAGTATTATTAAACCGTGCACCTACTCTACATAGATTAGGTATTCAAGCATTTGAACCAGTGTTAATTGGTGGTAAAGCAATAAGACTTCATCCACTAGTTACAGTAGCGTTCAATGCTGACTTTGACGGTGACCAAATGGCGGTTCACGTACCGTTATCAGAAGAAGCTCAAGCAGAAGCTAGACTTCTAATGTTAGGTGCTAATAACATACTTAATCCTAAAGATGGAACACCAATCGTTACACCTTCACAAGACATGGTATTAGGTAACTATTATCTAACTATGGAAAAAGCAAGTTTACCTGGTGAAGGAAGAGTATTTAAGAACTCTAATGAAGCATTAATGGCTTACGAAAGAAGAGAAGTAACTCTTCATACAAGAGTAGCGATTCCAGTAAATTCATTTAAACATAAATTATTTACTGAGAATCAAAAAAATAAATACTTAGTAACAACAATAGGTAAATTAATATTTAATGAAATATTACCAGACTCATTTGCTTATATAAATGAACCAACAACTGATAATATTCAAAATATAACACCAAATAAATACTTTATTGAACCTGGACAAAATATTCCAGAAGTAATTAAGGAAATGCCTTTAGTAAAAGCGTTCCCTAAAGGTACTTTAGAAAAAGTTATTGCTCAGATATTCAAACGTTATAAAACTACAGAAACATCTATAATGCTTGATAAACTTAAAGATTTAGGATTTAAATATTCTACAATCGCAGGTATAACTGTATCAATTAGTGATGTAGTTACAAGTGAAAGTAAAGAAGAGATAATTGCTGAAGCAAATGCTACAGTTATAAATATCAATAAACAATATAATAGAGGTTTAATAACTGACGAGGAAAGATTTAATAAAGTAATAACAACTTGGGATCAAGCTAAAAGCAAAGTTCAAGCAGAACTACAAGTTAAAGCTGATCAAGATTTAGATAACCCAATATTCATGATGATGCATTCTAAAGCGCGTGGTAGTATTTCTAACTTCACACAGATTGCTGGTATGCGTGGTATAATGGCTAAACCAAATGGTGAACCAGTTGAAATACCAATTTTATCATCGTTTAGAGAAGGTTTATCAGTTGCAGAGTTCTTCTTATCAACACATGGAGCTAGAAAAGGAAGTGCCGATACAGCGCTTAAGACTGCTGACTCTGGATATCTAACAAGACGTCTAGTTGATGTAAGTCAGGATATTATAGTCAAGGAAGATGACTGTGGAACAGAAAATGGGGTTTCAGTTAAATCGTTTATTAATGATAAAACTGGAGAAGTAATTGAAAAGCTATATGATAGAATAGTTGGAAGATATGCAAACAAGAAAGTTATTCACCCTGAAACTAAAGCTGTCATTTGTGAAAAATTAGATTTAATTACTGAATCTATTGCAGAAAAGATTATTGCTGCAGGAATAGAAGAAGTTGAAATAAGAACAGCACTTACTTGTAATACAAATAAGGGAGTTTGTCAAAAGTGTTATGGTAGAAACTTAGCAACAGGAAATCTTGTTGAAGTTGGAGAAGCTGTTGGAATTATGGCAGCTCAGTCAATAGGAGAACCTGGTACACAGTTAACAATGAGAACTTTCCATACTGGTGGAGTTGCAAGTGGAGAAGATATTACACAAGGACTTCCTCGTATTCAAGAATTATTTGAAGCAAGAATTCCAAAAGGAAAAGCTACTATTGCTGAAATTGATGGTAAAGTTACTAAGATTGACGAAGATCATGGTAAATTTAAAATTTCAGTTACAAATGAGCTTGAGACTAAAGAACATGTTTCAAATTATGGTGCTAAGGTAAGAGTGGAATTAAATTCTAAGGTTAATGCGGGTGATAAATTAACAGAAGGTGCAATTAGCCCTAAAGAACTATTAACAGTCACAGATCCGTTAACAGCACAAGAGTATATTCTTAAAGAAGTACAACATGTTTACCGTGGTCAAGGTGTTGATATATCTGATAAGCACGTTGAAATTATTGCAAGACGTATGATTTCTAAGATTAGAATTGTTGAGTCTGGTGATACAACGTTCTTACCTGGAAGTTTAGTTAATTTTAGAGAATTTACAGATGCTAATAAAGAAGTAATTATTAAAGGTAAAAAGCCTGCATCTGGTAAACCAATATTACTTGGTATTACTAAAGCATCACTTGAGACTGATTCATTCTTATCAGCTGCATCATTCCAAGAAACAACTAGAATATTAACTGATGCCGCAATTAAAGGTAAAGTTGATACATTACAAGGATTAAAAGAAAACGTTATCATTGGTAAATTAATACCAGCTGGTACAGGTGTTAGATCGTATAGAAATGTCGAATATGATTTAGCAGCACAATTTATTGATGAGGAACCACTAGATAAACTAGAGGATGAATTAATGGAATAGAGCTTGCTCTATTCTTTTTAGTGTTACTAAATTTGTAATATTATTATATTGATATTTTTGGCCTATGATGATAATGTTATATATGTAGAGTAGGTGAGTAGTATATGAATGAAAACACTTTTAATAAACTAGGAGTGCAAAAGGATAGCAAAAAAGTAATAATAATTATGATGTTTTTGCTAGGAATACTTTTAATATGTTTTGGAGGATATCTTACTTATAATAATTTTATTGAAAAAAAAGAAAACAAAGAAAAAAGTAATAATGAAAACGAAGCCAATGATAAAAATCAAGAGTCGTTAATTAATTTAAATGAAGATGAGAGTCAAAGAATATTTGGTATTTTTAATAAAATAATTATTTGGAATTGGGGTAATGATAATAATAAGGTATTTACTTATTTTGCAACTGATTTAAGTAGAGCTACTGCAGTGTTCTATAATAATAATTCTATTACTAGAAATATAATAGAGTCTGGTTATAATGGGATGATTATTTGTTATAAATTTGATGAGTTAAATGATTTGTCCATTAAAGTATTTGGCCAAGGGGTGGATTTAAATATCATCAAAGACGACTTTTATTCTACAGGATGCCAAGATGGATACATTGGTCATGGTGGAGGAAAGAGTAGTGTCCCTATGAAAATTAAAGAATTAAGGTATAATGAGAGCACTAAGTTCTACACGTTAGAAATTGTTGAAGATACTAGTGAAAGCTTGCCAGATGAATATAAAGATATACTTTATAAGTTTCAATATAAATTTGCTGATGGAGTTGATTTGTCAAACATTACATTTGAAGGTTTACGAAGTCTATCTGGGAAAAAAATTAAATAAAGTCTATAATTATAATTAGCATAATGTAAGTTTGATACATTACAAGTGTTGAAAAAATGATATTATTAAGTATCTAATACCACCATATATAAGCACTCAATAATATCAAATAACAAGGGCATCATAAAGATGTCTTTTTATTAGACAAAAACCTCCTATTATAATATAATATCATTAGGTGGTAGCAATGATGAAATTAAATAATAGAGGTTGGGGACTTGGAATGTTTTTAGCATTTATCTTTATATTTTTCTTAGCAATAATTATGATAATTGTAGTTTCTCGACAATATGAATTTGGGCTTGTTGAAAATACAAATAATGAAGTTAATCCAAATGAAAAAGTAAAATATGTTAATTACGAAAAATCAGTAAAAGATGCGTCTGCTATTTATGCAGCTAAAAAATATTCAGATATGTCAGATGGTGAAACTTTTTATGTAAGTATTAATAACTTAAATGTTAGTAGTGCTATAAAAAACAACTGTGATGGGTATTCAAAAATCACTAAAAGTGAAGGTGTTATTTCGCATAGTGCATATATAAGGTGTGGAAGCTATATAACAAGTGGTTATAATTCTTCTATTGTAGAATAATATAATAAAAAGGTATTGACATATAAAATGCCAAGTGATATATTATTAATGCTGATTAATTTAGGTTTTGCGTGGGCAAAACTTATATTTAAGAGTTGAGATGACACACGTGGATATGTGTATAGAAAGGAGACAGTATTTATGCTTACAGTTAACCAATTAGTTAAAAAAGGTAGAAGTAACAAAGTTAGAAAAAGTAAATCGCCTGTATTAAGAGTGGGATTCAATAGTGTTCTAAAAAAACAAACAAACAATACATCCCCACAAAAGCAAGGTGTTTGTACTCGTGTTGGAACAATGACACCAAAAAAACCTAACTCAGCACTTCGTAAATACGCTCGTGTTCGTTTAAGCAATGGCTTAGAAGTAACTTGTTATATTCCAGGTATTGGACACAATTTACAAGAACATAGTGTGGTGTTAATTCGTGGTGGACGTGTTAAGGACTTAATCGGTGTGCGTTACCATATTATTCGTGGAACAGCAGACACTGCAGGAGTTAAAGATAGAAAACAAGCTCGTAGTAAATATGGAGCTAAAAGACCAAAAGAAGCTAAAAAATAAAAAATAACGGAAGGAGGATACAATTATGCGTAAAAGACGTGCGGTAAAAAGAGATGTTTTACCAGATCCAATATATAAATCAAAAATAGTTACAAAATTAGTAAATACAATTATGCTTGATGGTAAAAAAGGTATAGCTCAAACAATTCTTTACGAAGCATTTGATATTGCAAGTAAGAAAAGTGGAGAAGAACCTTTAGTTTTATTTGAAAAAGCTATGGAAAATATTAAACCTCAACTTGAAGTTAAATCACGTAGAGTTGGTGGGTCAAACTATCAAGTACCTATAGAAGTTTCTGCTGCAAGAAGTCAAGCATTAGGACTTCGTTGGCTTGTTAAATATGCAAGACTAAGAGGCGGAAGAGGAATGGCTGAAAATTTAGCTAATGAATTAGTTGACGCAGCAAATGGAACAGGTGCTGCTGTTAAGAAACGTGAAGATACACATAGAATGGCAGAGGCTAACAAAGCATTTGCACATTATCGTTGGTAGGAGGGAGTAGTTATGGCAAGAGAAACATCGTTATTACATACAAGAAACTTTGGGATAATGGCACATATCGATGCAGGTAAAACAACATGCTCAGAACGTATACTATTCCATACTAAGAAAATTCATAAAATTGGTGAAACACATGATGGTGCTTCACAAATGGACTGGATGGCTCAAGAGCAAGAACGTGGTATAACAATCACTTCTGCTGCAACTACAGCTTATTGGAATGGGTATAGATTAAATATAATCGATACTCCAGGACACGTAGACTTTACTGTTGAAGTTAGTCGTAGTTTAAGAGTATTAGATGGTGCAATAGCACTTCTTGATACTCAAGCTGGTGTTGAACCTCAAACAGAAACAGTTTGGAGACAAGCAACAGAATTTGATGTTCCAAGAATTATTTTCTCAAATAAGATGGATAAAATGGGAGCAGATTTTAATTATTGTTTAGGTACAATTAAATCTAGACTTGGAGTTAATGCTAAACCTATTGAATGGCCAATCGGTGCAGAGGATAACTTCCATGGTGTAATTGATTTGGTTACTATGAAGGCTTATGAGTTTGATGGTGGTGCTGAAGAAGAGTATAAGGAAATAGAAATTCCAGCTGATCTTAAGGCTATTGCTGAAGAGAAAAGAGCTGATTTACTTGAAGCAGTTGCTGAATATGATGATGAGATGATGGAGCTTTATCTTGATGGTAAAGAAGTACCAGTTGAGTTAATTAAAAGAGCAATTAGAAAAGGTGTTCTATCAGTTAAATTTTTCCCAGTAATGTGTGGAACAGCACTTGGAAATAAAGGTGTTAAGTTATTACTTGACGCAGTTATTGATTACTTACCAAGTCCGCTTGATGTTGAGGCAATTAAATGTACAGATATCAATGGTGATGAAACAGTAAGACATCCAAGTGATGATGAGCCTTTTAGTGCATTAGCATTTAAGGTTATGACTGATCCATTTGTTGGAAGATTAACATTCTTTAGAGTTTATTCAGGACACTTAAGTAGTGGTTCATATGTTATGAACTCTACAAAAGATACAAAAGAAAGAATAGGAAGAATACTTCTAATGCATGCTAACAATAGATCTGAAATTACAGATGTATATACAGGAGATATAGCAGCAGCAGTAGGGCTTAAAAATACAACAACAGGAGATACTCTATGTGATGAAAAGAAACAAGTTATTCTTGAATCAATGGAATTTCCTGAACCAGTTATTCAATTAGCTGTTGAACCAAAATCAAAAGCTGATCAAGAAAAAATGGGTGTTGCATTACAAAAACTTGCTGAAGAAGATCCGACATTTAAGGTTCATACTGATCCTGAAACTGGTCAAACAGTTATTGCTGGTATGGGAGAACTTCACTTAGATGTTCTAGTTGATAGAATGAAAAGAGAATTTTCTGTTGAAGCTAATGTTGGTAAGCCACAAGTTGCATACCGTGAAACAATCAAAGGTACTGCAGAGTGTGAAGGTAAGTATATTAAACAATCTGGTGGTCGTGGACAATATGGGCACGTATGGATCAAATTTGAACCAAATCCAGATAAAGGATATGAATTTGTTGACGCTATCGTTGGTGGAGTTGTTCCAAGAGAATACATTCCAGTTACTGATAAAGGATTACAAGAGGCTCTTGCTTCGGGTGTTCTTGCAGGATATCCAATGATAGATGTTAAAGCAACATTATTTGATGGATCATACCATGATGTTGACTCAAGTGAAATGGCATATAAGATTGCAGCTAGTATGGCTTTAAAAGAAGCAAAAAATAAATGTAATCCAGTGCTACTTGAACCAATAATGAAAGTTAATGTTACGGTCCCAGACGAATACTTCGGTAACGTTATGGGAGACTTAACTGCAAGACGTGGACGTCCACTTGGTCAAGAATCAATGGGAAATGCTATTAGATTAACAGCAATGGTTCCACTATCAGAAATGTTTGGTTATGCTACTAACTTAAGAAGTAATAGCCAAGGAAGAGGTACATTTATAATGGAATTCGACCACTATGAAGAAGTACCAAGAAATATCGCTGAAGAAATAATTAAGAAGAGCGGTAATTAATAGTTTAATACTAAGTAATTAAATCACTTAGTTATTAAAAATAGTTGATAAATTATCAATTATTAGATAAAATATAGTAGTAATATATAAAAGGAGGAAATTATAAAATGGCAAAAGCAAAATTCGACCGTTCAAAACCACATGTAAATATTGGTACAATTGGTCACGTTGACCACGGTAAAACTACATTAACTGCAGCAATTACTTCTTGTTTAGCAAAAAAAGGATTAGCTGAATTCCAAGATTATGCAAATATTGACAAAGCTCCAGAAGAAAGAGAACGTGGTATTACAATTAATACATCACACGTTGAATATCAAACAGCTACTCGTCACTATGCGCACGTTGACTGTCCAGGGCATGCTGACTATGTTAAAAACATGATTACAGGTGCGGCTCAAATGGATGGAGCAATACTTGTTATTGCTGCTACAGATGGACCTATGGCACAAACTCGTGAACATATCCTTCTATCTCGCCAAGTT
This sequence comes from Bacilli bacterium, assembly GCA_031549195.1. Taxonomy (GTDB): domain Bacteria; phylum Bacillota_I; class Bacilli_A; order RF39; family UBA660; genus JAVBQF01. The sequence continues at coordinate 153,437 of JAVBQF010000001.1, forward strand.
GGTGTACCTAAGATGGTAGTATTCATGAACAAATGTGACATGGTAGATGACGCAGAACTACTTGATTTAGTAGAAATGGAAATTCGTGAACTATTAAGTGAATATGGGTTTGATGGAGATAACACTCCAATCATTCGTGGATCAGCTTTAAAAGCTCTTGAAGGAAATCAAGAATACATGGATAAGGTCTATGAACTTATGGATGCAGTTGATACATGGATTCCAACACCAGAACGTGATAATACAAAACCATTCTTAATGAGTATTGAAGATGTATTCACAATTACTGGACGTGGAACAGTTGTTACTGGACGTGTAGAAAGAGGACAATTAAAACTTAACGATACAGTTGAAATCGTTGGTATTAGGGATACTAAGTCTACAGTTGTAACTGGAATTGAAATGTTTAGAAAACAACTTGATTACGCTGAAGCAGGAGATAACGCTGGAGTATTATTACGTGGTGTTTCTCGTGAAGAAGTTGAAAGAGGTCAAGTACTTGCTAAACCTGGATCAGTTACTCCACATGCTAAATTCAAAGCACAAGTTTATGTTTTATCTAAAGAAGAAGGAGGACGTCATACACCATTCTTTGCAAACTATCGTCCACAATTCTACTTCAGAACTACAGATGTTACTGGTGTTATTGAATTACCAGCTGGTGTAGAAATGGTTATGCCTGGTGATGATATCGCTATTACAGTTGAATTGATTCACCCAATCGCTATTGAACAAGGTACTAAATTCTCTATCCGTGAAGGTGGAAGAACTGTTGGTGCTGGTGTAGTTAGCGAAATCGTTAAATAATAAAATAGGATTTTACTTAATGTAAAATCTTTTTTTGTGCAATAATAAAAAGAGGATAGTGTCCTCTTTATAATTGAAACCTTACTTTCCCTTTTGAATTTGAATATAAACTATATATTGGCTTATTAATTACTAATTCAAACTGACCAATATATTCCGTTGCTACGACCTTGAAGTTAAATTTTGATTCATTTAATCCCTTATACTCATTTTTTTTCTTATCAAGTTCTCCAGATAGCGCTCCCATGTTTAAGATGTCTAAATTAAGTGTTGAATATTTTTCAATAATCTTCCACTTCATAAAAGTAAGTGCTGGAATATTTTTATATAATTTGTTGTAGTCCTCTTCAAATATGTACGCAAATTTTCCATATCTAATCACTATGCATGCTGCAATAATAATGCCATCAGGGAAATCTTTTAGCAACTGTGTTGAAGTCACAAGATGACTTTTATAAGTAGAAAGAGTTTTGTCTGATTCCATTTTTTTATTTAAAACCATGCGCATGTCTTTCCCTTTATATCCATTTGACTGAATTATACTGTTAAGATATTCATTCTTATCAATTTCTTTCTCATATAACATTTTACTATTATTAACGTATTTCTCTGTGTTTACTTTAGCATAATATATTTCTACATTATCTTTGAAACCTTCACACAATGCTTTATAATAATTACTGTTATGACTATATTTGTCTACAAGCATACTATTTAACAATTCATAATCAAGTGTTTCGTCTTTATATATATCAACGCCATATTTAACAGATTTTCTAAGTTTGTTACGCGCTTGTTTAGTAATTTTTTTAAAGTATGCCTTTGGGACTATTGGCAATGGTAAAATGGCTTCAAATCTAGGAAGTAGTCCTTCAAAATAATTATTAAATCCCAAGTGATCAAACCCTATATTTTGAAGACATTGAATAATTTCTTGTGATTTTTTGTTTAAGTCTATAACTGCTCCGCTTTCTAGTTTGTGTGATAATTTTACAATCGGATCCATTGTTAGAAACATAACTCTTTGTTTAAATAAAAACCTTTTTATTTCTGAAAACACATTATCGAGTAAGTTATTGTTCTCATAATCAACTAAAATTCCTCTAGGGGAATATGCAGCTTTAAAAGTTAAGTATGTTATTCTTGAAAGAATAAGTGTTGCTGCTATAAGAGTATTATTGTCTTCTACGCCAAGATAAAACACATCATATCCAAGAGTCTTCATCATATTTCCGTAAGTTGATGTTTGATACAGGTTGGAATATTTGTGACCAGTAGAAAATTGGTCAAATGCACCAGATGTTAGTTCTACAACTCTCATAATCTCACTCCTTAAGTTAGTTTATTATAACATATATTCGTTGAAAATTAAATATTATATAGTATAATTTTAATAGGAGTGATAATATGTTTGAAAATAATAAAATATTGATTTTAGGCTTTGCAAGAAGTGGTTATGAGGCAGCCAAACTACTTATTAATCGTCAAAACCAAGTATTTTTAACTGATAGGTCAGCTGATCAAGATTTAGAAAAGATAGATGAATTAAAGGAATTAGGAGTAAAATTAGTATTGGGAGAACATCCTATTGATTTGCTTGATAATTCATTTGATTATTTGATAAAAAATCCCGGAGTGCCAATAGATCATGAATATGTAATTAGGGCAAAAGAACTAGGGATAGAAGTCATAAATGAAGTAGAGATGGCTTATAGATTACTGCCAAAAGATATTAAGCTAGTAGGTATTACTGGAACGAATGGTAAGACAACAACGACAACATTAGTGTATGAAATGCTTAAAAGAGATGGCAGAAGAGCTCATCTTACTGGAAATATTGGATATCCATTATGTAGTTTTCTTGATAAGTTAGAAGCAAACGATATAATAGTGATGGAAGTTTCTGCTCAACAACTTGAAAATCTAAATAAATTTAATCCAGATATTGCGGTATTAACCAATCTTTCAGAAGCTCATTTAGAATTCTTTCCAGGATATGATTATTATAAGAGTTTAAAACTTAAAATATTCAAAAATCATACTTCAAATAATATTGCTATATTAAATATGGAAGATGAAAAAACAATAGCCTTAACTAAAGATATTAAGTCAACAGTTAAGTATTTTTCAAGCAATAAAGAAATTAATGGAAGTTATATAAAGGATGATTCTATTTACTATTATAATGAGAAAATAATTAATGTTGAAGATATCAAACTAGTTGGAAAGCATAACTATGAAAATATAATGGCTGCAATTATGGTAGTTAAAGAATTTGATGTAAATAATTCTACAATTGTTGATTTGCTAAAAGAGTTTGGTGGTGTTGAGCATAGAATAGAATTTGTAAGGGAAGTTAATGAAAGAAAGTTTTTTAACGATTCAAAAGCAACAAATATTGTATCAACACAAATTGCACTTTCTTCATTTAAGACACCAACAATTATTTTATTGGGTGGACTCGAGAGAAATCAGGATTTTACAGAATTAAAAGAATATATGAAGAATGTGAAAGCGATAGTTTGCTATGGAGAATGCAAAAATAGAATTAAAGTGTTTGGAGATTCTTTAATGATTGAGACAATAGTAGTTGATACATTAAAGGAAGCTACAAAAAGGGCTTATGAATTATCTAATACAGGAGACACGGTTCTTTTAAGTCCAGCAGCAGCTTCATGGGATCAATACAAATGTTTTGAAGATAGAGGAAATGAGTTTAAAGATACTGTTAAAAGCCTGGATTAAATAACATAAATATATATATAGTGAAATCATAAGAAAATAGTTTAAAACTATTTTTTTTGTACATAATTATAAAAGGTGATAATTATGAAAATTGTTGATATTAGAGGAAGGGAAATATTGGATTCAAGAGGTACTCCAACAGTAGAAGTAGATGTAATTTTAAAGGATGGTACAGTTGGAAGGTTTGCAGTACCTTCTGGTGCTTCAACAGGTGAAAGAGAAGCGCTAGAACTTAGAGATAAAGAAAGTAGGTATCTTGGTAAAGGTGTTAGAAATGCTGTTAATAATGTAAATGGAATTATAAAGGATACTATTGTTGGTATGGATGTTGGAGATCAAAGAGAAATAGATAATAAATTGATAAGACTAGACGGTACAAAGAATAAATCTAAATTGGGTGCAAATGCTATACTAGGAGTCTCAGGTGCAGTTTTAAAGGCAGCAGCATTTACAAATGGTAAAAAACTGTATGAATATATTGGTAATGGTAAAACATTACCAAATTTAATGGTGAATATAATAAATGGTGGTAGACATGCAAATAACAAAATAGAATTTCAAGAATTTATGATTGTACCACTTGCAAATTCAGTTTCTACTAGAATTATGATGGCGAGTGAAATATTTCACACCCTAAAAAAAATATTGGATGAAAAAGGATTATCAACAACAGTTGGCGATGAGGGTGGATTTGCTCCTAATTTCAAAAATAATACAGAAGTATTGGATATCATAATGCAAGCAATAGAAAAGGCTAATTATAAGGCAGGAGAAAATGTTTTTTTAGCATTAGATGTAGCAGCTAGTGAATTCTATGAAGATGGAGTATACAAGTTTGATAAAAAGATATATGACGGGAAACAGATGATTAGATATTATAAGAAGTTAATTGATAAATATCCAATCATTTCAATTGAAGACCCACTTGATCAAAATGATTGGGAGTCTTTTAAAGCGTTGACTAAAGAAATGGGTGATAGAGTAAGAATTGTGGGAGATGATTTATTTGTTAGTAATGTTGAGTCATTAGCTAATGGAATAAAAAACAAATGCTGTAATTCAATACTTTTAAAACTTAATCAAATTGGAACAATAAGTGAGGCCTTGGATACAATTAATATGGCCAGAGATAATGATTATGAGGTCATCATATCCCATAGGAGTGGCGAAACAGAAGATACAACAATTGCAGATTTGGCAGTTGGTCTTTCTATTGATAAAATTAAAACTGGATCGATGTCTAGGAGCGAAAGAATTTGTAAGTATAATCAATTGCTTAGAATAGAAGAAGATTTTGAATAATGCTTGAGTTATACCTTAAAATATGTTAAACTATGTACTAGTAAATGAGGTGAAACTATGAAAATAGTATTATTAATAATATCTTTACTTTTGATATCAATAGTATTATTACAGAGTAACAAAGCAGAGGGAGCTTCTCAAATCATAACAGGTGGTAATTCTGATTTATTTAGCCAAAGAAAAGAACGTGGTGTAGAATTATTTATTAGCAGATTAACAATGTGTTTAGGAATAGCATTCTTCTTAATTTGTGTAGTAATGAACTTTGTGTAATAGGAACTATTTGTATAAATAGTTTTTTTATGGAATAAAATGGTATTTTATCAATAATTTTAAGATTTGTTGTTGCTTTTTGTTCTTTTGCTTGTTAAAATGGGAAGTGAACTTGAGGAAAGGAGTGGAAATATGAAGAAATTTAAGAAGTTATTAGTAATCAATAGTAGTGTAGAATGGAAATACGTAATGTTTCCACATCTTTAATCGTAATAAAAAATAAAACGATCTACTACTATTAAGTAGTTTTTTTATTTAAAAAAGGAGGTAAAAAATGAAAAAGGAAAAAGAGCATAGTGGCATTAGAATATTGTATGATTATCTCAAAAATGATAAAGGGAAAGTAGCGTTATATTTATTCTTAGTTATTATTACTTATGTCCCTGCACTTTTAGGAACGTTTCTGTGGGGATATGCTATTGAAGCATTAATCTCAATGGATTTAAATAAATTTATTATATATTTAATATTAAATCAGGGATTATGGATTTTATTTTATTCTATATTATCAGTGCCTAGAGATTCTTTATATAATTACTTGGAGTTAAGCTTTTCTAAAAGAGTGTTAAAGGATTTATATCATAAGGTTACAGATATGCCTGTTATAGCCTTCGAAGATATTGGAGTAGGAGAGTTTATAAACAGAATGACAACAGATCCAGATCGTGTCATGGAACTTCTTAGTAAATTGATTAAAATGCTATGTAGATCTGTAGTAATCATTTTGATACTTATTATCGCGTTTACTTCTTCTATTATTCTTGGCGTTGAAATACTGATATTTGCAGTTGTAATGGGAACAATATCATGGAGATTCTTTCCTAAAATTAAAAATACACAAAAAGATATTAAGAAAGAATCTGATTTACAGGTAAAAACAGCAACAGAGAATCTAACAGGAATAAGAGAAATAAAGGCACTTGGTATTAAAAAGAATATAGAAGATAGATTAAATCATAATATTGATAATTTATTTGAAAGTCAAAGAAAAATAAGAAAATATGAAGTAGCGTATTTTAACTTAAATAATTTTGTATATTTTCTACTGCAAACTATCATTCTTGCAACGAGTGGATATTTAATGATTAATGGGCAATTAAGTTATGTATTATTTATAGTTATTGAATCATATATTTGGAGAATTGATGATATTGTTCAAAGTATAAGTGATTTTGGAGTTAATTATAATAAAGTAATTGTATCTTTAAAAAGAATTGATGAAATTATTAATAATAGATTATATAAAGATGAGAAATTTGGTAAAAAGATATTAAAGAATACTATTGGAGAAATAGTATTTGATAATGTAATGTTTAGATATAATGAGAAAGAAGAGAATATTTTAAAGGGTCTAAATCTAAAAATAGAACCAAAGAAAAAGATTGCTATTATTGGTAAAAGCGGAAACGGAAAGAGTACGATATTCAATCTATTGCTTAGATACTTTGATCCAAATGAAGGAAGTATTAAAATTGATGGCATAGAGATTAAAGATTTAACAGAAGAATCTTTAAGAAATAATATTTCTATTATTAGACAGACACCATTTCTATTTAATTTATCTATATTGGATAACTTTAGAGTTGTAAAAAAGAATGCAACTTTAAAAGAAGTAAGAGAAGTTTGTAAGAAAGCATATATCGATGAGTATATTATGAGTTTGCCAAGGAAGTATGAAACAATTATTGGTGAAGGTGGAGTAAATTTATCTGGTGGTCAAAAACAAAGATTAGCAATTGCAAGGACTTTATTAATCAATACAAAAGTAATACTATTTGATGAAGCAACAAGTGCTTTAGACAATGAGAGTCAGGAATATATTAAACAAACTATAGATAATCTTATTTTAGATCATACAGTAGTTATAGTTGCACATCGTCTATCGACAATTATTGATGCCGATGTTATACATGTAATAGATAATGGTGAATTAGTCGCGTCAGGTGAGCATAAAGACTTGTTAAGAAATTGCCAAATATATCGAAGTTTATATACTATTGAATCTTCAAGTTCAGAATAACTGTATATAAGATAAATCAATGTATTTATCAACTGTAAAGTGGAAGACTAATTATATCAGATTAGTCTTTTTTCGTGCTATAATAAGGATAGGTGATTGTATGAAAGAAAGAGTCTTAACAATACTAAACGAAAATAATCGTGCCCTACTATTTGAAGAAATAGATTCACTACTTGATATTAAGACAGTTGAAGAAACAACTGAATTATCCAAGCTATTGATGCAAATGGAAAAAGATGGAGAAATATATCGATCTAATAAAAATAAATATATGCTATTTGTAAATAGCAATCTGAGGAAAGGAACTTTAACTGTTAACAAGAAAGGTTTTGGTTTTGTTATTGTTGAAGGCGAAGAAGAAGATATTTACATAGATTACGATGATATGGGTGGTGCAATTGATGATGATATTGTTATTGCTGAAGTATTATCGGTAAAAGAAGATGGTAGAAGAGATGGTAGAATTGTTAAAATACTTAAAAGAACATTATCCACAGTAGTTGGGGAAATTTATTTTAAAAAAGATACTGGATATATAATACCTAGTGATAAGAAGATAAAGCTTAACATAGAAATTCCAAGGCATAAAAATATGGGAGCTGTAGATGGCCATATTGTTGTTGTTAAAATAGAGACTTTTGCAGGTAATGATAAAAAGTGCTATGGACAAGTTGTAGATATTCTTGGGCATAAGAATGAACCAGGAGTTGACATTTTGTCAATAGTTAATAATTATACAATTAAGTATAAGTTTGATAAGGAAACAATTGCTGAACTTGATAACATACCTGATGAAGTAAGAGAAGAAGACAGAATTGGAAGAAAAGATTTAACTAATGACGTAATTTTTACCATAGATGGTGATGACACTAGAGATATTGATGATGCGATATCAATTGAAAAATTAGAAAATGGTAATTATAAACTAGGTGTACATATTGCTGATGTTTCCTATTATGTTAGAGAGGGAACCGCAATAGATAATGAAGCTATGGAAAGAGGAACATCAATTTATTTAGTTGATAGAGTTATTCCTATGCTTCCTCAAAAATTATCTAATGGAATATGCTCACTTAATCCAGATGTAGAACGCCTTGCTGTTTCTTGTGTAATGGAAATTGATAATAGAGGTAAAACTGTTAATTATGAAATATTCCCTAGTATTATAAAATCTAGAATTCAAATGACTTATAAGAAGGTAAATAAGATATTAGAAGAAAATATAGTTGATGAAGAATATACTTCCTATGTAGATAAACTAAAATTGATGAAGGAACTGGCAGATATTATTCGAAAATATAAAGTTGAAAGAGGATACATTGACTTTGGCACAAATGAAGCTAAAATATTAGTAGATGAAAACTGTGTTCCAACAGATGTCATATTACGTGATAGAGGCACTGGTGAAAATATAATAGAAGATTTTATGATCCAAGCGAATGAATGTGTAGCAACTCATATTTTCTATATGGATTTACCATTTATATATCGTGTACATGAATATCCAGATGAAGAAAAGTTAAGAACGTTCTTAAGATTTTTACAAACACTTGGAATAACTGTAACTGGTAATATTAAAGATAATAGTCCTAAAACCGTTCAAAGATTACTTGAGTCGTTAAGGGACAGAAAAGAATATCCAATCATTTCAACATTATTACTTAGAAATATGAAAAAAGCAGTTTATTTACCAAATAATTTAGGACACTATGGTCTTGCTAGTAAATGTTATACTCACTTTACTTCACCAATAAGAAGATATCCAGATACAACTGTGCATAGACTATTACGTACATACTTATTTAATAATGACTTGTCAGATGGCATAATTGGCCATTGGCAAGAGAAATTAGTGTATGTATCAGAGCATTCTTCTATTACTGAGCGAAATTCTATAGAATGTGAGAGAGAAGTAGAAGATATGAAGATGGCAGAATATATGGAGAAACATATTGGTGAAACCTTTAATGGTATGATTTCAGGTTTAACTAATTTTGGTATGTTTGTACAGCTTCCAAACTTGATTGAAGGATTAGTACACATAACTGAATTAGGAGAGTTCATGAACTTCGATGAGATATCTCAAACATTTACAGGGGAAAAGACAAATATGAAATATAGATTGGGTGATGAAGTCCAGATAAGAGTCAAATTTGCTTCAAAAGAAGAAAAGAAAATTGACTTTATAATTGTAAAAAAACTGTAGGTGACTCTATATGAGAAAAAGAAGGAATGCAAAGAATTTAGATAAGTTAAAACTAATACGACTTATTTTGTTCATAATGTGTCTTTCTTTTATTTTGTATTTGGGAAATAAAGTTAACTATATTGTAAAAAATCAAGAATATCATCACAAAGAAGATAAAGTGTTTAAATCAACTGAAAGAAAAATATCTCTAATAATGGTAGGTGATGCCTTAATTCATAGTGCTGTATATGCTGATGCGCATAGTAATGGAAAATATGATTTCAGAAATATGTTATCAGAGATAAAACCAATTGTTAGTAAATATGATTTAGCATTTTATAATCAAGAAACAATATTAGGCGGTACTGAACTTGGACTATCAACTTATCCATCTTTTAATTCACCATATGAAGTGGGTGATGCATTTTTAGATGCCGGGTTTAATATTGTAAGTCTTGCTAATAACCATACTCTTGATCGAGGTGAAAAAGCAATTATAAATTCAAGAAATTACTGGAACTCTAAGGGAGTATTGGTGAATGGATCTGCAACAAGCGAGAAAGAAAGAAATGATATAAAAATTTATGAAAGAAATGGCATTACATATTCAATGATTGCTTATACAACAACTACAAATGGTATAAATAGAAAAAAAGACTATTTTGTTAATATTTATAACAAAGAACAAGTAGAGAAGGATATAAAAAAAATAAGATCAAAAGTGGACCTATTGATGATTTCTATGCACTGGGGAGAAGAATATTATCAGGGGATTACAAATGAACAAAGAGAAATCGCAAATTATTTATCCACATTAGGTGTGGATATAATAATTGGACATCATCCACATGTTATTGAACCAATAGAATATATGGGAAACACTCTAGTGATTTATTCATTAGGTAACTTTATTTCAGCACAAGTAGGCACTGAAAGATTGACTGGATTAATGGTATCATTAGAAATAAACAAAGAAATAGTTGAGGATAATAGAGTAGTTAAAATATCTAATCCTACAGCAGAACTTATATATACTTATTCGTTAAGAGGGAAGACAAGAACAAAGTTTAAAATTTATCCATATAGTAAATTGAATAATAATTTGCTTCCCAACTATGAAAAGTATTATAATGAGTATATGAATATTGTTACTAGCAAAAGCGATAAAGTTAGAACAACTGGATTAAGCAAGGAGTGAAAAGATGGAAATTTTTAATAGAAAAGCAAGACATGATTATAATATTATTGAAGAATATGAATGTGGAATTGTCTTAACTGGTACTGAAATAAAATCAATTAGAGCAGGAAGTTGTACAATTAATGATAGTTATGGAACGATAAAAAAAGGTGAACTATTTCTTTTAAATATGTTTATTAATCAATATAAAGAAGGAAATATATTTAATCATAGAGAAACAAGAACAAGAAAACTATTGATGCATAAAAATGAAATATTAAAGATAGCAGAGAAAATAAAACTAGAAGGGTATACCCTAATACCTTTAAAGCTATATTTTAAGAAGAACAAAGCAAAGATACTACTTGGTTTATGTAAAGGTAAAAAAGATTATGATAAGAGGGAGTCAATAAAGGAAAGGGATATTAAGAGGCAGTTAGAGAAGCTTAATAAGGTAAGATAATAATATGAGTAATGTTAGAAAAGAATTTTGGAACAATCAATATTGGAATAAGCATCTTGCTGATAATGGTGAAAAGGGACATGACTTCTTGGATGACTTCTGGCTTGATAAATATAAATCTATTATTGATAAGATACCAAAAGGAAGAGTGCTAGACCTAGGTTGTGGCCTTGGGCAATATACTAAATACTTTATGGATTTAGGCTTTGAAGTTGTGTCTGCGGATATATCTTTAGATGTTCTAAAAAGACTTAAAAAAGATATCCCAAATGCAACTGTAATTGAACTTGATATGAGTGAGCCTTTGCCGTTTGAGGATGGTTCTTTTGATGTTGTATTTTCAAATTTAGCAATCCACTATTTTGATGCTGATACAACTAGTAAGTTATTAGGTGAAATTAGAAGAATACAAAAGGAAACTGGTAAATTTATTGGATCTGTTAATTCTTCAAAAATAAGAGAATTAATCAAAGGTGAGGTTATTGAAATAGAACCGGGCTATTATTTAGAAAATGGAAGATATGCTAGATTATTTGATGAACAGGGATTTGACTTGTTTTCACCATGTTTTAGCTTTGAAGTTTTAGATGAAGTTACAACAACTAGATGGGGCAGAACCAAAATCATGTGGGAGTTTATTGCTACACCAAGAGAAAAGCAAATTGGTCAAAAAAGTGGCAATAGTGATAATTTGCAGTTAAAAAAATAGTAATAAAAGGGATGATAAAATGAGTAGTACACAATATATAATTATAGAATTAATCCCAGAGGCTATATCACCAGAAAAAGGAAACTTAGTTCAATTATCTGCAATACGATTAAAAGGATTAGAATTGTTAGACAGATTTGATTATCGAATAGCTGAAGAAATGATTCAAAATAGAGATGTAAAGGAAATGGTTTGTTATAACAAAGAATCTTTTCATTATGTAAAATCCACAGAAGAAATATTGAAAAGTTTTAAAAAGTGGGCTAAAAACACAAATTTACTAATATTAGATAATATATATACAAATAATTTTTTAAAAGATATTAAAAACAAAAAAGAGTTTATTGGTAAATATTTAAATATGGAATATACAGATGATTTTATTGATAAAGTTATAGAAAAATATAACTTAGAACCTAGTAACTATATTGTTGATTTATTATATGAGGCATTAATTTATGAAAGTAATATCAAATAAAACCAGTTGAAAATAGATGAGGATTATGCTATAATCTTCACACATGGGGTCGATATGGTTTCGACGGGATAGGAAGAACATAGATGGCAAGTCGAGGTAAACGTAAATGCATCAGTTAAAAATAACTGGAAATAATTATAATAATTTAGCTTTCGCTGCTTAATAGAGTAAGACGGGCTAGTTTCTTATAAATCTTTATCTACGAGATTTATTAGAGACTCATTAAAGTAGATTATATTATTACCTAACTTGAGGGTAATAATGAATTTTATCAAGTTAGTTATATAAGTTATTTGTTAATTAGTTTTTTATATAATGAAATTGAATAATTAACTAAACTTGTAGAAGTTTATGCCTCATCTATTTCGGACGGGAGTTCAATTCTCCCCGGCTCCACCAATTTTTATGAAATATTAAAGGTTGAAAAGCCTTTTTTTATGCTATAATATAAAAACAGCTTCTGAATAAAGAGAAAGGAACAGTTTTATAATGAAAAATATATTTTTATTAGGTGTTTCAAGATCAGGAAAGACTACTTTGGCAAAAATGTTTAGAGAAAAATATCCTATATATCAATTATTAGATTGCGACAGTATTCGTTTTGCGTATAAAAAAAGTTTGAAAAAATTCGCAGAATTTCACGTTAATGATGTAGGAAAATCATGTGAATATCAAACATTTATCAGTGAGTACTATGTTGGAACAATTAGCAATAATAAAGACTTAAAATATATACTTGATACTGTGGACTTGTCCATAGAACAAGCCCTAAAAATTCATTCAGATGAAATAATAGTTTGCTTTGGCTACGCGAATTTAACAATAACTGAAATTGTTGAGAATTATAAAAAATATGATGATACAAATTGGACAGAAGAAAAAACAGCAGAAGCAATATATAAAAAAGCAAATAGGTGGTTAGATGTAAGCAATAGTCTTGAAAAGGCTTGTGAAAAATATAATATAAAATATTTTGATACTGGAACAAATAGAAAGAAAGTTCTAAACGAAGCTTTTAAATGGATTGAAACGCAAAATAGTAAAGACTAATTATTTATAATTAATGTGTCAATGACGGTGATAAAATGTATATAAATAGCGGTTAAAAAATGTAGTTGAACCACTAAAAAATGCTACACCTTCTTTAGTAATAAAGGAAGTGAGTAAATTAGAAAGAGGAAAATAGATGTTTTTGAAGTTGGAATGGGAGTTGATAATCACTATACAACTTTATGAAGTCAGTTCAATATATATAAGCGCATATTATTTGTTATCTGAATCTTAACAATAGAGATTAAAAAAAGTAATTATATCAAATATAATTACTTATTTTTTTAACAATTTCTTTTAATGTATTCTCATCGAATGGTGATTTCATTCCGACTTTTTTCACTGTATCAACAAATGAATACATTCCTCCTTGTGAACAAAAATCAATATATTTATTCCAAGTCTCTTTTTCGTTATCTAAGCTTAATGCATAAAACTGTAATGCTATTGAATCTGCAAGAGCATAATCAATATAATAGAAAGGATTAGAAAAAATATGAGACTGTTTTTGCCAAGTGTTCCCTCTTTCTAAATAATTATTATCTTCAAAGTCGAGCCAGGGCATATATTTTTTTTCTAAATTTCTCCAATTTTCTTTTCTCTCATTAATTGTTAAATCATGTTTATCATAAATTAAATGTTGAAATTCATCTACTAATGCTATATAACACATATCCTTTAAAGTTGTATATAATTCTTCATATACATATTTGTGAGCGTCCTTATCAAAAAATAAATTCATATATGGTAATGTTAATAATTCCATACTTTTTGAGTGTATCTCACAAGCATCAAAAGTAGGCCACCAATTTTCATAATATTTTAAATTTCTACTTGAGTATAATTGAAATGAGTGTCCAAATTCATGAGTTAGGACAACTATGTCTCTACTAGTTCCGTTAAAGTTAGATATAAAGACAGGAACCTTATAATTAGGAATATAAGTAGCAATGCCACCACCGCTCTTCCCGTCTTTGCTATCTAAATCCATTAAGCCTTCAATGTTCATTTTATTAAATAATAATGATAGCTTAGGCGATATGGATTCATACATTTTCAATGCTTGATTAACTATCCATTTTGTATCACCTTTTGGAGTTGCATTCCCATCTTTAAATAAAATATTATCATCATAATACAATAATTTACCTATTTGTAATTCTTTTTTTTGTTTTTCTTTTAATTTATTTATTAATGGTACTATATATTTTATTATATTATCCCTAAACATTTTAACATCTTTTTTATCATATCCAATTCTTCTCATTTGAATATAACCAACATCGGTATAACTTTTATATCCTAATTTTTTAGCGATATTAGTCCTTACCCTGATCAATTCATCTAAGATATTGTCTATCTTATTTTCAATAGAAGCAAATAATTCAAACTTTGCTTTATTAGCAGCAATTCTTACATATCTATCACTTGACAGGGTATATTTACCTATTTTTGATAAAGGTAATTCTTCTTTGTTAAAAATTACTTTTGATGATGCAATTAACTTGTGGTATTTATTTCCTAATTCTTTCTCTTTTTTTAGTTCCTCCAATATGTTGTCGTTTAATAGCTTAGTTTCTAAACTTGCAATTTCGAAAACTTTATTCCCTATTTCTTTAGCATACTCATCCTTAAACCTTGATTCATTCAATACTTGATAATAAGTCAATTTCAAATTTTCCATAATGGGGTTATATTTTGAGAAAAACTCCTCTGTTTTATTCCAATATTCACTATTAACATCCAGCAAATAATTTATGTAACTTAACCAATACATTGAAAAAAAGTTATCTCTAATTTTATTTATCTTTTCAATGATAGTTAATCCTTGTTTATAATCATCAATTTTTTTAAGTTTATCTAATAACACTTCATATCTTTTGATATCTTTATCTATATTTGGTTGTATATATTTTAATTTCATAATATCCTCCTATAAAGTAGTTCTAATTTAATTATATACGTACAACTAAATTTTGTCATCATTTAGAAATTTTTGAATTTATAATAAAAGTGCCGTTTGCTATTAAAGCTTATTTCATATTATGTAATGTAGAACAATAAATAAGGTAGGTGAAGGTGAAATAATGCTTATATTAAGCTCAGTTGCAGCAATTTTTACCGATTATTTAGGAGGATGGGATTTAGTTTTACAAAGTTTAATTACCATTGTAGTAATAGATTTAATAACAGCAATACTAAAATCGATACTAAAAGGTTGTTTAAATTATAAAGATGGTGCGAAATGGTTAATTAAAAGAATTGGTTACTTTTTATTAGTAGTAGTTGCGGTTATCACAGATCAAATTTTAGGTAATACAGAAGTTATAAGAAATACTTTAATATATTTCTTTATTGCTAAAGAGGGACTATCTATACTTGAAAATTGGAAGAGTATGGGCCTTGATGTCCCAAAAATACTTTTAGACACTTTGAAGAAATTTAAAACTGATAATAAATAAGGAGGTGATTATATTAACTATTTTATATATCCAATGAAAAATATGCGAGTAACACAAAATTATAATGGGATAACTTCCCATAGACCACATTGGTATAACACAAAAGATTATAAGGATTATCCAATAGATGATGGTGGTATCGATAGTAGCAAGGAAGGTATTTATTGCCCTTGTGATGAAATGTTAGTTACTGCTGTGAAGGGTGTAGGTAATACAGCTACTAATACAATATGGTTAGTATCAACATCAAAGGTAAAAACTCCAACATTTGAAGATTATGCCTTTATGACATTAACACATTCTAATGACGAGAATTTTAAAAATATAGTTGTCAATAAAACAAAGTATAAACGAGGAGAGTTAATTATTAAAGAAGGAAATGATGGGGCAGACGCAATTCATATACATATGACGTTTGGAAAAGGATCTTCAAATAATTGGATTCAAAATAGTAATGGCAAATGGGTCATGACTGGTGATACTAAAAAGCCAGAAGAAGTTTGTTATGTTGATGATAATTTCACCAAAATATATAATAATGGTGGTATTAATTGGATTCATTTAATAAAAGAAATTGGAAATCCTGTGGCAAGAGACGAATCAGTTGATCAGATAGAAATATTAGTTGATAATTTAAGGGTGAGGACTACAACTGCAATAGCTGATGACAACATTGCAGGCTACATTAAAAAAGGTATTTATAATGTATTAGAGATAGGAGCAGATAATAATTATATTTGGTACAAGGTTGATAATAATTTATGGATAGCATATTCAGCATCATGGGCAAACGTTTTTCCTAAGAAAGAAACTGAACAAAATGGTGATGATGGTAATGAAGAAATTCCAGATATTGATGATGACTTAGATAATAAAGATAAACCTAGTAATATTATTGATAAAATTATCAGCTTTATTAAAAAGGTATTTGATTTTTTAATTGGTAATAAATGAAGTGGATAAAACCACTTTATTTTGTATTTTATAATTAATGTATAATAAAAAGTAAATAGTTACATAATTATAATAAGGAGATAAAATGAAAAAAATACTATACATTAAAGCAAGTCCAAAAGAGGATAGCGATTCTATTACATTTAGGATATCAGAAGCATTTATAGATGAATATAAAAAAATAAATCCAGATGATGATATTACTACATTGGATTTATACAAAGAAGATATAGATTTTTTAAGTGCTAATGATCTAGAAGAAATGCATTCTATGAAAGACTCTAAAGTGAAAAAGTATGCACAAGAATTCAAAGATTACGATAAGTATATAATAGCAGCTCCTTTTTGGAATCTATCATTTCCCTCTGTTTTAAAAGCATATATCGATTATATTATGTATGCTGGAATAACTTTCAAATATACAGAAAATGGTCCAGTTGGTCTTTTAGAAGATAAAAAGGCAATATACTTTGTTGCAAGAGGTGGTAGTTATTCAACTATCGAGCAATCAAATTATGAATATGGTGAAAAATATATAAGGGCTATTTTAACATTCATGGGTATAGGAGATATTAAGACAATAGCTTGTGAACTAACTAATATTTTACAAGGAAAAAAATTAGAAGATAATATTAGTAGAACAATAGGTAAAGCTTTAGATATAGTTAAGGACTTTTGAGTAAAAATAAAAACTCTTATTATTAAGAGTTTTTTTCTTCGTTATAAATCAGTGTACCTATATTTTCGCCTTTAGCAGCGCGTATAATACTATCCTTTTCATTAAGATCAAATACTAATATTGGTATATCGTTATCTTGACATAAGCATATAGCATTAGAGTCCATAACTTTAAGCTGCTTTTTAAGTACATCTAAGAAAGTTATCCTTTCAAATTTTGTTGCATCCCCATATACATTAGGATCTTTATCATAAACACCATCGATATTTTTTGCAAAAAGCAGTGCATCTACTTTTAATTCCGCTGCTCTAAGAGCAGCTGCAGAGTCTGTTGTAAAGAAGGGATTACCTGTTCCACATCCAAGTATTAAGACTCTTCCTTTTTCAAGATGATGGATAGCTCTTCCTCTTATATAAAACTCTGATATTTGTCTCATTTCAATTGCAGTTTGAACTCGTGTAGGAATTCCTGCTTGTTCAAATGCATCATATAGTGCAAGGCAGTTTATAACAGTAGCAAGCATTCCCATGTGGTCTGCTCTTGTTCTATCCATAGAGTCACTATATCTTCCACGCCATATGTTACCACCACCGACAACAATGATGACCCCAGTACCGAGTTTTGTTATTTCTTTAATTTCATTTGATATCCTTGATAAAACATCAATATCAAAACCTCTTTTTTGTTCTCCAGCAAGTACTTCTCCGCTTAATTTAATTAAGACACGCTTATACAAATAATCATCTCCTTTAGAAGATTTTATCATAAATTTTAACTATTTGTGGAAAAAAGTGAAATATTACTATATAATAATATTACTAATTGCCCTGTGGCCAAGCGGTAAGGCAGTGGACTCTGACTCCACGATGCACTAGTTCGAATCTAGTCAGGGCAGCCAATAGTAGTAATAATTAAATTTATATAGAGGTGAAGAGATGAATAAAGAATTAGCAGACTTATTATTTCCAAATATAACGAAAGATACTAACTATTATGAAGAATTGTATCCAGAAAGAAATTTAGCAGAAGGTGCGATTGTTACAAGGTTTGCTCCATCTCCAACTGGATTTGTTCATATGGGTAGTTTACGTACTACTTTTATTGCAAGGAAAGTAGCTAATGATACTAATGGTGTATTCTTTCTTCGAATTGAGGATACTGACCAAAAAAGAGAAGTAGAGAACGGTATTCAGGGGATTGTTGATGATTTTAAGAATTTTGACTTCAAAATTGACGAAGGTAGAATTGGTGAGTATGAGGAAATAGGTAACTATGGTCCTTACTTACAAAGTGAGAGAGTAGAAATATATCAAACTTTTGCAAAGCTTTTAGTTGAAAAAGGACTTGCATATCCTTGCTTTTGTAGTGAGGAAGCCTTAGATGAGACTAGAAAGATACAGGAACTAAATAAGGAAAGACTTGGTTACTATGGAAGCTTTGCGACTTGCAGGAACCTTACAATTGATCAAATAAAAGAACATCTTAATAACGGAGAGAAATTTGTAACTAGATTAAAGTCTCCAGGTAATTTTAATAATAGAGTTTTTCTTGAAGATCTAGTTAAGGGAAAGATAGAGTTTCCAGAAAATGATTTAGATGTAGTATTACTTAAATCCGATGGTATACCTACATATCACTTTGCACATGCAGTAGATGATCATTTGATGAGGACGACACATGTAATAAGAGGGGAAGAATGGCTTAGTTCTCTTCCAATACATGTTCAATTATTTAATGTACTAGGATTTGAACTTCCTTCCTTTGTTCACGTTACCCTTGTTAATAAGAAAGATGGAGAAGGTGTAAGAAAGCTAAGTAAGAGAAAAGATCCAGAAGCTGCACTAAGCTATTATCATGAAAGAGGTATTCCAGTCGATGCAGTATACTTATACTTAATGACAACAGCAAACTCAAACTTTGAGGAATGGCTAGATAGTAATCCTGATAAGACACTTGATGATTTTAAATTTGACTTTAAAAAGATGTCTTCTAGTGGATCATTATTTGATTTAGATAAGTTACTTAATATATCTAAGAATTATATTAGTAGATTAAAAGCAGATGAAGTATATAATAATGTTTTAACTTGGGCAGGAAAATATGATACAGAATTCTATCAATTGTTAGATAAATATAAAGATTATTCAATTAAATTATTTAATATAGAAAGAGAATGCGAAAAACCTAGAAAAGATTATGAGGCATATTCTTCCATTAAATCACAAGTATGGTATATGTATGATGAGTTATTTAATCCTGCAAAAGAAGATTATGAATTTAAGAATGTATCTAGTTCAGATGAAATTTCAATGATACTAACAACTTATGTGGATAAATATTATAGTGAAAGCGATGACCAAGAAACATGGTTTAGTAAAATGAAGGCTCTATGTGATGAATTAGGATACGCTTCTAATATGAAAGAATACAAAGCTAATCCAGAAAACTTTAAAGGTAATGTTGCAGATATAAGTACTGTAATAAGGGTAGCGTTAACAACAAAGTCAATGACACCTAACTTATATGATATAATGCAACTACTTGGTACTAACAGAATTAAACAAAGAATAAATTACTTAAATAATTTATAATAAAAGAAACTAAAGAAAATAATTGCATATTTTGTTAAAAGTTGATATTATATCTTTAGTTTTAATTTGGTCCGTTGGTGAAATGGTTAACACATCACCCTCTCAAGGTGACATTCATGGGTTCAAATCCCATACGGATCACCAATATGTAGATATGCTGCTTATATAGCAGTTTTATTATCTAATAAAGGAGGAGAATATGCCCAACCTGTTATGACTTTGAAAATGGTGGTGTATTCGAGCCAATTGGAAAGAGTAACTTTTCAAAAGAAAGAAAAGAATATATTGAAGACATTGATTTGATTAATAAAATTAAAAAATTAATAGAAAGATATAAAGAGAGCTAGTTAAAATTTAACTAGTTTTAAATTTACTTTTAAGTTATAATGAAAAAAGATGGTAGTGGTAAAATGAGTAATGGTTTTAATTTAGAAGTAAGAGGTATATATCAAAGCATATCTCATAAGAAAAAGAAAATAAATTTATTGGAAGACATTAATTTATCTGTTAAAAGAGGACAATTTGTTGCAATTGTTGGATGCTCTGGTGCTGGTAAAACAACCCTTATGAATGTTTTGGGTGGATATACAAGTCCAACAAATGGAAAAGTATTTATTGATAATGTTGATTATAATAAATCAAGTGATATATTTAAAGGAGATATTTGTTATGTACCCCAAAAGGAAATTTTAGATCAAACGTTGACTCTGTATAAATCTCTTGAGTATTCACTATACCTAAGAGTGAAAAATATGAATAAGAAAAAGTCTAAAGCGATTATTGAGACAATTTTAAAAGATTTAGAACTGTTGGATAAGAAAGATAACCTAATAAGGCATCTAAGTGGTGGCGAAAAGAAAAGAGCGGCAATTGCTATGGAAATGCTTACAAATCCAGCTTTATTTCTTTTAGATGAACCGACAAGCGGGCTTGATTCAAATATTGAAAAGAAAGTAATGAAGAAGTTGAGAAGTATTGCTGATACTGGAAGAACTGTTATTATTACGGCACATACTGTTTCAAACCTATATTTGTGTGATAAGGTTATATTCATGGGTGTAAATGGTAGAATTTGTTATGACGGAACATATCAAGATATATTTAAATATTTTAATGTAGAAGAATTTGTTGATATCTATGATATTTTGAAAGAAGATACCATGACTTGGCACGATAAATATAAAGAAAATTTGAAATTAAAAGAAATAAAAGAAAAAGAATCAATTAGTAATAAGAATAATGACAAAGTATCATTTTTATTGCAAACTAGGGTTTTGACAAAGCGCTATATCAACTCACTTTTTAATAATAAGTTTTTCTGTGCAATGGTTTTACTCCAACCATTTGTAATGTCTATTTTAATTTGCTTCGCATCAGCAAGAGATATTTTAAAGGGATATCAACTGAGTGTAATGGTTGTTGCGGCCTATACACTTTCGTCAGTATGGCTAGGTCTTTTTACCTCTATTCAAGAAATTGTAAAAGAACGAGATATATTGAAAAAAGAACACATGAATAATTTAAATTTAGCCTCTTATATTGCATCTAAGTTTATTGTTTTTTTATTAGTGTGTTTATATCAATCTTTTGTTATGATAACAATTACATATAGTATTTATCTAAATCCAAAACCTGATACGCCCCTTGTTTTATCCACTTATATTGGGCTTATCATTCAATATTTTTTAGTATCATTTTCAGCTTGTACAACAGGTATTTTCATTTCCTCTATTGTAAAAAGCACTAGGGTAACTCTTACAATTTCACCTGTTTTTATGATGGTTCAAATACTATTTTCAAATGTTTTTGTGCCATTAACTAATATGACTGAGCCATTGTCAAATTTAATTATTGGAAGATGGTCAGCGGAAGGATTTGGAACAATATTGAATCTTCAAAGTATTGCTAGAAGCAAATTTGTCAATATTGATTTCAGTACTATACCATCACTTATTAATAGTGGGAAAAATTATTTTTCTAATATCTTATTTTTAGAAAATGCTAATACATACTATTATTTCACAAAGGGGCATTTGCTGAATGTATGGTTTGTACTACTAATAATGGTTATTGTTACTTCCTATTTAAGTGTAGTTGCAATAAAGAAAACTATTTTGAGTACAAATGTAGTTAATTAAGAAAAAAGCCAGTTAAAATTTAACTAGCTTTTTTACTGTGTATGTATACACCATCAATCTTGCCATCACCTGTTGTAGATGGAAATGTGAGAATTTTACTTTTAAATTTTCTTTCGAATTCATTGTGTGGGGTATAACTACTATCAGTATTATACCATTTATAATGAAAGAGCATTTCACCATTGTCATCAAGATTCTTAGAGTCAATTTCATTGAGTATACCTATCAAAAATTCTAATCCCTTTTCTCTTTCGATATATCTTGCAATATTAGATAAATTTATAAATCCGTAGCCGCCACTAAAGTTCTTTGGAATATTGCTCATTTCACAATGTTCAAAATTAATCCTTGACTTGGTAATTCTATCTTTGGCAACGTTATAGTCTTCTTCTTTTAAAAATGGTAATGCGTTTATTGAATCAACAGTTATTATCTTATTTTCACTTGAATAGTTAAAGGCAAAACTTAATGGATTTCTCCAATTGCTTTTTAACATACTATTCCAAAACAATTTTGCATCATCGTCCATACATCTAGCAATTTCTGGATACAGATGTAGTATAGCTTTAAAATCTATATTTTCTTTATTGTAAAAGCAATACAAAAAGGCTTTATAATCAAGAGCTTTAAGTGCTGCTATTTTGAGCATTGCAAAGTAGTAACTTAATCTATTGCAATCAAACAAGTCAATTTCTTTTGCTCCATAAAAAGCAGTAGCAATTGCTTGATCACCTGTTGAACAGACCGTAAGTACTTTTTTATCATTAATGCTATCCTTTAATTGTTCCATATATGCTTCTACATTTTCATTTGTTCTAGAATAAAGGAGGCAATATTTTGAAAAGTCTGTAGAACCCTTTCCTCGTCTAATATTAGATATCATTTTTTTTGCAGCCTCAATATCCATTAAAACCTGTTCTTCACTTAATGCCATACTATCACCTCATTGGAAGAATTATTATAACGCCTTTTAAGCAATGAGTCAATTAATACTAGTTAATATTATTATTTCAAGATATAATAAAGGTGCAGGTGATATTTATGATGAAAATTGCTATGATTTCAGATATACACGGTAATTTAGAGGCATTAAAAACTGTTATAAGTGATTGTAAGAAAAGAGGCGTAGATAGGATATTTTGTCTTGGTGATATAATTGCAAAAGGAACTCACTCAAAGGAATGTTTAGATTTGATAAGAGATAATTGTGATGTAATCATAAAAGGAAATACGGATGACTTTTTTCCAAGAGACCATAACTATTCTTTGCTTGAAGAAGATAGAGTTAATCATATTAAATGGGTAGTGCAAGATTTGACAAAGGAAGATAAAAAGTTTTTATTAGGTTTACCTTTTTCATATGAGTTTTATATGAGTGGTAGTTTAGTAAGAATGTTTCATGCTACACCATCAGAAATATATAATTTTGTAGCACCGATGGACAAATTTTCAGTGAAAAGAGGAATGTTTGAACCAAGCGAATATACATTATCCAATGAAGTTGCAGATATTGTTATATATGGTCATACACATATGCAAGCACTAAATAAATTCTATAATAAGACATTAATTAATACTGGAAGTGTTGGACTTGCTGAAGAATTAATTAGAAATCCTAAAAGAAACGGTAAAAATTTAGAAACGACAAATGCATTTTATATAATAATTGAGGGACAATTTGGTTCAAGGGAATATAGCGAATCACTTTCAATAAACCTTATGAGAGTTCCTTATGATATTGATAAGGAATTATCTAGCGAAAAAGAGAATTTTCATGGAATAGATTATATAAGAGATGTAAAAGAGGGAATATATAAAGATATGGATAAAATATTAAAGGCATATCAATCAAGGGGTATAGATATTGACGATATTTAAATAAAAAGATCAAAATAAAGTGTCACAAGGACACTTTTTACAACTTAACTCAATCCTTTTTATAGTGTAAAGTTTTACTTAAATATGATATCCTTATAATAGGAGGAGTATAGATGAAAGAAGTATTATCTAAAATAATATTTGGTATTGTTGTAGTCGTTTTTGGTTATTTAGTTATAGCCAATATTTTACACATTATTTATCTAAACAGTTATGAAAGTTTTGATGAAGTGCAAGAAGTAATTGACAATAAGATAGCACCGTCACTAAGAGATTTAAATAACAACATTAATCATGTGGAATTACTTTCAAATAAGGTACTTTCTGAAGAAGATTTTAATATGGTTAGAGAAAATCTTGAATTAGTAATGATAAACATTAGAGATAATAATTTATTTGATTATTCAACAAATAGTCGTATTTATTTGAAAGATTATGCTAATTTAACTAAATGGTTAAATACTAATATAGGTTTGAATGTAGCAACACTTAGAATATTAGAAAAGTATGATGACTCAATTAGTGTATATAGAGCAAGTGTTCTATCAAATCAAATCAGTGACATATATAAAGATGAGTATATCTTTAGGGAAGTGTTTGACGCTCACAAATACCAAACAATAGATTTTTCTATAGGTAAAGGCTATGTCGTAAATAATTATAGGATAATGACAATGGCAGTAAATCTTAGTGATCAAATACAGTCAACTAAATATTTGACTGAGTTAATACTAAAGATAGAAGGTGAATATGATGAAGATTAGATGGAGCATAATAGGACTAGCACTTTTAATTATAAATATAATCTTATTTGTAATTAACTTTATTATGATTGGCTCAGTGGTATACAAGTGGATAATTTTAATATTGTTGATGGTAGTTATATTTGGATTGAATGTATTTAAGCTTATAAAAAATAAAAAAAGAGTTTTAGATAATCAATACGAGGTTATGCTGCTACTTACTAATTTAATAACTTTATTTATTTTTATAAGAGATAAATTTGATTGTATGATACCAATTAATGATATAACGACGTTTGGTAGCAATAAGTTGATTAGTACGGGATTGTTTATCGATTATAATATTCCATTTATTGTGACAATGTATTCCTGTATACTTATCTATGATATTTTAAAATTTCAAAAGAAGAAGGGGAAAAAATAACCTTTCTTTTGTTATGTATTTGTTAATAGTGATGATATACTATCATTAGAGGTATTTATGCAATATATAGGAATAGAAAACAAGAGTGCTTTGAATAAATTGAAGAGAAAAGTACCATACGGATGGGATCTAAATATATATAGAGGTTGTGAACATGGGTGCAAATATTGCTATGCAATATATTCGCATGATTATTTAAGTGATGGTAATTTTTTTGATAATGTTTATTATAAAAAGAATGTTTTAGAAGAATTAGAAAAAGAATTATCATCTCCAACTTGGAAAAGAGAAGTGGTTAATCTTGGAGGCGTGACTGATTCTTATCAACCAATAGAAAAAGAATTAAAGTTGATGCCAGAGATATTAAAATTAATGATTAAATATAAAACGCCAATTATTATATCTACAAAGTCAGAACTCATTTTAAGAGATATTGAATTGATAGATGAATTATCAAAGATTACATATGTTAATGTAGCATTTACAATAACAACAATGGATGAAAATTTAAGGGAACAATTAGAACCAAATGGGTGTTCTTCTAAGAGAAGGTTTGAAGTATTAAAAAAGTTTGGGAGAACAAATGCATCACGCGGTGTACACTTGATGCCAATAATACCATATTTGACAGACAATTATGAGAACTTAGATGAAATATATAAATTGGCTAGTGATGCAAAAGTAGATTATGTATTACCAGGAACAATGTATTTAATAGGTAAAACAAAACCCTATTTCTTGAATTTTGTTAGAGACTATAAAAGAGATATTTATGATAAGATATCTGCTTTATATAAAAGAGGAGGTGCAGGAAGCGAATATAAAGATGGACTTTATAAAAAAATAAATGAAATTAAACTTAAATATAATATATCTAGTAATTATATGAATGCAATTAAAAGTAAATTATAGTAAGGAGTATTTATGGAAGATATAAGGATTAAAAAGATTAGTTTTACAAGTTTCATGAAATTAAATCTTTTAGGGGCGTTTAGTTTTGGTATAATGACAGGAATCTTTGCATTCCTATTATGTATTACTGAAAGTGATATAGTAAATGTTACAATAAATGGAGAAGTAGTAACTGGATTTAATGGTGGAATTCAAGCAATAATAATGTTTCCATTAGTAACTACTATTGTATTTACTATATTTTCATTATTTATATATTTAGGGTTATGGACATTTTTAAAGATGAAGAAAAATATTAATATTGAAGTAGAGAGAGAAGATTAATAAAATAAGGAGAGAATTATGGAAAGAATTAAATATGAAACAATTGATGAATATATAGCAACATTTGATGAAGGAACACAAAAAAAGTTAAATGAAATAAGAGAGATTATTAAATCAGTAGTGCCTAAAGAAACTACAGAAAAAATAAGTTGGGATATGCCAACATTCTATTTGTATGGTAATTTAGTGCATTTTGCTGGGTTTAAACATCATATAGGTTTTTATCCAGGGTCAAGCGGTGTAGAGAACTTTTTAGATAAACTAACTGATTATAAGACATCTAAAGGTGCAATACAGTTTGTGATGGATAAACCACTCCCAAAAGCATTAATAATGGAAATTGTTAAGTTTAGAATTAATGAAAATACAGCGTGGAATGACGAGAAAAAGAAGAAGTGATGATGAAAGAAATAGTTATCGTTAGTGGTGGGGCTAATGGAATAGGCTATGAGTTAGTTGGTCAATTAATTGATAAAGGATATATTGTTTGTAATATTGATTTTGACTCAGTAAAAACTGAGCAGTTAAATCAGTTGTCTAACGAATCTTATGTTTCATTTATTGGTGATGTATCAGATGAAAGTTTTGTTCAGTCTGCAATCCATCAAATAAGTGGTATGGGGGCAATAAAGGCGCTAATTAACTGCGCGGGTGAACCTTCATTTAAGTTGCCTACAGAATATAACAAAATGGACATTGATAAGTGTTTCAAAGGTTTATATGGAATGATAATGTTGACTACAGAAGTATTGAAGTCAACAAATGAAACAGACGTTAAAATAATAAATATTATCTCTTCTGCTGCATTAAGGGGTAATAAACAAGAAAGCGTATATTGTGCTACAAAATGGGGAGAAAAAGGTTATACTGAAAGTCTAAAAGTAGCATATAAAGGAACTACTGTAAAAGTAATTGGAGTATATCCAGGGGGAGTAAATACTAACTTTTATAAAGACAGTAGAGATTATGTATCAATAGAAAAACAAAATACATTTATGCCAGCAAGAGATTTGGCAACAGTTATAATTAATAATGCCTTCTCTGAGTTAAACTTAAATGTAGTAGATATTGTAATTGAACGAAATTAAAGAGAGGGGAACTTATGACAAGAAGACTATTAACACAACAATTCCCTTTTTTATTACCTTTTAGAATTAAGCAACGAAAAGTATTTAAGAAACTTGAAGATAAATTAAAAGGTTACAAATTTTCAAAAACAAAAAACGATTCTGAATTACCATTTAGGATATTTAAACACAAGTCATTACTTATTAGAAAACTTGGCGATACTGATATTCAATTACAGTATAACAAAATAACGAACTTAAAACTTGCATCCTCTAAAATAAATAAAATAATAATAAAACCTGGAGAAACATTTTCGTTTTGGAGTTTAGTTGGAAACATATCAAAAGAAGACGGATATAAAGATGGGGTAGTATTATTAAATGGAGAAGCAAAAACTGGGACTGGTGGTGGATTATGCCAGTTGGGTAATTTACTTTATTGGATGTTTCTTCATACAGAATTAATTACTAAAGAAAGGTATCGTCATAGTTATGACCCCTTTCCTGATTATGGAAGGGTTATACCATTTGGAACAGGTGCAACACTTATGAATGGTATTATTGATTTAAAAGTATATAATAATTCTGATATTACATATCAAGTAATTGTATATTTAGATGATGAATATATAAGGGGTGAGATAAGAGCCTCCAATATTCCTAAATATAGTTATAGTATTTATGAAAAAGATCATCGTTTTATAAGAAAGCTAAATGGTAAAGTATATAGACAAAATAAAATATATAAAAAAATAATAGATAGAAATACAGGGAAACATTTGAATGATGAATTACTATTTGAAAATGATTGCCTTGTAAAATATGAAGTAGACAAAGAAAAAGTAATAGAATAGTAAAAAAAGGTATCAATTGTTAAACTGATACCTTTTTATCACTCTATTTCTTACTATCGTCTTTAGTCATTTCTTTAAATACAGTTCCTATTGTTGCAAGATTTTGTAAATCGCTTGGAACTATTATTTTTGTTGCATTACCATTTGCAACTGATACCATAGCTTCAAAACTTTTTAGTTTTAAGTATGCTTCATCAGCTTTAGCTTCTCTAATCATTCTTATACCTTCAGCATTTGCTTCTTGTATTTTTATAATTGCTTCTGCTTGACCTTGAGCTTCACGAATTTGCGATTCCCTTTTAGCGTCCGCTCTTAAAATCGCACTTTCTTTTTCACCTTCAGCAATTAATATAGCAGATTTCTTTTCACCTTCAGCTCTAAGAATAGACTCACGTCTTTCACGCTCTGCTCTCATCTGTTTTTCCATTGCTTCTTGAATATCTCTTGGTGGAATAATATTTTTTACTTCAACACGATTAACTTTAATCCCCCACGGATCGGTTGCTTCATCAAGAATCACTCTCATTTGCGCATTAATATGATCGCGTGATGTTAGTGTTTGGTCTAATTCTAAATCACCAATAATGTTACGCAATGTAGTGGCTGTTAAATTTTCAATCGCATTAATTGGATTTTCAACACCATATGTGTATAATTTTGGATCAGTTATTTGAAAATAAACAACTGTATCAATATGCATTGTTACATTGTCTTTTGTTATAACTGGTTGTGGTGCGAAATCTTTTACAATTTCCTTTAATGATACATCTGACGCTACTCTATCAATGAACGGAACAATGTAGTGAATACCTGTCTGTAACGTATCGTAATACTTTCCAAGTCGTTCAACTACTCTTGCACGTGATTGAGGAATTACTTTAATTCCAACAATAGCAATGATTAATAAGATAATACCTATAACTAATAAAAAATTCATATTATTTGTCCTCCAATTCCTTTACTTCTAATTTGACTCCATTTATAGCAAGTATTTCTACTCTACTACCTTCCTTAATTTCTTTTGTGGAATAAGCACTCCATCTTTTTCCATCGACTTTAACTTCCCCAGTACTAATATTATCAATAGTTTGAGTAACAAGCCCTGTCATTCCTATAATACGGTCTAGATTAATATGTTCTGTTTTCTTATTCATCAACTTTTTAACCATAGGTTTTGTTAACAATAATGATATAAAGCTGGTAGCAACAAATACCCCTAACTGTATTGTCGTATTATCTACATAAATTGAAACAACAGATGTCACTAACGCACCTAATGCGAACCAGATAGTTATTAGATTAAAACTAACAGCTTCAATTAACAGTAATAATACAAACACAGCTAACCATGTCATAAACATTACAATACCTCCTTCATTATTTATTATATTATAAAATGTGACAAATTTCTATTATGTTGATAATATTTATATAAATTATATTGCTTAATATCAAATAATTGATAAAATATTAATATATTTTAGTAATTAAGGAGGTCTTTATGTTAAAAAATAAAGTAAGAGGGTCACTAATTGTGATATCCGGACCTACCAGTGCTGGAAAAGGTACAATATGTTCTGAGTTAATGAAACGTCAACCAGAACTATATTTATCTGTGTCTATGACGAGCCGTGAAAGACGCAATTATGAAGTGGAAGGTCAACATTATTTCTTTGTATCAAAAGAAGACTTTGAGAAAAAAATAAAAGAAAAAAAGTTTTTAGAATATGCTGTTGTACATCAAGGGAGATATTATGGTACTCCTAAAGATAATGTGGAAGAAAATCTTAACAAAGGAAAAGACGTAATATTAGAAATAGAAATACAAGGTGCCCTACAAGTTAGTGAGTTAGCGCCTGATGCAATATTTATTTTTATTTTACCTCCTGATATGAAGACATTAAAAGAACGAATTATTAAAAGAGGAACTGAAAATAAAGAACAAGTAACAGAACGTATTGTAAGAGCATATCAAGAGATAAATGAAATATCGAAATATAATTATGTTGTTGTAAACGACGAATTAGAAGAAGCAGTTGAAAAAGTAGAAGCAATTTTAGTTGCAGAAAAATGTAGAGTAGATAGAATTGAAGATGTTGATCTTGGTAATAAAGAAGAGTTATTACACGAACTACTTATGGAGGATATTTAGTCTTCTTAATGCTGGAATAGCTTAGCTGGTAGAGCAATCGCTTCGTAAGCGAAAGGTCGTAGGTTCAACTCCTATTTCCAGCACCATAGTAGAATTAGTCGAACTAATTATTCGGCTTTCAATATAAAGATTAGTTTCAAAATTAGTCTTTTTTTTAAAACAGGGGTGTTTAAAAAAGAAAGGGTAAGTTTTAATTACAATTCTATATTATCAATGTTTGAGTAAATATCATTACCACTCACAAACAATTCATTACCACTTACCCGATATTTCTTTTAAATAAACAATAAATAGATATATAATTAATATGAGATGAGGAATTGTTATGAGAGTAAGAATTGAAATCGATGATGATCTGATTGAAGAAGAAATCATCATCAGATGTAGAAGTATTGATAATACTATTAGAGAAGTACAAGAAGCAATATCTGGTATAATGAAGTCAATTCCTAAATTAGAATTTTTCAAAGAAGATAAAGAATTTTATTTAGAGCTCGATTCTATTTTGTTCTTTGAAACATCTGACAACAGAGTAGATGCTCATACAATGGGTGAGGTATATCAAGTTAGATATCGGCTTTATGAACTTGAAGAGATGCTTCCAAGTAAGTTTATAAGAATATCAAAGTCTACAATACTTAATATAGATAAAGTATTATCTATTACAAGAAATTTAACTTCCTTCAATCTCGTAGAATTTTATAAGACACATAAACAAGTATATGTCTCTAGATTCTATTATAAGAATTTAAGACAAGCTTTAATCGAAAGGAGAAATTATGAAAAAAAGTAATTGGTTATGGGGGATTTTCTTTATTGGTGCAGCAGTAGCAATAGTTTTTAATCAACTTGGATTTTTAACAAATTTATCTTTAGTTAATTTGGTATTGTTAATATTAATGGTACCAGTAATTATTATGAGTACATTTAGTTTGAATTTTGGAGGGGTTTTCTTTCCCGTTGCAATACTCGGAATAGCCTTTGCAAAACCTCTTGGTATTGAAGAGTTAGTACCTTGGCCTATTTTAGTAGTAGCGTTATTTGCGACAATTGGATTTTCACTAATATTTAAAAGGAAACCTCATTCATGGCATCATCATTTTCAAAATGTACATCAGAGAATTGAAGATAGTGAAGAAGATGATGAAGTTAATTTCAATGTGAGCTTTGGTTCTGGTGCTAAATATATTACTTCAAGCAAGTTAAAAAGAGCAAATATAGGAGTATCGTTTGGTGCTGCTCAAGTATATTTTGATAATGCCAAAATTGATCCAAAGGGAGCAGAGATATATGTTGATGTTTCATTTGGGGGAGTGGAGCTATTCTTTCCAAGAGAATGGAATGTTGAGATTAGTACAGATGCATTTCTTGGCGGAGTGGATGAAAAAAATAAAAGATACTCTGAAAAAACTGGACCAAAGGTTATGCTAAAAGGAAAGGTAAGTCTTTCAGGAATAGAGATAACTTACATATAGACTTATAGTATATTTATGCTAAAATTAATTATGGAGGTCATACTAATGAATGGAGTAGAATATAAACCATTACCTGATCAGACGTTAGATGAAATAATTAATATATTACTAATTGCTAAGCAATCTGGTGCAGCAATATTTGTTGATTTTAATGGAGTAACACTAAGTAGTGAAAATTTAACTATTGATAAGGCATATCAACAGGTTTATGGGTGTTCAAAGGCGGACTATAATTTAAGTATAATTCAAAGAAAACAGGCTATGCAACAAGAGCAACAGCAATCAGTACAAGACTTATTTGATAGGGTAACAGCTAAAAGAGCAAGAGCAGTTTCGAAGATTCCATATTGGCAAAGTTGGGGAACACATTATATATCAGCTGAAAAGCAAGAAAGATGGAATGCTGCTGTGACAGCTTCAGCATATGGAATGCATATTGGACGCGATTTAGAAATAGCGGCTAATTTAATTACTATGTTGTCACTTGGAGCAGACATGAGTGCTGTTGTTGCAATGGCAGATGAGGAATACGGTGGTAGCGACAATGCTAGGGCTTTGATTAGGGATGATATTTTAAAGTTTTCTAATAGAGGTCCTGACTTTTACGAAGCCTCAGCAAAAGCACCACTTTCTTCTGAAGAAGTAGCTCTTGTTTCAACTGTTAGAGCAGAAAATGCAGCGGTTGTAGCACAACCTGAATATAGAAAATAGAAATAAAGTATTTCAAAAATATACAGATAACTTATCTTTAAAGTTATCTTTTTCTTTTTCCAAATTTATATTATAATAATTACATTTGGAGGTAATTATGAAAATCGGAATACCAAGAGCATTCTTGTACTACAGATATAGATATTTATGGGAGGTTTTCTTTAAGGAACTAGGTTGTAATATCATTCTTAGTCCAGATACAAATAAGGAGATATTAAAGGCAGGATCAACATCTTCGATAGATGAAAGTTGCCTATCTTCTAAGATATATTTGGGACATGTTGAATATTTAATTGATAAGTGTGATTATATCTTAATTCCTCGTATCGCATCATATGGAAGAAGACAGATTGTTTGCTCTAAATTCCAAGCAGCTTATGATGTTGTAAACAATACATTTAAAGATAGAGATATTAA
>JAVBQF010000006.1:0-114720 GCA_031549195.1 Bacilli bacterium
AGAAATTAAAAGACTAATAAGTAATTTAAAGGAAGTAAATGAAAATGTTGATATTAATATATTAAGAAGTGCAGAAAATATTAATATTGATGCGATTATTGCTTATAAAAAAGATGGCAAAACAGTTAATTTTTTAGATGAGTACTAGAAAGTTATGTTATAATTTAAAATGAGTGAGGTATATATGAAAAAAACAAAAATAATCTGTAGTATTGGGCCAGTTAGTTCTACTCCTAATGTTATGGAACAGATGGTTAGAAATGGAATGAATGTGGCAAGAATAAATTTTTCTCATGCTACAGTAGAAGAGATAAATCAATATCTGTCAACAATCGAAGAGGTAAGAAAAAGAACTGGTGTACATGTTGCTATTTTATATGATACAAAAGGGCCTGATTTTAGATGTGGAATAATGCCTGATGATGGAATAAATTTGATAAACGGGAATACTATCCGTATTGTTAAAGAGGATATTATTGGTAGTGAAGATAGATTTACAGTTAATCATAAAGAATGTTTAGACAAGCTAAGAGAAGGGGATATTATTCTTCTTGAGGATGGATTAATGAAACTAGTGGTAGTATCAATAGATAATAATGAGATAACTTGTAATATTGTTGATGGTGGTATATTAAAATCTAAAAAAGGAATGAATGTTCCAGGTGTCAATTTAGATATTCCATTTATGAGTGATCAAGATTTAAGAGATATAATATGTTCTTGTGAAAATAATGGTGACTTTCTGGCACTTTCTTTTGTACAAAGTAAAGAAAATATAGCTTTAGTTAGAAAGATATTAGCAGAACACAATAGAAGTGATATGAAGATTATTTCTAAAGTAGAAAGTCATATTGCAATAGAGAATTTAGATGAAATAATAGAAGCATCAGATGGTATTATGGTTGCTCGTGGTGATTTAGGTGTTGAAATACCTATGCAAGAGCTTCCAATAATCCAAAAGGAAATGATTAGAAAGTGTCGTGAATATGGTAAATTTGTTATAGTTGCAACAGAAATGTTAGCCTCAATGTACACGAATGCACGTCCTACTAGAGCAGAAGTAACTGATATATCAAATGCAGTATTTGATGGGACTGATGCAGTTATGTTAAGTGGAGAGACAACAATAGGGAAGCATCCAGTTGAGGCTGTTAAGTTTATGGCCGATATTTGTGAAACTACAGAGGCACATACACAATTTGGTGGTCATTTCATTTCATATAATAATATTGATATCACAGAAACAATTGCAAGAGGAGTAGTAGAAAGTGCAGAATTATTGAATGCTAAGTTAATTGTTGCGGCAACAATGAGTGGATATACTGCAAGAAAGATAAGTAATTTAAAACCAAATCAAATTATACTTGCTACATGTCCAAATGAAAAAGTTGCAAGAAGTCTTGCACTTAACTGGGGAGTATATACGGTTGCTACTAATCTTTTATCTACAACAGATGATATTATTAACGATAGTATTGCGAAAGCAAAAGGATTTGTTACTTTAAATAAGGGAGATATAGTTGTTGTAACTGGTGGGTTTCCAACTGTTGCAGGTGGAATTAGTAGTTCAACTAACTTAATGAAAATAGAGGTGATTTAAAAGAAGATGTCAATCTTCTTTTATTATTGGTTTCTTTAATATTTCATTTGTATCAATATTGCTAATTAAATTATAAATGTCTTTACTCCTTAAATCAATTTCAAGAAGTTTTATATTATCTTGATTACAATTAGTAATAATAGGTATATTAACTTCTTTTTTTATATTGTTTAAATACTTTTTACCTTTGTTGTTAAAGCCTAATACTCTTATATACTTGATACTTTTATTACCTTTAGCTTCTTCTTTTGTAAAACTACATAATATATGAGTGAACATTCTCTTAAGTTTATTATAAGTATATCTTTTAGTTTTTATTTTTGTGATTAATTCTTCCAAAGATTCACATTCATTAATATATTTAATTATTCTATTTTCAATACCCTCATCAACAGTTTGATACCTATTAATAGTTATTCCTTCACTAATAATCTTATATTTCAAATATTTAAAGTAGTCAACTTCGTGGTTTTCATAATTTCTTAATTTATTATGTGTAAATGATGGGACAAAATTTTCAATA
This sequence comes from Bacilli bacterium, assembly GCA_031549195.1. Taxonomy (GTDB): domain Bacteria; phylum Bacillota_I; class Bacilli_A; order RF39; family UBA660; genus JAVBQF01. The sequence goes on from JAVBQF010000006.1 coordinate 2,124, forward strand.
TCTTCACCATCTTTTAAACATTCTCTAATGCTAGTAGCACTACTAATACTATCATTAGCATTTTTGTCATGATAATTATTTGTTCTTTTTATACTTATTGGAATTATTTTGGCATTCTGTCTTATTATTTCTCTTATATATGAGAGCCCTAGAAGATCATTAGGTGTTGATACATTTATGCTATCTATATAAATAAGTGCTTTAGACAATGCAGTTGGATAATTGATACCTAAATTCATATATTCTTTAACTTTGTTATTGTATTCAACATTGTTAAGTTGTGTTATAGCTAGTCTTTTTAAAGATTCTATATCATTTGATTCGCTTCCAAAGACAATACTTTCGGCTTTTAATTGAGTGCATATTTCAATAAAACCTTTTGCAAATATATCAGCACTTTGTGTTGCAAATACAAATGGTAGTTCTATAACTAAATCTACACCATAATGTAATGCTATTTCTGTTTTGTCCCAAACATTCAAAATGCTCATTTCTCCACGTTCTTGAAAGTTGCCACCAAGTATTAAGATAACAACCGCGGCATCGTCAAACTCTTTAATTTTATTAAGATGATATAGATGACCATTATGAAAAGGATTATATTCGCACATTATACCTATTGCTTTCATATAGTTAGTCACCTCACAGCACTTATTATAAACAAATACTAAGATAAATACCAGTATAAGTTTATGTGATAAATAAATTTTGAAGTACTTTTATTGACAATAAGTAATAAAAAATAGTAAAATTATTATAATAGGAGGCTATATATGAAAAAAGTAGAGAAGAAAAAAGAAGTAAAAAAAACTAAGAAGAAAAGAGCATTTACACTAATAGAATTATTAGCAGTAATAATAATACTTGGAATATTAATGATAATAGCAATACCAAGTGTAACAGAATATATAACAAATAGTAGAAAAGGAGCATATGTAATAACAGCAAAACAATATATAACGTCTGTAAGAAATAAAGTTAATTCATTAGAGTATCCTTTTACAGATTTATCAACCATTTATTATGTACCGACAAAGTGTATAAAACTAGAAAAGGGTGGAAAGAGTCCTTTTGGAAATTGGAAGGAAGCATATGTTGCTGTCACATTTGATGGAAAAGGATATACATATTATTGGACTAGTACAGATAGTGCAGGCTATGGTGTTAAATTAACAGCTGAAAATGATTTGAGTGAAAGCAATATCAAATCTGGGATTACTAATATCGATATCAATAAGCAGATATTAGGAAAAACAAACGTTGGCAAAATAAATACTGATACATGCAGTAATATGCCAGTAATAACAATAGGTACTGAAAATGCAGAACCAGCAATAACTGATGCTGAATATGAAGCTTACTATGAAACTTTTACTCCTACTAATGAAAAATGTTTTGCCTTCGATCCTGGAACAAAAACGATAACTGCCTACTACAATAATGAAGAAAATAATTTAAGTAATCCAGCTTGTCCAAAAGCAGTTGTAATACCAAAAACAATAAATTCTGTTAATGTTGAGAAAATAGCAGATGGTACAAAAACTGTAAACGGTGTTTTTGCAAATAGGTCTATTACTAGTCTAATATTTCCAAGTACTTTGAAGGTTATTGGTAACTATGCTTCGGCGTTAAACAGATTGACTAGTGTAATAATACCAAACACCGTTACAGCACTTGGAGAAGGATCCTTCTTCTGGAACAACATAACAGATGTGACAATAGGAGAAGGAATAACTACAGTATCAAAAGAAGCATTTATGTATAATCCGGTATCAACATTACATTTAGGAAGCAAAATTAGGGTGATAGATGAAGAGGCATTTAGTCAAAATAGATTAGAAAACTTAACACTACCTAATGGTCTAACAACTATTAAACGGCATGCTTTTTCTGAAAATATGCTAAAGACAGTAGTAATACCTGATAGTGTTACGACAATAGATAACTATGCTTTCATGAGAAACCAGATAAGCAGCCTAACCATCGGGGCTAATACAGAGGTAATAGGGGACTCAGCGTTTTCAGAAAACCAATTAACAGCGTTAGTGTTACCAGCAAAGGTCAATAGAGTAGGATATTCTGCATTTACTGATAATCGTTTAGAAAGCATAACAATTTATAATGGAGATATAACGATCAATACCCATGCATTTTTCGTTTCTAATATTTCAAATAGTGGTCTAACTTCAATAAGAAATTTGACTGGTAAGGCTTTTGAGTGGGCAGGAATGCTAACTGATATGGTACTTACATGGGATACTTTTGAAACAGGTACAGTGGTTGTTATATTGGACTATGATCCTGAGACATATCTTAATGTGCAAATTACAAAATAGAATAATACCCACAATAATTACAAGAAGATGAGTTCAAACTTATCTTTTTTCTTTATAAAACAATCTTAATCTTATCGTTTGGGTATAATTGTATCTTCCATGACCAGCATCTATAATAATCATATATGCCTCCTTTTAATATAGTCTCTGTCTTCTATTAATTACATACCTAAAAAAGTAACTTGGAACATTATTTACAAGTATTTGCCCAGTATTATTAACGGTTACTCTATAATTAATCTGTGATGGAATATAGCCACCAGGTACTGTTTTTTCATATAATGTATATATGCCTGGAGCAATGTTTTCAAACTTTACAACACCATTATGACCAGATGTTGCTCTATACCTTTCGATATTATTGACATCACGCAATCCAAAAGTGGCACCTTGTATAGGCATAAAAGCTTCATTTACTTTTAAGAATACTAAATCATTTGTACTTCCTTTTGGGGTGTTAGCAGGAAATCTAAAAGTTTCTGATCTGGCACCATTTACATAAATATCATGTGGATCTCTTACATCAACAATAAAAATATCTTCTGATAAAGCATATCCGATTGGTGCGACTACTTCTTCTAGTGTATAAATCCCTCTTTCTAAACTCCTAAAAATAACTTCACCATTGCGATCTGATATTGCGGTATGAGTTTTTCTCCTAACACTATCTACTAATACAAATTCAGCTCCAGCAAGTGGTTGACCATGCTGATTTGTTTTTCTAAATCTAAAGGTTGTTCCTTCGTTATACATATTCTCCCTCTTTTCTAATCTATTATATGATTTTATATAATCAAGGTGCATATGCCTAATAAAAAAACATCTTATATTAATAAGATGTCATTTTAAATTACTATTTTAATCTCCAAACAGTAGGGTTACCTGACGGCAGGTACATGGAGAATATTACAACTTTTCCGCTCCATCCACCATGAACAGCCATTTCTTTTCCAATATAAACTGCTATATGACTACTTCCGTTTCCACCATTTGCGTAATATAGAAAATCACCAGGTCTAGCATCAGAAATTGAAACTTGATTAGCTATTTGTTTAATGTTTTCGGGTGCTAATACATACATTTCAGAATATCTATATGCTGTAAAATTAAGAAATGGATTCTCTGTGTCATATTGTTTTCCATAGCATGATAATGTTTCTGATGGGCAATTTGTAAACTCAATTTTTGTTACAACATTATTTTTTACATAAAATTTTCTAGTTATTGTGTATTGGGTATCATTATCAGTTACTGTCTCATTTGTAGTAAAAGTATGATCTTTTAAAAAAGATCCATCCGAATTACCAATTACTTGGCCTGTAACAAAGTTTTTTACACCAATGTAATTGGTAATATCTAGTGCTTTGCCAACAGCACTCATTGCAATATCAGCAGTTTCACTACATATTTGACTTTTTCCAACTTGTGCGAGTGCTTTTTTGACGATTGGATTGGATTGATCATAATCGTTAGGATTTGTACTTTTATTTGATGAATTATTTGTATTGTTAGATGAGCTAGAATTATTATTAGTGTTTGATGAATTATTATTAGATGATGTTCCAGATGTTGAATTGTTATTACTAGAGTTAGTATCTTGTTTCTTATCCTTAATTATTATTTTAACTTCTTTCTCATCACTTTTATTGCCACTGTCATCACTAGCAACAACCTTGATTGTATGTGTCCCAACATTAGTAGGTAATTCTTTTATTTCATTACCAGCTTTATCATATAAAGTATATTTACATTGACTATTTGAGTTATCACTACATGATACTATATTATCGATATTAAGTGAGTCTCCAAGAGTAATTGTTACTTCCCTAACTTCTAATGTTGGTGCTTCTTTATCCGATACTGTAAGAGTTGTTTCATAAGTTTTATTATTCTTATTATCAACAATCCTTACATTGTAAGTCCCATTACCAGTAATAACTTCTTTTGAAGCATATCCATCTTTTAACCTATCATTTCCCATTGCCACATCTTTTGAGATTTTTTTATCACCACTATCAAGGTAAATAGTAGTAGTTCTTAATGATCTGTCAGCAATGGCTGTATCGATATTTTGATAGGTGATAGAAACATCATCGCTAAGTTTAAATTCCTCTTTTATTTTTTTTTGAAGAGAATCTATATCACTTGCTGTTTCAATACTAATGTCTTTAGGTTCAACAGAATCATTTTGATCATTTTGTTGTTTGTTAGTTACGTTGTTGTTTAAACAAAATATTCCACCAATGCCAATGAATAATATAATTGTCAAAATAATAATAATAATATGCTCTTTCTTTTTCATAAAAACTCCTATTCAGCAATATTATAGCACTTTTTTAAATTATATAAATATATTATATTTATAATATTAGATTAATTTTGTTGCAATAAAACTCAAAGTTTCATATATTACATCTAACAAAAATATAATTAGATAGTAGGTGATTTACTATAGACGGTTATATTTTGGGGTTGATTAGCAATTTTGGTTATTTTGGTATGTTTATTGGTATGGTTTTGGAAGCTGTTATTATAGTAATTCCAAGTGAACTTATACTTGCAACAGGTGGTATTCTAGCAGGGCGGGGAATATTTAGCTTTTGGGCAGCTTTTATAACCGGTCTTTTGGGAAGTATATTTTGTGCGATTGCAATATATGCTATGGGGTATTATGGTGGCTATCCATTTGTTCATAAGTATGGTAAATTCTTCTTTATGAAAGAGGAAGACGTTAGAAAAAGTGATGGCTGGTTTGAAAAATATGGTCTCATTGCCGCGGCTATTGGTAGAAATATTCCAATAATAAGAACTCTTATATCACTTCCTGTTGGTATTGCAAGATTATCTTTTACAAAGTTTTTAATATATACAACCATTGGCAGTATTCCTTGGACATTTGCCTTTGTTTATGTTGGTTATTCATTAGGTAATAATTGGACTGTATTGAGTGATATAATGGATAAGATTAAGATACCTATTAGGATATTAATAGTATTACTTATAATGAATTGGTTATATAAAAAAATAAAGTTAATATTGAATAGAAAGAATAAGTTTAATAGTTGAGAAATTAGTTAAATGTATTACGATAAATATATATGTGAATTCCAAATAAAAAGGGATATATTATCCCATATAAAACTTTTTGTTTAAATAGCAATCAATTGTCTTTTTGCTTGGTGAGAAGATTTTGTTTGGTAGATTATCTAAATCAAACCACTTCCATTCAACAATTTCATCAGGTTCCATAAGTTGAGGCACTCCTGCAAATTTATGTGCCACCATGCCAACAGATATGTAATGTGCATGTTCATTTAAGTCGGTTTGAACACAAATAATTTCTAATTCATCTGCAAACATACCTGTTTCCTCAGCAACTTCTCTTTTTCCTGCTTGTTCAAACGTTTCACCATATTTTATGTTACCACCAGGCATTGTCCATGTACCTTCTTCATGCAATTCGCTGTCCGCCTTAAGTGGATCGTCGTTTCGTCTTCCTAGTAAAATCATATTATTATGCATTATCATAACTCCACAACCAGATCCTATATGCTTTACTTCCATTTGTTAATTCCTCCTATATTAATTATAGGTCTAAATTAACTTTTTTGGAAGTTTTATACTATAAACTGCTGGTCCCTTTACACTGTTACCCTTAATATCAAAACGAGATCCATGACAAGGGCAATCCCATGTTTTATCAACTTCATTAAATACTAGACTACACATCATATGTGGACAAGTATTTAATACCGTATATTCCTTTCCCTCTTCATCTATGTAGACTCCATATTTTTTATTATCCTTTTCAATTATTTTTACATTAACCTTATAAAAGTCTTTTTTCTTAAAAAGTTTCGATCCGATGAAAGTTTTTCCTGTTTGTACACCATTAGTAACTAATGTACCAACACTACTTAGCATAATAGGGCGAGTAGGTTCAAATAACTGAACATATTCATTTACTTTATCCGTTAATAAGTCACTAATAATTTTCCCTGCTATTGTACCGTTTGTCATTCCCCATGTATTATACCCAGTGCCAATCAGCAAATTGTAATTATCTTTTTCTAGATATCCAATTAAGGGAAGGGAATCAATTGTCATAAGATCATAATTAAACCACATGTGGGTAATATCTTGAGATAATAAGCTTTTCATCTTCCATATAACATTATCATAGTTTTTAACATTATCCATATTATCTCCAAGTCTTCTTGATTCACTTAAATAAATAACATAATCTTCTTTATCTGAATAATACCTAATAGAATGCACATCTTTTTCCATGTTAATAGCATTAAATTTCTTGTTTTTCTCTATTTTAGCAGCGGTTAAATATGATTTTTCAAGATATGTTTTAAGTGGAATAAATCCTGGATTAATGAAAAATGGATAGTGACAAGCTATGACTAACTTTTTTGTAAATATATGTTGTTTATTAGTGTAAATTAAGTAGCCATCTTCTTGTTTTATACAGTCAATGGCTTTTATGCCTTCATAGACTTTAATACCATTATTAATACATATATCTTTAATGTCTAACAAATATTTTGCAGGGTTGAAAACAGCAGTATTATCCACCTTAATTGAATAACTACAAGAAAATTTAATGCCAATATTATCTGTATTTTTAAATAGTATTTTATTTCTTGCTAATATCTTTTCTATCTTTTTTATTTTACTTATCTCACTATTTTTACTAGTAAATAAGTGAGAACTATTACTTTCAAAGTTACATTTTATTCCATTAGTCAAAATAATATCTTTAACTATTTCTATAGCATCCTTTTGTGCCTTTAAATATAAATCTGTAAAATGAGGCCCATATTTTTTCTCAATATCATTGTAAACGTTATTGTGTAAATATGTTAATTTGCCTGTCGAACGTGATGTAACAGAATTTCCTATTTTACCACTATCAATAAGAGTAACATTTAAACCGGAATCCTTTAAAAAATAAGCAGTAGTAAGTCCAGTAATACCACCACCTACTATTAAAATATCAGTTTCAATATCTTCATTAATTGTAATTCCCTTTTTTAGTTTTACTGTATCTAACCATAAACTTTCATTTTTCATTATCTTCACCATTATCATTATGATATCAATCAAGTTGTTTTATACAGTATATTGAAAAATAAAAGTAGATACCATAATAATAACTGATATAAATGTGCATGATAATAATAATTAAATAATTCACTTAATTTAAGTAAAATTTTTGTTGATTTTAATGAAGTTTGTGCTATAATTTAAAGGTCGTATTTAGGAAGAAGTGAATTTTATGGAAAAAAGAAATATAGCAATTATTGCCCATGTTGACCATGGTAAGACTACATTAGTTGATCAAATACTTAAGTCAGTAGGGACTTTTAGAGAAAATGAGGACATTAGTAATGTATCAATGGACTCCAACCAAATAGAAAGAGAACGTGGTATTACAATATTAGCAAAAACTACTGCAATTAATTACAAGAATGTACGTATTAATATACTTGATACACCAGGTCATGCTGACTTTGGTGGAGAAGTAGAACGTATAATGAAGATGGTTGATGGTGTATTACTTGTTGTAGATGCTTATGAGGGTACAATGCCTCAAACTAGATTTGTATTAAAAAAAGCATTAGAAGCAAAAGTAAAACCTATTGTAGTTGTTAATAAAGTTGATAAGCCAACTGCGAGATGTAAAGAAGTAATTGATGAAGTATTAGAATTATTTATGGACCTTGGTGCGAATGATTCGCAACTTGATTTTAAAGTAGTATATGCATCTGCAATTAATGGCACTAGTAGTTTAGACAATAATGTTGAAACGCAAGAAAAAGGGTTTAATAAATTACTTGATTATATAATTGATGAAATTCCAGAACCATTTGGAAGTAATGAAGAAGTTTTACAGTTTCAACCTGCATTACTAGATTATAATGATTTCGTTGGTAGAATTGGAATTGGTAGGGTACATAACGGAGTAATAAGAGTAGGTCAAATGGTATCTTGTATAAGACTAGATGGATCTATTAAACAATTTAGAATTCAAAAGTTATTTGGGTTTATTGGTCTTAAAAGGGTAGAGATAGAAGAAGCAGAAGCAGGGGATATCGTTGCTGTTGCTGGACTTGCTGATATTTCTGTAGGTGAAACATTATGTGAAGTAGGAAAACATGTAGCACTTCCAGTACTTCACGTAGATGAACCAACTTTGCAAATGACAATCGGAACAAATTCTTCACCATTCTGTGGAAAAGATGGAAAACTTTTAACTGCAAGAAAGATTGCAAAAAGAGTTACAAAAAGATGTTAGTCTAAGAGTTGAACCAAATGATTCTGAATCTTGGTTGGTATCAGGACGAGGAGAATTACATCTAGGTATATTAATTGAAAATATGCGTAGAGAAGGATATGAACTTGAAGTATCAAAACCCAAAGTAATTATAAAAGAAGAAGATGGTAAAAGATTGGAGCCATATGAAGAGCTTCAAATAGAGTGCCCTGAAGATGTAGTTGGGAATGTAATAGAAGAATTGGGTAGACGTGGTGCTGTAATGGACAGTATGACAAACTTTGGCAGTCAAGTCAGAGTTAATTATACAATTCCATCACGGGGTTTAATTGGATTTACAACAAACTTTATGACACTTACTAAGGGTTATGGAATTATAAATCATACATTCAAAGAATATAGAGAAATGATCAATGTTGAAGTTGGTGAGAGAACACTAGGTGTTTTAGTAGCTATGGAGGCAGGAAAATCAACTGCATATTCACTAGGTGGACTTGAAGATAGAGGAATTATGTTCATAGAGCCAGGTGTAGATGTCTATGAAGGTATGATTATTGGTGAACATACAAGAGAAAATGATCTAGCAGTAAATGCAGTAAAAGGAAAACAATTAACTAATATGCGTGCAGCTGGATCAGATAAAACAGTAGTATTGAAACGTCCAAGACCAATTCCACTAGAATACGCAATTGATTACATTAACAGTGACGAATTAGTAGAAGTAACACCACTTAACATAAGATTACGTAAAAAAATATTAAATACAGAACAAAGAAAGAAATTAGAAAATAAAAATTAATTTCTTTTTCTATTTGTGATATAATTAATATAGATAATGTGGAGGCGAATATGAGAAACTATATAAGAGTTGCGTTTATTTGTATTGTAACAGTTGTTATTGTAATTGCTTTAGGAGCAATATATGATACTTATCAAAAATATGATTTAAATATACCTATTATAAGGGGGACACTTAAGGAATTAAAGCCTAATGATTTAGATAATTACATATCAGAAAATGATTACACACTTCTTTATGTGTGTGTAGCCACTGATGATAATTGTAGGAAGCTAGAGAAAAAATTAAAAGATGTGTTAAAGGAGAGAAGACTAACAGAGGAAATAATATATTTGAATATTACAGAAGAAGATAGTTATGGTGAATATTTAAATAAGTTGAACACTAAGTACTCTAAAGATATTGTAATTTCAAATTATCCTGCTTTAATAATATTTGAAAATCAAAAAATGGTTGGTATTGTAGAAAAAAATGGTAATCAATATTTAAATGTTGGAGATATTGAACAATTTTTAGACGTTAATGAAATAAGAGATTAACGTTCTTTTATTTTAAAAAATAGATTAATTGAAAGTCCTATGTTATAATAGGGTTAGAAAAGAGGAAAAATATGAGTATAGTTAGAAATGGTAATACTGAGGCATACCCAGCTGCTCCAGTAAAAATATCAAGATTGAGAATTCCAACTTTTGATGGTGAAAAAATAATGTGGGGAAAACCTAAAATTGAAGTGCCGGGAACAACGTTTTTAACTGACAGATCAGAAATAGGATTTAGATTATTTGAAACAGATACGGAATTAACCTTGTTACCTTCAATGCAAAGGCCACATGATCTTCATTCATTGGGTGTGACAACTAGGACACTTAGACATCCTAATAATATGAATAACTTTTTGCTTGCAAATTTTCAACTTAGAGAAGATATTTTAGAGTGGATACAAAGCGATGAAAATATGGAAACTATGCTATGGGTGATGGAATTATCAAAAACAGGAAGTGCAGAAATAGAAAAATATGCTCAATATTGCCAATATATGAAAGATGAGCAAGGAAGAAAAGCAGGAGAAACTAGGGCAAGAAGAGAGCAACATGAAACTAATACAACAGCTAAAATGAGAGAACTTGTATCAAAGTATAATGGTAATGGTACTCGATAAATGATTACAAAGAGGAACTATTAAATGTTACATATTGTTTTGTTTGAACCGGAAATACCAGGTAATACTGGTAATATTATGAGGACTTGTGTTGCTACCAATACTAAACTACACCTAATTAAACCACTTGGTTTTTCATTAGATGAAAAATATTTAAGAAGAAGTGGGGTAAATTATATCGATAAATTAGTATATGAAGTATATGAAAATTATCAAGATTTTGAAAGTAAAAATGATGGAGAATATTATTTTTATACAAGATACGGTCATAAGCCTCATACAGATTTTGATTATAGTAATAAAGATAAAGAAATCTATTTAATATTCGGTAAAGAATCAACTGGGATACCAAAAGAGCTATTGAGACCACATATAGATAACTGTGCAAGAATTCCAATGTCAAATAATGTTAGGAGTTTAAATCTATCCAATTGCTGCGCTTTGGTGTTATATGAAGTATTAAGACAACAAAATTATAGAGATCTCTTATTTGAAGAACCACATAAAGATAAAAATTTTATTATGATTGATTAAATTAGTGTTGACAACAATTATTTGAAATGTTAGAATTAATTTACTCAGTTGTTTTGGGGCATTAGCTCAGCTGGGAGAGCGCCACGCTTGCACCGTGGAGGTCAACGGTTCGATCCCGTTATGCTCCACCATTTAGGAATTATACGAACCAAATATGTTATTTTGTAGGAGGATTCGTTATAACTGTGAAGCTTGGTCAAACAAGCAAAAAACCGATTATAAAGTAATCGGTTTTTATTATATTTGCCATTTTTTAATTACACATATAAAACTGATAAGGAAATATCATAAAGCGATGTGTCGTTGATTTGTGTTATATTTTAGTATATACTGTGTGTAGAAGAAAATGAAAGTAGAAATGAAATTACTCATTTAGTGCTATCGATAAATCATAAAATAATTTTCTATTTTGATAAAGACGGTAGAAGCATATCAGTTAAATAATGATGCAATAATTTATACTAATTCAATTTTAAAAAAATTGAGTTTTGAAGAGGCTATAGATAGATTCATTGAAATATCACAGAAAAATGGTTGTTTAAAAGAAAATAAAGACAATATAGTAGTATGCACCGAAGAATAGAAGAGGATCAAAGTATGAAAAAAGCAGAACAGAAAAACAATAAATTTAAAAAAGTAAGAAAAATAATTAAATGGATATTACTAGGCATTTTAGCAGTGATAATAATTTTAGCAGGGTATTTATTCATAAATAAAAAATTGATTGAAGCTAATGATAAAAGAATTATAAATGCTATGAATAAGTTAGAAAAAGAAAAACTAGAATATGTCTTTGTAGATATTAATCCAAGTTTTGTAATAACTATTAAAAATAATAAGGTGCAAGATGTAGCTTGTTTAAATGATGATTGTTTAAGTTTTTATGACGAGATAGATATTAAAAATAAAAATACTAATGATAGTATTGATATTCTTTATAATTTAACAAACGAAAAAGGTTTTGATGTCTCTGATGGCGTTAATGTTAAAACAACATTTGAATTAGAAATAAAGAATTCAGATTATATAAACATAGAAAAAATTGATGAAACAACAAAGAATGAACTGTTGGAAAAAATTAAAAATAAAGATGCTATTAAAAATAATAATGACAATTATTATACTAAATTATGGAATGAACTAAAAAAAGATAATGACTATGGTACGGTATATGAATGTGAAATGATTTCAAGCGAATTAACTTGTTATTTTAGTGATAAATTTAATATGGATTATGAAGATACTGTAAGCGGGTGGACTAAAATTATTAATAATGTCAATTCACTAAAAAGAGTATTAGATAAATTTGGCATAGAATATATTGAAGAGGGCAACGAAGAGGCAAAAGTTATAAGCGAAATATTTGGAATTGATTTTATTGATGTTATTGGAATTATCGTTAATGGTAAAAAATATGATTTATTTGGAGAGATAGAAATTGGTAGTTTTAGCGACGGCGGTATATACTGGGAATGTGATGACCCTTTAGCAACACAAGAAAGTCGACCGGATTGTTTAAAGCAGAGAGAACCTACTGAAATTCCTGGGAAAATTTTTGGTACAGATTTATCATTTTATAGTAATGTTGAAGAATTATATCTATATAAAGGTGGTATAAACTTAATCACAAAAACTTTTTATCCTAAACAGATTACTGACTTAGAATTATTAGAATCTTTGAAAAAAAATTGAACAATTGAATAATTTATTGATTTATTGTGATGTTGCTTTATTAAGTTAGTTATGTGATAATCTAATATTATTGTTATATTTATGACTTGTTTTTATGAATTTTGAGTTTTTATTTTCTGATAAACATTTAAAACTATAATATGTTATCTTATTTATTAAATTTAATAATTAACACGAAACAGCCATTAAAGGAAAAGTATTTTGTTTTTAGAACGGCCAGGCCACCAAATTAGGTTATAAAAACTATATTAGTATGACTAATATAGTTTTTTATTTTATATATAAATTGTATTCTTAATATTAAATATTGAAATGTTTTGATCTTTCATAAGTGGTATTTCTTTTGGTTCAGTATTAAAATCCCATTTGATTTGATAATCAGGTAACATCTTTGTTTTTATTGGCATTGTCCTTGGAATTAAAACAACAGCTTCGAATGTCTTCATCATTTTTAGTTCTTCTATTGTAATTAGAGGTACTATTTTTGAATCGACTAATTGATTACCACATAAGTTACTGATTTCCTGTAATGTATAAATATCATTTGCAATAAAATATACAATATTGCCAAAACACATTTTTAGAATTTCAGCATTTTCTTTTCCATAACTATTATTTAAATCAGTGTAACTATTAATGATTACTGTAAACTTAATATCTATACCTCTTGCGTTATTGATTGTTTTAGCAAAGTTTTTAATTGGTAAAAGCGTTTCAAATTCATCCAATAAAATATTAATAGTTTTTTTCTTTTCTCCAAATAAATCAACACTGTAATATAATTGATTTACTAACATTGGAATTAAATAGTCACTATATGTTTCAGAGCCGCTGATTATAAATAGTGCAGTTTTTTCTTTCCCGATATCTTCTATTTCAAAATCGGTATTTGAAATCATTTTAGATAGCTTTTCGCGCGAAATAAAAGTTTTTATTTTCTGATTGAAGACAGAATGAATGCTTCCTTTTGTTTCTGGAGGTGCTAAAAGTGTACCAGATAGGTTAATGTAAATATTAGAAGATTTATCAAGGTTGTCCATCAATCCTTTAACTAGACTATCTGAATCTTTATTTGTATATGTGTTAAGCTCTGATGCTATAGCAAAAATGCTGTTTAAGTTAATTTCTTCTTTTTTAGCATTTTCAAATAAGTAAAGTGTCAGCCCAACAAAATAATCGATGGTAGAATTAACCCAGAATGGATCTGTATTTTGCCCTTTTTCTGTAAAAATATAATAGGCAACATTTTCAATTAATTCCATTGCTTTATCTTTTTCCCCATTTTTATATAATGTATATGGAAAAGACAATGGGTTCCAACAATTTCCAAATAATGGATTTGCAAAATCTAGTACAATAACTTTATAGTTTTGCTTTTCTAGTTCTGTTGCGGTTTGTTTATAAATATCCCCATTTCGATCGTTTATAATTAATGATTCTCCTGCTTTCATAGCCAGTTTCGTCATTGGTAGAATAATTGATTGCGTTTTTCCGCTTCCATGAGAGCCAATTACTAAAGAGTGTGTCTTGTTATCATTAATATAAAGGTTCTCCTCATCATACATTAATGGTATTCCTGACTTTTCAATTTTACTATTATAATTTATGGCAGTTAAGATGTTTTTCAATTCTTTTTTTTCTGCCCATCTTGCATATGTCATGTTATTTCTCCTTTCTGAACTAATTATAGCTCACTTTTAAAATGATACTTAAACAATAGTGGTATTGTGATATAATAATTTAAAGAGGTGCGATATGTTTTCAAATAACCTTATTTGTAATATTTTAGAATATATTGATGAAAACTTTAATCGAAATATAACGATTGATGAACTAAGTAGAATGTTTTATTTTGATAGAACATATATAATGAAAAAATTTAAAAATGAACTATCTATATCAATTGTTAATTATATAAACAAAATGAGAATATATAATAGTTTAAAAGACTATAGATTAGGTTATCAAGTAATAAAAATCGCAATTAATAATGGGTTCAATTCACTAGAGTATTATTCTGAAATATTTAAAAAGGTTATTGGTGTTAGTCCCATAATATATAAAAGGTTTACAAGATATCCAAACAGTCTCAGTGAAAAGGATTTAAATAAAATTAGAGATTCTGTAGTTGAACTTCAAACTTTAAAGGACAAACAAATATCTTATAAAGAGAATAAAAAACCAGTATTAAGTCCCGTTAAAAAATTAACTATATTTAAATAGCTAAGATATTTATTGAATTATTAGTAAAATGGATAAATAAAAATGAAGGTTCCAATATTAACATGCAATTTTTTGTAGCACTGTATCGATTTTAAATGGTAACACATATATTAATTGCAAAGAGGTGTTAACGTGAAGTATTATTACTTAAATCAATATGACATGGGATTTTGGAAATGTTAGGCTTAGCATTATCTGGTGGCGGAATTAAAGCCTCAGCACATATTGGCGTATTAAAGGCTCTTGAAGAAGAAAATATAACAATTGATATGATCAGTGGAGCGAGTTCTGGTAGTATTGTTGCTACCTTATTTGCTATAGGATATAAACCAATAGAGATATTAGAAGCATTTAGGAAATATGCTAAAAGTATTCGTTATTGCTCACTTGATAATATATTGAAGTTGTTATATGGACTTACTTTTGAAAGAAAAATTAATGTAGCTGGTCTAAACGATGGCGATTTAATAGAAACTGAAATAAATAAATTATGTAATGAAAAAGGGATTAGTTTAATTGGTGATATAAAAACACCATTAATCATACCGGCTGTAAGTTTAAACAATGGGAAAGTATTTATGTTTTCTTCAAAAGAAAATAATGCTATTAGATCATATAAAAATGATATTATATATAGATATGATATACCAATAGGTAAATGTGTTAGAGCAAGCTGCAGTTTTCCTGGTGTATTTGAGCCTGTCTTGATTGATGGGAATCAATTGACGGATGGTGGAGTTAGGGAGAATACACCGTGGAAGGAATTAAAAGAGATAGGTGCTGATAAAGTCATTTGTATAGCTTTTGAAGAAGACATAGACGAAAATAAAATTTATACTAATTTTATAGATGTGATTGAAAATTCTCTAGGCATAATGCGATACGAATTAGAAAACTATGAACTATACAAAGCAAACTATGTTATTAAGATTAAGACCGAGAAAATATCTTTACTTGATACTAATAAAATAGATGAATTATATCGATTAGGTTATAAGGAAGCAAAGAAACATATTCATAGATTAAAACAGATGATTAGTGAGAGAGAACACTAAATTACATATTTATATATAAGTTGTTATTAATTTATACTATAGATAATAACTGCTTGGTTTTAGCACTAATTAGAACTGGATCACATAGTGACTTATTTTAACTATATTTAAAATATAAATTAAATCCTTTATATAACCAGTATAAAGGCTTTTTTTATTAAGCTAAAAATCAGACACCTATTTTATTTTTGTGCTTATTTATCATATATTGTTATGAAGAGTAATTGCTAAATAGTTATAAATTGTATATAATTAATATTAGAAATGAGGGGTGTTTTATGCTTAAAGTAAAAGATATAGTAAAATTTTATGGTAGTAATTGTGCTGTTGCAGGATTATCTTTTGAAGTAAAAGATGGTGAAATATTTGGACTTCTTGGAGAAAATGGAGCGGGTAAAACAACAACATTTAGAATAATTATGGGCCTACTTGATGCTGATAAAGGTCAAGTAACACTAAATGATAAGAAAATAGACTATAGTGTTACAGATCAAATAGGGTTCTTAACAGAAGAAAGAAGCTTGCTTACTAAGTTAACTGTAAAAGAGCAAATCATCTACTACGGTGTCTTAAAGGGAATGAAACAAGAAGATATCTTAAAAAAACTAGATACAATGCTTGAAGAATTTGATATTGTATCTTATAAAAATAGAAAGATAAAGGAATTATCAAAAGGAAATCAACAAAAAATTCAATTTATTTCAGCTGTTATTAATGATCCTAAGTTATTGATACTTGATGAACCGTTTACTGGTCTTGATCCAATTAACGTAGAAATGTTTAAAAATTATATTCGTAAATTGCAAAGTAAAGGATGCTCTATTATATTTTCATCTCATCAGATGGATCACATTGAATTATTCTGTGAAAAGATGATTATTTTAGTAAAAGGAAAGGCAATTCTTTCAGGATATGTTAAGGATATAAAGAAAGATTACCAAAAGAGAAATGTTTTTATTAGAGGAGATTTTGATATAAAGGACATTAAGAAAATAAAAGGTGTTGTAGAAGTAATATCAAAATTTGATGAATTTGAAGTAAAAATAGAATCAGAAGATATAGTTTCTAAAATATTTAAAGCTATTAGTAGTTCTAATGTTACTAAGTTTGTAGTGGAGGAAGCTACATTAAATGAAATCTTTATTGCTAAGGTGGGTGAGTATAATGCAAAGTAAGTTTTGGTTTTTAGTTACACAAAGTCTAAAAAAGCAGATGAAGACAAAAGCTTTTCTTATATCAAATATTATACTTTTAGTAGTATTAGTAGGTCTTATTAACATTGATACAGTTATTAATGCATTTGGTGGAGATTTTGATAAAGAATCTAATATATATGTTATAGATAATACAAATGAAAATATTAAGGATTCCTTTATAATAAACTATGATGCATTAAGTAAAGCCTATGAAGTAGAAGAGGATGATAAAGAAGAAATAAAAGTTGCAACTAAATCAGTAGAAGATATGCAAGAAGAACTTAAGGATACTAAGAGTGTCTTAATAGTATTTGATACTGATTTGGAAAATATATTTAAAGTGTCAGTTATTACTGAGAAATATATGGATATGGTTCAAACGCAATTGTTAACACAAACAATTAATAATACAAAATATGAATTAGCACTTAAAAATAGTGATATAGATGCCGATGAACTTGCAAAAATATATAATCCTCCAGTACTTGAAAGAGTTATATTGGATGAGACTAAAAACTCAGAAGAAGAAAATATGAATATGATTATGGAAACAGTTTTTCCAACATTGATATTGCCGCTTTTTATGTTAATTATATTTTTAGTACAGATGATAGGGGCTGAAATTAATGAAGAGAAATCAACAAGGAGTATGGAAGTCATTATTTCAAATGTTCCAGCAAAAACACATTTCTTTGCCAAGATATTAGCTGCCAACGTATTTATTGTTTCACAAGCGTTGTTAGTACTTCTTTATGGAGGACTTGGATTTTTATTAAAAATGATAGTTGGGTCTACTGGTAATATGCTTGGTCAAGTAGGAAGTTTAATTGCCACAATAGCAAGTACTTCTATGATGAGTAAATTTATTGAGGTGATACCATTTGCCTTGATATTAATTATATTATCCTTTGTAGCATATTCAGTATTTGCAGGAGTTCTTGCAAGCATGACAGTTACAATGGAAGACTATCAGCAGATGCAGATGCCTATAATGTTTGTATGTATGGCAGGATATTTCTTATCGATGATGGCAGGAGCATTTGAAGGCAGTATATTTATTAAAGTATTATCTTATATACCTTTTGTTTCAGGATTTCTATCGCCATCATTATTTGTAATAGGTCAAATAGGTATTGCAGATGTTTTAATTTCAATAGTAATACTTGGAGTATTCGATTACTTTATGATAAAATATGGATTGAGAATATATAAAATTGGAATACTTAATTATTCAACAGATAAATTATGGAGTAGAGTCTTTAGTGCAGTAAAACAAAGATAATCATGGAGGTTTCATGAAAAAGTGTGTAGTAATATATAATCCGCATAGTGGGAAAAGTGTAAAAGAAAACTTTTTAGCAGAGTTTGTTGATACATTATTAGATTATGGATATGACCCTGATATTAAGTTTTCTAAATATAAAGGTCATATTAAAGAAATAATAAATGAGCTTCCTGATACTATTGATTTAGTTATTTCAGTAGGGGGAGATGGAACTTTCAATGAAGTTATGGTTGGTAATATGAAGAGAAAGAAAAGACTAGTAGTATCTCATATACCACTTGGTACAACTAATGATATAGGTGTAATGTTTGGATATGGTAAGAATATTATTGGAAACTTAAAATTACTTTTAACTGGCGAAGAGAAGGGTATTGATATTTGTACCATTAATGGAATTCCTTTTGTCTATGTAGCAGGATTTGGAAGATTTATGAATATACCATATGAAACTAGTAGAGTATCGAAAAAGAAGTTTGGATATTTAGCGTATCTTTTTAGTGGAGTTAAAGATATATTAAGAAAAAATAGAATGTATGATATCACTTATTATGTAGATGGTGAAGAATACAATGGAATATATGCATTTATGTTAGTGGGTAATGCTACTAGGATAGCAGGATTTAATAATGTGTTTCCAGATGTACAACTTGATGATGATAAGTTTGAAGTATTGCTTTGTAACATTAGTAGAAAAAAAGATATTGTTAAGATGCTATATTACTTAAGAAAGACTAATATAACGAGAGTGCCGGGGTTCTATTTCCATAGAACAAATAATCTTAAGATTAAATTTAATGATCCAGATCATGTGGACTGGTGTATTGATGGAGAAAAGCTAGAAAGCGATGATAATACGTTTGATGTTCAAATAATAAAGGATGTAAGAGTAAGGATACCAAAAAAAAATGTGAACAAGCTATTCAAAATTTGACAAAATGAGCTTTTTATGCTATAATGTGCTTATCTTTTTAAAGAGGGGGAAATAAATATGTATATTAATAAAAAAACTTTAGCATTTGGAACAGCACTTACACTTGCTGTGAGTGGCTTAGCAGGAGATGCTTTAAGAGCGTTAGGGTTAACAGATGATGCAATCAACTTAAGTAATGGATATGCAGTTGCTGATACTAATGGAGAGGCAGCGGGATTAAGAACAGAAGAAGGAAATGACAATTCAGATAGTAAAAAAGAAAAAAAACCATCACTAAAAAACTCATCTACTTCTGAATCAACACAAACGCCTTCACCAACACCAACGCTTTCGCCAGAAGACTTGAAAGTGGATTACATAGGAGGAATGCCAGCATTTTTTCCTTTTCTAGGGCCAGAGTATTTTGATGAACTATCAAATGGTATTTTGCCAGAAGAACTAAGACAAGACCCGTACATACATGTTATTGATGCCGAAAAAGGAATTTTTAAAGACGAATATGCTTGTGTTTCGTTTGATAAAGGACCAATTTATGAACCAGGAAATGGTCGTAAATTCACTCGTGGATATATAGCTTTTTCAAACGCGAATTTTGTTGTTGAAGTTATTAAAGATGTAGATACAAAAGAGGTGTTTTTTCAAGCTTATATAGCTGGAGAAATGAGTTGGGCCGATGTACCAGAAATATGTGGAATGATGTATAATTATGTGAGAGAAAACCAAAAAGAGCCCCTTATGGAACACTTAGATACAGCTGTTAGGGAATATTTAACTGAAAATGGGATAGATCCTGATAGTAAAACAAAAGAAAATGAATCAGATGTTAAAAGTGATACTACCAGTGCATCTTCTTTAACTATCCCACAACAAAAAGCAATTGGTAAAGCTTGGGCGCCAATAACAAGAAGAACAGCGCCTGGAAAAAATATTGTATAATATAAATTAAACTATTGAGTTAATAGTTTTTTTTTGCACTAATTTAGTAAAAAATTATTAATTATATTGCTGGTATATATTTAAAAGCCTTTAAATAAAATCAATTTATAATAACAGTTAATTAATTGAAATATCTTTGAGTTTTAAAAAAGATAGTGTATAATCTATAATATATGATAGGAGTATATAGATATGAAAAAAAATTTAATTATATTTACAATAGGTAGCTTTTTATTTTTGTTATTGCCATTATCTGTTAAAGCTTTACCAATTTGTAATTCTTCACAATATAATGTGTTGAAAGCAGAATCTTATAATCTTAAAATAACATATGATTTAATTGTTGATAGCAAAACAGAATATCCATATTATTTTGAATTAACATTTTCAAATTTAACTGAAAATATTAAGATAAGTTTTAACAATAGAATATATATGTATGGTCAAAATAAGGAGAATCCCTCAACAATAAAAATAGATGGTAATTTTAGTGGAGGAGAAAAATACGCTTTTCAAGTTTATGGATCTTATACTACTGGATGCATAGATGAATATATTGCTGAAAAAAACATTTCTCTTCCAGTCTACAATGGTTATTCGGTAAGGGAAGAGTGTATTGGGTATGAACAATTTCCATTATGTAAAAAATGGTATTCAGGAGATATAAAAGATGAAGAATCCTTCTTAACAAAATTAGAAGAATATAAAAAGTCTTTAGAAAAAGAAGAAGATGAAGAAAAAGAAAAAACAACAGAATCTATATTTGATAAATTAATAGATTTTTACATTGATAATTTAGTTTATACTCTTTCAATAACTATATTGATAGTTGGTGGGATAATAGCAATTGTAATAATTAATAGTATAAAAAGAAAAAAACGTGTAAAGTTAGATTTGTAGGTGAAATAATATGAAAAAAACAATGAAAATTATATGTTTAATGTTAATCGTAATGTATGTTGTTTTTCCGCTTGATACATATGCTATATGGAGACAAGTTACCATAAATGAGGGAGAAGCTGCAGCACTACCTCATGAGGGAAGTGGTGGAACTGGTGTCGCTTGTACCGATACAGAAAAACAATGCTCTAAGGGGTGGGGAGTTGTTTTAAGTCTTTGGTATAGTGACGGTCGTAGTGATCCCTACAGAATTGGTACAAAGCAAGTTTTAATATATAATTCAAGTTTAATTGCAAAGGTTACTCGTGTTGTTAAAGCTAAAGGTGGAGCATATTTGGTTGATGGACAACAAACAAACGGATATGTGTGTAAACAAATTAGCGTGCCTAATAATTTTAAATATAATGGCAAGTATGATGTTTCATATGTTTGTAGAGATACAATGGAATATTTATGGTCTGATGTCAATTATGATTTATTTGCAAATGGTAAGCCTGCTATTGCAAAGCAAGATAACAGTCTTCCTAATCCTACATCTGGTTCACTTCCATCATACTTAGAAAATTCTGTTACTGGAATATTTTCAAAAACTAGTTCTATAGGATTTGCAAAATCAATACAAGATATAAATAACAATTTTGCACCTAAAACACAAGTTAATTTGAGTAACATGAAATACTTTTATGTATCAGCCGAACCAGTTATTAGAGATATTCCAGAATATCCTAAAAGTCAAATATTAAATGAGTTTTCATTTGGTGCAGTTGATGCAACAAGTAGCTATGTAAGTACAATGAAAACGAACAAGCCTGTAGGCTATAAGTGTGAAGATGGTACAAGGCAAATACCCGAAACATGTTATAGAGAAGTAACAGTCCCACACACTACTATCTCTTCTTCAGCGTGTACACCTAGAAAGAAAGCTGAGGGTTGTTGGAACAACAGCCAAAATAAATGCGTGTGCATAACATCGGCAACAGAAATAGAACCTTATATTGGTGAAGCGATATATGATGTTGTAGGATATATATATAATAGAACTATAAAGGTTGAAGCAAA
This sequence comes from Bacilli bacterium, assembly GCA_031549195.1. Classification (GTDB taxonomy): domain Bacteria; phylum Bacillota_I; class Bacilli_A; order RF39; family UBA660; genus JAVBQF01. The sequence goes on from JAVBQF010000006.1 coordinate 24,515, forward strand.
TGTAGGACCTATAAGAAGACTCTGTATTTCAACTCCTTATTTGTTAGGTTTATATAATGATGGTGATGAGGGAACAACAAGAAATAAACACTGTTTCCGTGATGACACAACAGGACAATGTATTCCAAATCAATATCAATGGTATATTGGCCCGCATGCCTCTTCTGCAATAACTTTAAATAAAGCTATTAATTGTAATCGAGCGATTGCTAGTAATTTACCGTCTGTCTGTAATTCGCGCGGATGGTCAATATTGCCAAGTGATCCAACTACAATAAAAAACACATTTAAATGTGGTGGAAGTGCTAGTGTGTGGGGAGATAAAAGTGGTCATCCAAGACCAGTTGGAATTTCTTTTTATTCAGCGACTACTTGTAGTGCGTATTGTTCGAATAGTGATGGAAGTATGAAAACAGGTGATGCACTATTAAAATGTGCTGAAGAATACTGTGATAATTATATCCCGTTTGATGAATTTGATCCTAAAGCCAAACGAGCATGTATCTTAGAAAAGTGCTTTTATCAACCGGAGTATGTTCCTGATGATTGTACTACTACTAATCCTAATGATCCTGTGAAGAATCCAGATAAGGCAACTAGTCCATTAAATGCGAATTCTTCATGTTCTATAAACCAAAGAACTGATATAAATATTGTTAATGATCCAGGAGTATTAAATACCTGTGTATCGCATGACCAATATAAAATAGTAACTGATAGAAATGGTAATAAATCATATTATCCGTTAACACCACTAGATATGAAAAAGTATCATACTATATCTTGTGTTGAGACTACGCGGGCTAAATTCTTGGATACAAGTATTAATACATTAGTTGCAGGACAGGGCTTGAACTACTTTACTAATGTATATGGTAATAAAGAATGTACTGTATTCTTTGATACAGCTTCATGGAAACTTGATTACGCTAGTATTCATTCTGCTGACAATTCATATATTAATACTAAACCCAATGATAAAACAGATGTTAGAAGAAAAAGAATGGTTCAACTATTAAACAATTTTAACAATGCTGCAAATCTAGAAGGAATCAAAGATTTGGACGGAAATTATGTAACTAGATGGGAAGATTTATCTTATGATACAAATGCACCTGTTGTAAGAACTGTTGTCCATGAAATCATTGAACAAAAAGAAGTAGCGTCAAGACTTTATACTTTACCAAAAACTTATGAGAAAACTAACAGAAGTATAAAAGTTATTAAGACGCCTAGTTCAAAAGCATATCCAATAAGCGTAATAAATATTAATGGTAAAGAGATATCTGACTTTAATGTTAATACGTATGTGCAAGATTCGAAAGCAGATCTAGAATATACAATACCAGCTCAATGTTTAACAAGAAATGGACTATCACAATCATATGAGGCTCTTGATGAAAAATGTCTTGCTGGTGATGGACGATCTAGGACAGTATATTATACAAATATAAAAGCAACACCAACAGAAAAAATAACTGGTAATCGTGAACATCATGTAACAACTACAGTATCAATTAATCAAGCAAGTGGTAATGGATCACATGCTGATGTTAATATAAATGAGTATTGTACATACAAAATAATAGGAAATTCAGCTTGCGTTGGAAATGATTGTGATCTTGGATGTGTTATTGGCGTAATAAGTGATAATTCAGATGAAACTGGTACAGCAACATATATTGGTGAAACAGAATTTGAACTTGCTATTCAAGATAATGGGTTATCTGATTCAGATTATATAACTGGATGGGATATAAAAGAGTCTACAATTGAATTAAAACCTGAAATAAAAGAATACACAACAAAAGCAACACTTTCAGGTATGAATGTGTGTCCACCACCTTATTTAACAAAAGTAGTTACTATCAAAGGTGTTGTTACAACTAAAGAAGGTAGAAGAGCAACTTGTGAGAAAACAGTAACACTTATAAATATGAACAAGAAGACAGAAACTACTGAAACTGATGGTGGAATTGTTAATAATAGTCAAGGAACAGCACAATGTAAAATAGTTAAAAAATCTGCTACATTATTTGAACTACAAGTAACAAAAGGTAGTGCGAAAAAAGTTAATATGTGGCTTAGTGGAGAATCACCAAGAACTATTGTTAAAGATGCAAACACAAATAGTTATTTATTGAAAACAAGTACTTTAGCTAATAGATATTCTGTATATGGTGCAGTATATGATTCAAATAACTGTGTAAGTTATTGTTATTATAGAGGATGTAATGGAGATACTTGTGCTACACCTCATCAGTGTATTAAAGAATTTGCTCCACCAGAATATGATAAAATTAGAGATTATTGTGCACAAAATTGGAACTTTGATATTGCAGGATATGATAGTATAAATGATTGTACAACAAGTTGTTCTCGAGGAGGATGGGCTTGCCGTAATATCAACTCTTGTGATCCAAAAGTAATAAAATCAGCATGTGAACTTAATTATAAAGACTGGGGATATCAGACAAATGAGAAAATATCAGTTACTGCTGCTATTGCAAACTGTACTACTGACTGTAATAGATGGCAAGGATGTACTGGTAGAGGAGTTACATATGTATATAGACCAATATTAATTAAAAACCCATTCCCTAAATCATATGTTGATTTAACAAATCCTATTGGAGAGAGAATTATCGGTGGTAACTGGATTGGAAAAGATGGTTATATAACAGATGACAAAGACGATCCAACAAATATAATTCTTGTGCCTGATGCAGTAAATGGTGAACTTAAAGAAAAAAAATCAACACCAGAATATGAAATAGTATTAACACCTGCAATTATAAAGGAAATTAAAAATGCTAGTGCAGCATATGATGCAACAACAAAAAAAGATGATATTAAGAATGTATATCTTGACTGGGTATACTATAAAAATGATAAGAATGGAACGTATGTAAGTAACTTTATACACTCAGATGATACTGTTGATGATAGTAAAGGATTCAATAAGTACTTTACTTATGTAGCTGGGGTGAAAATTCGATGAAAGAATCAATGTGGATGTATATATTTATGATTATTGGAATAATCGGATTATTCCTAGTAAATTTCTTTAGTAATATTACTGTAAGCAATGAACAGAATTATTATTTGTTAAAAGAAATAACTGAAGCTGCTATGATAGATGCAGTTGACTTAGAAGCATATAGAAGTGGGGTTGGTTATGATGATGTAAATCAAATAACTGATCCTTCATCTATGCACTGTATTTCTGGTATTCCAGGTACAGTTAGAATTTTAAAAGAAAAGTTTGTTGAAAGTTTTGTAAGAAGATTTGCAGAAAATGCAGAAATCAGTAAAACATACACTATAAGATTCGATGATATTGATGAATGTCCACCTAGAGTTACAGTAACTTTAATAGCTCATCAAACATATGACTTTTTCTCATTCTTTGAGATCAACTTTGAATCAGATAATGTTGAAATAACAAACACTTTAAGTGCAATATTAGAGTATAAAGTAAAAAGCCACAATACTATTAATGAGTAATTAAATTGTTGCTTTTTTTCTTCTATTATTGTATACTACTTGTAGCATAGGGGACTGTGATATTTAGTGAAAGGAAGATAAAATATGAATACAAATATGAACCAAAGTTCATCAGGAAGGAAGCTAACTAACTTCTTGAAAAACAAAAATACTGTATCAGCACTTGCAGCAATTTTAATTGTTGTAGTGTTAATTGTGGGGTATAACTATCGTGTAAATCAAGCAGTTACACCAGTTAGAGTACCATATGCAAAAGTAACAATCCAACCAAGAACACAAATTACAAGTGATATGATTGGATATATTACAATTGCAAAAGCTGGATTACAAGGTAATGTAATTACTAATCCATCACAAATAGTGAATCAGTATTCAAACTATAATACTGTAATACCAGCAGGAAGTTTATTTTATGCTGAAACTGTAGTAGAGAAGAAGACATTACCAGATTCAGCATTATATGATGTTCCAAAAGGGTATACACTATATTACCTAAGTATTAACATGCTTACAAGTTATAGTAACTCAATGATGCCAGGTAACTTTATTGATATTTATTTATCTACTAAAGATACTGATGGTAAAGCATTAGTTGGTAAATTATATGAAAATGTTAGAATACTAGCAGTTAAAACAGCAGATGGAAAGCATGTTTTCCAAGATAGTAATGATAATAGAACACCATCTGTAATACTATTTGCAGTACCAGAAGATTTCCACTTATTATTAAGAAAAGTTGATGCAATTAACTCATATGGTGTTTATACTCAATCTGTAAAGATAGTACCAGTACCTAATACACTATATTATACAGATGTTGATCCAAGTAGTGTAAAACCAAATGTTACAAGCAAATACTTACAAGAATTCGTAGAAGAACGCGCAACTCAACTACCATCTGATATACTTGAAGATTTACCAAATACTAGTGGTAATACAGATACAACTGGAGATAAAACTACAGAATGAATGAATCAATGAATTTTGGTGGCCTTGGATTTGTAGAAAATAGTAATCCAAGTGAAGCAGTTGTAGTTGATAGAGTTGAACAAAATAATAGCGTTGTGCAAAATGCACCTCAGTATACTGCTGAACTACCTAAAGAACTTAGTGGAGCAGTTAATGTAAAGAGTGCAACAGAAGCAGTAGATGTAAAAGACTTCCAAAAGATGACTAATTTTGAAAAAAACGAGAATATCTTTTCAAGTATTGATTTTGGTCCATTAAAAAAGTATTTGGATGATGATAACATTACCGATATTTCATATAGTAATGCTGGTCAATTATGGCTTAAAACACTGGATAGAGGTGTTTATAGAGCTGATGAACAATTAGTAAATGATGCTATTGTTGAAAAAATTGCTTTCCAGTGTTCAAATGTTATGGGTAAAACATTTAATATGGCCCATCCGTTCCTTGACTCAGAGTCGGCTGAACTTCGTATGAACTTCGTACATGACTCTATAGCAAGAAATGGTATAGCAGCAGTTTTTCGTAAAACTCCTGCTAAAATTAGATTACAAAAAGATAAATTGTTAGAAGAAAAATATGTTACACTTAGTATCCATGATTTCTTAATAAATGCAGTTAAAGGGCATTGTAATATCATAGTAGCCGGAGAAACTGGTTCAGGTAAAACAGAACTTGTTAAATACCTTGCTAGCCACACTGCAGAAAATGAAAAACTAATTACAATAGAAGATACACTAGAACTTCACTTGGATAGAATTTATCCTCATAGAGATATTGTTGCAATGAAGACCAATAATATAGCATCATACTCTGATGTTTTAGTTACTTGTATGAGACAGAACCCTAAATGGATATTACTATCTGAGGTTCGTAGTGCTGAAGCAGTTACTGCTGTACGTAACTCAATTTCATCAGGACATAATATCTTATCCACAATACATGCGGATAAAGCTGAGAGTATACCACACCGTCTATATAGCTTACTTGAGTCTAATATAGATGTTGATCAGTTCCTAAAGACAATATATAGATATGTTCAATTAGGTGTATTCGTAAGAGGTAGATATTCTGCCATTGAGAAAAGATTTGTAAGAGAAATTGCCGAAGTAACAGAATTTTTTGTTACTGATGATAACACACCAGATCATAATGTTATCTATAAGAAAACAGTTGCTGGTGCTGAGACATTTAATGAGCCTAGTCCTTATTTAAAAGCTTATCTTGAAGGACAAGGTGTTATGATAACAAATTTATTTGGAGGAGCAGCAAATAATAGTATTCCTGATGTTGTACCATCACCAGTTACTATGCCATCAGTAAGCATCGCTTCTGCCAATGTAAATCCAGTACCGTTTGTAGCGCCAGCTCCAAGTGGTAATATCTAATATTATAAAAGAAAGTTGGTGATGATATGATACTAGAAATTCTTATAATTCTTGTTTTAGTTGTAGGCGCGTACTTATATTATATTAAGAAAGAAGATTCTTTATATAAATTCGTACTTAATTCATCTTCAACTTTATATGAAAAATATGCCCCTTTTTCTTTTAAAATGGTTAGAGAAAAAATAAAAGAATTAGGACAAGAGTATTCACCAAAGCAATATGCTATTCAAATAGGTTCATTTGCAGGTGGAGCATTCTTAATATCATATTTGTATTTCTATAATCCAATAGTATCCGTATTATATATGATATTGGTAGTAGCGATGATACCTTATTTAACATATTTACGTTGTATGAGAATATATAGTGAGTTTATATTTGAACAAATACAAGTATATACTACTAATACTATAATGGAATTCCAAACTACACAGAGTTTTGTAAAAGCTTTAGAAGGAGTATATTCTTCTGGAGTACTACAGGATCCTGTATTAAATGATGTTAAAGTAATGATAGATTTAGCATATCAAAATGGTGATGTACAAGGTTCTATTGACTATATGAATAGTAAATATGATTTCTATATGACTAAGAATATGCATCAATTATTTTTACAAATTACTAAAGAAGGTGCAAGAGACAGTAATGAAGTATTAGAAAACATGCTCCTTGATATAGATATGCTTGTTGAAGGAGTATATCGAGATAGAATAGATAGACAGCAATTCCATAGACAGTTTATTCAATATGGATTAATGCTTTATCTACTTGTCATGTTAGTCCAATACTTACTAGGAATGGATACCTATCTTGAACTTTTAGATAATATGCTAGTTTATGTAGCACTTCACTTTATAGTTTTATTTAATAGTTATTTTCTTCTTGCAGGAGAAAAATATTATAACGAGAACGTAGGTGCGGAATAATGATTATTGAAATTGTTATAGTTGGTATACTGTTAATGGTAGCTATTTTCTATTCAGGGATGATAGATACTAGACAATTTTTAAGTGAGGATAATGGATATCTAGTATCATTAAAAGAAAAAGATTATGATTTCTATGTAATAGCAAGATATGGTGATACAGTAAATCCTAATACTTTGTTTGTTGCAAGACTTCGTAATGCATTATATGGTACTTTAGTGCTATTGTTCTTTATAGTAACGAAGTTTAGTTTTGTAAACTTTATAGCGCTTTTAGTAGTATCATTTCTATTATTTAAATATCCGTACATGTCACTTAAAAGTTATTACAAGAAATATATGCATCAAATAGATCAGTTATTGCCATATTATTTGAAAACACTTGAAATTTTATGTCAAAACTATACTGTTCCAGTAGCATTATCAAGATCAATTGATGATGCACCTGATATATTTAAGCCAGGACTTCGTGAGATGATAGCAAAGATTGACGCAGGTGATTCTAGTATTACTCCTTATATGGATTTTGCAATTAAATATCCAGTAAGAGATTCTATGAGAATGATGAGACTTCTATATAGATTAGGGTTAGGCGCTCAAGAAAATAAATATCAACAATTGTTAATTTTCTCAAAATCAGTATCTTCACTGCAAAATAAAGCAAGAGAAGTTAAATATAAGAATAGACTTGCCAGTATGGAAAAACGTACTATGGTAATGCTTGTTGTTACTGGTGGTGGGACAATGGCAATATTACTGTTGTCAATGCTTATGTTGTTTGGTGGATAATACTTGATAAATAAAAAAATTTTGATTATAATAAATATATATGATAGGAGGGATTCTTAAGTGAAAGAAGCGACTGGAGAATTAAACATGACATTAGTTACAATTATAGCTGTAGCAGCTGTACTTGCATTCGTTACAATGTTTGTTCCTGATATTTTAAAAGGTATTGGTGACAAATGGGGAGATGCTAACAATGAAACTATTCCTGTTAATGATCTTTATAACAAAACTAGCTAATTTACCAAAAAGGAGTTGATAGCTAATGAGAGAGGCCGTAGGAGGTACAATGCTTTTCTATATTGTACTATTCTTTATCTCATTATTTATAGGCTTTCTATCTGCTGTCACTCAGTATGGTAGAGTCTTTAAAATGAAAAATACAATTGTTAACTTTATCGAGCAATCTGAAGGTATTTCATCAGAAGAAGTACTAACTCAAAAGTTAACAGAAATGAATTATCATAATAACTATGTAGTTTGTAAAAAAGACTCTAATAGAGGAAGTTACTATACAATAACATTGTATGCAGTTTTCTCACTACCTTTTCTACCATCACTTGATATGACAATTAAGGGTGAAACTAGGTTAGTTGAAATTGGAGTCAATATTACAGATGATTCAATATTCATGGGGGATGGTTGCTTTTCTCGTAAGGTGGGGTAAGCATGAATGTAATAATAACAAATAAACAAGAAGATGCTTTAGCTTCATTAAACATTGAAGTCATAAAGACATTACGTGGTGAATTCGATACTGAAGAGATAATTGGAACTTTTTCTAATTTCTTTTTTGCTAGGATGATTATTGATGTTACAGCATTAAAAGATTATAGTAGTATACTTACTTATCAAAAGCTATCTATTGGTCTTCCGGTAGATAAAGTAATACTTATGCTAACTCCAGAAGTGGAGCAATCTAATGCAGGGTTGTTTGTATCTAAATTAATATCAATGGGGTATTATAACTTTACATCAAGTTCAGAAGGAGTATCATATTTACTAACTAATCCTAATACATATAAAGATGTAGCACATCTTCATCAACTTGATTCTCAAATTGTTACTACTACAGCAGTAGTTAATGATAGTGGACATAGTGTTATGAATGTTGTTACATCTAGTTCAAATGGAAATGTAATAGGTGTTAAAAATTTAACTGAAAATGCTGGAGCAACTAGTCTTGTATATATGATGAAAAGGCAACTTGAAGAAGCAGGTAGAAGTGTACTTGCACTTGAAGTGGATAGAAGAGATTTTATTTACTATAATGATTCTACAATGATATCTACTACTAAGGATAAAATAGCGTCAGAATTACTTAAAGCTAGGAATTATTCGGTAGTACTTATTGATTTAAATGGGGCTGATGAGGCTATTTGTGATTCAATATTGTACTTATTAGAACCATCTATAATTAAGTTAAATAAATTAATGCTTAAAGATAGAAATGTATTTAGTAAATTAAATGGCAAAAAAATTATATTAAATAAAGCTGTTTTATCAGATGGGGATATTTCTACGTTTCAAAAAGAGGCTGGTGTTAATTTCTTTTATGTGTTGCCACCAGTAAATGATAGGGAAAGACCAGTTGATGTAACAAGATTATTACAAACTCTTGGTCTGTTATAATGTGTCAACATTTGACAATGTTAAAACAATTCATTGACATATCAAAGCGTTCATTATATTATTAATACATAAAGAAATTATAATATTTTAGGAGGAAGTTATGTTAGATTTATTTCAAATATTAGCGTGTGATGAAAATATATTACCAGTTATTAGAGTTATGCGTAGCGTTTTAGGACTACTTCAAATAGGTGTTCCTATACTATTAATTATCATGGGTGCAGTTGATTTAGGTAAGGCAGTTATGTCAAATGACGATAAAGAAATCAAAGGTGCTACAGGTAAGTTAATTAAACGTGCTATAGCAGCAGTTGCAGTATTCTTTGCAGTTACAATTGTTAATATTGTAATGGGATTAGTTACTGGAAGCCAAGCAGCAGACAGTGATACAGCAAGTTGGCAAGCATGTTGGGAAGAAGCAAAACCTGGTAAAAAAGAATAAAAGATATGTAATAAAGTAGCGAATGCTACTTTTTATCTTGTCTAGTATTATTTATTTTGATAAAATATAATCAGTTGTGGAGGCATTTTGATGAAATTAGAAAAAAGATTAATATATATTGGTGGCGGCTTAATCGCACTAATCATTCTTATAGTTTTAATAGTCTGGGTAACTAGTCTCTTTAAATCTAATAAACTTTCTTATGAAGGTATTGAAAAAGAAATGGTATCAGCAGCAACAAGCTATACTAAAAGTAAAAAGGAAACCTTACCTACAGAGAATGGCACAAAAAAAGATATTAGTGTAGCAGAGCTAGTTTCTGCTAAAAAGATGAAGGAATTAAGTGAATATTTAGGAAAAGATTCAAAAGTATCCTGCAGTGGCAAAGTAACTATTTACTATACAAATAATGTATATAAATATACCCCATATTTGGATTGTGGTGATAATTATAAGACAACATTCTTTTATGAAGTTATTACTAGTACAACAGTGACAGAATTAGATGGACTTTATAAAATAGAGACTAAAAAGGCAATTACATCTGACGAAAGTAAAGAAACTGAAGAAGAAGTAAAAACTCCAATTGAAGTTGAAAGTAAAATTAGTTATATTTACCGTGGAGAAAATATAAATAATTATGTTTTATTAAGTGGAATAAGATGGCGTATAGTTGAAGTTACAGAGGATGGAAATATTCTTTTAGTACAAGTTAAAGCACCTGACAATGTGGTGTGGGATGATAGATATAATATAGAGTTCAATGCTGATGAAGGCATAAATGATTATTTAATTAGTAGAGTAAAAAACTATCTGGAAAGATTATATGAAGATGAAACCTACTATGAAAGTGATATAAGAGAACTTATATTACCACAAACACTTTGTGTACAAGCATTAAGTCCAACTGAAAAAGTGGCAGAAGTCAATGAAAAGATATGTAATAAAGTATTAGAAAATCAATATCTTGGATTGTTATCAGCTAATTATTATTTGAATGCTAGTTTAGATAGTAATTGTGTGAACATTACTGATTATTCATGTTCAAATTATAATTATCTAAGTTCACAAGGGCCTTGGTGGTCTATAACAGCAAGTTCAAAGGATAGTGTGTCTGCTTTTTATGCGACTGAATCAGCATTAGCAACAAGTAAAGCAAATAGAAGTAGAAAAGTAAGACCAACAGTATTGATTGGAAATTATGCAAGATATGTATCAGGATCTGGTACTGAAAGTGACCCTTATATACTAAAATAATTCTTAAATAAATAATAATAGATATTCTATTATTATTTTTTATATGTTATAATGCTATTATGGTATAAAGTAGAAATAAACGGAGTGATTTTATGGGAGCACAAGGTAGAGCTTGGTATTGGGACCTGTTAAGAGGCGTTGTTGCTGGTATTGATATGGGTGTTTATTGGCTTGCAAGAGCTGTAATCCAAGTAATATTTGATATATCAAACCTAACTGCAAGTCCTAAATTAGTAGATGGTGTATATTCTCGTATTTATGTTTTGTTAGGTGTTTTCATGTTATTCAAATTATCATTTTCGTTCTTTACATATATAGTAGATCCGGATTCCATGGCTGATAAAAGCAAGGGTGTTGGGAAATTAATTACTAATACTGTTGTTATGCTTTTAATGTTAGTAGGACTTCCTTCAATATTGTTTGGATCCTTTCAAGGTAATAGTGATAACGCTCCATCAGGACTACTTGTACGAGCTCAAAATGCTCTATTACCAATGTTACCAAGAGTCTTACTCGGTGTAAAAGATAATACTGGAGCCGCCTCCGGAAATGCAGAAAAGATAGCAGCAGCAGCAGATTTAATGGCAGTTGCAGCATTAAAACCATTCTATTCTCCGGTTCCAAATTTAAGTGCCTATTGTAATACTAAATTGCCAAAAGCTCCAGATGGTGAACCAATAACAGCATTGAAGCAATTATGGGATACAAAGAATCTCTATTGTGAGAATACTAATGAAGGTGGACCTTTTACACATCCACAGTGGTATGTGTATACATATATACCAATTATAAGTACTGTTGTTGGATTGCTACTTGTAGTGCTCCTCTTAGCAATAGCGTTAGATGTTGCTAAGCGTGTATTTAAACTGATTATTTTGCAAATGATTGCTCCAATACCAATCATGTCTTATATAGACCCAAAATCTTCAAAAGATGGAGCGTTTGCAGCCTGGTTAAAATTATTAACATCAACATTCTTGGACATATTTTTTAAACTAGGAATCGTTTATGTAGTATTAATGTTTATTGAACAAATCATTACAGGCGGATTATGGGCTAATATGCCAGATTCACCAAATATAGTTAGATGGTTATTTGTAGAATTATTTATGATTTTTGGACTATTATTATTTGCAAAAGAAGCACCTAAATTTATAAAAGATGCTCTTGGTATTAAAGATAACCCTGGTTCAGGAGGTATGCTTGGAAAAATTGCTGGCACCATGGCCGGCGGCGCAGTAGGGGCAGCAGGTGGTTTAATGGGTGGACGTGGACTAGCTGGTGCTATGTCTGGACTAGCTACAGGAGCTAAAGCAGGATATGATGCCGCAGGAACTGGTAAACCAGCGAACGCATGGGCAGCTTCAAGAGATGCAGCTGGTGCTAAGAGAACAGGCGATAAGGACTATAAGGGTGGAATGATGAATGCCTTTGCTAAGGGTATGGATAAAATGCATGGTAACTCTCAGGCTAAGAAACTTAATTTGTCTGATGCAAGAGTTAATCAACTTGATAAAGATGCAGAAGCAGCTGAAGCATCAGCAGCAGCTGCAGCGGACAGATATACAGAAGCTGTACAACGTGGTGCTAATCAAAGTGAATTGGCAAGCTTAAGTGATGCTAAGTTTACAACACAAACCGCAGCAGCAAAAGCGAGAAAGAATGCAGACTTTGCTAAGCAACAACGTGAACTACGTGTTGGACCTGATGATGCTAGAACTAAGATTTCAGGTTTATCTACAAGTAGTGAAATAGCAGCACAAAGAAGAGCTAGTTTTGAAACACCAGCAGCAATAAGTCAATCGTCAGAACTTGGGACAGCACAAGCAACAGCTTCATTAAGTAATAATATTGCAGCAGATGGAACTGTTAATTATAAAGGTCTAAGGTCTGAAATGAATGCAGCAGATGAGCTTTTAAAAGATCCTAATTTAACAGCTGATGATAGAGCATACCTAGAAGCGGATAGAGAAGTAAATAGAAGTACAATGTATGGTGCGATGGGTAATAATGATAAAAATCCAAATCCATAATCTTAAGAATAAAAGGAGGAACGCATGGGATATTTAATACCTGCAAATGCCAATAGAGGAAAATTAATAATGGGATTTTTTAGACCAATTGATTTTGTAATATTTGGTATTGGTGCAGTAACAACATTTATATTGTTACTAATATTTCAAAACGAGATGAGCAATACATTAGTTGCTGTAGCAGTAATGATACCAATAGCAATATCTGCTTTCTTGGTATTACCAATACCAAATCAACATAATGTATTGGTATTATTAACAGCAATATATAAATTCTATTTTGTGAATAGACAAAGATTTATCTGGAGAGGATGGTGTGAAAAATATGGCGACGACAAACAGTAAATTTACAGAAGACTGGGTTCCAGTTCAATCAATTACCGGTGGAATGATAGTTTTAGATAGTCAACAAAAAGTAACAGGTGTTAAAATAGCACCTCGTAATATCTTTATTCTAGATTATGATTCTCAACAAGTAATACTTAATAACCTTAAGAATTTCTATAATCAACTTGATTTTGAATTTTGGTTAATAGTTGCAGATAGACCAGTTGATATATCAGTATACATGTCACAATTACAACTTCTATTTAATCAAACTAATTCTCCAGCAGTTAGAAAACTAATAATGGAAGATATTCAAAAAGGTAATAACTTTATGAATAACAATGTCGTTGATACAGAGTATTACATTTTGTTTAAAGAAACTAATATTGAACTTATTCAAAAGAGAATAAGATTACTTATAAACTCACTTTCAACTTGTGGCCTTGCTGCTAGTCAAACATCAAATGAGGATTTAAGAGTTATACTAGATAATTTCTTAAATGGCGGTCAAACAACAGAATTTGGAACGGTGGTGTCAGTATGAGTACAATGAATTTTAAATCTCAAATTGCACCAAAAGGATTACAATTTAATCCAAGTGATTTCTTTATAAGTGATAAATATGCGACTATATTAACAATTGTTTCGTATCCAAAGTTCATCTCACCAGGATATTTATCTTCTCTTACATCAATGTCTGGTATTAAAGTTGTTATTAAACATATACCGGTAGCATTCTCTGTTATTTCAAAGATGCTAAATAAGCAGATTGCTGAATTGAAGATAAGATATCAAGATGAACATGATAGAACTATACAAGAGCGTATAAGAATGGACTATGAATCTTTAGAGTCGTTTGTTACCATGTTAGCAGGAAGTCAAGCTAGAATCTTTGACTTCCAAATGCACGTAATGATAACAGCAGACACTAAAGATGAGCTAGAACTTCGAAAAGTAAATGTTAAGAACTATTTAGATGCTATGGAATTAAAAGGAGTAGCACTTAGATTTGAACAAGAAAAAGTATTCCAATCAATGATTCCAATATTTCCTAGGCAAGATATTGAAGATAGAGTAGGTACTCCAATACCGTCAGTAACAATAGGTGCTATGTATCCATTTATCTTTGATAGTATTAAAGACCCGGGGCTATCGACACTTCTTGGTGTAGATTTTTCTGGAGGAGTTATTTTATTTAATCAATTCTTATATAAAATTAAGAAGGAAAACAATCGAAATAATGCAAATTTAATATTACTTGGTACATCAGGTTCAGGTAAATCAACTGCAGCAAAATTATTGCTACGTGGACATATTAGAAATGGTTGTCAAGTAGTTGCAATCGACCCTGAAAATGAACTTGAAGAAATGACAAAGATGTTTGGTGGAGATACTATAGACCTTGGTAAAGGTGGAGAATATGGTATGATAAACCCATTACAGATTGTAATAGATGCTGATGAAGAAGAAATTAAACAAGGACTTGGATATACAGTACTTACTCGTACATTACAATTCCTAAAAGCATTTATGAAATATTATGATCCATCAATCGAAGAGGATGTACTTACATTATTTAGTGAGGTTGTACAGGATACATATAAACGTTTTGGAATAGACTTTGATAGAGACTTCTATAAGTTTGGTCCAGAAGATTTCCCAACATTTTCAGATGTTTATGAAACAATTAGAGCAATGTTACTTGCGATGACTGATCACACACATGAACGTGATATAATGGAACGTCTAGAGCTTAAGATAAGACCTCTTACAAAGGATTTAAAATATTACTTTGATGGTCATACAACAATTAGACATGAAAGTGACTTTATAACATTTAATATCAAAGAATTAATGAATGCAGAACAAAATATTAAGAATGCATTATTCTTCAATATACTTAAGTATGCATGGGGATTATGTCTTGATAGAGATGTTGATACAATACTAATGGTTGATGAAGCACACGTGTTATTAGGTGATCAGAATACTCTAGGAGCAGATTTCTTAGCACAAGTACAAAGACGTGCTAGAAAATATAATACTGGTACAATTATAATTACACAGCAACCAAGCGACTTTGCTGCACCAAATGTATTAATGCAAGGGAAAGCAATATTCGATAATGCTTCATATTATCTAATAATGGGACTTAAGAAGCAGGCTGCTGAAGACCTATCTTATTTAGTTGATTTAAATGATAACGAAAAAGAAAGTATTAAGCATTACTCACAAGGTGAGGCATTGTTCATCTGTGGTAATAGGAGAATGCGAATAAATGTAGTTGTTACACCTGATGAATTAACATCATTTGGTAGTGGCGGTGGACTATAGAATAGTTTAATTTTAAAGATTCATAAAAATGAATCTTTTTAATTTTTTACTGTAAAAATATTGTCTAATATGATACAATATTATATATAAAATAATACCAAAACATTGGTGGTGAGATTAATGGAAGAAGAAAATTTACAAGCAGCAGAAGAAAAAAGAAAAAAAGGAAGTATTGCTTCTAGATATTATTCTCAGCACATGCAAAATAATAGAAATAGAGTTAATCAAGGTAAAAACGGAGGCAAAGATAGCTTAGCAGATGCTCTTGAAAGAAACAAAATGAAGATAAAAAGAGATGCATTTACAAATGCAATTTCTGCAGCAGCAGGACCAGCAGCGCCTCTTGCAAAAGCGGCATTATCTACGCCAAAAGGGCAAGAAGTAATGGATGATTTGATAAGCAAGACGGAGAGTCCAGAAAAAGCCGGAGAAACATTTATACAAAAAATTAAGATTAAAAAGGAAATAATTATTACGGCAATCCCCATTGTATTAACGACAGTGGCTTCTTTCTTATTACCAATGCTTCTTATATTACTTCTAAAGAATGCAGATAGTATATTATTTAGTGAACAAGGTGGTAATGTTGATAAAGTAATACAGGATAAAGAAGTAGATTCTGCAAAGGAAGTCTCTGTTTTTACTAAGACAGAAGATTTATATTTAAAGGTAAACCAAGTAGCAAAAGACTATCATAATAAATATGGATTAGAAATTGATAGAGATTTAATAGTTGCTACATTAGTATCGCAACTTCAAAATGATGAGTATGCCTATAGTGAAAAAACAAAAAAAGATGAAAATGGTAATATAGATTGGGATTGGTATGTAGAAAAGAAGATGATACCACAAGTAGATTTGCTTGCAAAATATCAAATTATGGAAGTAATTGGTCAAGGATCAGGCTTATGCACATCTCAGTGGCAAGAAGATGGTATCGACATGGAAAAGGTAGCTTCTCATGATACAAAAGCAAGTGTAATAGACTTTTTTCTAGGTTGGATATTTTATAAGGAAGCTGTAAAAAACGAACGTAACATAAGATGTGTAGCAGCTCCATTTAATGGAGAGTCTGATTCTGTTAGTGTAATATCTACAGAAGAAGGAACTTATTCAGTAAATCTAGTAGGGAATGAATTAGTTGAAACAAAAAGTCCTTATACTGGTGGGGTATACTTTTGGAATTTGGTTGGGCCAAAAGGATTTATATTTGAATATTATAATGACTATCTAGCTATACCCATAAAGAATGGAGATAAAGAGGCCCAATATGAAGCAAATAAAGCGCAAATACTTGAAATAGCACACAGTATTTATACTTATAGAAGAGGTCTAATAAACCCAAACTACTGTGAAAACTATAGAATTTTAAAAGATCCAGTTGAACCAGAAATAAACGTTCTTCCAAATGATGCCGGTCTATATGGTGGAATATATGATCTAGAAACATATGTTGCAGGAGTAATGTCAATAGAGTTTCCTCCACATTTAGCAGGTAATACAGAAGCATTAAAAGCATTTGCAATATTAGCAAGAACATATGGGCTTGAAGTGATGCGTAAAGAGGGAAGCATAAAAAATAGTTCTGAAAATCAAAACTTTCATCCTAATGGAATAAATAATAAACAAATAAAAGATGCTGTTGAGGCTACTAGAGGACTAGTTCTGACTGGTAGGCAGGATGATCTTTGGGATAAAGATACAGTTGATCAAATTTTAGAAGAAAATGATTGGAGCGATTCTAATAAGAAAAAAATATTCGAATATCAATATTATTTATATAATATTTTTATGTCAGAATATGATTCATTTTGTCCAACAACTTCACAAGAAGAAAATGGAGGATATTACCAACTTACTGCCAATCAAAATGGATTGAAAATAAGTTCAGATTGGGTAAACGGAATGGGACTTAATAAAAAAGCAATATGTCCATGTAAAGCAAAAGGCTATAATGAAATTCATGTTTCATATGCTCAAAATAATGAATGGATTCTTTTAAATGGTAGCACAGCTATGAATCCATTTCCACACTATATTAGTTCAGACCGTGATGGACGCCAAGAAGGTGGGTATATGATGTGTTGGCGTAACAAAG
Organism: Bacilli bacterium; assembly: GCA_031549195.1. Taxonomy (GTDB): domain Bacteria; phylum Bacillota_I; class Bacilli_A; order RF39; family UBA660; genus JAVBQF01. The sequence goes on from JAVBQF010000006.1 coordinate 42,213, forward strand.
ATAATGATGGCAATGTTGGTGCAAAAATCTGTCTAAAAAAGAAGTTGGTACCAAACGATTATGGTGAATATGATGTAGTTGAAGATTGTAATACTCCTTCTGATTATGAATATATATATAGCTATAAACCATCAGGTGGCCATGGTAGAGGGGCTAGTCAATGGGGATTAAGGTACTTCGCTGAAAAAGGTTATAAAATGGAAGAACTATTGAAGTTATTCTATGACAGAAAAGGATCTGCAAGTTCGAATCATCATGTTCAAATTATGAGACTTGAAAGTTCTTTGGTTAGTGGACTATGTGATGTTCCAAAGGATTTATTCCCAAATGCCACACTTTACTATAAAGGCGAGATAGCAGTAACTAATAAAAAGTCAGTTATTTTAAGAGAACCATTGGGTGAATTTTTAGATCAACATAAGGTTGAAGGAGAAAAAAAGAACGGATTAGATCTTTATAAAGAACTAATTGAATCAAAAGCTAATTTAGCAGGACTTGGAACTGGTGAAGCAGTTGCTCAAGTTGCTATTGCTATGATTTCTAGCTTGGATCAAACATATAAACTTAAAATACCAGTATCATTTGATGGTGGTATGAAAGAAGAAGATGCCATAATAGATGGACAATGGGGATCTTCAATTCCATGTGGGCCTTACTCTTGTGTTAAAGGACTAAGTAACAGCGGTTTTGTAAACACCGTTTTGACTTTGGCAGGATTTAAATACAAGAGTTACAAAGCTGACCAATGGAGTACTGTTGGATTAAAAAAAGATATTGATACTTGTGATGCTAAAAGAGGAGACTTAATTTGGCATCAAGGTGCAGTTATGATAATTCTTGAAAAAGGTGAAGGAAATTCCTTTTATGTAGCAAATGCTAAAAGTATTGATACAGGTATCATTATAGAAGAGATTCAATGTAATAATAAAACTTTTGCAAAACCTAATTATATAATTGATATGTCAGATTATTATTCAAAGAACAAGAAATAACTAGGAGGAACTATGACTAATATAAAAAAAACAATAGTGGCACTAATATTACTAGTTTTTCTTACTGGGTGTCAAGGTAGTTATACATTACATATAGACGAGAATACTTTTAAGGAAGAACTAACAGCAAGTGAGGATGATGCAGCTTATTTTGACTTTGTCGAAGAATATTCTGGATATTCAACAAGAGGTGCATTTGAACAGGCATACAATTCTAATACAACTTCTCTTTATGACTCGCAAACTTTTCCTGAGTTAGAAGAAAAGGTGGAAGGAATTCCATATTATAATAAGAAGTATAATGCAACAGATAGTTTATTAGAATTGAAGTATAGTTATGCCTTTACTTATGATAATTATGCATCTTCTTCTATCATTCAAAAGTTCTTTCCTGAATTTACAATGACAGAACATGTTGGATATGTAGAATTGAATACTGGTGATACTTGTAATGTATTTTACTACTATCCTAAATTAAAAGAGATAAGGATAACTATAACAACAGATTTTAATGTAGGTTTAAATAATGCAACAAAGAAGGATGATAATAGTTATACTTGGCTAATATCGAAAGATACAATTAATAACAGGACACTTACTAGAGCACTGTTTTTCAATTATGAAAAGGGTGTAATAGCAGCAAATATTAATTGGGTTTTATATATCATAATATTTGTCTTTGCACTTGCAATTATTGGAATAATTGCTATAATATTTGCTAGAAGCCATGAGAAAAAGATGAAAATATAACTTAGGAGGTACAATAATGAAATTTAAAGTAGTTGCTGAAGCAAGAGATATACTAATTTTTATAATATTCGCAATATTTCTTTTATATGTTGTAGCCCTAGGCGTATTAAACTTTCAAACTTTAGCTGCAACTGGGAGATTTTTTGGTATAAATCCAATCCCTGCATTCTCACCTGATAATCTAACATATACAATATTCTTTTATATATTTTCTTTAGCAGGCTTATTTATGAGTGTAAGTTCTTATTTCTTTGAAATGGAATCAGGCTTTGGAGTAAGTTCTTCAAAGAAAGAAAAAGGATATACTAGATGGGCAAAAGATAAGGAAATGTACAAAGAGTTAAAGTGTGTGCATCCAACAGATGAAAAATCAGAATATGCTGGCGTTCCTTTAATTAGTAATGGAAAAGAACTATGGGTAGATGATGGAGAGTTTCACAACTTAGTAATAGGAGCAACTGGATCTGGTAAAACACAAAGTACAATATTACCAGCAGTAAAAGTATTAGCTAAGAAAGGCGAGTCAATTATATGTACTGACCCTAAGGGTGAAATATATGAAAAAACAGGCGGATTATTAAAAGCAAAGGGCTATAATATTATACTTTTAAACTTTCGTAATCCACAAAGGGGAAACGCTTGGAATCCAATTACCTTACCTTACAGGCTTTATAAAAATGACAATAAGGATAAAGCAATAGAGTTATTAGATGACCTTGCTTTAAATATTCTATATGAAGAAAATAGCGGTAATGCAGATCCGTTTTGGGAGAAAACATCAGCTGACTATTTTTCAGGATTAACACTTGGAATGTTTGAAGACACGACAGAAGACAAGATAAATATCAACAGTATTAGCTTAACTACTACAGTTGGTGAAGATAAATGTGGTGGATCAACATATGTAAAAGAATACTTTGGCTTGAAAGATCCTAATAGTGCAGCATATATAAATGCAAGTGGTACTATTATGGCACCAAATGAAACAAAGGGAAGTATTATTGCTGTATTCAAACAAAAAATCAAATTATTTTCATCTCGTGAGAACTTATCAGAAATGTTATCTTATAGTGATTTTGATATGGAAGATATAGGTAAGAAACCTACAGCAGTTTTCATTATTATTCAAGATGAAAAGAAGACATATCATTCACTTGCAACTATATTTGTTAAACAATGCTATGAGACGCTTATTGATGTAGCGCAACAAAATGGTGGAAAACTTCCTTGTAGAACGAATTTTCTACTAGATGAGTTTGCTAATATGCCACCACTTAAAGATGTTACAACAATGATTACAGCAGCTCGTTCAAGACAAATAAGGTTTACACTTATTATTCAGAACTTTGCACAGTTAACACAAGTATATGGTAAGGAAAATGCAGAGACTATAAAAGGTAACTGCGGTAACTTAATATATTTAATATCAACAGAGCTTGCAGCACTCGAAGAAATTAGTAAGTTATGCGGTGAAGTTAAATCTAAGAAAGATGATAAAACTGCATCAACACCACTAGTTACAGTAAGTGACTTGCAACGTATGAAGCAGTTTGATCAAATAGTATTAAGAATGAGATCACATCCTTTTAAAACATCTTTTGTACCAGATTTTAAAATAAACTGGGGAAACACGAAATATGAAAAAGTTGATTATCCAGAAAGAGAGAAAAAGCCTGTACAAGTATTTGACATTAGAGAATATGTAAAGGAAAAAAAGCAACAAAAGATAAAGGAAATGATGGGAGAAGCGGGAAATGCAGCTCCAGGTGGAGCTATGCCTCCGTTTCCAGCACCTGCTCCAACACCAGTACAAGGAGCTTTTCCACCACCTGCAGCAGCACCTGCACCATATGGCGGGGAAGAGCTGATACCAGCACCACGTCCAATTATGCAACCTGTTACTGATTCAGTATCAACTACACCAAAGCCAGCACCAAAACCAATTCCAGACTTTGATGTTAATGACTTGGTTAAGAAGATAGATGCTAAGATTGCAGCAATGGAAGCTGAAGAGAAAAAGAACAAAGAAGAAGCTAAGGAACAACCTAAAGAAGTAGTAAAAGAAGAAATAATTGAAGAACCTAAATTGGAGCCGATTGCACCAAAGCCAATATATGAAAGTACAAATAATGGAAGAAGTGCACTATTGCCTTTAGAGGAACCTAGAAAAGAAATGTCAACACAACAAATTCCTTCAAATGATGTAGATGAATATAAACCACTTATATCATCAGGTGTAATAGAAAATAAGGTTAATAATATAATTGCTTCTAGATTATTAAGTACTGAAGAAGAAGTAAAACCACAGGCAATTGAAAAGGTGGAGCCAGTAGTAGAAATGGATAGACCGCCTATAGGAGATATAACAAGAGCATTAACTGCAGAACCAATTATTCCAACAGAGAATGCCTATGTTCCTAACAAGCCAACTCCAACAATTAGATTAGAAGATGTTAAAGAAGATGATAAATTCTTCGATGATTTCTTTGAAGACTAAAAAGACTGTCATTAATTGACAGTTTTTAAATTACTTAAACCATTATCGCATTTATTACCCCATGCATCAAGAAGGCTATTATTACTTTTTACACAAATTATTTCACATCCGTTTGGACATTTATTACATTCAATACTTCTTGTTTCAAACTTAATATCTAGTACATCAAAGCTGAATAAGTTTTCTTTTTTTTCTTTTCTCGCTAAGATAGCAACACCTAAAGCCCCCATAAGATGCCCATATTGAGATACCTTAACTGTTTCTCCTAAATATTTTTCAAATGCTTTTTGGACACCAATGTTCTTGCTTACACCACCTTGAAATATTATAGGAGCGGTTATTTTTTTCCCCTTAGCAACATTATTCAAGTAATTTCTTACTATACTTTCACAAAGTCCTGCCACAATATCTTCCTTCTTATGTCCGGTACCTGCCTTATGAACTAAATCTGATTCTGCAAACACAGTACATCTAGCAGCTATTTTAGTTGGATTTGTTGAGCTAAGAGCAATATTTCCAAATTCCTCAACGGGAATATTTAGTCTCCTAGCTTGACTTGACAAGAAAGCACCACATCCTGCTGCACATAATGTATTCATAGCATAGTCAGTAACAATACCATCTTCTATCAAAATGATCTTGGAGTCCTGCCCACCAATTTCTAATATTGTCTTAGTATCAGGATACATTGATAGTGTCCCTATCGCATGAGCAGTTATCTCATTTTTAACAGTATTAGCTTTAAGTATTGTGCCTATTAATCGTCTAGCACTTCCAGTAGTACCAACACTTACAATCTGATATAACTCTTGATTAAAGTTACTTTTCAATATTCTAAGTAGAGTAGTTATTGCAGTTATTGGACTGCCATTTGTTTCAATATAAGCTTCTGATAGAATATTATTGTATTCATCTATTATCACACCCTTTGTTGAAACTGAGCCGACATCAACCCCTAAGTAGCATTTATTCATCTTTTTTCTCCTTACTTAAAACTAACATGTCATGAAATGCTTCTAATCTAGTTTTAATACCTTCCATACTTGTTTGATTATCAAATGAAAAGTATATAATTGGCATTCCTTCTTCTTTACATACTTTATCTATTATTGGTATAGCAGTAATCTCAGGAGTACACCCAAATGGTTTAATATGAATTATACCATCATAACCATCATCTATAAGCTTCTTAGCTCTATAAACATTATCAAGTCCATCTGCACCAATCTTATGCTTAACATAATCATTAACATATCTAAGCATTTTTTTACCTTCAAATCTCTTCTTTATAAGTAAATAAGTAACATTTGTGAACCTTTTTACTTCAATATTCATACTTGCTAACTCTTTTTCTAAAAAGTAACTAGCAAATGGTTCCATAGAAGTATATAATTCTCCAATAATACCAACTTTAATTCTATTTTCTTTCTTATTAACTGGAATTTCCTTAAACTTTTTCTTATACTTAAAATATAAATATGTCAATTTAGTAAATGTTCTGACTTTAGTAAAGTCATTATGCATCTCCTCTTTAATCTTTAAAAATTCCCCACTATTTACTTCGAAGCCAATATTTAATCTTATATAGTCATCCAACTTATCCATGTAATTAATCATTAAAAGAGTAAGTAGAGTATAATATCCATATTTAAAGAAGTTTAAATCTTCATTTATACATTTGAACTTTTTATATAGAGTAATCGGCGTTAGAGAGTCACTATCTGTTAGTGCATAAAAATCAAAATCATATCCTAAATCCTTCAATATTTTTTTTTGCACTTCAGCATAATATCCATAACGACATCCACCACCAGCTTGTATTAATGTATTAGCTCCCATCTCTAAGCTTTCAATAAAATTACCAAGATTATATTTAAAGGGGATACATACAAAATCAGGTGCATATTTAGAACCGAGTTCGATAGTCTTTTTCGTAATTGGTGGAGTATTTAATATTTTCACTTTTAATATTTTACTAATTAAATAGCTAATTGGAATGGAGTAATCACCAAGATGTGGAAAAGCAATTATCTTTTCATCATTCATAAAAATTACCCCCATTTCTCTTTTCTTTAATAACATCAATAAAACTTTCAAGTCTCGTAATCATACCAGTATCATTATTAAGCTCATCTACAATAACTTGAATTGTTGGGATATCTAAACTCCTTATAATTAATTCATTCGTCAAAGAATCTGGTCCGCAAGGAAAAGAAGTAACTAATATTATTCCATCAATCTTATCTTTATAATGAGTAATTGCTCCAAGAAGTTCTCTATTAAAAGTCCAGTAGTTAGAGTAACTTATCTCATTACATTCATAATCTAATTTATCTTTATTATAAATATCACTATATATAACATTTATATCCTTTTTCTCAAAATAACTTGAAATAGTAGTGCCTATAAATTCATCATACAAATTGTAAGGATGGCCAGCTAAAAGAATTTTAATGTTTTGCCCATCAAGTAATAAATTTTGCTTGATAATTCTCTTTTTTTCTATTTCTTCACTGTACTTTTTAGCTCTAATATAAGCTTTAATTACTTTTATTTTGTTTAATTTTAGTATTCTTCCAATATCAAAAAAAGCATCAGCTTCTTCTTGGTTATTATCGATATCAACATTAAACTTTAGTATTCTTATATCGTCAAATAGGTTAAATGTTAAATCATATAAAGCCATGAAGTTAGTACACATCTTTTCGTTTTTCTTAATACTGGATAAGCGAGTGATTAAGATATAATCACATTTGTTTTTTAAATTTTCAACATGTCCAACAAATATTTTGAGCGCAAGGCAAGATTCATCTATAGTCTTTTTAATACCTTCGTCTAATATTTGTTTGTTTGTCTTGTCACTTACTACAATATCAATATTTAATTCTTCAAAGAACTTGCTCCACATGTTAATATAACGATAGTAAAGTAGTCCTCTTGGTATTCCAATTTTTAGTTTATTCAACGAAATTCACCTCATCTAAATATACTTTTTATACATTGAAATATTATTAAATTAAATCGACAATTAATTTGGCAAAAGCAGCAAAATTTGCTATAATATTAATGATTAGAGGTAGTTATGAAAAAGAAGTTATTGATATTATTAATGATATTTTTGATACCATTTAATGTATCTGCAATTACTGTTGGAACAAGTGTTGATACAGTTGTTTTAAGTAAGTGTGTCGATGGGGACACAGCAAGGTTTATGCTTAACAACGAAGAAATAAAAGTAAGATTTTTAGCTATTGATACTCCTGAATCTGTGCATCCAACTAAAGAAGTTGAAGTATATGGGAAGGATGCATCTGAATATACTTGTAAGGTATTAAGTGATGCTGAAAAGATAGAACTTGAATACGATCCAAATAGTAACAAACAAGATAAATATGGAAGATACTTGGCTTGGATATTTGTTGATGATGTGTTACTTCAAGATACTTTAGTTAAAGTTGGATACGCTAAAGTGGCATATTTATATGGTGACTATTTATATACTGAAACACTAAAAGAAAGTGAAAAGTTAGCTAAGAAAGAAATGCTTGGTATCTGGAATGAGGTAGTAGTAGAGGAAGTCAATACAGAAACCAAAGCAGAAGAAAAAGAAGAAAAAAAATTTAGTTTATTAGACTTAATTCTTGATTTCTTAAATGAAATTTTGGAGAAATTCATTGAGTTTATAGATAATCTAATTGAAGATATGTTATAATTTATATATGGAGGAAATTATGAAGATAAATGATAAAGTAAAAAATATAATAATAGTAGTATTAGTTTTGTTAATAGTATTCGGTGGTTCTTTTTTTGCATCAGAACTAAGACAACCTGATGAAGAAGTAACTACAGAATACTCAGTATATAATGAATTAACACTTAATGGATATTTAGATCTTGTTAAAAGTGATAAATTAACAGTTATCTATGTTGGTAATGAAACTTGCGTAGCTTGCGCAACATTTGATCCAATATTAAAACCAATTGTTGAAGAAAATAACATAGTTATATATCATTTGAATTTGGCAAGAGTAAAAACACAGACAGATGCGAATAAGGTATATGAAAGTTATGATGATTTCAAAGAAAATGGAATTAATACACCAACATTATTAATAGTAAAAGGTGGCAAAGTCATTGCAGCACAAGTAGGTGCTAAAACAACTGATGTCACTACAGAATTTTTTAAAACTAATAACATTATAAAGTAGGTGAATATATGAGAATATTATCTCAAGCAAAAAAATTTGTACAAAAATATCCTCTTACTATTGCTTGGAGAATTAAGCAAAATAGCAGTATTGTAGAAAAATATATTAATCCCGATGAAAAGCCAATATATGTTTTTACTGGTCAAATGAGCGAAAGCAGTCTTGATATATTTAGTACTGCCATAGTGGTACTTACAGACAAAAGAATTATAATAGGAAGAAAAAGAGTGATATTTGGGTATTTTTTTTACTCAATAATGCCTCAAATGTTCAATGATTTAAATGTAAAAGCTAATTTGATATGGGGTAAAGTATATATCGATACAGTCAAAGAGTTAGTTACTATATCAAATATTGATAAAAAGGCTTTAGATGAAATAGAAACAAATATTAGCACTTATATGATGAATTTAAAAAAAGAGTATCCAAGTAAAGAAGAGTAGAATAGGATAGTTCTAATAAATAATAGTATTTATTAGAATTTTTTTTATGATATAATGAAAATAGGTGATAATATGAAAAGGGTAATTGGCTTTATTGTAGGAATCATTATATTTTATTTTATATTTCAAATATCTGTCACATTCTTTAAAACTTCGCACAATGTAGAATATATAAAGGAAATTGATGATAAAAAATTTATAATTAATGAGATATATTCAAAAAATAATTCTGGTAATTATTATTCAATCAACATTAAAATAGATGATAAAGAATTTATTTTTTATGTTGGTAATAGTTTTAATAAACAAAAAAATATAGTTAAAGACATTAAATATTATCAAAAAGATAATCTTTTCTGTGTGTATCCAGTATACATAAAAGATAAAGTAGGAGAGGACCTTATTTGTGATATAGATGGTAATTTATATTCGTATACTAGCATTTATGATAAATATGATTTAAAAGATTTTGCAAGTGAATTGCCTAACTTTGTTTATAACAAAAAAACGGTATCAACAACAAAAGAAAAAATAGCAGATGTCTATACATACAATGAAAATATTGAAGAAAATGAATATGTAATTATATATAATTACAAGACTCTTTTAAAGGTTAGTCAAATTATGAATACGGAAATAGATTTCTCTTCATATGATGTTTATCAAAATATATATGGTACATTAGTCGATAAGTATTATATTTTACCAATATCAGTTAATAAGTCACCTTACTTATCATTTAATATTATTGATATATTAAGTGCTGATTCAAAAGTTTTGAATATGAATCAATCTACATCTACTAGTTTTTATGTAAATGGAGCAGTAGATAACAAACTGTATTTCTTTGACAAAATAGATTTAAAACAATATATGATTTCTCCTAAAGATCAGGATTATGAATTAATTGGTGATAGTGAACTAGGTGGGAAAGTCTACGAGAACGGGATTTGGAAAGATGTAAGTATATATGACTTGAAAAATAATACTATATTTACCGAAGATTTTAGTAAATTAGCAAAATTTAATTACAAAGAGGCATTTAAATCAAATAGATACTATTATTTCTATGATGAAAAAAGTAATTTTTATAGAGTTCATCAAGATTATAAAGAAAGCCCCGTATTACTCTTTAATAAGAAGAACTTAAAAGAAATAAAAGTTGTAGATGATAATATATATTATATAATTGATACAACTCTTTATAGATTTAATGAAAGTGGTGAAATTCCAATAGCAGAAAGACCAGAATTTAAGTATAATTCTACAAATATTTATAGTGTCTATATCAAGTAGACACTTTTATTTTAAAAGTAACAAATTTGGACTTTTTCTTTTACTAATATTAATGTATACTATATGTAAGAATAAGATAGGGAGTGAATAATGTGATACTTAGAAAACCATATGCTTTTTTAATTAAAAATTTTAAATTATTGCATTTATTTTTATCTTTATTTTTGGGATTTGTATTATATAAAACCTATAATTTATTAGGTTTCTTTTCTGAACTAATAAAAGGTATTAAAAACTATGGACCATTTGATAATTTAAGCTCTATTTATATTGGTGCACTTACATATATAGCAATTATTTTAGCAATGACATTTGCAATAATAGTAATATTGTTATTAAGAGTTAAAAAGAAACCCACACTTTATTATTATTCTTTAACAGCTGTATATGTTGTCGTAATATTAGTTTTGCTTTATGCATCGTCAATTTTATCTAATATTCAATTTCAAACTTATGATACAAGAACACTTAAGTTGGCCCATGATATTATTTTAGCAGCACTTGCAACACAAATTTTCTTTTTAATAGTAGCAACACTTCGCGCAGTTGGCTTAAATTTAGGTAAGAAATTTAATTTTAAAAAAGACTTAGCAGAACTAGATATTGAAGCAAGCGACAATGAGGAATTTGAACTTAACTTAAATTTGGATACTGAAGAAGTAAAATCAAATCTTAGAAAAAGACTAAGAATGTTTAAATATATATATAAAGAGAACAAGGCAGTATTTTTAAGTCTTATTGGTATTTTGGCTATTATATTAATTGTGTTTATTGCTAATATAATTATGAGCATTGAAAAGATTTATAAAGAAGATCAGATGTTTAGAAGTAAGTCTTTTGAGATAACAGTACTTGATAGTTATGTAACTGATAAAGATTATAATGGAAAAGAGATTAGCAATAAATATAGTTATGTTATTTTGAAAATAAAGTTTAAAAATGTTTCTAATATAACTCAAGATATTATTATAGATAACACAAGAGTTAGGGTAGAAAAATATATCACATATAAATCAACTAAAGCAGAATATGATAATTTTATAGAGTTTGGAGTTCCTTATTATAGTCAAAGGCTTAAAGCAGAGGAAACAAGAGAGTTTATATTTGTATATGAGATAGAAAAGAAGTATGCTGAAAATAGTATGAAGTTTGAATATTTAGTGGATATAAACAGCTCTAATAGTGAAGTTAAATATGACTATACTAAAGTTGCAATAAAGCCAGATGATTTTTCTAAAAAGGAGACTAAAGCAACAGCATATTTAGGTGAAAAAGTAACATTTACTGATAGCCTATTATCAAATGCATCTCTAACTATAAACAGTATTGAGCTTAAAGATAAATATCAATATACATATACTTCTTGCATAGAAAATAAGTGTAGTAATTATTCTAAATATATAGAACCTTCTTTAAAGTCAGAGTATGACCTAACTATTATGAGAGTTAACTATAATTTAGATATGAGTAAAAATGTTGATAGGAGCTTTAATATAAGTAAATTTATTGAAAAGTTTGGGACTGTTAGATATGTAATTAATGGTAAGGAATATTTAAATAGAATGGGTATGACTGATGTTACACCTATAATACTTCCTAATGATACATATTTAGAAATAACAACAAGATTAAAACAAGCAGAGAAGGTCTATTTGGATATAACTATAAGAGATAAAGTATATACTTATATTATTAAGGATACTACAAAGGTAGAAGAAAAAGCTGAGGAATAATCTTCAGTTTTTGTTCTATCAGGCAGATTTTTACATATATTTTAATTGACTTTAAATTTTATTTAAGTTAAAATTAGAATGTACTTTAATTTGGGTCCATAGCCAAGTGGTAAGGCGTGGGACTGCAACTCCCTGATCGTTGGTTCAAATCCGACTGGGCCCTCCAATTAGAAGATTAAGAAGATTCCAAACTTTGGGGGTCTTCTTTTATTTTAAAATAATGTATAATTAAATTAAAAGGGAGAGATAATAATGACATTAGAAACAGAAAGACTAATTTTGAGAGAATGGGAAGAAAAAGATATCAATGATTTAATTGAAGGATTAAATAATATTGAAGTATCTAAATGGTTAGCGTTTGTTCCTTATCCTTACACAGAAAAAGATGCTAAAAGTTGGATTGATTATTGTTTAGAAAATTCTAAAAAAGAAAACAAAACTGCATATGAATTTGCTATTGTGTTGAAGGTAGAAAATAAAGTGATTGGTGGAACTAGCTTAGATAAAGTTAATAAGTCACAAGGAACTGCTGGTGGAGGTATTTGGATAAATGCAAAATATCATGGAAAAGGATAAGGTAGTGAAGCGTTTGGAAAAAGAATAGAATTTGCTTTTGATAAATTAAATTTAAGAAGGATAGATAATGGTTTCTTTGTTGGAAATGAATCATCATTTAAAATGCAAGAAAGATTTGGTTATAAAATTGAAGATTTAAAGAGGCAAGCATATATTTGTCGAGCAGATGGTAAAATAAAAGATGAACAGTTAACAGGTTTGTTAAAAGAAGAGTGGAAAAGATAAATTAAAGAAAGGTAAAAAAATAAAAGTTTGGAAGCCCTTTATATTTTCTCTAGTTAGAAGATTAAGAATGGCCCAACTTTGGGGGTCTTCTTTTATTTAAAAATAATGTATAATCTATTTTAGAAGGTGATAAAAAATGATAAAAGCAATAATTTTTGATTATTTTAAAACGATAACACTTGAATCAGAATTAGGAGTTTTACGACAATATGACCCCTCACGAATATATGAAAAAGAAATAAAGGCGCTTATTGAACAATATGATAAAGGTAAAAGTATAAATTGGCTTTGTGAAGAAATAAGTAAAATTAATGGAACTCCAGCTAATGAATTAGTAAGAGCTTATAATAATCAGCCAGAACTTAAATTAAACATTGAACTGATAGACTTTATACTAAATGAGTTAAAAGGTAAATATAAAATTGGATTACTTTCAAATATTGGCGCCGAACCTAAACAACTAGCTAATGTTAATAATCATTTATTTTTTGATGACAAAGTATTATCATTTGAAGTTGGGATAATTAAGCCTGATCCTGCTATTTATCTACTTGCAGCAAAACGACTAGATGTTATGCCGGAAGAATGTATTTTTGTTGACGATATAGCTATAAATGTAAATGCAGCAGAATCTACAGGCATGAAAGGTATTATGTTTAAAAACTATAATGAATTTTTAGTAGACTTAAATGAGATATTAAAAAGCAATAAATAAAAGAAAGGTACTAAAAAGAAAAGTTTGGAAGACCATTTGCATTCCCTCCATAAGTAGAATCTGAACTTTTATGTTCATTTATATAAATAACCACTGTAAATAGAGCGATTACAGTGGTTTTTTCTTTTCTAAAAATAGTATATAATTAAAGTGGTAGGAGGTAATATCGATGAAATTAAGTTCAGTTGTAATAGACTCAGACAACGCAAAAGAATTATCCGAATTTTATGAAAAGATATTAGGTTGGGAGAGAAAAGTATATAATCATGGTGATAATGGTGATTGGATTGTACTTAGAAACAAAGAAGAAAGTACTACTCGCTTAGTTTTTCAAGAAGTAGTCAATTTTGCTAAACCGATATGGCCTGAAGAGGAAAGCCAGCAACAACAAATGATACATTTAGATTTTTATTCTGATAATGTCGAAAAAGATATAGAACATGCTATTAATTGTGGCGCAGTTCTAGCAAATTATCAATCTGGTGATTGGAAAGTTTTGATTGATCCTGCTGGACATCCTTTTTGTATTGTACCAACAAGACAAAATAGGGTAAATTAGAGATAAAAAGCATAAATAAAAATGCAAAATGGAAGCTGTAAATCTCACTCAAATCACTCCATTTGAAATAAGGGAAATCTACATGTAGGTTTCTTTTCTTACTGAAAACGTATCGAATATAATAAATGCAGCAAAAAAAAAGATGATTTTGAGTTGTAATACTCTTAATCATCTTTATTATTGTATAGAAAGTAATTTATTATTTACTCTTGTTTGAACTTCAACATAATATTTAAACTCAGCATCATTCAAATCACTATCTTCCCATTTAACAAACTCATCTGAATATGTATTGTAATTTTTAAGCATATTCGCATAGTCAGTAATTAAAGTTAAATCACTTCCGTCTGAATTAGAATATTTTTTCATAAATTCTACATAATCATTCATAAACTTTTCGTAGCTATCCATTGCTTTTTTAAAATCTGTTCTTAAACCGTTTTTATCAGTATTATCAGTACTATTCGTTGGATCTGAAGATTTTAAGGATACTTCCATTACATTACCACCAAGGTACATTAAATGAAGCTCATACCCATCACTATTTTTAGCTCTATAAGATTTTTTACTTTTACTATGGTCAATTGTATATCCTTTATTTTCACATTCTACAACATACTCATTATATTCATCTAGTGTTGTATTTCCAATATGAACAATGAAACTTTCATTATTGTCCCATGATATATTTCCCATATTAGATTTTGTTGCAGGTAATTTACTTCCTAATCCGTTAGCTGGCCATGAAAACTCTTCTAATGTTTCAGGTTTTTTTAATGTAATACTCATATATTCACCTTGTTCCAAATAACTAATTCTAATTGAATAGCCATCTATATTAAAAGCACCATATACTGTATCCCAATCTTCATATTCTAAATCAATAGTGTATCCCTTTTCTGTTACTTGATTATTTACATAATTTTTATAATCTTTTTCGGTGATATTAGTTATATCAAGAATTAATAAATCTTTTCTATTAGTACCTAGCTTACCAAAAAGTTTTTTTGGCTCAGGTAAATATTCTTTTAATTCAATGTCATTAATATCAATATCAATAGATTTTTCTTCTTTATATGAAGAATCCCCACCAGTATTAAGAATAGGTACAATTAGAACAAAAGCAAGAATAGTTAAAATAATTTTCAAACCTTTCAATGGTTCTTTAATTATTTCCATCCCCATTAACCAAGCACCAATAAATAATCCAGCTTGCACTAAGGTTAAAGCTTTTACTAGAAAACCTGTCCCAACAAAGAATAATAAAACTGCAATTCCAAAAAATATTAATAAAACTTTACTAAATTTACTTTTCTTAAATTTTTCTTTTGCATTAACTTTATCTAGAACTTCCTTTTCCCTTAAGTCCTGTTCAAGTTTATTGTTTCTTTCTTTTATATCTTGTTCATGATTGTCTTTTCGGGCTTTTAGTTTTGCTTCTTCAATTCTTTTAACTTTGGTAGCTTCATCGTCAATTAAGACTTCTGATCCACAAAAATTGCAATGGATTTTATCTAAATCTTTATTAACTTCTAATGATGCACCGCAATTTTCACATTTCATTTTAATTAAATTCAAATCTCTCACTCCTTATAAAACCATTATACAATCTAATATGTAATTTGTTAATACTTTCAATTGCATTAGTTTCATTATTTAAAATACAAAATAAAAATATACTCACAAAAAACATAAATACATAGCCGGGTAAAATGTTAGTTTATTAATATTAACTATAATCAAATTTATTTTAATTGTAGTATATACTTCACAATAAAAATGTTACAATTATATCATGAGGTATTTAGTATGGGTAAAATGGAATTAGAAGTAAAGATATTAAATGTTGATGAAACACAATTTATAAAAAAATTAGAGACATTGGGTGCTACTTTTAAAGAAAAGAGTAAACAGTGTTTATATACCTATGATTTGCCAACTATATATGGAAAATATATTGATATTTTAACTCAGCTAAATGATAGGGGAAGCGATATTAAATATGAAACAGCTATTTCTAAACTAAAATTATTATTTTTTGAGATAGATAATTTACTTTCAAACGATGATAGAAAAGAATTAAAAAAAATAATAAATAATGAAAGGCTATCATCACTATTAGAAAAGGATAATTTATTGGAGTTATTAAATGATACCAACTTAATAAATGTTATTAACAAATTTCATAATAATTCAAAAAAATGGATCAGATTAAGAGAGACAAATGATAAAACAACAATTGCAGTAAAACATATTCTAGCTGATAATAATACAGCCCTACAGCAGATGTTAGAAACAGAGATAGAAATTCCAAGTATAAAAGATGGAAATGAATTGCTTGAGGCATTAGGATTTTGTCATAAGAGTTATCAAGAAAAAAGAAGAATTACATATGAATATGAAGGACATGAAATAGATATTGATTCCTGGCCTGGTATTCCTACTTATTTCGAAATAGAAGGAAATAATGAAGAAGATCTAAATGAAGTATTAAAAAAACTTGGTTATGATATAAAAGATGCAGTTTCATGTACAGCAGATGATATTTATATTATGAATGGAAAAACAATGTTTGACAAAAGAGAATTAAAGTTTAATGATAGTAAAGATAATCTATAATCATTTTATTTTTGAGCTGTGGAGATACTAATAATAGCCAATAAAATAATTTCTATATATTATGTTCACTCTTATTCATGCAAGACATATAACTATTATGGAGGGAACCTAATGTTAAATAATAATGATTATATTAAAATGTCTTTAGAATTGCATCTTTTCTTTGCGCGTATTATGAAAGAGCATAGCTTTTTTTTAGCTGCAAGCTTTACTGAAAAGGATGCTGAGTATAAGAAAGTAGCCAATGATTTTCAAGCATCATTCAGTCAAGTATTAGATAATGCTATCGAGCTATCTAATGGTAATATTAGTGAGGAACTATTACGCTCAAATGAAATTGTAACAGAAAACACCTTGAAATCAGAAAAACAAAGTAGTAATCTAACAAGTATTATGATAGATGAGGCTCTTACAATAAAAGAGATGAATCTAAGGAGTGGCAATGTTATTGAAAATCCTCAATTGTTAATGAATATTAGTAACTTAAATAATAGGAGTTTACCATTAATAAAAAACCTAATTCATTTCAAAAATGACATATTAACTAATGTCCTAAATTGCAATATGTTTACTACTAACTATCCTTTATTAATAAAACATATACTTAGCGAAGCGCAAATGTATCATGATTTACTCTTAAAAATTGAGAATAGAGAATTAGTAACAGATGAATATCTATATAATCAAGAGTTGTTTTGGAATAATATTATGAAGGAGCATGCTGAATTTATCAGAGGACTACTTGATCCAACAGAAAAGGATTTATTATTAATAGCAGACAAGTATGCTTATGAGTATGAAAAAATATTAAATGATTATAGAAATAACTCTTTAGAATTAACGATGAAGAGTCTAGAAGAGACAATCAGTTTCAAAGAATTCAAAGAAGCAGGAGAAAATGGAATATTAAATTGTAAAATTAAAAGTATTATAGTACCCTTACTTGCTGATCATGTGTTAAGAGAAGCGAACCATTTTATTAGGTTGCTGAGGAGTTATAGAAGAATTTAATAATTATGTTATTTATGATAGAACTTGAAAAGAGTTCTTTTTTAGTATAATATTAATTACAAAGGAGATTGAATGAATAAGAAAAATAATGTGTTAAAAATTTTTGCTTTCTCAATTATTTCTATATTAATATGTACATTTACTTGTACCATTGGAATAATAAGCAATTATAAATGGACAGCCTTAATAGTGGGTATTATTCTCACAATTGCATCAATTCCTATACATTTTATGGCAAAGAAAAATGATAATTTGTATCTTTTAAGTTATTTTATAAATATGTTAGGAACGGGATTATCAATATCTTTTTATTATAAGGTTAAAGATATTCCGTTTAAAATAAATCAAGTATTAACATCAATATTGATAAGTGTAATTCTATTATTTATAGTTTTATATATATTAAAAAAATTCAATACAAAATTTATGTATAAAACAATATTAACCATTGTAATTATTATTACAATTATAGTTACAATATTTTGGATAAGTAATGAAAAAGTTACTTTTTATAGTATCTTGACTTTTTTATTAATACTATCAGTATTTTATATAATATTATTTTATAAGGCTATAAATGAGAAAGGAAATATTTATAAGGATATATCAAAGTATAGTTATGGAATATATTTTGTTATTACAATGATAGTAATTGCTATTTTAACCGAAGGCGATATAGATTTTGACTTTGGATATAGTAATGATAAAAATAAAAAGAAAAGCTCTTAGTAAATTAAGAGCTTTTAAATTATAATAGATTAATATTATATTCTATACATTTGTTAATAATGTCTTTAGTCCAATAACTTGCTTGAACCTCTCCAATATGAGCTTTTTCTAATAGTAACATACATAATCTAGACTGACCAATACCACCACCAATAGTAAATGGTAATTTTTTATTAATAACTAATTTGTGATATTCTAAAGATAATCTATCATTACAATTAGACTTATCTAATTGATCAATTAATGCTTTATCATCAACTCTAATTCCCATGGATAATATTTCAATAGGTATTTCTAATACATCACTCCATATTAATAAATCCCCATTTAATTTCCAATCATCATAATCAGGGCTTCTTTTATCATGTGGCAGTCCTGATTTCAATTTATCTCCAATGCCCATTATAAACACGGCTCCTTTTTCTTTGGTAATCAAATACTCTCTTTCTTTTGAATCTTTTTCTTTATATAGAGTATCTAATTCCTCTGAAGAAATAATATATAAACTTTTAGGTAGTTTATGTGTTAGCATTGGATATTCTTTTTTTATATATTTACTAGTTGATCTTATTGCTTTATAAATACTTGTTATTACATTAATAAGTTTATCTTTTGTACGATTTTCTTCTACAATAA
Organism: Bacilli bacterium; assembly: GCA_031549195.1. Taxonomy (GTDB): domain Bacteria; phylum Bacillota_I; class Bacilli_A; order RF39; family UBA660; genus JAVBQF01. Next base: position 61,202 of record JAVBQF010000006.1, read on the forward strand.
CTTGTTCAAAGTCCCATTGATCAACAAGATAAGAATGTATCTCATCTAAAGTTTCAGACTTTCTTATCGCAATCATGTCTGTATATAGTCCAGTATCTTTTTTAAAACCATATTTCATCAAGGCAAAACGTTTCCATTTAGCAAGTGAATGGACAATTTCTAATTTTTCTTCAACTTCAAAACTTACAGCTGCTTCATTACCAGATAAAGTATCTTGAAATCCTGATGCTGGGGATACAAATAGGGGAGCAGATACTTTTATTAAGGATAATCTAGATTGTAACTCTTTAGAAAAATGTTGCTTAATCTTATAGACCGCTTCTTGTGTCTTTATAATATCCAATTTGCTTTTATATTCTTTTTTCATAATATTTTCCTCCTTATAATTTCATTTCTCTTAGTGAAGCTTCATAATCTTCACTTATTATTTTAGATCCAACTGGATAAAATCCTAGTTTCTCATAATAATCATTTAGCTTAATGTTTTTTTTAACACAATCAAGTCTTAAATATTGTTTTTCTTTTTTTAAAGCAACTTTTTTAGCAAAATCAATTAGTTCTGCTCCAATTCCTTTATACTTTCTATCAGTAGCTAAGTTGTGAATATAAAGTGCTTTACCATCATCTTCGAAGCGAGAAATATCCTTTTCTTTTAAGACAATAACACCAACGGTTTCATCTTTTATTTTAGCTACATATAGTTCTTTGTCCTTAATTCGTTTTGTAAAATAATCATAATCATATTCTCTCATATAATAATTTTTATCCCATTGATAAGTAATACCTAATGACCTAATCCAAATACATCTTTTCAAGATAATATCTTGAATCCATAAAATATCTTTTACTTTTGCATATACAATATCCATGATTCACCTCCTTTTTAACATAATAAAAAACAGTATTATCCCCAAATAGGGACGAATACTGTTTGATCCGCGTTGCCACCCAATTTATTATAAAATAAAATTATTTCATAATCTCTTCATTTCAGTTCTATTAAACCTAGTAATTTGATAACGGATTACTTTCCGTCCTAATCTACTGTTACTTCGATAGGCGACTCATGAGTGTTATTCATAGTAATATTGATATTGGCTTTCACTATCCCCAACTAGCTTAATCAAATCTTAACTATTACTTCTCTCGATCAAAGTCTTTGTGCATATAAATTTACATTATAATATGCAATTTGTCAATATGTTATATTCATATCATTATTTGTTGTTGTATAAGATGTTTATATCGACGGCCCCACTAACACCATTTATTCTCCCAATATTACTTAATTGCCACATTACATAATCACCTTGATATGTTGTTTCCTTTGTATAATGAGCAAGCCATACTGGATGGTTATTTTTGTTAGTCCAAATATTTTCTAGATAATTTTTACTACTGTAAAGCATACCTTGATATCCACCTTTATTAATTGCATCAATAAACTTTTCCGCTATATTATTGATATCGTAAAAGCTTAAATTAAAATTATTCCATTGAGACCAACTTTCCCAGTCAAATACCACTGGTAAATCTAATTTAGTACCATTTAACTTTTCAAGTACCCAATTAGCATGTTTGACACTCTCTTCAGCACTAGTTGCAATACTATATAAATAAACGCCTACTTTTAATCCAGCTTTCTTCGCATTTTCAATATTCTTTAAATAATATGAATCTATCTCTAGTTCACCGTTTGCAACCTTTTGAACACCAATTCTCATCATTGCAAAAGTAGCCCCAGCTTCCTTTACCTTGTTAAAGTCTATACTAGTTTGCCATCTTGATACATCGATACCAATTTCATTATCAACTGTTTTATACTTATTTATTACATCTTGAAAGTATAATTTTTCAGTACTCGTTGAGGAGCTATTATTAATCTTCTTTACGACATTTAATGTAATATTGAAAGTAGAGTAGTTGTTACTACTATCAGTAACTGTATATTCTAAAGGATAACTTCCAACTTTAGAAATATCATAACTACCTTTAATTGTACATAATGCCTTTTTATCATAATTATCTCCAAACATAATCAAGTTACACAAATCCCCAGTGTGGTTTAATTCTACTGTTTTATTAACACCACTAAATATTCGTGGGGCTTCTTTATCAACAATATTTACATCAAACTTATAAACATATTTATTCTTATCTACTTTATAGTATATTTCTTGTTTTATAATACCAGTTTTGTTTGTATTGATTAGAATATTATCACTAACCATTTCTCCGTTTGTAATAGTTACTATATCTTTTAGGTAAATATTGCTATACACTTCAACAGTAGACTTTGCACGTATTGTTACGGTTTTTGGTATTTCAGTATAAATCTTTTCTTTACAGCCACACATTAATAGACAAAATATAAATAGCAGAAAAAACTTTTTCATAATTATCACCTTACATTAATTATAACAGTATCACTAAAATTTTAATACTAATTTATATTATACGATGTGATATAATTATTTATATGGAGGATCTAATATGAATAGAGTTGTATTAATAACAGGAGCAAGTAGAGGAATAGGAAAAGAAACTGCTATTGAGTTTGCAAAGTGTGGGTATGATGTAGTCATTAATTATAATAAAAGTGACAAAAGTGCAGAGGAAGTTGCTAACATAATAAAATCTAATGGGGGGGTGCAATCACTATTAATAAAAGCTGATGTATCTGATGAACATCAAGTAAGAGAAATGGTGGACAAAGCAATTGAAAAATTTGGTAGAATAGATGTATTAGTAAATAACGCAGGAATAGTTTATGATGCCGAATTTGACGATAGAACCGTAAATCAATGGCAAGAAACACTAAGTGTCAATTTAATAGGACCTTTTCTAGTAAGTAAATATGTAGGAAAGAAAATGCTAGAACAGAAAAGTGGAAAAATAATAAACGTTTCTTCAACAAATGGAATAAATACTTTTTATCCAACTAGTATTGACTATGATGCTTCAAAAGCAGGACTAATATCATTAACATATAATTTAGCATTGCAGTTTGCTCCATATATAAATGTTAATGCAGTAGCGCCAGGATGGATAAATACCGATATGAATAAATTATTAGATAAAGAATTTTTAGAAGAAGAGAAAGAAAAAATATGTTTGAAAAGATTTGCTGATCCTAATGAAGTAGCTAAGCTTATTGTGTTTTTAGCTAGTGATAATGCAAATTATATAAATGGTGAAGTGATAAAAATAGATGGTGGAATGTTATAACAAACAATGGAGGTAATATTAATGAACAAAAAATATGATGTAGCTATAATAGGCGCAGGACCAGCAGGAATTTTTGCAGCAATTGAATTGTTGAAATTAAAGAAAAATATTAAAATAGCATTATTTGAAGAAGGAAATTCAATTCTTAGTAGGAAGTGTCCAATAGTAACTAAAAAAACAGATAGAGATTGCGTAGGGTGTAAATCTTGCAGTATTATGCGTGGCTTTGGTGGCGCAGGGGCTTTTTCTGATGGAAAATATAATTTTGCAACTAGTTTTGGTGGATGGCTGACTGACTATTTAGAAGATAAAGAAATAATGTCTTTAATAGATTATGTTGATAAAATTAATGTTGAATTTGGCGCAACTAAAGATATTATTAGTCCAAGTGAAGAAGTGCTAAATGAAATAGCTTCTAAAGCAATAGGATTTGATTTACATTTTCTACCAGCAAAAGTAAAACATTTAGGAACAGAATGTAATTTTGAGATAATTAAGAAACAATATGAATTTTTAAACAAGAAAGTAGATTTATTTTGTGATACAAAAGTAATTGATATTATACCAAGTGATAACGAGTATAAAATAACTACTAAAGATAAAGAATATTCTGCTAAATACCTAATAGCTGCCCCAGGAAGAGCTGGAGCTGAATGGTTTAGTGATCAGTGTAAAAAGTTAAAACTTGATCTTACTAACAATCAAGTGGATATTGGAGTAAGGGTAGAAGTACCTGCGGTTGTGTTTAAACATTTAACTGATAAAGTATATGAATCAAAATTAGTATATCGTACTGAAAGTCATGGGGATTTAGTTAGGACCTTCTGTATGAATCCTTACGGACATGTTACAAGCGAAAATGTTGATGGTATAGTTACTGTTAATGGACATAGTTATGCTGATAAATCACTTAGAAGTGATAATACTAATTTTGCATTGCTAGTAAGTAATTCTTTTACTTATCCATTTAAAGAACCATATTTATATGGTAAGAGAATAGCATCTCTATCTAACTTATTGGGTGGAGGCGTAATTGTTCAAAGATTTGGGGACTTGATTAAAGGGAAACGTAGCGATGATAAAAGGATTGCAAAAAGCTTTGTAAGGCCAACACTTAATGCTACACCAGGTGATTTAAGTCTTGTTCTTCCAAAACGTCACCTTGATAATATTATTGAGATGATTTATGCTCTTGATAATATTGCTCCAGGAACAGCTAATCATGATACCTTATTGTATGGTGTTGAAGTTAAATTTTATAGTTCAAGACTAGAGCTTAGTAAAACATTAGAAACAAAGCTACCCAATATGTATGCGATTGGTGATGGTGCTGGAATAACAAGAGGGTTGGCCCAAGCAGCAGCAAGTGGGATACACGTAGCAAGAGATATAGTTGAAAAAGAAAATAAATAGTAAATTAAAATTAATTCAAAAAAGAATTAATTTTTTTTGTCTACTTTGAGGAAATGAAAATGTTATGGGTAATAATGATAGTAAGGAGGTGATAAAGTGTTAAAAAAGTATGAATGTGTTATGCAAGAAGGAATTAAAGACTGTGGTATTTGTTCCTTACTTACAATTGTAAAAACGTATGGTGGTAATGTTTCAAAGGAGTATTTAAGAAGTTTGACAAATACTACAAAAGATGGTGTAACAGCACTATCTTTACTCGAAGCAGGCAAAGACCTAGGCTTCAGCACAAAAGGAGTAACGGGAGACGTTTTTGATATAGATAGTAATTCTCTTCCTTGTATAGCACATGTCATCATCAATAATAGTTATAAACATTTTGTAGTAATACATCATATAGATAAAACTAAAAAAGTTATAACTATTGCAGATCCAGCAAGTGGAATTATAAAGATTAAGTATGAAGATTTCAAAGAGATATCAACTGATAAATATTTGTTATTTATGCCAAACAAACCTATACCTATATTCGAAAAAGTTAATACATTAAAAGAACTTATAATTGAATTTATAACTACTAATAAAAAAATATTTATTTCAATATTTCTTTTCTCACTCTTATACACCCTAATTAATATAATAACTGCATATAATTTTCAATTTATTATAGAAAGTTCAATAAATTACTTCTCTAAAAATAACTTGTATTTTATTATGGTTATAATGTTTATATTAGTAGTCTTCAAAACAATTATAGATTATTTTAGAAGTCAATTACTTAATTTTATTAATCATAAACTGGATTATACGATGGTCAAATCACTTTTTAGACATATAATATCACTTCCTTATTTATATTATAAAAATAGAACTACTGGAGAAGTTATTTCTAGAATTAATGATTTGTCTGAAATAAGGCAAACATTGAGTCAAGTATTTGTAACACTATTTGTTGATACTATTTTAGTTACTTTTGTTTTAATAGCATTATTTACAATTAACTTTGTACTATCTTTGATTACAATATCTATTATAGTCATATACATGCTTTTAATATGGATATTCAATGGTTATTTGGCAAAAAACATCGTCAAAATCACTAAAGACAATGCCATAGTTAATTCTTATATGATTGAATCTATTAATTCTATCGAATCAATTAAGGGATTAAATATAGTTGATAAAATTAATAATGAATTCAATAAAAAATATTCTAAATATATAAATAATAGTTATAAATTTAATTATATATATAATATAGAAATTTTTATTAAAGAATTAATAAACTCGATAGGATTATTACTAATTATATTTATTGGAAGTATACATGTTATAGACAATAAAATGTCTTTAGCAGAACTTATTACTTACAATAGTTTAATTATATATTTTCTAGAGCCAGTAAAAAGTATTATTAATTTTGATATTATATTTAGAAAAACAAAAATAGTATTTGATAGAGTTATGGAGCTTTATACAGTTAAAGCTGAAAAAGTAATAGCGTGTGAAAAATATGTTGATAAAAAACTAAATGGAGATATAGAAATAAAAAATCTAACTTTTTCTTATAATCACATTAATAATGTGATTGACAAATTAAACTTGACAATAAAAAAAGGCGAAAAAATAATAGTAAGTGGCTCATCTGGAAGTGGAAAAAGTACTCGTGCTAAAATATTGATGAAATATTTTGATATAGAGAGAGATAAAGTTTTTATAGACAATAAGGACATCAATGATTATAGCTTATTAAATATAAGAGAAAGTATATGTTACATTTCCCAAAATGAAACTCTTTATACTGACAGTGTCTATAACAATGTAGTATTATCTAATAATTGTAATTATGATGAATTTTTAAAGGTATCAAAAGTGACGTTACTTGAAGAAATTGTTAAAAATAATGGCCTTGGTTTTAATATGTTACTTGAAGAAAATGGCTCAAACTTATCTGGTGGAGAGAAAGAGAGAGTTGTTTTATCAAGATCATTAATGAAAAATAGTGATATTTATATTATGGATGAAACACTAAGTCAAGTAGATACAAAAAAGGAAAGAGAAATATTAACAAATCTATTTAATTTTTATAAGGAAAAAACAATAATATTTATAAGTCACCGTTTTGATAATGAAGATTTATTTGATAAATGTATTAATTTGAATGAGGTACTTTGTGAATAAGTTTATTGATATAGGTGACTATAATTTAGGATATGGAAATAAAAAAGTTAATATTTTATATAAGTGGATAGTAGTTTTAATTTTTATAATAACAATTACTTTGATATTAATATTTAATAAGTATCATTATATGTATTATCAAGGTAGTGGGATTCTAAAGGAAAGAGATTATTTAACTATTAATGTGTATATTGAAGATATTGATAAGGTTATAAAAAATAAGTATATTATGATAGGAGGATCCACACTTACTTACAACGTGGCAAATATAAGTGAAGAGTTTACAGCTCAAGGAACAATTCTTTACAAGGAAATAACCTTGAAAATAGATTTGGAAGATACTATAAATATAGAAAATAATTATATTAAATTTAGAATAATGATAGATAAGATTTCGATGCTTGATTATGTATTAAGTAAAATAAAGGGGGAATGAAATGAAAGATTTATCAAATAATGAACTAACAGAGACAAAAGGTGGAATAGGTGTTTGGGGGCTTATTGGAATAGGTGCTGTTGTTGTGTTTTTAATAGGCGTAGTAGATGGTTACACAAGACCACTTGCTTGCAATAAATAAAGGAGGAATTATGGTTGATGTTACTAATGAAGAAATGTATCTTACGCATGGTGGTATCTCTATTTCAGGTAGTTTAGTAAACTCTCTTACTAGTGGAATAAAAGTAATATTAGATATAGGAAGAAGTGCTGGTACTGCAGCAAGAAGACTACTTTTTAATAGTGTATGCCCAGTTTAATTAAAAGAGTATCTGACAATAAAAGGTTGTTAACAGTACTATCAATACTTTTATTACCAGTAACGATGTATCTTTTTAATATTATTGTAACCTTTACCTTTAGTATGGGTACACATGTAGGTACATTTATAAGACACTTATATACAAATGTTGTATGTTAAAGAAAAAGTTACATAGAAATATGTAACTTTTTATATGTTAAAAATACTATTTGAAATAAGTAATTCCTTATAGTATAATGTATTTAAGATAAGGAAGAGATGTTATGAGAAATATTTATACTGGTATTGATATTGGTAGTGATAGTATTAAGATTGTTGTAGTAGAATTTCTAAAAGATAAGTTTCACGTTTTAGCATCTACTTCTGTTCGTACTCAAGGCGTAAAAAGAGGTTTAGTAACCGATCATGAATTAGTTGTTAATTCATTAAAACTAGCATTAGTTGAGATAGAAAAAAGTTTAGGAGTAAGGATTGATAAAGCAGTAGTAGCAATTCCATCAAATGAAAGAGCTTTAGAGATAGTATCTGGTACAATTACACTTGAAAATGGTGTAGTATCAGGAGATGAGATAATAAGGGCTCTGCAAATTGCAACGAATGGTAAGATAAAAGAAAAATATGAATTAGTATCCATGATTCCAATATTATTTAAAGTTGATGGTAAAGGAAATTTTCAAGATCCTAAAGGTCAGATTGGAAATGAATTAGAAGTAAAAGCAGTATTAGCAGCAGCACCACGTAAGGTTATATATGACACATTAAGAGTTGTGAGTGATTGTAATATAGAAATTGCAGATATTGTATTTAGTGGTATTGGTGATTATTATGAAGCAATGGGAGCAGATACTAAAGAAGAGTTAGGTGCTGTTGTAAATATTGGTAGTGAAACTATAGACATATCAATATTTAATAAAGGCATATTAATTAAAAATTCGTTGATTAACTTAGGTAGTAAAAATATAGATAAAGACATTTCTTATGTATGCGGAGTAGATAATAATACCGCAAGAGAACTAAAAGAAAAATTTGCTGTTTGCTCAAGGAGATATGCTGATATTAATGATGTAATTGAAGTTCCTATAAATGATAATGAAAAAGTATCAATTAATCAGTACGAGATATCTGAAATTATTGAAGCAAGAGTGATGGAACTATTGAAATTAGCTAAAAAAGAAATAAATGACTTAACAAAAAGAAAAATAAGTTATATAATTGTTACAGGTGGAATAAGCGAACTGATGGGCTTCAGCTATGTTGTTGAAAATATGTTAGGAATGAATGCTTCTACGCTAGTTATCACTACAGTGGGTATTAGAAGTAACAGATATTCTACTGCAATTGGTATTGTTAAATATTTTTATGATAAAATGAAACTAAGAGGTAAACATATTTCAATGTTATCAGAAGAAAAAGTTAATGAACTAATGGAAAATAAAAGAAGTATGATAGAATTATCTGATGATACATTAATAAGTAGAATATTTGGTTATTTTACTATTGACTAAGGAGGAAAGATTATGTTCGGTGGGTTAGAAATGGATCAATTAGCTAAAATAAAGGTAATTGGTATTGGTGGTGGTGGTGGAAACGCTGTTAACAGAATGATAGAATCAGGTGTTAAGGGTGTTGAATTTATTGTTGCGAATACAGACCTTCAGGTGCTAAATACATCAAAAGCAGATGTGAAACTACAAATTGGATCAACTCTTACATCAGGACTTGGTGCAGGTGCAAAACCAGAAGTAGGAAAAGAAGCTGCTATTGAAGCTAAGAAAGAGATTGAAGAAGCTTTAGCTGGTGCGGATATGGTATTCATCACATGCGGAATGGGTGGTGGAACAGGCTCTGGAGCTGCTCCAGTAGTTGCTGAAATTGCACAAGCTTTAGGAGCTCTTACAGTTGCTATCGTTACAAAACCATTTACTTTTGAAGGAAGAAAGAGAATGGAAAATGCTATGACTGGTCTTGATGAATTAAAAAAACATGTAGATACGTTAATAGTTATTCCAAATGATAGATTAAGAGAAATAATCGATAAAACTACTCCAATGCTAGAAGCGTTTAAAGAAGTAGATAATGTTTTAAGAAGAGGAGTACAATCTATTTCAGATTTAATTGCTGTAGTTGGTCTTGTTAACCTTGATTTTGCAGACGTTAAAGCTGTTATGGAAAAATCAGGTAATGCAATTATTGGTATTGGTATTGGAATGGGTGAAGAAAGAGCGATTGAAGCTGCAAAACAAGCTGTATCTTCGCCACTACTTGAAACATCAATTACTGGTGCTACTGATGCAATTATTAACATCACAGGTGGTATGAACCTAACATTATTTGAAGCAGAACAAGCTGCTGAAGTTGTAAGACTTGCAGCAGGTACTGATATAAATACAATATTTGGTTCAGTAATTAATGAGAACTTAACAGATGAAGTTATTGTAACAGTAATAGCTACAGGATTTGATAAAAATGGAAAAGAAGTTAGAAATAATACAATAAGTGCTCAAGAACTTCCAAGGCCAACTAGAAGAGTTGAACCACTTCCAGAAAGAAGAGAAATTCCTATAATAGACAGGGATGAAGATGATGAGGAAGAAGACGATTCAGACAATGAATATGAATTACCTCCATTCTTAAGAGATAGAAATTATTAAGTCTAGTAATAGACTTTTTTCTTTTCGTAAATATTAGTAAAGTTTATTCTTTTCTATTTATTTCCATGGTATAATGTTGTTATCTTAGACTGGAGTGAAGTTTATGGCAAAAAGAAAAAAAAGAAAAGATGAAAATGGAAAAAAGTTTGAGCATGCTCCTGAACTTTGGGGCATTGCCTGCATAATACTTTCGATATTAGCATTTGGAGCAGGGCGACCTCTTGGGATTGTTGGTAAAGTGATGAGAGCCTTTGCTGTCTTCCTATTTGGAACACTTGATGGAGTATTCTTATTAGTGCTATTTATACTAGGTTGGTATTTATTAATAAAAAGAAAAGCACCATCTATATGGTCAACTAAAGTAATTGGTCTTGTAATATTAGCAGCAGGAATATTAGTATTTTCCCATCTTGTATATATACAAAAAAATGATGGAAGTGCCTCTTTAATATTTCAAGCAACATTAGATGATACAATGGAAATATTCAATCAAATATTAAGTGGTATACCATTTAAAACAAGTGGAAGTGGAATGATTGGATGTTCTTTGGCAGTATTATTCAACATACTATTTGATTCTACTGGTACCAAAATTGTATCTATCATATTAATTGTTATGGGTGCTTGTTTCTTTACAGGGTTCTCAATGTTTGAATTTATTCGTAAAGGATATGAAAAGGGGAAGAATATCTTACCAAATATAAATAGGCAAAGAGAAATAGAAAAAGAGAAAGATGAAGGAACTGCAGTTATTATAAATGATAGTAATGCACCAGCAGATAATAAAGTAGTTGTCTCAAATATTGAAGAGTTAAAACATATGACACAGCATAATGAAGCACCACAAGAGACTACACTAAAAGAAGATATAGAGACTAGTCCAAGTAAATATGTATTGCCACCAATATCACTGTTGAATATGCCACCAAAGAAAATAAATAATAATCTACAAGCAAGTATTGAAAATAATATTGTTATTTTAGAGAAAACACTAAGAGAATTTGGTATCGTTGGTAGGGTTGTTGAGGTTAATAGCGGACCATCAGTAACTCAGTATGAATTAGAAATTCAAACAGGAACAAAACTTAATCGATTATTAAGTATAAATAGAGAAATATCATTAGCGCTTGCAAAAAGAGATGTTAGAATTCAAGCACCAATACCTGGTAAGAGTACGGTTGGAATAGAAGTTGCAAATGATGTTATCTCAATGGTATCAATGAGAGAAATTATTGAAAACGTTCCTGAAAATAAGAAATCAAATAAATTACTTGCAGTATTAGGAAAAAACATTTTAGGGCAGACTAAATTCTGTGAGATAAACAAAACACCACACTTACTAGTTGCTGGTGCTACCGGCTCAGGTAAATCAGTATGCATCAACTGTATTATTACATCTATCTTGATGCGTGCTAAACCAGATGAAGTAAAACTTGTAATGGTTGACCCTAAAAAAGTAGAGTTAAGTATATATAATGGAATTCCACATTTGCTTATGCCTGTTGTAACAGACCCAAGAAAAGCTAATGTAGCACTTCAGAAAATAGTTTCTGAAATGGAATCAAGATATGAAATACTAAGTGAAAAAAATGTCAAAAATATAGAATCATATAATGAATGGGTAGAAAAGGAAAATAAGAATAGACCTGATGGTGAAAAGTTAAGAAAAATGCATTACATTGTTGTAATTGTAGATGAGCTTGCTGACTTGATGCTCGTAGCTAGTAAAGAGGTTGAAGATTCAATTATGAGAATTACTCAAATGGCAAGAGCAGCAGGAATTCATTTGATTATTGCAACACAGCGTCCGTCAACTGATGTTATTACAGGTGTTGTTAAAGCAAATATACCATCACGTATATCATTTACTGTAAGTAGTAGTATCGATTCACGTACAATACTAGACCAAATGGGTGCTGAAAAGTTGCTTGGAAAAGGTGACATGTTATTCCTACCAATGGGAGAAAATGCACCAGAGCGTATTCAAGGAGCATATGTATCAGATGAAGAGATACAAAAAATTGTGGACTATACAGTATCTCAGCAAATTGCTCAATATGATGAAAAATTTATGAATTTAGCAAATGCAAAAGATCAAGGAAATGCTGGTGGAGAAGTTGGTATAACAGAAGAGGAATATGATGATCCTCTATACGATGAGATTGTGGAATTTGTATTAACTTCTGGAAAAGCTAGCGCATCACTTTTACAAAGAAGATTTAAACTTGGTTATAATAGAGCAGCAAGAATAGTTGATTTACTTGAAGAAAGAGGAATCATTGGACCACAAAATGGATCTAAGCCAAGAGACGTTTTAATGAAGTTAAAGGATAGTGAAGAGGAATAAGTAGTCATTTTGACTACTTTTTTGGTGCCGTTTTTAGTAATTTTTGGTAAAACCATGTTATAATAATACTAATAGTAGCAGAAAGAAGGGATAATATGCCAACACCACATATAGAAGCAAATGTAGAAGATATAGCAGAAATAGTATTAATGCCAGGCGATCCGCTAAGAGCAAAATATATTGCAGAAAAATATTTGGAAAATGCTGTATTAGTTAATAAGGTTAGGAATATGTTTTGTTATACAGGTTATTATAAAGGTGTAAAATTAAGTGTTATGGGTAGTGGAATGGGGATGCCAAGCACAGGTATTTACTCCTATGAACTATTTAAATTTTATAATGTAAAGACAATTATTAGAATTGGAAGTTGTGGAACATATACAAATAAATTAAGTATTGCAGATGTATTATTAGTTACCAGTGCATTTAGTGATTCTAATTATGCGAAAATTCAAAATAATGAGGACCGTTTAATACTAAATTCCGATAATGAAGTGAATGAAGAAATTAGAAAAACAGCGATATTAAAGAATGTTGAACTATATGAAGGAACTATTCATAGTAGTGATGTTTTCTATCAAGAAAAGAACAACTATAAAGAACTAGTAGATAAGTATAATGTATTAGGTGTAGAAATGGAGTCATTTGCCCTGTTTCATAATGCAAATGTGTTAAATAAAAAGGCAACTTGTTTATTAACTGTTTCAGATTCATTTGTTTCGGATGAAAAAATGACAAGAGAAGAAAGAGAAAAAAGTTTAAACAGGATGATTGAATTAGCACTTGATTCAATAATTACATTTGATAAATAATTTTTTAAGATTTAACTATAATAATAAGGAGGTGTTATATGGAATATAAAAAGAAAGAGTTCGGTTCTTATAATTTGCATATGATTAAAACTGATAGGTTTAAGTCAGTGAACATGGAAATTATATTTAGTGATGAAATAAAAAAAGAAGAAATAACAAAAAGAAATTTTTTAGCAGATATGCTTACTTATTCAAGCAAACTTTATAAAACTAGACACTCTTTAGTAATAGCTATGCAAGATTTATATTCTGCAAAGTTTTATGCCTCGAGCTATAGAATAGTTAATTATTATAATACAGATTTTAATCTTCGCTTTTTAGATGAAAGATATACTGAAAAGGGAATGTTAGAAAAGAGCATTAAGTTTGCAATTGAAACAATATTAAATCCTAATGTTTTAGACAATAGTTTTGACAATGACACCTTCGAAGTAGTTAAAAGAGATGCTAAAAACCAAATAGAAGGTATCAAGGAAAACCCTATTAAATATGCTATTATCAATATGCTAAATAAAATGAATTCTAAAGCAAGATATTCATACCATAGCTTTGGTTATCTTGAGGATCTAGAAAAGATAACAGAAGAAAATCTATATGAGTATTATAAAGAATTTATAAAAAGAAGTAATATTGATATATATATAATTGGAAATATTGATTTTGAAGTAGTAGAAAAAGTAATTTCCGAAAGCTTAAAAGTTCATGTGTTAAAGAAACCAAAATGTAGTGCCTACATAGTACATAATAATATTAAAATACGTGTTAAAAAGTACGAAGAAGATGATAATACAAATCAAACAAAATTAAGTATTGGTTGTAAATTAAAAGATTTAACAGAGTTTGAAAAAAACTATGCTTCTAATATTTACAGTACTATTTTAGGTGGCAATAGTGACTCTAAGCTTTTTAAGAACGTAAGAGAGAAAAATTCATTATGTTATTCAATATATTCTTCAATTAATAAACTTGATAATTTATTTTTAATAAATTCATATATTACAAAAGCTAATTATAATAAGGTAATAAAGTTAATTAAACAAGAAATGAAAGCAATTACAGAAGGTAATATTACTGATGAAGAGTTAGAAAAGGCAAAAAAGAGTTATATAGCTATGATAGAAGATATATATGATTCACCAAGTCTTTTAATCGCATCCTATTATGCTATGGATATTCTAAATGCAGATGAACCAGAAACTAGGAAAAAGATGATAATGGAAGTAACAAAAGAAGATGTTATTAATGTAAGTAAAAAAGTATATATGGATACTATATATCTGTTAGGTGGTGATAAAGAAAATGAAGAAGATTGAACTAGCAGGTCTAGACCAAGAAATACATCATGAAATACTTGATAATGGATTAGAATTTTATTGGTTGCCTTATAAAAATAAGAATAATTATTTTGTAAGCTACGTATCAAAATTTGGAAGTGTCGATTTAGAATTTAAAAGTGATGGTAAATATGTAAGCGTGCCGGCAGGAATTGCTCATTTTCTTGAACACAAAATTTTTGCTCAAGAAGATGATATTGATCCGATGGACTTCTTTGCAAGAAGTGGAACTGATTGCAATGCATCCACTACTTATAACATAACAAAATATATTATTGGTGGTACAAATAATTTGGAAGAAAATCTTGATTACTTATTAACCTTTGTTAATAGACCATACTTTACAGACGAGAATGTTTTAAAGGAAAAAGGAATAATAATTGAAGAAGTTAAGATGTATCAAAATGACCCAGGATGGATTTTATCTGGAGAATTATATAAGAATACTTTTAAGAAACATCCAATTAGAATCGATATAGGTGGTACTGTAGAGAGTGTAAAAAGTATTACAAAAGAAGATATATATACTTGCTATAATACCTTTTATCAACCGTCAAATATGATTTTACTTATTGGTGGTAATTTTAACTTTGATAGAATAGTGAATGTAATAAAAAATAACAAGTGCTTAAATGCTAAAACTGAAAAGAAGAAAATAGAAATTAAAAGGATAAATGAACCTGTTGAGATAAATAAAGCTTTTGCAGAAGTTAAAGTTCCTAATGTAGTTATACCTAAGTTATCTTTTGCTATAAAACAAAGTATTAAGGAAGTTAAAAAGAATGATAGATATATCAACAATTTGTATATAAATATGATTCTAACAATACTATTTGGAAGTGCTTCTACATTTAGAGAAGAGATGCTTAAAAATAGTAAAATGACAGCTTTAGCATTTGATAGAGTAACCGTTGATGATATTATGATAATAGAGTTCTTTGCAGAAACAAATAAACCTAAAGATTTAGTTGATAAGATATTAGAGCATTTAAAAGAGCATCCAATTACAAAAGAAGATGTTGAAAGATGCAAAAAAGTCTGGATTGCATCTGAAGTGTTAATTAGTGATAATATAGAAGCAACAATCAACAATATTGCATCAGATATAGATGAAATTGGCGAACTTATACCTGATAAAATAGACATTATAAGAAAATTATCATATAAAGAACTAGAAAGGGTAAGAGAAAAGCTAGAATATACAAATACATCATTAGTATTAGTGGATGGTGAGAAAGAGGACTAACAGAAATGTTAGTTTTTAAATGTAATAATATTTTATTGCATACAATTATATTGTGGTATAATTAAATAGTGAGAAAAAATACAAATGGTTTAAAAGAGGTAATGAATGTTATATAGAGTAGTTAGATTGATTATTACACCATTGTTTAAGATGATATTTAGGCCTAAATATATTGGAAGAAATAATATTCCTAGAAAAGGCAGAATTGTATTAGCTGGAAATCATACTAACAATTTAGATTCTGTTTTAGTATTGTCTTCTACCAAACGAACAGTTCATTTTTTAGCAAAGAAAGAACTTGTTGATAGCAACTTAGGCTTTATATTTAAAAACTTAGAAATAATTCCAGTAGATAGAAAAAGAAAAAATAAAGAAGCTTTGATAGAGGCTGAAAATATACTCAATAATGATGAAGTGATAGGAATATTTCCAGAAGGAACTATTAATAGAACAGAAGATGTTATAATGCCATTTAAAATGGGAGCAGTATCTATGGCGAGTAAGACAAATACTAAGATACTCCCATTTATAATTAGTGGAGAATATGGTTTCCTTAAAAAAAGAGTAAAAATTGAGTTTCTTTCTCCTTATGAGTTAGAAAGTGATAATCTTGAAGTAGAAAATAAAAAATTAGAAAATATTATAAGTAAAAATATTATTAAGAGTAGGAGTGCATAATGGGAATATTGGATATTTTTAAAGGAAAGAAGAAATTAACTGGTCCATGGTTAAAATATTATACAAAGGAAGACATTAACTTTAAGGTACCAGATGTATCAATTTATGAATTTTTAAAAGAAAGATCTAAAGAATGGAAGCATTCTATTGCATATAACTATTTTGGTAAGACAGCAACATTTGATGCTTTTATTAAAGAAATTGATGAAGCTGCAAGATCATTTAGATGCCAAGGTATTCGTCCAGGTGATGTTGTTACTGTATGTATGCCAAATACACCAGAAGCAATTATATCTTTTTATGCCTTAAATAAAATTGGGGCGGTTGCAAATATGATACATCCATTATCTGGGGAACAGGAAATAAAAGAGTATTTAGTATCAACGAACAGTGTTATGCTTGTTATGGTAGATTTATGTTATGAGAAAGTTAAAAATATAATCAAAGAAACAAATGTGTATAAGACTATTGTCATATCTGTAAAGGATTCTATGCCTGTTTTAATTGGAATGGGGTATTTCTTTACAAGAGGATTTAAAGTTAGTAGACCATCACGTAGTGAGGATTATTTATATTGGAAGGATTTTATTAGAAAAGGTCACAGATATCATAATGATGGAACTATTCAAGTAAAAAAGGATATGCCTGCAGTTATATTGCACAGTGGTGGTACAACTGGAAGTCCAAAGGGAATCGTTTTATCAAATGCTAACTTCAATGTATTATCATTTCAAATCAAGGGAACAATTTATGATATAGGAGTGGGTGATAGAACTCTTGCTATACTGCCAGTCTTTCATGGCTTTGGTCTTTGTGCAAATATTCATCTACCTTTAACGATTGGTGCAACAGTAGTGCCAGTGCCACAACTTGATGCTAAAAAGTTTGATAAATTATTAGAAAAATATAGACCAACGATTCTTTTTGGAGTGCCAACTCTTTATGAAGCAATGTGTAATATTAAGAATGATTCACTAGACTTATCATTTGTAAAATATGTAATATCTGGTGGGGACTCACTAAAACCAGCTGCTATTAGAAAAGTAGACCTTTATTTAAGAGAACATAATTCAAAAGCAGTATTATCACAAGGATATGGCATGACAGAAAGTGTATCTGCAACAGCAGTGGCACTTAAAGTAAACAAAGAAGGTAGTATTGGTATACCACTTCCTGGAAACTTTTATAAAGTAGTAACACCAAATACACAAGAAGAAGTTCAAGTTGGAGAAGATGGAGAAATATGTGTTTCGGGACCATCTGTTATGCTTGGATATTTAAATAATGAAAAAGAAACCAATGAAATATTACAAATACATAAGGATGGTCACGTATGGCTACATACAGGCGATATTGGATACATGGATTCAGATGGAGTATTCTTCTATAAACAAAGATTAAAAAGAATGCTTATCGTATCAGGATACAATGTTTATCCAAGCCATGTAGAAAGCGTTATAGAGGAGCATGCTGCAGTAATGAATTGTACAGTTATTGGTATACCACATCCATATAAGGTACAAGTGCCAAAAGCATTTATTGTATTAAATTCAGATTATAAAGATAGCTATTCTGTTAAAAAAAGCATCAAAGAACATTGTGAAAAAAATCTAGCAAAATATGCAATACCTGCTGAGTTTGAATTTAGGCAGTCTCTTCCAAAAACAATGATTGGAAAAGTTGACTTTAAACAACTTCAAGTAGAAGAAGACAATAAGCGTAAAGATAGTTAAGGAGTAATAATGAAAAAAAAACATGGAGAATTTGGTTATAAACTTTTTAGACTTATTTTAGGTCCAATATTTAAATTATATTATAATCCTAAAGTAATTGGAAAAGAGAATATACCGAAAGAAGGCGCAATGCTTATTGCTGGAAATCATAAGCATTTATTTGATCAGTGTCTATCAGTTATATCAACAAAAAGAGTAATACACTACATGGCAAAAAAAGAACATCTTGATGGTAAGATGGGATGGTTTTTTAGATCGTGCGGATGTATACGTGTAGATAGAAGTATTAAAGATGAAAACGCAAAGGCAGAAGCACTTGATGTATTAAATGATGGTGGAGCAATCGGAATATTTCCAGAGGGAACAAGAAATAGAACAGAAGCTTTCTTATTACCATTTAAGTTTGGTGTAGTATCTATGGCAAGTAAAACAGATGCGACTATTGTACCGTTTGGACTTACTGGTGATTATAAATTCAGAAGCAAAAACTTAACTGTTAGATTTGGTAGGCCATTTAAAGTAGGAAATATGACTTTAGAAGAAGCTAATAAAAAATTAGAAGAAGAAGTTGGAAAGTTAATGAAGGAGAGTTTGAATAAAAGGTAAACTCTTTTTTAAAAATAAAAATACAGAATTAACTGTATTTCAAACTACATCTTTACTTCTTCTAAACTTTTAACATTTACAGCTTGAAATCCTTTTGAAGTTTCAAGTAATTCAAAATCAACATCTTCGCCTTCTCTTAAAGTTCTAAAACCATTAGTTAAAATTGCAGAATAATGAACAAAAATATCTTCACTATTTCTATTGGTTATAAATCCATAACCCTTTTGATTATTAAACCATTTTACTTTTGATTTCATTTGTACCTCCTTATGATATGATTATATAGAAATATTTGATATAATTAAAATACTAAAAAATTATAACAATGATAAGGAGAACTTATGAATGCATAGAGTTAATTTTGAATTATATAAAGTGTTTTATGTAGTAACAAAACATAGGAACATTACTAGGGCAAGCGAAGAATTGTTAATAAGCCAACCAGCAATAACACAATCAATTAAGAAGTTAGAGGATCAACTAGGGGGAGTTCTATTTACTAGAAGTAAAAAAGGAGTAGAACTTACTATGGATGGAGAATATCTTTTTAATAATATTAAGGAACACATTGAAGGCCTTCATAAAAATAGTTACTATTTTGATAATATTAAGAATTTAGATGTAGGGGTATTAAGAATAGGTAGTGATATATCAAACTTTAACAATATATTGATGCCATTTATAAAGATGTTTCATAAGCTACATCCAAATATCGATGTAAAAATAATAAGAAAAGAAAATTATGAGTTACTTAATATGCTTGAACATAATGATATAGATATTATATTACTCAATATGCCTGTAAATTATCAAGACAAAGTAAAGGTAATTAAAACATTTGAATTTACAGAAAGTTTTATTGGAAGTTATGATCTGTATGAGGAATACAAAAATAGGCTAATTACTTTGAAAGATGTGGAAAAAATACCGCTAGTATTATTAGCATATCCTTCTACATCAAGAAAAAACATAGAGTCCTTCTTTGAAAAAAATAGGATAAGACCATATCCAAAATATGAATTTGATAGCTATTCAATGGCACTTGATTTTGTTAAGAATGGTTTCGGTTTTGGAGTAATCAATAAAGAATATGTTAAAAGTGAATTGGAGTCTAAAAAGTTATTTGTATTAAATACAGAATTTACACTTCCACCTAGAAAGAAGATAATAGGTGTCAGCACAATTCATAAAACAAGTATATGTGCAAATAAGTTTTTACAAATTGTTATACAAGGTAATTAATATTAAATAAATTGCATTTTTAAGATTTCTTTTCTTTTATAATAATATCTTTTACAAAAACAATTACTATGATATAATCTTTTATAGAATAGGGTTGATAGAATGGTAGAATCATTAGGAAAAATTATAAACATTGAAGGAAGCACAATTATAGTAAAATCATTAGTTAATATTGACACATTACCGAACTTAGTGAATTCACATTTGGTATTTGAAGATGGCACTAAAAGAATAGTTGCAGAAGTTTTAAGTGTTGAAATAGAAACAATGAAGGCAAGTGTTGTAGGAGAAATTATTGATAACAGGTTTACACCAGGACTTAATAATAAGCCAGCTTTTTCATCAGGTATTAGAAGAATTAAAATGGAAGAATTACCACTGATTTTTGGTAGTCAAGAAATAACTGATAATACAGAAATACATCTAGGATATTCGACAGTATATGATAACTATAAAATAAATATTGGTATTAATAATTTCTTTAGTAATCATTTTTCAATACTTGGTAATACTGGTAGTGGAAAAAGTTCAGCTATGTCTAGGCTAATACAAAATATATTTACTAGTAATACTTATCTACCTGTTAATGCAAATATATTTATTTTTGATGCTTATGGAGAATACAATAGTGCATTTTCAATGATAAATGAGATTAGTCCGGGTCTTAACTTCAAATCTTATACAACAAATACAATGTATCCAGAAAGCCCCATTTTAAAGATACCATTATGGCTTTTGGATGTTGATGATATAGCACTACTACTTGGTGCTACTGAACCTGCACAATTACCAATAATTGAAAAAACTTTGAAGCTAGTCCCAATACTAAATGGTACTAGTGAAGATGTAATCAAACTTAAAAATGATATTATTGCAAGGGCACTTCTAGATATATTAAAAAGCGGAAAAGATTCTACTAAAATAAGAGACCAAATAACAGCCGTTTTAACTGCATTCAATACAGAACAATTAAATCTTGAGTCTCCAATCGTTCAACCAGGGTATTATAGAACATTAAAGCAATGTATATTTGTTGATAATAACGGTAAATTACAAGAGATGGAATTAGTTGTTAATTTCTTGTATGGTTTTGTAAATGAAAATCAAGAAATACCAAAACCAAATGGATTAGTACCGTATAGCCTTATTGATTTAGAACGTGCACTAGAGTTTGCTTTAATATCTGAAGGTATCTTAAAGAGTGATAAGGTGTTTGATTATGCTAATATATTAAGTGTTAGACTTCACGCATTAGCTAATAGCGATGCTGCGCAATATTTTGACTATCCAAAGATGGTTACAAGAATAGGCTTTATTGGTGATTTATTAACAACTTATGAGGGTAAAAAAGCACAAATAGTTAACTTTAATATTAACTATGTCGATGATAGATTAGCAAAGACAATCACAAAAATCATATCTAAAATACTATTTGATTATGCAGCAACTACAAAAGAGCGCGGTAAAATACCATTCCATATAATAATAGAAGAAGCCCATAGATATGTTCAAAAGGATATAGATGCTGAATTACTTGGATATAATATATTTGATAGAATTACCAAAGAAGGAAGAAAATATGGAGTACTATTAGGACTTATTACACAAAGACCAAGTGAACTATCTGAAACTAGTATTTCACAGTGCTCAAACTTCTTAGTACTAAGAACGCTTCACCCAAAAGACTTAGTCTATATAAGAGAAATGGTACCAAATGTTAATGATGAAATAGTTGAAATATTAAATACATTGCAGCCAGGTAATGCCATAGAGTTTGGAAGTGCCTTTAAAGTTCCAATTGCATTTAAGATGGACAAACCAAATCCAGAACCATACAGCAGCAATAGTGATGTTGCAAGTATATGGTATGCAATAAAATAAGGACTTTAATTTTAAAATAAATTGTGTTAGAATTATCTTAGTGATAATAGGGAGGAATAAATAATGGCATTAGATAAATTAAAAGGATTTTTTGGTGGAGATGTTGAAGAACGCGATGAAGATGAGATGATTAGCGAAGAATCATATGATATGTCTGGAAATAAAATGATTTTATTAGAACCAAGAGCATATTCAGAATCACAACAAATCGCAGATTATCTTAAGAATAGAAGCGCAGTAGTAGTAAATCTTAAAAGAGTAACACCAGATCAAGCAAAGAGAATTGTAGATTTCTTAAGTGGAACTTTATATGCAATTGAAGGAGATTTACAAAAACTTGGTGGCGGAATATTCTTATGTACTCCAAAAAACTTTAATGTTGAAGGAAAAATAACGGATGATTCTGTAAAAGGACAAAAAGGAAGAAAAGAAGAAGAGCAAGAAGACGAATTTAATTGGTAATTATAATTAAGTAGCTTTAATTGAGGTGATAATGTGAATAGGTTTTCCATTGTTGAAAATGGTTATAGTAAAGAAGAAGTCAACAAATTTGTTGATGATGTTATCGCCCACACTGAAGATGTTATAAAAAGAGTTAAACTACAACAAGATAAAATAGAAAGTTTAAAGAAAGAATTAGAGCACTATAAATCAATTGAAGATAACTTGAAGAACTCATTATATAAGGCAGAAGCAGCAGGCAGTGATATTAAAAAACAAGCAATTGAAGAACGTAATATGATTGTTGAAGACGCTAAAAAGAATGCTTCTAGAATAGTAAATGATGCACTATTACGTGCTGAAAAGATAGAAATTAAAGCTGATGTCTTAGAACGTAATATGAGAATATTTAAAAAGAAATTAAGACTTGTTATTGAACAACAATTAACAGTTGTTGATGAAATTGAAGAGCTAGAGATAAACTAGTTCTTTTTATTATACAAAATAAAAAACAGCTTACTCAGCTGCTTCTTCTACTTTAGAATCTTTTCTTAATGTTCTTGCTTCTTTATTACTAACTCTTACTCTAGTACCATCTTCTAATCTAACAACTTGAAGATTTAATTTTTGTTTTCTATTAGTAGTGTTAAGAGCATGACTTCTTTGTCTAGCAGAACAGTTAGGTGTTCTATTTGATACATTAATAGCCATAATATCCTCCTTTATATGTAAAAAACACTTGCTAAATAACTTTATCATAAAATTTTAGTTTAGTCAAATATTTCAATTATATTTTATGTGTGTTAAAATATGCTTAGAAAGGAGTGTTTTATATGTATACACCATTATATGTAAAAAGTAACTATTCGTTTCTATCTAGTCTAGTAGATATTGATAAACTAATAAAAAATTGTAAAGAAGAAAATATTAAATCAGTAGCACTCCTTGACGATAATATGATAATAACAATGCATTTTTATAAGGAATGTATTAATAATGGAATAAAACCTATAATTGGTCTTGATATAGAATATAAAAACAGTAGAGTTTTATTATATGCAAAAACATTTAATGGTTATAAATCATTAATAAAACTATCCACAATTAAAAGTGAAAGAGCAATAGCTATAGAAGATTTAAATAATAACAGTGAAGATTTAATATGCATTGTAATGTATGAATATAAAGAGTTATTTAATGAATTAAAAGAGGTATATGAATATATATATTTGGGTTATTCTAATAGGGAAGAAGAACATTTGGCATTATCTATAACTAGTAGAGTAGTATTTGCTAATAAAATCTTGTATTTAAATAAAAAAGATAGTAAATATTTAAAATATGTCCTTATGATTCGTGATAAAAAAAATGTAATGGATGAAGTTGATTATGAAGATAATAACAACTATTTACTTGGTAATGAAATAGAAAAGTTAAGTAGTAAAACAGGAATAGATACAACTAATTTTATTGCTGATATGTGTAACGTAACTTTTCCTAAAAACACTAATTTCATACCAGAATTTAAGCATAATAGTGATGAATATTTGTTTACACTTAGTATTGAAGGACTAAAAAGAAGACTAAAAAATGAAGTTAGTGATATATATAAAGAAAGATTAGTGTATGAATTAGATGTTATTAAGAAAATGGGATTTTCTAACTATTTCTTAATTGTTTATGATTATGTAAAATATGCTAAAAAGAGCGGATTGTTAGTTGGTCCAGGCCGCGGTAGTGCAGGTGGCTCTCTAGTCGCATACTCTCTAGGTATTATTGATGTTGATCCGATTGAATATGATTTGCTATTTGAACGTTTCTTAAATCCAGGAAGAATTACAATGCCTGATATAGATATAGACTTTCCAGATATCTATAGGGATGATGTAATAAATTATGTTAAAGAAAAATATGGTAAGAAGAATGTATCTGGTATTGTTGCAATTGGTACATTAAAAGCAAAAGCAGTATTAGATGATGTTTCTAAAGTATTAAAAATTGCCCCTGAAAAAGTAGATAGATTAAAGAAATATATTGCCCTTTTTACTGATAAACTTAAGGAAGTTTATGATAGTAATTTAGAGTTTAAAAATATAATTGATAATGATGAAAGATTATCATTGTTGTATGAAATATCATTGTTCCTAGAAGGATTTCCAAGGAATATTACTACACATGCATCTGGTATTATAATTTCAGGAGTAGAACTAGATGAAATAATACCATTAATTAGACAAGAAGACATGTACGTATCTGGTTATGAGATGGGTTTTCTTGAAGACTTAGGATTACTTAAGATGGACTTTCTAGGCAATAGGAATTTAACTACAATAATGGAAATACTTGAATCAATCAAAAAATATGAAAATATAGATATTAATTTCTTAGACATTCCGCTTGACGATAAGGAAGCAATAAAAGTATTTTTTGATATTGATACTAATGGGATATTTCAGTTTGAATCGGATGTTATGAAAAATTTACTTAAAAGATTAAAACCATCAACATTTGCTGATATTATTGCCGCAAATGCTTTAGTAAGACCAGGACCTAGTGATATAGAATATATAAAAAGGAAACATGATCCGAGTTTGATAACTTATTCTGCTGAATGCTTAATACCAATACTTAAAGCAACTTATGGAGTAATAATATATCAAGAGCAAATAATGCAAATAGCATCCATAATGGCAGGTTTTTCATTAAGCGAAGCTGATAATTTAAGAAGAGCTATGAGTAAGAAGAAGAAAGATGCACTAAAAAATGAAGAAGATAAATTTATTAGTGGAAGCATTAAAAATGGCCATAGTTATGAAGTTGCAAAAGAAGTATATGACTTAATATTGAACTTTGCACAATATGGATTCAATAAATCTCATACAGTAGCGTACTCAATGATTGCATACAAAATGGCCTATTTAAAAGCAAAATATCCAAAATATTTCTACCTTAATTTATTATCACAGATAATTGGACATGATTCTAAAACATCATTGATTATTAAAGAAGCTAGGAAAAAAGGTGTTAACTTTTATCTGCCAAGCATAAATTTAAGCACTGAAAGATATTCTGTTGCATCAGATGGCATTGTATTTCCTCTTTCTAATATTAGGAATTTAGGTGCTTCAGTTGCAACAGCAATCGTTAGTACAAGAGAAACTGAATTTAAAGATATATATGATTGCCTCATTAAATTAACTAACAAGGGAATAAATAAAAAAACAATAGAAACATTGATATATGCTTCTTGCTTTAGAGAATTTGGATTTAATAAGAAAACACTAATAGAAAACTTAGATAATTTATTAACATATGCCTTTGTAGCAAAAGGACTAGATCCAACAAGCAGCTTTAAATTAGAGCCAAACATAGAAATATGTGAAGAATATGATAATGAGTTTTTGATGTCTAAAGAAAAGGAATTATTTGGCTTCTATTTAAGCTATCATCCCACTACAAAATATAAGTCTGATTATAAAGTAATTGATATAAACAATATTGGACAATATTTTAACAAGGATGTTGATACTATTATTATGGTTGATAGAATAAAAACTCATATTGATAAATCAGGTAAGAAAATGGCTTTCGTTTTAGGTAGTGATGAGGGTGATTCTTTAGACTATGTTATATTTTCAAGTACACTATCTAGTTATGGTGAAATTAACAAGGGAGATATACTTTTAGTAAGAGGCAAGGTCGAGCGTAATACCAGCTATCAAATAGTAGTAAATAGATTAAAAAAACTCAATTAGAAATTTATGGTAAATATCAATAAAGGATTTAATTTATATATAAATTGTGATATATTAAATACATAGATTGGAGGTTAAATAATGAATGTAGAATTTATAACAAATGATTATCTTCTTGCTTGGTGCCTTTTATTTAAACCTTCTATATGTGAAGAGATACAATCACTTAAAGAGCGCCTTTGGAAAAATTATCCAAAGCAATACAAAAATATGGAAAAAGACAATGTTGAAATATTAAAGTATACAAGTGATTTTATACCTGATGATGATACTGTATATAACTTTGTATTCAATTCAGAAATCTTTGTAAAAATAAAAAAACAATCTGATAAACACAGACAACTTCTTATGAAAATATGGGATTCAAATCAAAAACAAATTAAAGCAATATTAAAAGAGGTATTAAGAATCGATATTAAAAATAACTTTAAAATAATAGTTGTTCATCCAGATCTTGAAACAATAGAATTTCTTAAGGCAAATCCTAAAAAAAATATAGTATGGGGTAAAAAGGAAGATTCAGAAGATGGGCTAAAAGCAATAATGAAGATAATGTTTACTTTAGTTAAATATGAAATAGGTGACTATCAAAAAGAAAACAACGAAATAGTATCTTCTATAATAGACTTGGCAATAACAAATGAACTTTATACCCGTATTTTAGGTGTTACAATGTATGAAGAAGGATTTAAAAAGTTGAGATTTCTTAAAAGACAGCTTTATCCTTATTTCCTAATGTATATGGGAGCAGATAGAGAAGAGTTAGTAAGTTATATGATGAGAGATAGAATACCATTTGATATTGATAAGTACCCAATAGAAAAAGGATTAAGAAAAGTTGATTTATATGGTTTTATAGATTTTTGTTGTAATAATCAAAAATATATAATAAGGCTTAATAATTTAGAAATGATATAAGGACTGTTCAATAATAGTTCTTTTATTATGTAAATAATTGACTAGTAATAATTATTGGACGTCAAATAAAAAATTTAAATTAGTTAGTAATAAAGAAAACTTTTATAAATTAATTTTCTTTTATGCAAAACATATTCTTTATGTGTTATGATAATTTTATACAGATTTATCAAGGAGGTATTTTATGAGCGAGAGATTAAAAAGTATATTTGAAAAATTAAGTTTAGATATAGATTTTGGTGCTGATCTTAAGAATGCCGACTTAGTGAATGTTAATATTAAAGAAAAAGAAAAGGAAGTTGAAGTTATTATTAAAAATGATACTAATATTTCATTTTCTTTGTATAGTACTATTTTAGAGAAACTAAAAGAGTATTTTAAGGACGTAACAGTATATCTATATATTGAGAGCACAGAGGAAAATGGTACTTATTTTGAAGAGTATTTGGATTATGTATTAGAAGCGATGGAATTAGAGTATCCAAATGGAGAATATTTTGCCAACTTAATTCAGAACAGACTAGTAATAGAAAGTAGACAATTAGATGTAATGAACAACAGTGAGTCAGCTTCATTAGAAGAGACAGTAGGATATATCAATAGACAATTAAAAAACTATGGTTTTCATAATGTTTTAAAAATTGTTGTAAATGAAGTTGATCCTAATGAAACAAGAGCAACTATTGAAAAAGAAATGATGGAAGCTATGACTAAACCTATTGAAAAGCCTAAGATCGAAGTAAGAAAAGAAAATACTTTTAATAGCTTTCCAAAAAGAGAGAAAAGAGAAGTAGATGAATTTACTATTTTTGGTAATGCAATTAAAGACGGATCAGTATCGATTGCTACCATTGTTGGAGAAGAAGAAAGGGTTACAATAGAGGGTACTGTATTTGGTGTTGATGAATTTGAGCCAGCGAGCAAAGCTTTTAAAATTTTAACTTTGAAAGTCACAGATAATACAGATAGTATTTATTGTAAGGTTTTCATAAGGGATGATGAAGAATTTAGTAAAGTAAAAAGTAAAACAAAAGTAGGATCATGGTTAAAGTTAAGAGGCGGTACTAAAAGTGATAAATGGCAAAATGATGAGATAGTATTTAATATAAGAGATATTAATGAAATAGAGTCAAAAGAAGTAAAAGTGAAAGATATATGCGAAAGAAAAAGAGTTGAATTACATACTCATACTCAAATGAGCCAGATGGATGGTATAAGTGAACCTAAAGCATTAATAAAAATGGCTAGAAAGCTTGGGCATAAAGCGGTAGCTATTACAGATCATGACGGATGTCAATCTTTCCCTGATGTTTATCACACAGTCACCGATATAAATAGCAGCCTAAAAGAAGGCGAAGAACCATTTAAAGCTATTTACGGTACTGAATTAACTTTAATAGAAGATACTGTTGATATAGTTAAAAGACCAACAGAAGATAGTCTGTTTGAAACAACTTTTGTTGTATTTGACTTTGAGACGACTGGATTTAATGCCGGTGCTGGAGACCAAATCATCGAAGTTGGTGCAGTTAAAATATTAAATGGTGAGATAATTGATAAGTTTTCTGAACTTATTGATCCTAAAAGAGAATTATCAAAGAAAATTACTGAAGTTACTGGTATAACCGATACTATGTTAGCTGGGAAAGATGATGAAGAAACTGTCATTAAAAGATTTGTTGAATGGACAGGAAATCTTCCAATGGTTGCCCATAATGCCAAATTTGACACATCATTCTTAGAAATGGCATATAGCAAATATAAGTTAGGAAAATATATAAATACAATTATAGATACACTAGCATTATCAAGATTACTTGATAGTGAGTCAGCAAGACATTCACTTTCAGCACTTGTTAAACGTTACGATGTAGAATTCGATGAAGACTCACATCATAGAGCTGATTATGATGCTGAAGGCACTGCTTTAGTATTTCATAGAATGACTCAAAAACTAGCAAATAGGGACATTCTTAAAATAAGTGATTTAGACAAATTAATTGATAAAGAAGAAATATATAAATATGGAAATAAATATCATATTAATCTTTTAGCAACAAATAAAATTGGTTTAAAAAATCTATTTAAAATAGTAAGTTTTGCTAATACAAAATATTTCTATAAAGGAACAGCTAGAATACTTAGAAGTGTACTTTCAGAGTTAAGAGAAGGTTTGCTTGTAGGAAGCGGATGTTATGAGTCTGAAATATTTGTAGAAGCAAGAAGTAAATCAGATTCAGAATTGCTTGAACTCATTAGTTTCTATGACTATGTAGAAGTTCAACCACTTGATTGCTATGATCATTTACTTCAAATGCAAGATTTTACCAATAAGTTTGAATTAACTGACCATGTAAAAAAAATTGTTAGATTGACAAAAGAAGCAGGGAAAATAGCTGTTGCGACAGGTGATGTTCATCATCTGAATAAGGATGATAAAATTTTCAGAGAAGTTATCGTTAATCAGAAGGTGCCTGGTGGTGGAAGACATCCGCTTGCAAGAGAAAGCATTAGAGAAATAGCAAGTATGCATTTTAGGACGACTAATGAAATGCTAGATGATTTTAAATTTCTTGAAGAAGATTTAAGAGAAGAAATAGTTATAGATAATCCCAATAAAATTGCAGATATGATTGAAATTATTGAAGTAATTATTGAAACTGGAGGGATACCATTTTCACCAAAGATTGAAAATAGCCAGGAAACGACTAAAGAATTAGTATATGGTAAAGCTCATGAAATGTATGGTGAAGAATTACCTACTATTGTTAATGACAGAATAGAGCAAGAACTTGCTGGTATTTTTAAAGGTGGATTCGATGTTATTTACTTAATTGCTCAAAAACTTGTTAAAAAGAGCAATGATGATGGCTATCTCGTTGGATCGCGTGGATCTGTTGGTTCAAGTTTTGTTGCTACGATGATGGGAATAACAGAAGTTAATCCACTTCCAGCTCATTATCTATGCAGAAAATGTAAAACTAGTGTTTTTGAGATGGATGGCAAATCCTTTGGTAGTGATTATCCAAGTGGGTATGATTTACCTGATATGTTATGTCCAAACTGTAATGAACCGTTAGGTAAAGAAGGACAGGACATGCCGTTTGCGACATTCCTTGGATTTAATGCTGATAAGGTACCAGATATAGATTTAAACTTTTCTGGTGAATATCAATGGAAAGCACATGAATATACAAAAGAGTTATTTGGCGTTGATAATGTTTATCGAGCAGGGACGATTGGTACAGTTGCTGATAAAACAGCATTTGGTTTTGCAAAAGGATATGCTGAAGATAAGGGAGTAACTTTAAGAACAGCAGAAATAGAACGCTTAGCTAGTGGGTGTACTGGTGTCAAAAGAACAACAGGACAGCATCCAGGTGGTATTGTTGTTGTACCGGATTATATGGACGTATATGATTTTACTCCTTATCAATTTCCAGCAGGTGATACAAATGCTTTATGGAGAACCACACACTTTGATTATCATGCAATTGATCAAGACTTATTAAAACTCGATATACTAGGTCATGATGATCCTACAATATTAAAAATGTTGGGTGATTTATCTGGTATTGATGTTACAAAACTTCCAATGGATGATAAAAAGGTAATTAGTCTACTTTGCTCACCTGATGCACTAGGTGTAACAGAAGACCAAATTATGTGTCCAACAGGAACTCTTGGACTTCCTGAACTTGGAACTAGATTTGTTATTAATATGTTAGTTGAGACAAAACCAACAACATTTGCAGAACTTGTAAAAATATCTGGGCTCTCACATGGGACTGATGTTTGGGCCGGAAATGCTTCCGAACTTATTAAAAATAATATTGTCCCATTTAAAGAGGTTATTGGATGTCGTGATGATATAATGGTATATCTTTCTTATAATGGTGTAGCACCACTTGATGCTTTTAAAATAATGGAGCTTGTTCGTAAAGGTAAAGCTAGCAAAGATAAAGAAGCTTGGGAAAAATGGGTAGCTAAGATGAAAGAAGTTGATATACCAGATTGGTATATTGATTCCTGCTACAAAATTAAGTACATGTTCCCTAAAGCACATGCTTGTGCTTATGTTATGAGTGCAATACGTATTGCATGGTTTAAAGTATATAGACCAGTATTGTATTATGCAGCATATTTTTCTATTCGAAGTGATGATTTTGACATAGAAACAATGATAAAGGGATATAATGCTATTAGAAGTAAGATGGAAGATTTAAAATTAAAAGGCTATGATATTTCTAATAAAGAAGAAAATATTTCTACTGTTTTAGAACTTGCATTAGAAGCTACTGCAAGAGGGATTACCATTGCTAATGTTAATCTTATGAAAAGTGATGCTTCTAGATTTTTGGTAGATGAAGAAAATAAAGTGTTAATACCACCATTTAGGACTATTGATGGTCTTGGTGATACGGTTGCCAAAACAATTGTTGAAGAAAGAAATATTAGAGAATTTATAAGCATAGAAGACTTGCAGAAAAGAGGGAAAGCATCTGCTACTATAATAGAGAAGATGAAGAGAATGGGAATATTGGATGGTATGCCTGAATCTAGTCAACTGTCTTTATTCTAAGGAGATTATATGAAAAAATCTAAAATAGGATTATTTGATTCTGGCATCGGTGGATTAACTGTATTAAGTGAGATAAAGAAATTACTACCAAATGAAGATTATATTTATTATGCGGATTCACTACATAATCCTTATGGTTCTAAAGACAGTAATGAGTTGTTAAAAATAACTTCTAATATAGTAGATTATTTAATAAGTAACAATGTCAAATTAATAGTAATTGCCTGTAATACTGCAACAACGGTATGTATGAAAGAATTAAAGGATAAATATAAGGATATAATTTTTGTAGGTGTTGTGCCTGCAATAAAAGTTGCATATGATCAAAATTCTCATAAAACACTGGTTTTAGCAACTCCATATACGGTCAAATCAAAAAGAGTTGATGAATTAGTTGCTACGTATAAACACCTGAATCAGGAAATCACTTTAGTGCCATGTCACAATTTAGCAAATGCAATAGAAACAAAAAGTGGTGAAGAAATAGAAGAGGTGTTAAAAGAGCAAATTAAAAAATATCTTAATCAAAATTATGATACTATTGTACTTGGATGTACTCATTACTCAATTATAAGGAACATGATTAAAAGATATTTTCCAAATAGCCAAATAATAGATGGAAATATTGGCGTAGCCAAAGAAGTAAAAAGACAATTAGAACTTAATGATTTGATAAGTATTGAGGGAAGTGGTTCAACCGAGTTTTTTAATAGCTTGACTGAGGATGATAAAGACTATCTAGATATTTTAAATAGAATAAAAGAATAACAAAAGGTAAGACTTTACAGTCTTCCTTTTAATTTCTTTACTTTTATTTAAGTTAATATTAAACTATATTTAGTGATATGTATTAAAAAAGAGGTGAGTTATGTTAAATGAAAATAAAAATAGGGAAGTATTTACTAAAGCAGGATATTTTCTACCAGTAAATCCACCTATACTAAATGTAAGACCTACTTTTATGGAACTGTTAAAGAAGCCTTCATCTATTGTTTTAGCAGGCACTTTATTGGCTGTAACTATTGGACTAGGGGCATTGCTTTTGGATTCTTCAAATAACAATCTAACACCAGCGACTAATCAACTTCCTACAATTACTAATTTTATTCCAGAAGGAAGCATAACTGTGGAAGGTTGGAGTAATTGGGCTACTCCTTTGGTATTTACTGGGGAACAAGTAATAGATTCAAACGGAATGCCTTCAGTTAGTGGCGACTGGATAGCAGGTGTTGTACAAGATGGACTTGTATCTTCAGAGTTTAATAAAAACATGGGAGAATTTACAGGATTAGTATATCATCCTACTGGAAGAGTTCGACAGAATGCAGAAGGTGTTACTGAGCAATTTGTTAATATTGAAAGATGGAAAGTAGAAGAGGCTGGTCCAGCAACTAACTTAAACAATTCTCAAATGGAACAATCTCAATTATTAAAAGCAATAGATACAACAGGCCAATTAAATGGGAGACCAGCAGTAATTGGAATAACCCGTCAAAATCCTCAAGCAGTGAGAGATGAAATTGAGCATAACATGCTAGTTATTGATAGAATAATTGATAGAAAACGATAGAAAAGTTCTTTGAACTTTTTCTTTTTTTATTGTATAATATATACATGTTTTGGAGGGCTATTTATGAATAATCAAAATGTTATTAATGAAATAAGAAGTAAAATAGACATTGTTGAACTTGTATCAGAATATGTTTCTCTTACTAAAAAAGGGCAGTACTATTGGGGGGTATGTCCCTTTCATAATGATAAAAATCCTTCGATGAGTGTAAGTACAACAAGACAAACATTTACTTGTTGGTCTTGTCATACCAGTGGAAATGTATATAATTTTATTCAGTTAATAGAAAATTTAGATTTTCCTAGCACTTTAAAATTTCTTGCTAATAAAGCAGGAGTAACAATTGGAAATACCGTTAGTAACTATGATAAGAAAAATGAAAAGTTATTTGAAATATATGATATTACAAGTAAGTATTATCAACTATTACTTAATACACAAGAAGGCATTGTAGCTAAAGAGTACTTGAAAAACAGGGGAATTGATAGTGATATTATAAAAGAGTTTGGCATAGGACTATCAAGCAACAATAAAACTTCTTTAACAAATTATTTAAAGCAAAGGAGTTATGATATAAACACTCTTGATAACATAGGACTAGTGAATGGTGATAATGACACCTTTATAAATAGAATAATGTTTCCACTTCATGATAGATTTGGACGAGTGGTCGCCTTCAGTGGTAGAATCTATGATAATTCTAATATGTCTAAGTACATGAATACAAAAGAAACGAATATATTTAAAAAGGGGCATTGTTTATATAATTATTACAATTGCAAAGAATATGTAAGAAAAGAGAAAAGTGTAATAATTATGGAAGGCTTTATGGATGTCATTAGAGCTAGTACTATAGGAATAAAAAATACAGTAGCACTTATGGGAACTGCTTTAACAGATGAACAAATATCGCTTATAAAGAAATTATCTCTTAACGTTTATTTATGTCTTGATGGAGATGACCCTGGTCAAGTTGCAACAATGAGTGTTGGTGAGCATTTAGAAAACGCCGGATTAACTGTAAAAGTGATACCACTTAAAAACAATGATGATCCCGATACTTATATTTTAAAAAATGGGAAAGACAAGTTTATAAGTCTAATAGAAAATGCCTTGAATTTTAGTGATTTTAAAATTGAAAGGCTTAAGGTTGGTATAAATTTAAAAAGTGATATAGAGCTTGCAAACTACATAAATAAGGTAATAAAAGAGGCGAGCTTAATAAATGACGAAATAAGACGAGAAATAATACTGAAAAAACTTGCAAATGAGACAAATTTGAGTTATACTACACTAGAAAAAAAATTAAATGAATTTCTTTTAAATAAGGAAAAAAAAGATGCAGAAACTATTTTACCTATGGTTAAAGAAAAAGTGGATAAGTATACTAAAGCAGCAATTGCCTTCCTTTATTACATGATTATTAGCCCAACCATAATTAAAGTATATGAAGATAAAAACATATATTTTGCTAATAGTGTAGAAAGAAGCTTAGCAGCTGAAATTAGTTATTACTATCATGAATTTGGAGATATTGTTATTGCAGACTTTTATACTTATTTAAAGGATAAAACAGAGTTATTAGAATTATACGAAAGAATCATGTCACTTGATTTAGATGAAGTGTTGAATGATGAGGCAATAAAAGATTATATTAATGTCATCGACGATTATAATATGAGGCAAGAAGTATTACGCCTAAAAGAATTAATGAAAACTGAAGTCGATGAACTAGAAAAAGCTAAGATTGCTGAACGTATAAGACTATTAAGAGTTAAGGAGTGAAACCATGCTTAATGAAATAAAGACTATTGATGATAGAAAAAAAAGATTAATAGATCTAGGTAAAGAAAATGGCTATATAACTTATGAACAATTAGCAGAAGAACTAAAAGGACTAGATATAGATAGTGATACACTAGATGATTTATATAATACATTAGTGGAAGAAAAAATCGAAATAATATCAGATTCAACAGATAATAATGACACCACAGATGATCCTGAAGACTTAATAGTAGAAGATTTAACACTCTCAAAAGATATTAAAATTAATGATCCTGTTAGAATGTATTTAAAAGAGATTGGTAGAATAAACTTACTTACAACAGACGAGGAGTTTGAATATGCTAAGCTAGCTGAACAAGGGGATGAATATGCTAAAAAGATGTTGGCAGAATCTAACCTTCGTTTAGTTGTTTCGATTGCAAAAAGATATGTAGGTCGTGGTATGTTGTTCCTTGATTTAATTCAAGAAGGAAATATTGGACTTATGAAAGCTGTTGATAAGTTTGATCCAACAAAAGGATATAAATTTTCAACATACGCTACTTGGTGGATTAGACAAGCTATAACAAGAGCAATTGCAGACCAAGCAAGAACGATAAGAGTACCAGTACATATGGTTGAAACTATTAATAAACTTGCAAGAGTTCAAAGACAACTTACACAAGAATTAAATAGAGAACCAACGGAAGAAGAAATAGCTAAAAAGTTAAATATAACTGTTGAAAAAGTTAGAGAAGTATATAAGATATCTCAAGATCCTGTATCTTTAGAAACACCAATTGGTGAAGAAGATGATTCTCACTTGGGTGACTTTATAAGAGATGAAAGAACTATGTCTCCAGAAGAATATGCAACAGTTGAAATGCTAAAGGAAGAATTAACTGCTGCACTTCTAACACTAACTGATAGAGAAGAAAAGGTGTTAAGACTTAGATTTGGTCTTGATGATGGGCAATGTAGAACTCTTGAAGAGGTTGGTCAAATATTTGGTGTTACTAGAGAGCGTATTAGACAAATTGAAGCAAAAGCTTTAAGAAAACTAAGACATCCATCACGCTCAAGAAAATTAAAGGATTTCTTAATTGATTAATAAAAGATTAAAAACAATTGCTAACTTTGTTTCTGACAATTCTAATATTATTGATGTGGGATGCGATCATGCATACTTATCAATTTATTTAGTAGAAAATAAAAAAAACACAAGAGCTATTGCATCAGATATCAATGAAGGACCATTACGAATAGCAAAATCAAATGTTGAAGCATCTAACCTAGAATCCTTAATAAAAATAAAATTAGGAGACGGGTTAGAACCAATAGAAGAAGAGACTGATACAGTTATCATATCTGGTATGGGCGGAATTACGATTGCAAACATGATGTGTCGTAAAGATAAATTAAAAAATATCAGCAAAATAATTATTTCGCCAAATAATGAGTTTTATATAGTTAGAAAAACTCTTAACGAAAATGGATATTATGTTGTAGATGAAGCAATGGTAAAAGATCGAACAAAATATTACCCAATTATTGTTTTTGAAAAGGGACAGCAAAAATATACAGAAGATGAATTGCTCTTTGGACCAATACTACTTAGAACAAAACAAAAAGACTTTATAGAATTTTATACATTTTTAAAAGATAATCTCTCATCTTATGTAAAACAATTGACAGATATGAATAAAAAAGAAAAAATATTAGAAGAAATAAAAAGACTAGCTCATATATTGAGTTAGTCTTCTTTTTATAAATCCGGTATATTTTCCTTGATTTTTCTCATAATCTTCCAAGCTTGCATTTCTAAATATACTGAAGGTGTCATCAAATATTTTTCACCATCTATTTCATATATTCTGCTTTTTTCAACGCTTGCTTTTTCTCTTTCTGAAATAAAAGAACTTCGCATAGGGATATTTAGCATTGGGCTGCTTAAGTGGCTTCTTATAGACCCAAATTGTAGATTGTTTACTGCATTCATACATTCCCTCCATGACATAAAGTATACCATATTATATCTTGTTTGTACTAATTTTAGTCTATCTTTAGTTATAAATAGTAAATAATTACATATATTCTAATAGGAAGGAATGATTATAATGAGAGAAATTGTATCTTTTAAAAAAGAAATAGAATTTAAAACAATGATTAGTAGAATTACAGGTATTTCACTTGATCATACTCTAGAAGTTAATGATCATACGATTAGTGGTGATTTTGTAGTATCTGGTACATATAGGATGACAAGTGCTAGTCAAATTGAAGAAGACTTTAGTTATAAAGTGCCAGTAGATATTGAGGTAGATGACAAATATGAGACAAAAGAGTTGTCTGTTGATATTGATGATTTCACTTATGAGGTTTTAAACGAAGAAATATTATTAGTAAAAATTGACCTTTGTCTTGATCATCTTGAATTAAAAGAGGAGCCAGAAGTTGTTGAAGAAAAAATAGACCCAATTGATGAACTAGAAGAAATTTTATTTGAAGATGATAGTGTTGAAGAAAAAGAGGAAGAATTAGTAAGAGTAGATGATGTGATTGTAGTTAATCATGGTGAAGAATCAAAAACTGATGTTGAAGAATATAAAGAGCTACCAATTGAGGATTTATTTAAAGAAGTAGAAACAACAGAAAAATTAGAAATACCAGTTAATGTTAAAGAAGATATTACTGTGGAAGAAAAAGAAGAGTTTAGGTTTGATCCTACTAAGAGTGATTCTATATTTATGAATTTAAATGATGGTACTGAATCATTTTCAACTTATCATATTCACATAGTAAGAGAAGGAGATAGTGTTGATTCAATATTAAACAAGTATAAAACAACAAAAGAATGTCTAGAAGAATATAATAATTTAAATGAGTTAAAATTAGGTACTAAAGTCATAATACCTGCAGTACATGAAGAATGATTTATCAAACCTAATAAATAAGTATCAATTTAAAGTAAATAGTTATAAAAGAATAGGTAATGTTCAAATAATTGGTACAGATAAAGGTAACTTTGCTATTAAAAGAAAAGCTGTTGATGATAAAGAAAACTTACATAATTATTTGAAGTCAAAACAATTTTTTAATTATTTGCCATTGCATAATGATACAAGAGACGATTATGAAATAGTACCTTTTGTAGAAAATGTTGATATGTCAAAAGAAGATAAAGCTTTAAATATTATATACATAATGAGCATGCTTCACAATAAGACTACCTTCTATAAAAATATATCACTTGATGAGATAAAAGAGTTCTACGAAGATAAAACAATAGAACTTCAAAACATGAATGACTACTATGACAATATAAGAATGCTGCTTGAAGAAGATCAATATGTATCACCAAGTAATTATTTACTATTAAGGAGTATTACATTAATATATAGGGCTATTGATACATCAAAATATTTTTTAGATAAGTGGTATAAGTTGATGGAAGAAAAAAGAAGCAAAAGAGTAGTAATGCTTCATAATAATTTATCTTTAGATCATTTAGTTTCATCTACGGAGCTTTATCTAATTAGTTGGGATAAATCTACTGTTGATAGTCCAATTTATGATTTTCTAAATTTTTATAAAAATGATTATTTAGAAATAAACTTTCCTGATCTATTTGATATTTATAATACTAAGTATAAACTTTTAACAGAAGAAAAATATTTGTTATTTTCATTATTATCAATTCCAGAAAAACTAGAATTACATGATAAAGAAATAAATAATAGCAAAACAGTTTACGAGTTAATAAGCTATTTATATGGAGTAATTAACTTTATATCAGAAAATAACCCTGCATATTCCAATACTAAGACAAACTAATTCAACAAACAATACAATTGCATTTATTTTAGTGGTTATAAATATTAAAAGAAATGACTGATAGAATATAATTAAAATTAAAAGTAGAAGACAGCTTATATAGAAAGGGTTTCTTCTCCTTTTTGCTTTACACATATCACAACCACAATAGAAATTATGTTTCCTTGAATTAAACATAATAATCACCTATAGTATTCTATGACAAATAACGATAATTGTTATTTTTTATTTGTAGTTTAATATATTCTTTGCTATAATTAATGCATAATAGGATGGTGTTATATGAAGAATAGAAGAGGGTTTACGTTAATTGAACTTATTGGTGTAATTACAATTATTGGATTATTGCTATTAATTGTATTTCCATCAACAATGAAGTTGATAGAACAAAATAGTAAAAAGAAATAT
The DNA here is from genome assembly GCA_031549195.1 of Bacilli bacterium. Taxonomy (GTDB): domain Bacteria; phylum Bacillota_I; class Bacilli_A; order RF39; family UBA660; genus JAVBQF01. The sequence goes on from JAVBQF010000006.1 coordinate 100,584, forward strand.
AATTATTATTATGATGTTATAGAGAAAGCTGCTTTAGTTTATGCGAATAGCATCACAGATGAACTGGGTGGAATTTATGGTAATGGGTGTGTTGAGACAGATTTAGCAACTTTAATTAAAGAGAACTTTGTTAAAACTTTTGAAGATGAAGAGGTCACGTGTGATACACCAGAGAGTAGTGAAAACGTTAAAGTAAAGATAACTAATGAAAAAGGAAAAGTAAAAGCTAATGTAAGCTTAGTTTGTATGAAGGGTACAAAAGTGGTGTATGAAAATAATGTGAAAAAGGAAGGTAGCTGTGTTGCATATCAGCCAGATACTCCAAATATATTGGTTTCAACACTAAAAACTAGTCTAGCGCCTTTCTTAACTACAGATGATAATAAAGAATATTTTATAACAGGAAGTAACCCTAATAACTATATTTGGTATTCTGGAAAATTATGGAGAGTAATATCATTTAATGATGAGTCTAAGACTATAAAACTAGTTACTGAAGATGTTATATCGATAGTAACTTATAACAAAGATACAATTAATTATCCAACTAGTAACATATATTCTTGGTTAAACAGTCATTTTATATCTACATTAAGAGATACTAATAAATACTTAATAAATACTAACTGGAATTATACAACAGTTAGTAATACTAATAAACCAGCTGATACTAATTTAAATGCAAGTAAAGTTGGTATGCTTAACTTATATGAGTACAATAAAGTTAAAACGTATTTAAATAAAAGTAAAAATTTTTGGTTACTATCACCTGTGGATGAATTGAATGCATGGTATGTAAATTCAAGTAACGCTACTGCAAGTGCATCTGTTGCAAGTTTCTTCGGAGTAAGACCATCGATTGTACTTAAAGCCAATGTTAGTTTTATAACTGGTGGTAATGGAAGTATGAGTACTCCTTATCGTTTAGTAGGAGATAACTATGCAACAACAAATGCACCACTTAATACAAGATATAGTGGAGAATATGTATATTTTGCTGGATCAACTACAAAATATAGAATAGTATCTACTGATGCCAATAGTACTAAAATAATAGCAGAAGCATCACTTCCAATAGGCAATATAAATTTTGATGATACATATTATGAATATTCACCAGCTACAACTCTTGGAGAATATCTTAATACAACATGGTACAATAGTTTAGCAACAAATTACAAAAATATGATTTATAGTGGAGACTTTTGTGGTGAAATATTAGCATCAGATAAAGTCCAAAATCCAGTTTGTAGAACTACTGCTGAGATTAGAAATATGAAAGTAGGAATACCTAAAGCTGGTGATTACTTTAGCAGTGCTAAGGCAACTACATATTGGACACTTAATAGAAAAGATGATGATAATATAAGTTGTATAGATAATACAGGTACAGTTTCATATCTTCCATTTACATCAACATCAGCAGTAATACCTGTTGTATATATTGATAAATCGGTTAAAATAACTGGAGGATTAGGCACATTGGATTCACCATTTACCATAAGTAAGTAGTTTACAAAATAAAGATATTATAATATAATACTTTAAAAGCAATGAAGCTGAGGAGTAAATTAATAATTATTGATAGAGAGTTAGTGTTTGATGGAAACTAATAATAGTATTAATTGAAGGTAGCAGCAGAGTTTAATTTCTAAGTAAATAGGAAATTACGTATTAATGCGTTAAATTGTTGAGTGTGTGATTTTTCACAAACTAAGGTGGTACCGCGATAACTCGTCCTTATATAGAAATATATAAGGGCTTTTTTATTTTATAGGAGGATTTATGAATAGAGCAAAAGTGATAACAATTTGTGGGAGCATAAAATTTATTAGTGAAATACAATACCATGCGGAAAGATTAGAATTAGAAGGAAATTGTGTGCTAAGTATTATTTATCCAACAAGAGAAAATAAGGATGCATATACACCTAGTGAGCGTATAGTTTTTGATAGTATGCATAAGCAAAGGATTGATATGTCAGATGCTATATATATTGTAAATGTAAATGGTTATATAGGAAAAGGTACAAAAAGTGAAATAGAATATGCAAAGAAAAAAGGCAAGGAAATAAAGTATTTAGTTCCAAATAAGGAGGATTTATGTTAGATAAGAAATATGATCATAAGATAGTAGAAGCTAATAGATATGAAAAATGGTTTAAAGGAGATTATTTTAAAGCTGGTAAAGATAAAAGTAAGGAACCGTTTACAATTGTGATCCCACCACCAAATGTAACGGGAAAACTACATTTAGGTCATGCCTGGGATACAACGCTTCAAGATATTATTATTCGGTATAAAAGAATGGATGGATATGATGCTTTATGGCTTCCTGGAATGGATCATGCTGGTATTGCAACACAAGCAAAGATTGATAAAAAACTAAAAGACATGGGCATGAAGCCAAGAGAAATGAATAGGGAAGAATGGCTTTCTTATGCTTGGGACTGGAAAAAGGAGTATTCAGAAAATATTCGTGCCCAATGGGCAAAACTCGGATTATCACTCGATTACTCTCGTGAAAGATTTACACTTGACGATGGTCTATCGAATGCTGTAAAAGACGTATTTATAACTCTTTATAATAAAGGATATATTTATAGAGGAGAAAGAATAATTAATTGGGATCCAGAAGCGATGACTGCACTGTCCAATGAAGAAGTTATTTATAAAGATATTGAAGGAGCTTTCTATCATCTAAAATATATAATTGAGGGAACCAAAGAATATTTAGAAGTTGCAACAACAAGACCTGAAACATTATTTGGAGATACAGCAGTTGCAGTTAATCCAAATGATGAAAGATATACTCATTTGATAGGTAAGAATGTAATACTTCCGATTGTAAATAAATCTATACCAATAGTAGGGGATGAATATGCTGATCCAGAATTTGGAACAGGCGTTGTTAAAATTACTCCAGCACATGATCCTAACGATTTTGAAGTGGGAAATAGACATAACTTAGAGCGAATTAATGTTATGAACGTAAACGGAACCATGAATGCATTTGCTAAAGGATATGAAGGTTTAGACAGATATGATTGTAGAGAAAAATTAGTAAAAAAATTGAAAGAAAACAATTTATTAATTAAAATAGAAAAAATGAAACATTCAGTTGGCCATTCTGAAAGAACAGATGTAATGGTTGAACCTTATCTCTCAAAACAATGGTTTGTTAAGATGGATATACTTGCAAAACAAGTGTTAGAAAATCAAAAAAGTTTGAATGATAAAGTTAATTTTGTTCCAAAAAGATTTGAAAAAATACTAATACATTGGATGGGAAACTGTCGTGACTGGTGTATATCTCGTCAATTGTGGTGGGGACATAGAATTCCAGCTTGGTATAAAGATGAAGAAATATATGTTGGAAAAGATGCTCCTATAGGTGACGGCTGGGTACAAGATAATGATGTACTTGACACATGGTTCTCTTCCGCGTTATGGCCTTTTAGTACTCTAGGTTGGCCTAACGATACAGAAGATTTAGAAAGGTACTTTCCAACAGATGTACTTGTGACAGGTTATGATATTATATTCTTTTGGGTAGCAAGAATGGTATTCCAATCATTAGAGTTTAAAAGTGTAAGGCCATTTAAAGAATGCTTAATTCACGGTCTTATAAGAGATAAGCAAGGAAGAAAAATGTCCAAATCACTTGGTAATGGAGTAGACCCAATGGATGTTATAGAAGAATATGGCTGTGATTCACTAAGATATTTTTTAGCAACATCTAGTGCTCCTGGTCAAGATTTGAGATATGATGAAGAAAAGATTAAATCTACCTGGAATTTTATTAATAAACTGTGGAATGCTTCAAGATTTGTATTAATGAATTTAGAAGGATTTAATAAGTTAGATTATTCGTTTGATAATTTAACTATTTCTGATAAGTGGATATTAACAAAGTTGAACGATACCATTAAGCAAGTAAGAAAGACCATGGATAAGTATGAATTTAATAATGCATCAAGTGCTATTTATTCATTCGCATGGAATGATTATTGTGACTGGTATATAGAACTTTCTAAAAAGGATATGAGCAATACAAATAAAAGTGTATTACTTAAAGTATTAACAGATATACTTAAACTTATTCATCCATTTATGCCTTATGTAACAGAAGAAATATATGAGATGCTTCCAATAAAAGATAGTGAATCAATAATGATAAGTAACTATCCAAAAGCAGATAAAAATATCTACAAGGAAGAGAGATTACTATTAGATAAAATAATAGAAGATATTGTTGCAATTAGAAATATGAAGGCAACTAACAATATAACAAAAGAAGCATTTGTAACACTAAATGCAAATAAAGATATTATCTCAATTTATGATTCACAATTAAAAATAAATGAAGAAAACATAATGAAAGAAGATATAAAAGAGTATAAAGCTTCTAATTACAAATCAAATTACATAGATATTACTTACTATTATAAAGGTAAAGTAGAAGATGAAAGCAAGCTAGACGAAGAGATGAAGAAGTTAGAAGAATCAATCAAAAGAAGAGAAGGATTATTATCAAACGAGAATTATATAGCAAAGGCACCTAAAAATATTGTTGATATGGATATACAAAAGCTTAAAGAAGAAAAAGAGAAGTTAAGAATCCTTATTGGAAACTAATCTCTTTTTTACTATTAAATGAATGGTAATGAAAGTAATAATTTGATATAATAATGTTAATTAATATGAGGAGGTTAGTATATGAATAGAATTTTAAAAGCACTATTAGAACAAAAAAAGTCTAAACTAAAAGGTAATTTGTACCATAATACTCAAATAAAATTTTCATATAATACTAATCGCATTGAAGGATCAAAATTTACAGAAGAAGAAACCAGGTATATATTTGAGACTAACACAACCTTGGGCAATACAAATAATATTGACGATATAATTGAAACTACAAATCATTTCTATTTATTTGATTATATGCTTGATCATTTCAATGATGGCTTGTCAGAATCACTGATAAAAGAATTTCATAAACTTTTAAAAAGAGGAACAAGCGATGAGAGAAAAGATTGGTTTAATGTTGGAGAATATAAGAATCTTGCAAATGAGGTAAGCGGTCAGATGACAACACCACCGAATAAAGTGGATAAAGAAATAAAAAAATTGCTTTCTTGGTATAATTCTTTAGAAGATGTTACTATTAATGAAATTATTAATTTTCATCAAAAATTTGAAACGATTCATCCTTTTCAAGATGGAAATGGACAGGTTGGAAGAATTATTATGTTTAAAGAATGTTTAAAAAATAGCATAATACCATTTATTATTGATGATGACCATAAATTATTTTATTATAGAGACTTAAAAGAATTTGAAAGTGAACCGAGATATCTTCTGGATACTTGTTTAAGTGCACAAGATAATTATGAAAAAATGTGTATTGAATTTTTAGGTGATAAACAGTAAAATGATAGAAATTAAGAAACATTAGTATGTGAAGGAACTTGCTTAGTAGTTCCTTCATATAATGTTTTTTTATTAGACAAAAGGTAGTTGCTATAATATAATTACTATAGGTGAATAAAATGAATGATATAAAAGTAATATTTATGGGGACGCCAGATTTTAGTGTACCAATTCTACAAAGTTTAGTAGACAATTATAATGTTATTGCGGTAGTTACTCAGCCAGATAAAGAAATAGGAAGGCATAAGGAGTTGAGTTTTTCTCCAATAAAGAAACTTGCTTTAAATTATAATATTAAAGTAATTCAACCAGTAAGGGTAAGAAAAGAATATGAAAGTATTACAGCATTAAATCCTGATATAATTATAACTTGCGCATATGGACAAATAATTCCAAAAGAATTGCTTGACTGCCCACCACTTGGCTGTATTAATGTTCATGCATCATTACTTCCAAAACTAAGAGGTGGTGCACCAATTCATCGAGCGATAATGGATGGATTATCTGAAACAGGAATTACTATCATGTATATGGATGAACACATGGATACTGGTGATATGATAGAAAATAATAGTATTGAAATTACAAATACTATGACAACAGGGGAATTGCATGATAAGTTATCAACGATGGGGGCAGAATTACTTATTAAAACATTACCAAGTATAATTGATGGTACTAATAAAAGAGTAAAGCAAAACGAGGAAGAGGCAACACTTGCCAAACTTATAAAAAGAGAAGATGAGCTAATAGATTTTAGCAAAGAAACTAAAATTGTTTATAATCAAATAAGAGGACTTAATCCTTTCCCTGGGGCATACACAACAATTGATAATAAAGTAATGAAAGTATACTCTTCAAGAATAGGAAACAGTAATAAAGGAATTAATATAGGAGAAATCATAAGTATATATAATGACGGTATAGGAATAAAAACACTAGATGGTGAAATTATTTTAACAATTATTAAACCAGAAGGTAAAAAACAGATATTAGTTAAAGACTATTTAAATGGAATAGATAAAAATAAATTAATAGGTAAAATATTGGGGAGTGAATAAGATGGCAAAAATGAATAATATGATAGATTTTAATAGATTAAAAACAGATAGTGCATATAAATCACGTATTATTCTTTTAGGTTATGCTCTTTTCTTTGTTGTACTTATAATAATATTAAGATTTGGTAATACTAATGATGGTAACACTAATAAAAAGAATAATGATAATAACACTAATATAAATGAGAATACTGATAATACAAAAACAGATGATTTTAAAGAGTTTGCAAATATTAGAAATGGAATCTTCAATTTTGTCTACACATTAAATATCAATGATGATTTGTATATATCAACAGGTAAGAAGTATAATCAAAAAGAATCTTTCACACTTACAGAAAGTAAGACAAATAGAAAACTAATTTATCTTGTTTATGGGAATGATATAGTAGCCAAATTAGAAGATGGGGTAGAAACAGATTCTACATATGTAATAGCAAGCAAACCAGTTACTTATATTGACTATTTTGACCATACAGTTTTAGAAAAAATTATAAAAGAATCCACATATAATAAGAATGATGATACATATGAAATTATAAATAGTAAATTAGTAGATATTCTTGAATATAATAGTGAGAGAGTAAAGGATAAGGAAGCAACAAATAAAATAACCCTTGAAAAAAAGAATAATAATATTATAAGTATAAAAATGGACTATTCAAATTTTGCAAAAGAATTTGATGAAACAATAACAGAAATATCATTTAGCTTAGAATATACAGAATTTAATTTGGTTGATGATTTTGATATAACATATGAATAATATACAAAAATATCAAAAAAATAGGAAAATATTATTGCATTCTTAAAAAAATTAGTATATACTCTATAAGTACTGCTTTTTAAGCATACACTTTGTGGGCTTGTAGCTCAGGTGGTTAGAGCGCACGCCTGATAAGCGTGAGGTCGGAGGTTCAAGTCCCCCCAGGCCCACCATAATTTTTGCCTCAATAGCTCAGTTGGTTAGAGCACTTGACTGTTAATCAAGGGGTCCTAGGTTCAAGTCCTAGTTGGGGCGCCATTATATTTGGCCAGTTGGTGAAGTGGCTTAACACACCGCCCTTTCACGGCGGCATTCATGGATTCGAATTCCATACTGGTCACCATTAAGAAGTAAACGAGTTGTAATGACTTGTTTTATTTTTTCTTAACATAACTATCTATATTAAGCGTATTATTTAATAGGTGATGTTATGAACCTATCAGATTTACAAAATAAGTATGTAGTAAATGTAAGTGATGGAAGAAATATAGGTAGTATAATAGATGTAAAAATCGATGCGAATAGTGGAAGTATTATTTCACTAGTACTTGAAACACAGAAGTCTTTTTTCTCCTTTGGTGGAAAAGAAAATGGTGTTGAAATATATTGGAAAGATATAACTAAAATAGGAGAAGATATAATACTAGTAAATATTTCTTTATAATCTTCTTTTTTTTTGATACAATTTAACTGGTGAAACAAATGAATAATAAATTTAAAATATTAGGAATTGCAGTTATTGGTATTGTTATAGATCAATTAGTTAAATTTTTAATTGAGACAAATATAACATTGCGTAGTTCTATCACAGTTATTAAAGATTTCTTTTATATAACTTATGTAAGAAATACTGGCGGAGCATGGGGAATACTTGCTGGAAATATATTATTTCTAATACTTATAACTATAGTGTTTATTTATATATTAATTAAATATATTTCAAATGAAAAAAAAATATCTTTAATTCAAACTATTTCATATGGATTTATAATAAGTGGCATTTTAGGTAATTTAATAGATAGATTATTTAGGGGATATGTTGTGGATATGTTTCATACTTATATATTCTCATATGATTTTCCAGTATTTAATATAGCTGACTCACTTATTGTAGTAGGAGTTATATTTATGATAATTGACATGGTAAGGAGCGATATACATGAACATAGTAGCAGAAAAAAATAATATTAGACTTGATCAATATTTAGTAGAAAAACTAGAACTATCAAGAAGGAAAGTGCAAAGACTAATAAAAGAACAAAGAGTGTTAGTAAATGATAGTGAAACATCTGCAAATTACAATGTAAAAATAGATGATCATATAGAAATAGATGATGACTTAAATTTTACAGTTGATATAAAAGGTGAAGATATAGATATTGATATTAGATATGAAGATGATGATTTACTAGTTATAAACAAAAAAAGCGGAATGGTTGTTCATCCAGCACCAGGCAATTACACTGCTACACTTGTTAATGCATTAATAAATAAATTTGAATTATCAACAGGTAGTGAACAAAGACCAGGTATTGTTCATAGAATAGACAAAGATACTAGTGGATTGCTTGTTGTTGCTAAAAATGATTCTACACATGAAGCATTAAGTGAAATGCTAAAGAAAAAGGAAGTAGAGCGAATCTATGTTGCTTTAGTTGAAGGTGTTATAAAACACGAAACAGGGACCATTGATGCGCCAATTGGAAGAGATACACAAAATAGACAGAAGATGGCTGTAACGGATGTAAATAGCAAAGATGCAATAACACATTTCAAAGTACTGAAAAGATACGAAGATAAGACCTTAATTGAATGTAAACTAGAAACAGGTAGAACACATCAAATAAGAGTTCATATGAATTATATTGGCTATCCAATAGTTGGAGACCCAGTATATGGAAAAGGAAAAAGCAAAGATGAATTTGGCCAATTGCTGCATTCAAAGAGTATTAGATTTATTCATCCAAAAACTAAAAAAGAAATCTACATTGAAAGTGAATTACCAAAAGAATTTGAGGACTATTTGGAAATATTAAAATAGCAAAATGATTATTGCTTTGTTTGCTCTTTTTATATAAAAGAAGATAGAAAACTTAACTATTAATAATAAAGATACTTAAAGTGACAAGTGTTAAATAAAAGTTCCAAATAATAGAAGGTACTAAAATTTTAGTATCTTTTTTATCGGTAAAACAAAGTTCTTCATGCAAATATAAAAGCGCAATAAAACTTGCTAATTTAAAAGTAAAGCTAAGGAAAGGACTAATTATCACAAAACTGAAAATCACATATAACAAATATATTATATGATTTAATATAGCAATATAAATAAATCTTCTTGATAGTTCATTAAAAGAATAATGATACTTTTTAAATATTAGAGTTAGAAAAAAAGCTAAAAGAAATATTAAAACCAAATTAATAATAATATAGTACTTTATATCTATAGAAAAAAAAGGAAAGTTAATAAATTCTATTTCCTTATACATAAGCTGTGGTAATGCTAAAGAAGACAATAATAATAGAAAACTAATAATAAATTTCATAAAAACCTCTTTATAAATTCTATGATATGGAATTAAATTTAACTATTAATTTTTTTTATAAAAGATGTTATAATGTTGATAGCTCGATAAGGAGGTATAAAGTGGAAGACACATTAGATAGAAAAAATATGATAGCAATGAAACTATTACATTATTTTATTACTGAAAAAAATTATAATCCTATAATACTTCAGGGTGCTGAAGATGAAATATGGCTAGAAAACTTAAGCAGTGAATATAAGATTATTAGAATAGTATCACATCATATACATAATAATGAACAATTAGATTTTGATATATTTAAAACAAAACATATTGTTAAAAAGATAAAGAAGAAAACATTTTCTTTTAATCTAAATGTTTTAAGTATATTTACAGATGTAGAAGATAGAGTAGATATAAAGGAAGAAACTTATCCAGGATGTATTTCTTTATATGCTGAAAAAGATATTAATAAATATGATAATATTATAAAGGTATTTCCGGATATTGATAATAAATTAGAATTTTCAGAAGATGGATTTCAATTGTTTATGAAAATTACTACTGATATAAATAGCAAAAATAAAACAGATGCCTTAAGAGTAGAAGAAGTATTTAAGCCAAAGAAACCAATTGCTACAATTACTCTTATTGCTTTAAATGTTTTAATATTCGCTTTTATGTTATTAGGTAATTTATATGAACCAATTGTAGAAACATTTGCTAATTATGGGCCATATGTAGTTAAGTACCATGAATATTACAGGTTAATAACAGGTGCATTTTTACATGCAGACATTATTCATTTAGTACTTAATATGTATTCTTTATATATAATAGGTTCTCAAATAGAAAGTTTTATGGGAAAAGCAAAGTATCTAACAATTTATTTGTTTAGTGCTCTAACTGGAAGTCTACTTTCAATTATACTAAATAAATACGCTTCAGTTGGTGCTAGTGGTGCTATATTTGGACTTTTAGGATCTATGTTATATTTTGGATATCACTATAGAGTTTACTTGGGTGGAGTAATAAAAAGTCAAATAATACCTCTTATCATACTTAATTTTGCACTTGGTTTTGCAAGTGGAGGATTAATTGATAATTATGCTCATATTGGTGGATTCATTGGAGGCATATTAATAACTATTGGTGTAGGTGTTAAATATAAAAGTAATAAATTTGAAATGATAAATGGTATTATTACATCATTAATATTTGTTTTAGCACTTATAATATTTGCATTTAATTATGTCAATTATAGTTGATTAGTTTTAATTTTGGTGATATTATTATATTAGCTATACTAAACTAGAGGTGATAATATGGATTCACTAAATGAAAGTCCAACTAGTCTATACTCAGTTGAAGAATTTGAAGAATCATATGTAAAAGTAATCTTAAAAGAAGTTTATGAGGCTTTAAAGGAACGTGGATATAATCCTACTAATCAATTAGTTGGTTATATTATGAGTGGAGATCCCGGCTATATTTCTTCTCATAAAGATGCTAGAAATAAAATAACTAGCATTGATCGTAATAAGCTCATTGAAGTTCTATTAAAAGAGTATATTAATAAATTATGAGATATTTAGGGCTTGATCTTGGAAGTAGGAGATTAGGAGTAGCAATATCAGATATTGCTGGTATAATTGCAACAAGTTATACTGTAATAACACATAATGAGGAATATGAAAGATTAATAGAAGAAATAAGAAGTATTACAAAAGAGAAAAATATAGAAGAGATAGTTTTAGGTCTTCCTAAAAATATGAATAATACAATAGGACCTAAAGGAGAATTATCATATAAGTTTAAAGATATGTTAGAAAGTGCTTTGGATATTAAAGTTAATTTAATAGATGAAAGACTCACAACAGTTGAGGCACAGAATATATTGATAAAGAATAATACGTCTAGAAAAAAAAGAAAGACGGTTATTGACAGTATGGCTGCAACAATAATATTGCAATCATACTTAGATAGAAATAAAAAGGAGAGATAAAATGGAAGGTGCAAGAGAAAATACTTTTAAAGTAATTAATGAACAAGGTCAGGAAATTATATGTGATATTTTATTCACATTTGATTCAGAGGAAACAAAAAAGAGTTATATAGTTTATACTGATAATTCAAAAGATGATAAAGGAAACATTCAAGTTTTCGCATCAATATATGATCCTAAGCAAGAAAATCCAAGACTTGATCCCATCACATCAGAACAAGAATGGAAAATTATTGAAACAATACTTAATACTTTGCAAGAAGAAATTAAGAAGAAAGTTGAAGAAGCTGGGCAAGCTGGAGCAACTGAAACTGCAACAGAGGGAACAAACGAGTAGAAATACTCGTTTTCTTTATGCTAAAATGCTTGTCTCAAAAAAGAAAAAAGTATATAATATAGATACACAAAAGAAAGGTAAAAGAGCAGTTAGCTCTTTGTATATAGTTATGAAGTTGTTTAGAAATGTTATGATAATATTTTTTTTAATAATGACAATATTGATTGTTAGTGGTTGCCTATATTACAATAATCAAATATCAGCAGTAGATAAGAATGATGATAAAGAAATAGAGGTTCTAATAAAAGATGGTGCGACATCAAGAGAGATAGGTAATGTTCTAAAAAATAGTGGATTAATAAGAAACGCAGATTTCTTTGTTTTATATTTGAAACTATATAAGATAACAAATTTAAAGGCTTCAACTTATAAATTAAGTAAAAATATGACTTTAAAAGAAATAATAGAAGTTATACAAAAAGGTAATAATTATAATCCAGATGAGATAGCAATCACTTTTAGAGAAGGTATTAATATAAGAAAGATCGCGGCTATTATTGAGAGTAATACCAATAATAGCTATGATGAAGTATTTAATCTGTTAAAAGATGAGAAATATATTGATACTTTGATAGAAGAATATTGGTTCTTAACAAGCGATATAAAAAGTAATGATATTTACTATCCACTTGAGGGTTATTTATTCCCGGACACATATAATTTTTCAAATAAGAATGTGAGCATTAAAGATATTTTTAAAGCAATGCTAAATCAAATGAATGCAAAATTAACTCCGTTTAAAGAAAAAATTGAAGAGAGCAGTTTCTCTGTTCATGAATTTTTAACTTTAGCATCAGTTGTAGAACTAGAAGGTACTAGTGATAAGGATAGACCTGGTGTTGCATCAGTATTTTATAATAGACTTTCAAAGAATATGTCACTTGGAAGTGATGTTACAACCTATTATGCAATTAAAGTAGATATGTCAGAGCGTGATTTATACAAAGCAGAGATACAGGCATATAACCCTTATAACACAAGAGGACCAAAGATGGAAGGAAAGCTTCCGGTTGGGCCAATATGTTCTTCTGGTTTAGCATCAATTAATGCAAGCATTAATCCATCAGTTACAGATTATTTATACTTTGTAGCGGATAAATATAAAGAAGTCTATTTTACAAAGACCTACGCAGAACATACTGCTAAGGTGCAAGAAATAAAAGACAAGGGAGAATGGATAACGTGGTAGAAAGTACAACATCGGTCATTAGAGAAATAAAAGATAAAGCACATAATGAAGAAATACCGATAATGCAAGAGGCAGGAATTGATTTCCTCACAACATTTGTTATAAAAAATAAAACAAAGACAGTCTTGGAAATTGGAACAGCAATTGGATATTCAGCAATAATGATGGCTCTTGCTAGTCCAATCATCAAAATAGTATCCATAGAGAGAGATGAAGAGAGATATTTAGAGGCACTGAAGAATATAAAGAGATTAAATCTTGAAGATAGAATTACTCTAATATTTAATGATGCACTAGATGTTAGATTAGAAGAAAAGTTTGATTTAATCTTTATAGATGCTGCAAAAGGTAAAAATATTGATTTTTTTGAACACTTCAGAAATAATTTAGATAGTGATGGCTACATTATTACAGATAATATAAACTTTCATGGTTATTTAGCTAAAGAAGAAAGTGAAATCAAAAGTAGAAACTTAAGGGGCTTAGTTCGTAAAATTAGGGAATATATTAATTATTTAAAGACTAGTAATGAGTATATAACCGTTTTTTATGAAGTCGGAGACGGAATAAGTGTAACAAAATTAAAATATTAATTTATTAAATATGTTACAAAAATAAAATATGAAGAAGAGATATTCTTCTTTTTTTGTTGCCCAACAAAACAAAGAATGATAAAATAAAGACATAATAGAAAAGTAAAATAGGAGACAGTAAATATGAAGGAAAATGGTGGAATAAATAAGAAAGAAAACATAGCCAAGAAAAGACGAGGGTTCACCTTAATAGAACTGTTGGCAGTAATAATAATATTAGGAA
>JAVBQF010000028.1:0-38706 GCA_031549195.1 Bacilli bacterium
TAGGAATAATAAACGCTATAGGTATTGATGTAGAAAATGGTGAATATATATTAACAGTAAATATGCTTAATCCTATAAAAGATAACCTAGACGATTCTGTAATATATTCTACAACTAATAAAGATATATTTGAATGTATAAACGATCTCTATTTAGTATCGAATAAAAAAATATATCTTGAACATGTTAATATTTTAATATTAAGTGATAGAATAACCAAAGAAAATTATAAGGACATATTTAATTTGTTTTTAAATAGAAAGGATTCAAGAAACACTTTTAATATAATAATACTAGAAAATTATAATAAAGATATATTAAGTTCTAATATAGAAAATATTAATAATTCTCTTAATATTCATAGTGAAGAAGATGGTAGTATATTTCCAATTACACTTGATGATGTAATAAGAGATATACTAGAGTACGATTTAAGCTATGTCCCAATATTAAAAATGGAAGATAAACTTAAAATATTAGGTTATAAAGTCATATATGGGGAAGAAAAGGTTTTATCTCTTGATGAAAGTTTAGCTTTAAATATAATTAAAAATAAAATAAAAAAAACAAATATGAAAGCTAGTGATACTAATTATGAAGTATCAAATCTGACAACTATATCTACAGTTGATAAAAATAAAATAACTTTAGAGATAACTAGTAGTGTTTCTTTAACTAAAAATGAAAATAAAAAAAATATTAAAGAATCATATGAGGCAGAAATAAAAAGAATTATAAATTCATTCTTAGAAAATAATAAACTTAATTACTTTAATAGTTTGATATATAAGCACAATTACGACTATTATAAAAAAAATAAAAATATAGATATAAGGTTCGATATTAAATTCAATACTAAATTGATTGAACTTGATAATGTAAAAGGAAGTGATATTTTTGATTAGGGATAAAGTGTCATATATAGAACTTAGTATTTTAAGTATTTTTCTATTTAAAGTGTTTTCTAATTTTGGAATGATTAATGAAATGACAAATGGTACTTCTGTTAATACAATATTAAATATTATAACGGGATCATTAATTGGATTATTAATTATCAAGTCTTATTTTTATATTGGTAATTATGATAAAGAACATAATATATTCGAGAAAATTAAGACATCATACTTTAAGATAATATCACCTTTTTTAAATATTATGCTTCTACTTGTTATTTTAATAGTATGTATTTATCTAGTTACAAATACATCTGTTTTCATAAATAATACAGTACTTAATGATATAGACATATTACCAATAAGTATATTATTTGTATTTATTTCAACATATCTTGCCTCTACTAATATTAAGAGCTTGGTAACAGCTGCTGGGATATTAATATTTTTAAGTATTGTTTTAATAGTTATATCTGGAATATGTCTATTACCTTACATCAATAGTGAAAATATGTATCCTATTACCACTGAAAGTATCAATGTAGCTAATATATTTGTATATACAATTATTACAGTATCCCCTATATTTTTATTGCTAACTGTACCAACAAAAAATATATTTAATATAAGTAAATACAAAAAATATCAAAAAATTACTTATATAATTGTTATGGTTTATATATTATTTAAAGCAATACTTATGATATCTATATTAGGAATGGAATTCATGTCTATTCTTAAATATCCAGAAGTAAATATTTTAAAAAAAGTGACACTACTTAACTTCGTAGAGCGTATTGAAGATATTCTTCTAATAAGCAGTTTAATAGATTCATTTATTACTTTATCTATTTCAATTCATTATTTGATAAATGGTATAAAAGTAGTGTTTGAAACAAAGAAAATAAGCAATAGAACAATTGCTTATATAATTGGAATTATAATATTATTTGCTAGTAATTATCTTAAAATAAATAAGACTATGTATCTTGTTTATGCTTTAGGTTTTTTCACTTTAATACATATACTGTTTACTATAAAGATTATATTTATAGGAAAAAGAGCTAACTAGCTCTTTTTTTATATAATGATAATTGATATGGGGCTTTTTCTGAATATGCTGGTGACTTTGGTGTATATACCTTATTAATACTGCATAAAGCTTCTTGCTCCTTAAGTAATTTCAAATCTTCCTTACTTCCAAATGATTCATCATATTTTCTTTTTGCATTAATAAGCCAAGCATTGAATCCAGCACTTCCTATTCGCAATACTTTTTTTGTTACATCTAAATCATTCACTCCATATGGTATTGTCATATAGGCTATTCTTCGTAATGCTTGCCCTAATAAAATCATTCTACTTTTATTATTCTCTGGGTCACAAGATATTTTATTATACTCTTCTGTTATAGTTACATATGCATAGTATAAATCTTCTTCTTCATAATCAGGACTTAAAAACTCATCAAGACATCCTATTGAGTCTGACTGAATAACATTTGCCCCTTTTGGTATATCTACAGTATTCATCACTAAGCCAAGAGCAGCAACCATGCTTCCAACTAACTTATTATTTGGAGAACAGCCATTCTTTTCTGAATTTTGAATTAGTATTCCATTGCAATTGTAACTATTATTTGCTCTTTTCACTAAATTAAAAGGGTGCACTAAAGCATTTTTGATATCTAGTCCCAATACCAGATTACATAAATCTCTTAATAAAAAATCATCATGCTCTTCTGGCACTATTAAAAAGGCATATTCCATTGAAGGATTAATAGCTAATTTATAAAACTCTTGTACTTCACTTGTTCTAAGGGTTATTGTTGTAGCACTATAACTTGGATTCGAATCACAATGAGGCCTTATCGTCAAACTTAAGCCAGTATAACTTGCAATATCTTCAATAGATTGTATTAATTCACTATCTAAAGCCATAACTTTACCCCCTAAATTGTTAAGACCTATACTAACACTAAAAAGAGACCTAGTCAAATAAAAAAATGCTTTAAGCATTTTTAAGATTCTTATCATTATTTGTAAATACGAGTAGTTTACTAAACACATAATTTAATACTATTATAACAAATTGGACCATTACTTTTGCTACTCTATCATTTACTTTTAAAGCGTCAACCAGTATCCACATGATTATAATTTCAAAACCTAATGAAAGTAATCTTGAAATAGTAAACTTTGAAACTTCTTTTACTATATTTTTCTCTTTACTTTGAAAAACATATTTTCTATTTGTAATATATGCAAACGCTACAGCTACTACCCAAGATAAAATTGTACATATTAAATAGTTTTTTATAAAAGTCCTAAAAGCATTATAAGAAACTATACTTACTATAGTCGTAAGTACACCAACTATTAAATAATAAATAATTTCCTTATTTTTTTTGTAAAGCTCATTATATTTATTTAAAAATTCACCTATCAATAAAATTAAACTTATCATATTATCCCTACTTCTTATAATTTTTTATTACTTCTTTAGCAATATATATTGGTCTTTTCTTTGATTCTACATATGTTCTTGCAAGGTATTCTCCTATTATTCCAAGTGAGAACAGCTGTAAGCCCCCAATCAGTAGCATGATACTTACTAAGGTTGCATAACCAGGTATTACAATACCAAAGAATATCTTTTGTATTATAACAAAGAGCAAATAGAATATTGAACCAAAAGAAGATATTATTCCTATCACAGTTGCTAGTCTTAATGGTGTTGTTGTAAATGCAATTATACCATCAATTGCATATTTAAACAACTTCCAAAAACTCCATTTTGTCTCTCCATTAGCGCGTTCATTAACTTTATATTTCATATAATAGGTATTAAAACCTACCCACGAGAATATTCCTTTAGAAAAACGATAGTATTCTTGCATTTCAAGAATTGCATTCACCATATTTCTTTTAAGTGTTCTAAAATCACTTGCACCATCAACAAAATCAATGTCTGAAAATTTATTAATTAACCTATAAAATGCTTTCTTGAAAAATATTAAGACTCCGCTTTCTTTTCTTTGTTCTTGACACATGGCAACACTGTCATAATCAGTATTTTCCTCAAGAAATGACACCATATCCAATATTAATTTTGGATCTTGCTGCATATCAGCATCAATAATTGATACATATTCTCCACTTGATTCCTTAAGTCCAGCATATATAGCCGACTCCTTACCAAAGTTTCTCGAAAAATTAACTACTTTAACATTGGTTTTTTCTTTTAGAAGTTCTCTAAGTACTTTCATACTTTCATCACTACTTCCATCATTAACAAAAATTATTTCATAGTTTATTTTATTTTTAGCAAAACTATTAACAATTGCATCATATATTAAACTTATATTCTTTTCTTCATTATAACAAGGTATAACAATAGAAGTCTTCATAAACTCACCCACAAATTCAAATAGATTATAACAAATATTATATATATTTACAATGTTTTTATTTACACTATGGAAATTGACAAAGTTCTGTTATTATATTACAATTATTATAATTGAAAGGCGGTAAATAAAATGGCGAGTGCACAATATACAAGAGATGACTATATAGCTTTATATGGAGATGATAAAACTAGGTCTCCCGAGGATTTAATTACTATTAATAGTTTATGGGCTGCAACTGTTCAGGTTCCTGGTAGAACAGATCCTGAGGTTAGAATACTTATACTTAATGAAAACGTTGGAGAAAAACCTCTTTGTTATGATGGAATTCCGTGTACTTTGCTTGAAGATTTAGCCACAACACATAAAATAGTATTAACAGACCCAAATGCCACATGCACAGGAAATGATGTATTCCAATCTGGTCTTACAATAACAACAGCCAAATCAATAGAAGATGTTTTGAAAGTAGGACTGCCAGATGATGCAAAAGTACCATTAAGTCGCATAACTGAACCAAGAAATGGATTTGCTACTCAATTAGAATATCACTATAGAAGAGATCAGCATTTACCACTACCTGATAAATATGTTTTTACAGAAGATGATCATAGAGGATTTCAGCAATTACCAATTGGAGAAGTTGCAAAAAAAGATTTTAGTGCTAAACCTAATAATCCAAAAGCATTATAAAAAGGAATTGAATTCCTTTTTTTATTTTGTTCCTTTTAAGTGTATATTAACTATTTCTGAATTTGTGAATACTCTAACAGGTATTCCCCAATAACCAACTCCTGATGTTACTATTACATTAGTATTATCATATTTTTTATAGCCATAATCTAATTTAAATAGCATATTAGTAACTAGTTCAGCCGGGAATAATTGTCCTTTATGTGTATGACCACATACAAGCAAATCAATACTTAACTCTGTTGCATTCTCTATCCCAGTAGGTTTATGGTCAAGTAATATTGTGACATTATCATTATTTGTTTCACTTAATAAGTCTTTTAACTCTTTTCTATCCTGGTTGCGACTATCAATAGGAGTATCATCATATCTTCCAATAATTGTTATATTATTAATTGTTATATGTTCATCTTTAAGTAAAGTTATATTACTATCTATAAAAAATTTTTCTACTGCTTCCCTATCTTTAACTAAATCATGATTACCAAGTGATACATAGACGCCGTATTTAGAATTAATTCTTCTTAAATCATCTTTTACTGTATCAATATTTGCAGTTTTAGAGAAAGCACCATCAAAGAAATCACCCGGTATTATTACCAAATCAGGCTCTAATTCATTAACTTTATCTACTATTTCTTTAATTTTACTATCTTTTATTAAATATCCTAAATGTATATCTGAAAACATTACTATATTCAAATTCTCTGTTACCTTGTTTACCTCTATATCATAATTTTTTACAACTATTTTATTTGCGTGTATCGCACCAATAATCAATATAACTAAAGTAATCATAACCTTAGATATCTCTATTATCTTAATTCCAGTATCTCCTACTCCAAATAACTTTATTAAATCAAGCATAATACCAATTAAAAAATAATAGAAAGTAAAGCCTAAGAAATAACCACCAATAAGAGCAGCATACTTACTTGGAATAAATTGTAATGCAATAAAAATGAATTGGGATATAATAAATATCATCCAAAATAATCTACTATTTACTATAGTAAATTGTGATAATAAAGATAAACAACTTCTACCGTTGTAAAATAAAAACAAAAATACAATTCCTAGCATTATTGGTAACATAATAAATATCATAATATCAACCTTTCTGTTTTTTAATTATATCACAAAATAAAAGAACGAGTAATATAACAAGTTATTTATAATCGCTCTATAATATGTGAATTGCAAGTTTAGACATATGTTTCTTAAAAAAATCTTCTCACTCTTCTATTTTAAATAATGTAAATTGTTTTGTCTTGTGCTTTGGTATAATCTAAACTATTAATATTCAATCTTACTATTCTATAACCTTTCATATAATCAAGAAATTCATCTACTGAAGAAATTCCTTTATCGCTACCCCAATATTCAGTTCTATAGTGCATTGGGATAACTATACTTGGATTCAATTGATTTACTACTTCAACTGCTTGTTTATAGTCAATTGTATATACTCCGCCAACTGGAATTAAAAGTACATCTATCCTACCAATTAGCTTTATTTGCTCCTCAGTTAGAATGTGTCCTAAATCACCTAAATGACATATTCTAGTATCTTCTGCTTCAATTATATGTATTAAATTAGACCCCCTCAAATTGCCTTTTTCATTATCATGATAACTATCTATTTTATCAATTTTAAAACTTCCTATATTATCTTCAATGATGATTCTTTGAATGTTGTTGTGGTCCCAATGTTCATGGCTAACTAATAAATAATTAACTTTTTCGTCTTTTATTTCATAACCAAAACTATTATCTGATGGATCGATAATTGCTTTTTCTTTACCATTTTCTATTAGAAAACAAGCATGAGCTAAATGTATTATCTTTATCATATGCCCCTCCTTTTTAACAATATTGTAAGTCAATTATACCATAACTATCTTATTAAATAACTAAATATAATAAGTGCTAGCTTTATTGAATCGTGTTGGACATATCCTTCTTCTGATATTGATAATAAATCATCTTGTATTAGTTCAAAATCCATCTCATCAAGTTTTTCTTTATCTATTACCATCTGATCAAGTAGTATTGTACTTTTAGATTCTCTTGTTTTATACTTATCAATAATATCTTGAGGTATTAAAGAATTAGATGCAATAACAATATCCAAGAAGTTTCCTTCCATATATTTATTAAGGGTTTTAACACAGTCGCTTACTTTAAAGTTTTCAGTCTCACCACTTTGAGTCATAGCATTACATATATACATCTTTTTAGCATTCGATTCTTTGATTGCTCTTTTCATATCATCAGATAAAAGATTTGGAATTAAACTCGTATAAAGGCTACCAATACCAAATATAATTAAATCAGCCTCTTTAATTACTTCTATTACTTTTGGAGTTACTACTACATTTTTCTCTTTATATCGAATATCAACTATTGTTTTTTTAGCTTCCGTAATATTATGTTCTCCCTCAATAACACTACCATCACTCATTGTTGCAACTAAAGTTACTTCATCTTCTGTAAATGGTAGTATTCTACCCTTTATCTTGAAAACATTACCAATTTCCTCTATTGCATCAGATAAATTACCTTTTATTTTAGTCATAGCTGTAAGTATCAAATTACCAACCGTATGACCATTTAAGTCACTTGTAGTATTAAATCTATATCCCATCAAGTCATTCACAACAGGAGAGTCCTCTGCCATAGATATTATAACTTCTCTTATATCACCTACTGCTGGTGTTTTAAATTCACTTCTTAATCTTCCCGCTGATGAACCATCATCAGACACTGCAACTACGGCAGTCAAATCTATAGGGAATTGTTTAAGTCCCTTTATTAGTGCTGATAGGCCACGGCCACCACCAAGTATTACAACTTTTTTATTCATAATGAAATACCTACTTTCGATATAATTATACACTTAAAAAGAGTATTTTAATACTCTTTATTCCAATATACTATTAAGTCCATTCCTCTACCAATTTGTAGTTGAGTCTTGTCTCTTTTCAGTTGCACTATTAATGTATTATACATCGCTTGCAACTGGTCATATAAAACCTATTTTTCTCTCATTCCTTTACATAATCCATTTGTATACTCACGAAGTTCCTTTCGATACCTTTTTACATTAGCATCTTTGCTTGCTTCACTTATTGGTAAAACAGTACCATCTTCGAACATTACATTTTCAACATATGGATAGCCAAGATATTCTAAACTATATGGTTTATTTAATGCAGACGCTACTTGTACAAATGACTTGTCTGCTACCATGTGTAGAGCATCGTTTCTTATTTTTTTAGAAGAATTTGATGCATAGAGATCATACTCTTCACCATACTCTATTGATGGTAATATACTAACTCTAACACAATTATCTGTTGGTGAATAATTATCTAAATCTTCAATATCACCTTCTATATCGATTGCAACTGGAACTAAATTAACATCTGTACCATGTTCTTTAGCCCCAAATAAAATTCTTGACATCCCTGTTCTACTACGACCAATAACAGAACTTTCTCTTGTATATACTCCTTGTGGAAACATATTAATACTTATTCCTTTTCTAAGGACTTCTGTTGCATTTTCTAAACAAAGATTTGCATATAAATTACCACCTCTTGCTTCTAGCGGTAATGTATTTAAATATCTCTTTACAACTTCTTGTCTTTCTCTATTAGGCTTATAGATTACTCTTGAACCTACAAGACTCAAAGTTGATTCTGGAAGTGCCATTGGTAAATAAAATATATCCATTAAACAAGTATGATTAGCAACAATTAATGTTGGTTTTCCATTAGTTGGGTAATTATTCTCGCCCTTTATTTCGATATTTAATCTATCTTGTAATCTTTTCAATTCATCTAATTTACTACTCATTTTCTAAAATTATCCTTTCTACAATGGAAGCCATTTTTTTATGACCCTCTATATTTAAATGTACACCATCTTTAAATAATGGCAATTCTTCTGTAATAATAGTCTCACAACCTACTTTTTCAATAAAAATTTGATGTAATTTTCTTCTTTCTATTTCACTATTTTCATTAAATACTTCTTTAGCATTATTCTTATAATCAAAATTGATTGGCAAAATATAAATTATTCTAGGCATTGTCTCATTAAAAAAGTATTTTTTTCTATCATCAAGATCCGAAAATAGCAATTCAATGCTTTTTTTATACCATAATAAGTCTTCTTTTATTGTATTAGATAACTTATTATATTTTATCTGTAAATCATTAGTTCCAAGAGCAATTATTATAGTATTAATTGGAGCACTAGTCTTAAATATGGAAAGAAAATTTTCTTGTCCGTTTTTATATTTTTTTTGTTTTTCATCATTTCCTGCAAGACGCCCTGGTAATCCTTCTTGAATAATTTTAATCTTTTTTCCAAGTGACCTCTGCAATATATTAGGCCATTGCTTTGTATCTTTAATTCTTTCTCCCGTTATAAAATTATCTCCCCACACATTTGAATCTCCATATATAAGAATCTTCTCCATATTATTATCACTCCTTTATTCATATTCTACTATATTTTTTTATTGCTAACAAGTGATGCGTAAAGATAAAAAAGTTAACGTAGTGCAATATTTAGAAAAAACTATATTTTATTGACAGAACTATATCACTTCTAGACGAATCATATATGATAATAAAGCCAACTAAAAAAGATGAGGAATGCTCATCTTAATTTTCTCCTTCTTCTAACATTGTTGTAATAAATATACCATATCCTTTTAAGTTATCACTAACAATAGCATGTGTAACTGCTCCAATTATCTTATTATTTTGTACTATCGGACTACCGCTCATACCTTTTATAACTCCATTTGTCTCATTAATTAATTTCTTATCTGTTATTTCAAACAAAATATTTTTTGTATCACTATTTTCATTAACCTTTAAAATGTTAATAGTAAACTTCTCTACTTCATTACCTTTGATAACTGTATAAATTGTGGCTTCACCTAATGTAATTTCTTCACTTTGCCCAACTTTAATTAAAGTAGAAATATTTTTATTTTGTTCATATGTACCAAATATACCACTGATTGTATTCTCATATATTTTACCAAACGATTGATTAGAATAAAAAATGGCATTCTTTTCGCCTGTTGAAGTTGCAGTACTTTTTGTGTTTCCGGTTATTTCTGATTTAAATATTTTACCGCCTTTTATTTCAAGTTTTTCATTAGCAGCAGAATCCATAATTTCATGTCCTAATGCACCAAATATATTAGTTTGTGGATCAATATATGTAAGTGTTCCAATACCGGTTATTTGGTCTTTTACATAGATTCCTGTTTTGTAGACATTATTATTATCTCTTACAAGTTTTAAATTGATATTAGTTTCAATATCATTTCTTAAAACTGTTAAATCTACAGAATCATTTTTAACATTTTGGTTTATTGCTGTTATCATTTCATTGATATTACTAACACTTGTGCTAGCAACCTTTATTACCTTATCGCCTATCTTTAATCCAGAATCTTTGGCAATATAAGTATTATTTACTTGATAGAACCCAACAATAGTTACATTTTTGGAGTTTACTTCGATACCAACGTTTTGTCCACCTAAGATGATTTGCTCAGAATAAGCAGCTACATTGGATGGTATTAATAGTAAAAGAAAAGAGAACGCTATAAGTAGTTTAGATTTAAAATTCATATTATCAACTCCTTTTAATCAAACTACAATATTATTATTTACAAATATTTTTAAAAAATAGTTGGTAATATCTTCTTATTATTTTTTTCATATTTATGTATAAAATATAAGTAAACAAAGAAAAAAATTAATAATAATTATTATTAATCTCTTTTTTAAAAAAATTATACTTCTTTTTTTAGTTGCTTTCTATATTAAAATCCTCTAGTTTACCTTCTTTGTTTAATATTTTATTAATATTTTCTTCTGCATTAGTTAATTTTTCGTTACATATCTTAGCAATAGTCATAGCTTCATTAAACATCGTAATTGCATCATCCAGTGGCACATTACCTTGTTCTAAATCTTTTACTATTACCTCAAGCTTTTTTAGTGATTCTTCAAAACTTAAAACTTCTACTTTTTCTTTTGCCATAAATCCTCCTATATTACCTTCACTTCAATATTACCATCTTTTAATTCAAGTGATAATATATCCTCTTTTCTTATTTTACTAATAGAATCTATTACTTTATTATCTTTTTTTATAATACTATAACCTCTTTTTAAAGTTAATAAAGGATTTAATGCTTCCAATTTATTTATTAAATTAGAATACTTATTTCCATTATTATTAAAATTCTTAAGAATACTATTTTCTATATTTGCTTCTACCATTAGTAGCTTGTTTTTATTCTTACCTATATTATTTTTATAACTTAATAGTAACCTTTCAAATAAGTTATCAAACTTCTCTTCTTTTACTTCATAGATAGTTATTGGATTATTTATTACATAACTATCTGTAAGCCTAAATAACACCTCTTTTTTAGACTTTATTATATTAAACATATTTGTACTCAATCTTAACGTTATTTGCTTTAAATAGCTTATCACATCAGTAAGATTGGGCACAGCCATCTCTGCTGCTCCTGTTGGTGTTGGTGCACGTAGATCTGCAACAAAATCTGCAATGGTAAAGTCTATTTCATGACCTACAGCTGATATCACTGGTACATCCAGATTAAATATAGCTCTTGCCACTATTTCCTCATTAAAGCACCACATGTCTTCAATAGATCCACCACCACGGCCAACAATTAAAACATCTAAATCATAGTCTTTAGTTAGTTCTATATTTTTAACAATATCAGTAGCTGCTTCAGCACCTTGTACCAAACTTGGAAATAAAATAGTTTTAGCTAATGGCCATCTTCTTTTAATAGTAGATAATATATCTTTAATAGCAGCACCTGTTGGTGCAGTAATTATACCAATCGTATTAGGAAACTTAGGGATTGGTTTCTTTTTTAGTTGATCAAATAAACCCTCAGCTTCTAATTTCTTTTTTAGTTGTTCAAATGCAACATATAAATTACCTAATCCATCTTCTTCTATATCTTCAACATATATTTGATAACTACCAGCAGCTTCATAAACAGATATTCTACCAGTAACTAATACTTTCATCCCATCTTGTAATTCAAATTTAACTTTTTTAGCACTACTTTCAAACATAATTGCATTTATTCTAGTATTCTCATCTTTAATAGTAAAGTATAAATGACCTCTAGTATGAGATTTAAAATTTGATATTTCTCCCTTAAGATATACTTTCATAAGATTAGAGTCATTATCTATTTTGTATTTAATATATTTTGTTAGTTGAGTAACTGTAATAAATTGTTTTTCCATATTAAACCTCGTTATGATATATCTTATCTAACGTTGCATTTAACATTTTCGTAACCTTTTCATCACTATATTTTTTTGATAATTCAATCGCTTCGTTTATAGATACTACTGAAGGTGTTTCGGTAAATATTAATTCATATATACCAATACTTATTATTGCCTTATCCACCTTACTTAATCTATCTATTTCCCAATCAACTAAGTATTCATTTGCTAATTTTTTAATATCTTTTTGTTTGGTTAAAACTCCATCAACTAATGTGTTAACAAACTCATTTTCTATTTCAAGATTTTCTTTTATAACTTCTTCTTTATCAAAGTCAATATTTCCTGCTTCATATATGTATATTTGATAAAGAATCTTCATAGCTATTTCTCTTAATTCACTTCTGTTTTTCATACAAATTCTCCTTCTTAAATTTTAACATAAAAGAAAAATAAAGTCACTATAACTTTATTTAATTATACTTAAGATTTTCTTGTCAATGGTGCTGCTAAATTAGTTGCAAAAACCTTAGAAATTCTTTTGATTGTTGGTTGTTCACTAACAATATATGCAGTACTCGCTAAATCAGATTTTAACGGCTCATAGTCTATAACATCTTCTGTTTTTACTGGAGTATATTCTTTGTAAACATCTTCTGGAATGCTGTATTCAGGACAGTAAATTCCTTTTTCATTTGCATATCCAGCAAAATAACTGACTTGATTATACTTCCAATTATCTACTTTATATAAAGCTATGCCATCAATAAAACTTGCACTTATTGTACGCAATGGTCTTAATGAAGGGTTTATCACTAATACATCATCTAGCTCATCATCAATATTTCTTTGCCTAATATCATGATCTTCAGGATATTCAGTAACTGAAATGAATATTAGATCGCCATATTCATTATGTACTCTTCTCTCAGTGTTCTGTAACCTGATAGTCTTTCTGACAACTTTCTTATCAATATGTGATAATTTTGCAACTTTTCTTGAAGTTATAGAAACATGTCCATTGTTATTTAAAAAGAAATCAGTTGTCTCTGCCCTATCTTTTTGTAGATAAATGCCACTATTTTTCTTGTGTTCCTCTCGAACTGAATCCCTTATTATAAAATGATGTGCCTTCATAGATTCTGACATATCTCGGTCCGTAACATCATCACCATTACTAGCCACTATAGAGTGAAAACTTCTAATTTTTTGATTATCTTTTGCATGATTAGATTTTTTACTTTCAAACATATATCCAACTGGACTATCAGATATAGCATAATTTCCTTGTTCACTACCTAAATTTATAAAAGCTGGTTCTATATTTTTTTGAAAATAACGGTTATTTCTTATTCTCGAATCAAGTCTACAAAGCATTTCACTCGTGGTAATACTTTCTTGTATTGACATCATATCCCCCCTTAATAATGTCTATTTATTTATCATTGCACTTTCTCTTAATATTCTCAATAACTCTTCTAAATTGTCATCTTTTGCCATAATATTATGTTTTATTTGTCTACATCTTTCGCATTTATATACTATTTTATAATTATCTTTCTTTTTATCAACTGATACAGGTTTTAATGTTCCATTACAAGAGCATGCTCTATCCCCTGGATTAATATCAACATGAATAGAACAAAGACAACGTGGACAGTGGTCTCTTGCTGTGTATCCTAATGATTCTACTTTATTACCACATACTCTACATATAAATGCCTCATCTATCATTTTAAATTTTCTTATTTCATTCATATTACTTATAATCAAATTCAAAGTCTAATATTCTAACTCTGTCCCCTTCTTCAGCTCCAAGTTCTTCAAGTTTTTCATCTACACCCATTTTTCTTAGTTTATTAGCAAATCTTAATGCTGCTTCATCAGTTGTAAATCTAGTCATTCGAAGAAGTTTCTCTAGTTGGTCTCCTCTTAATACCCAGCAGTTTCCTTCTTTAGTAACTGTATATGGTTCTTCTTTTTTAAATTTATATAAGACATGTGACTCAAACGCTTCTTCTTCATATAATGGTTCAATAGCAATAGTATCAAGCATATCAGCAAGCCTATTCATAGCGACATCTAATCCTTCATTTGTAATAGCAGTAACGGGGAATATCTCTATATTAACTTTTTTCTTAAACTCTTCTAAATTACTAGCTGCATTTTCCATATCCATCTTGTTTGCTATTATAATTTGTGGCTTTAATAATAAACTTTTATTGAAACTCTCAAGTTCCTTATTTATTGTAATATAGTCTTCATATGGATTTCTTCCTTCATAACCAGACATATCTATTACATGTGCAATGATTCTCGTACGTTCTATGTGTCTTAAAAATCTATCTCCTAATCCTTCACCTAATGAGGCTCCTTCTATTAATCCTGGTAAATCTGCAAGAACAAAGCTCTTGTTATTAGTAGTTTTGACCACTCCAAGATTTGGATTAAGGGTTGTAAAATGATATGCTGCAATTTTGGGCTTAGCTGCAGATACTGTGGAGATAATAGTACTCTTACCTACACTTGGCATTCCAACCAAACCTACATCTGCAAGAAGTTTAAGTTCTACTTTTAAAGTTCTCTTTTCACCAGGTTCACCATTTTCTTGAAAGTTTGGACAAGGATTGCTATGTGTTCTAAAAGCTACATTTCCTCTACCACCACGACCAGCTGTTGCAACGATTACTTCATCTTCTTTATTTTTTAAATCTGCAAGAACTAAACCAGTTTCTTCATCAGTTACTATCGTACCAAGTGGAACTCTTACCACAATTTCCTCAGCCGCAGCACCATTTTGGTTCTTACCTCTTCCATTTTCTCCCTTTTTACCTTTAATTTCTTTCATGTATCTTAAATCAATTAAAGTATGGAGTCCCTCATCAACGACAAACTTGATGTCAGCACCCCTACCACCATTACCACCAAATGGGCCACCCATTGGTATATATTTTTCACGCCTAAAAGCAAGACATCCATCTCCACCATCTCCTGCAATTACTTTAATTATGACCTCATCTATAAACATAGTCTCACTCCTTTAAAACAAAGGTATTATAGCATACCTTATATTAAATTACAATTAATTACATAGTATTTATTATGAATACTGAAAAACAAGAAATAGCTATAATTAATATAAAAAATATTATAACCACACTAGTCATAATTAGTTTAATTGTCTCTCTTTATTTAAATAATAAAGATAAAGAAATTATTATGGGGATAGAAAATGATGAGAAACTCCTTGATACAATAGATCAACTAAATAGTTTCTTCTTATTAGTATTAACAATAATATCTTTAATTATAATAATATGGAAATGTAATATAGATGAAGTAAAAGATAATAGTGAAAAAGTACAATATATATGCGATTTGGTAACACTTGCCGCAATATTATCAGTTGTTATATCAATAATACTTTTCTATGTAAGCACAATTAACAGCAAGGATACGGATGTTAATACTGGAATATTCCCATAAAAAAAATTAAAGTTTTCACTTTAATCTTATTCTTCTACTGGATAACAGCTAACTTGCTTTTTATCTCTTCCTAAACGCTCATATTTTACTGTTCCTGTAACAGTTGTATATAAAGTATCATCAGTTCCTCTTTTTACATTCATACCAGGATGAACCTTAGTTCCTCTTTGACGATATAAAATTGAACCAGATGTTACAACTTCACCATCAGCAGCTTTTGCACCTAATCTACGACCAGCTGAATCACGACCATTAGAAGTTGAACCTTGTCCTTTATGATGTGCGAATAATTGTATATTTAATCTTAACATCTTCATAAGTTTTCCTCCTTTATTTCAATATTCTTAGGATAATCTTCATTAAGTTCATATAATAAATTAATCATATTATTAATAAGATTATCTACTATTAAATTATGTTCTTTAATAGTTATTTTGAAGTTATCTTTATCTTCATTATATTCGATATAGTCCTCATTAAAAGTAAGTATTCCATTTACTGTAGTTGTAACAATACTCGATACTGAAGCACATACTATATCACTACCATATTTATCATAATTAGCATGACCAATTAAGTAAATACTATCTATAAGATTATTTTTTTTTATTAATTTTACTTTAATCATATTATCCAACTATTTTTTCAATAGTTACTTTAGTATATGGTTGCCTATGACCCATAGTGCGATGATTACTTCTCTTATTAGAAACATATGTAAATATTCTAATCTTCTTTTGTTTACCGTGCTTTTCAATTTTACCTTCTACTTTTGCACCGTTAATTAGTGGATTACCAATCTTATCATCAATCATTAGTACTTCATCAAAAGTAACTTTATCTCCTGCTGATCCATCTAACTTTTCAATATAGATAGTATCACCTTCTGAAACGTAGTATTGTTTTCCACCTGTTTTAATAACTGCTTTCATTCATTATCCTCCTTTTTAAAATTCTGACTCGCTCTTAAGGTACATAGTAATGTTTTAAAACCTTTTTAATGCGGTTTGAAGCTAGAGGCTACAAACATATAAATATTACCACAAACTGGTTATCAAGTCAAATATTTTTTACAAATTAGTATCTGTTTCAACAATAAGATAAAAAGCATATTTTACATATGCTTTTGCATTGACTTCATCATTTGATTTACTTGTTTTTGAGAAGGGGTTCTTCCCATTTGTAACATCAAAGCTTTAATCATCTCTTCATTAATTGGTGGGTTCTTCTTGATGTACTTAGTCATATAATGCTTAGCACCAAAGAAGCCTGCCACTGCTCCAATTAATAATCCAATTACTACATATAGTATATCCCACAACATAATAATCACTCCTCAAGATATATTCTACTAAAAAATATATGATTAAACAAGCATTTTGAGACTACTTATAAAAAAATAATCATGATTAATGAAATCACAAACAAATAAATTTTTATTTATATCATAAAGCATATCAAAAAATTCCGTGCAACTCCTATTAGAATTTATTACTATATAAGTATTTTTCACTTTCATAATACTAACTTCATCTTTATATAGATTATTTATTATATGCTCATCTTTCCTTTTGGAATACTTCATCTTAGTATGTAGTGCTACAAATATATATTTATCTATATATGCTTTATCTATTTTTTTAACTATTTGATTAAATAGATTATAGCCATAGTTAATATCATTTTTTCTCATATAATAGAGCTGACTTAAAATATTATATAAAGTATTTGGAGTATCTTTATATAATTTAGTAAATTCTTCTTTAATATCAAATGCATAATATATCCTCATCTTAATCACCTAAGAAGAGTTTATAAGATTAAAAGAGGGATTTTTGTCATTATATGAAAAAAGAAATTAATTTCATAATTTCTTATCTTGCTCCTATATTTTTTTGTAATGGTGCTAAGCTTTCTTTTGATGCTGTATATACCATTAAAATGCCACTGTGATATATGTTTTGGCATAAGGTATGTGATGTTGGAATTAGTAATCCACTTTTTAAATAGCTAAAGTGAGTAGTAACTTGCTCATGGGGTTCTTCATCAGTGATTCTAAATCTTCTACAAACTTTTATATTTACTGTGTCAGAATCTTTTTTACATAAATTTAAAAATGGATGCCCTATTCTTATTCCTAAAGTATGGTTGACTGTACAGTCTTCTTTCAGTTCCCTACTAGTTGCTTGATAGTTATATCCTGAACTATGACCAAAAAGTGCATTTACTTCTGGTGTAGCATTATTCAAGGCATCTGGAAATTGTTTCAATAATTCTTGAATAAGTTTAGTTTGTTCTTCTATACCTTCAGCTATAGCTACTTTTCCAAGTTCTTTTTTTTGAATAGAAAATCCATAACAGTGTTCAAGAGGTAATATAGTACTTGTTTTTTTTACAAATTCCATGAAGTATCAACTCCTTGGTCATATATATTATCACACCTAAAAAGAGATTTCAACTATTTCAAAATCTCTTCTAATTTCTTTTCTATCGTATCTACATCAAAACCATATTTTTTTAGTACCGCTTCTCTATTCCCAGATGCTCCAAACTTATCAATTGTAAACAAATGGCTTTGTTCATCAACATATTTATGCCAAGAATAGGAACTAGATGCTTCTATTACAAAAGTTTTAGCATTAAGAGGTAATATTGATTTTCTATATTCTACATCTTCTTGTTCAAATCTTTCAATAGATGGCATACTCACAATTCTTAACTTTATACCTTTAGATAAAAGTCTATCATAAAGCTCGATTGCTATTTCCATTTCTTCTCCTGTTGCAATAATTATACCAGATAGCTTTCCTTGTTCCTGTTTTACTATGTATGCACCATGTGTAACTTCTTTTGAACTTGTAGTATCTTGAATAATAACTTTATTTCTACCTAATATTACTGCCGATGGTTTTCTTGTTTCAAATATCGTTTTATATGTTCCTACTACCTCGTTAGAATCAGCTGGTCTATATACATCAAGGTTAGGTATTGAACGAAGTGATACTAGTTGTTCTATTGCTTCATGTGTAGGACCATCTTCACCAACAGATATAGAATCGTGAGTAAATACATATATTACAGGCAAATTCATCAAAGCACTCATTCTAACAGCTGGCTTTAAATAGTCAAAGAAAGGTAAAAATGTTGATACAAATGGTGTTAATCCAGTTAAAGCAAGCCCATTTGCTATTGCCCCCATTGCATGTTCTCTTATTCCAAAATTTATATTTCTACCACTTGGTTCCTCACTACTGAAATCTTTTGTATTTTTAATTCTGGCATTTGTTGATTTAGAAGTATCAGCAGAACCACCAATTAGAAAATTATATTTTTCTGCAATTGAGTTAATAATCTTGCCAGACGCTACTCTTGTTGAGTCCATGCCATCTTCTGGTAATTCATAATATATATCTTTTAATTTTATTGGAAGTTTATTATTAAGAAGGCTTTCTAAATCTTTTTTCTTTTCTTCATTAAGATTATCTACTTTCTTCTTCCATACTTCATAACTATTGTCATAACGTTCATTAATCAATTCTCTAAATGCTTCTATTGAATCATTTGATACTCCAAATGGTATATCACGTAATCCAAGTTTATTTTTAATATCTATTATATCTTCTGTTTCAAGTGGTGCACCATGTACAGTATTTGTTCCTTCATTACGAGAATATTTACCAATTACAGTTTTTATTTCTATTAATGTTGGTTTATCACTAACTTTTGCTTTTTCAATAGCCATATCAATAGCATTTGTATCTTCTCCATTTTCTACTAATATATAATTCCAATTAATTGAGTTAAATCTCATCTTCATATCTTCTTTAAAAGAGGAATCTAACCTTCCATCTAAAGTAATATCATTAGAGTCATATAATACTATTAGTTTGTCTAATCCTAATTTTCCAGCAAGTGATGTAGCTTCATAACTAATACCTTCCATAAGATCACCATCACCACATAACACATAGGTATAATAGTTAATAATATCTTTACCAAAATAGTCTCTTAAATACGCTTCTCCTATTGCTATACCAACAGCACTTGCAATACCCTGTCCAAGTGGTCCTGTTGACATATCAACTCCTGGTGTTATTCCATATTCAGGATGACCAGGTGTAATAGAGTCAAGCTTTCTAAAGCTTTTTAAATCATCCATAGTAATATTAAATCCTGCTGCAAAAAGAGTTGAATAAAGAAGTGCTGATCCATGGCCTGCAGACATTATAAATCTATCTCGATTAATCCACTTTTCATCATTAACATTAAATTTAAGTTGATTCCCATAAACTGTTGCTATTATTGGTGCTGCACCTAAAGCAATTCCTGGATGCCCAGATTTTGCATAATCAATAATATCAATCCCAAGCCCTCTTATCGTATCTACTATCTTCTTATCAATACTATTGTCTTCTTTTTTACCGAGTAACATATAATCCTTCTTTCTGCATATATATTTAATTCATTATACCATAAATAACTATTAAAAATACTTTCTTTATATTCCTTTACTGTCAATAAAAGCGTTTATTAAACGCCTCTTTTTTATTTGTTTGGAGTTGCTATTGAAGATAGACAACCACATCTCATACCGCCCCACGCTATATCTTCTTTACTTTTTATTTTATTTTGTTTAGGCTTTTTTAATAATGACGGAGCATGTGACAAAACATAATTTGAAAGTCCAAATTCTCCCTCACTTTCATGATAATGCAGTTCTGTTACACCATCATCTTTTATTATAAATTGTGGACTATCTAAGAACATTTCATCTGTTTCCATTACTCTTTCTATTTTTTCACCTTGTAGAAAGCCTATTGTGGTTAATAAAAAGTCAGTATATCTTCTAAAAAACATATTTGCTCTCATCTTACCATCTTGTTGTCCTTTTAATTCATCATTTGCATAGCTCAATACCATTTCTAAATCATCTGCCTGCCCACTAAATTGTGCTGGGGTCTTCTTTAAAAATTTACAGGCTAATCTTGACATAGTGATTCTTATTCTACCCCAATTTTCTGTTAAGTTTGAATCTTCTTCGACAAATGATTCCTCCAAACCAAGACTAGCATATGCACACATATCATTTATATAATCCCTTTCGAAACTTGCAACTTCTGATACTTTAGGCTGACATCTTGATAATATAGCCATATGTGGTATAACATTTTTTTCTAAAAAATTTCTTATCATTTTAAAACTCCCTTCTTGAAATACAAGTATTATTATAATACTATTTTGTGATTTGTAAATATCTATAACGTTTGACAACCAGGACAATAATAAATACTTCCACCTAAATAACTTTCTTTTTTTATTATGTTTCCACATAAAGAGCATTTTTTACCAACAGTATTTTTACTCAATATTGTTTGATACTTTCCAGGATTGTTAAATAAATCTTTTTCTGTATCTCTTCCATTATCTTTCACCATTTTATTCAATGTTTCTTTTATGGAATTAAATAGCACTTTTCTATCTTCAATACTTAATGTACCTATTTTCCTTTTTGGATGAATCTTTGCATTAAATAATATATCTTGGGCTACTCCATTACCTATTCCAACTATACGTTGCTCTGTTGCTAAAAATGCTTTACTGCTAATTGTATCCTTACAAATGCTCAGTAACTTATTAAAATATTCATAATTAAATTCATTAGATATTGGTAATATACCTTCTTTAGAAGCTTTTAAATAGATATTTTCATCCAACTCTTTAGCCATCGAGCAAGATATAGCCCCATACATTGCTACATTTGCTGATAAATACGTATTATCAGCAAATTCTATTAACAATTGATGCTTTAATGGAATTGTAGACTTATCCTTATGAAATCTTAAATTAACTCCATCTCTAAATAATAGTTCAATGTTTTCTAATTCTATTACTACATAAAATCCATAATACTTAATATTAATTACTTTTTTTCCATTTAAATAATTCCCATATTTACTTGGATCACCACTATAAAAGGTTAAATTATGTGGGGAAGAGTTTGCAATAGTACTAACTATTTTCTTTCCTTTAATAGTATCATTCAATTGTTTGTGTATTGTAATGATTTCTGGTAACTCTAACATACATTTCTCCTATTAATTTATTATAGCAAAGAAAAAAGGAAAAAGTTAAGTTTCCTTTATTATTTTGCTGATATTGCTGGCAAGTTACCTAAATTATTATTTTCTTCTCCATCTGGTAATGCTTTTAAATAATAACTTTCTTTTCTATTTGCTATACCTACGCCTTTAATGCCTCCTCCTCTAGCAAGACTAATAGCATCTTCTTTGCTTACTATCCTATTATCCGAAAGTTGATATCCTACTACTCTGCCATTTTCTTTCACAAGTGCAGTTATACTTTTAGCATCACTATTAGGATTAGGTATTTCTTTTAGAGCCATCATAGGCAATGATTTACCGTTCATAAAATCCTCCTTTTATTATTATTAATTATTGCCCAATTATCATTATTTATTCAAAAAAAATAATATAACTATAATTATATTACTTTATATATATTAATTTAATTATGATAATGGTTTCTCTTCACATTCTTCACATAAACAATCACTAAATAATTCTAATTTTGATTGTAGTATTAATTCTAATCTTGCTATAGCATTAACCATTGATTGAACTGATTTATTTACTTTAAGTAAGTCTTCTGTTTTAGTTTCATCAAATGCTATAACTGCTTGTAATTTTTCACCTTCAGCATTAAGTATATGCGATAATGCTGTTTGTTCCAATGCAACAGATTCAATTATATCTGTTACAGCTTGGCATTTTGTAACATCACTTGGTTTAATTATTGGCATTGACATAAATTTACCTCCTATTTAAAATTTATTTATTATAGATGCACTATATTATATTAAGCGCTTTGTAATTTTGTACCGACTTTTAGCTATGATAATGAACTTTATTATTCATCAAAGCAATCATCTTTACATGGATCTCTATATATTGGTTTCAATTCATTAATTTCACATAATTTTAAATATATATATATAAGATTATCACATATACATATTTTTTCTTTAATAAAGTCTTTTTTACATAATGATAAAACTTTCCTGATGCATAATCTTAGATCTTTAGTGCTTGTTATTTCAATAGCTATTCTACTACTATCTATATCTTTTACTTCTAAAATTAAACTATCTGGTAAATAAAAAATAGTTGGCTTAGTAAAAGTATATAATTCTATAAACTCATCTTTTCTGTCCTTAACTTTAATCTTTAAATACACTAATCGTTTCAATATAATCACTCTCATCTCTTCTACTACTCTATTATATGAATGTTTAATCATTTTGATATGTCTTTATGCCCATAATTACATATACTATTATGAAGACTGGAGTGAGAAATGTGTTAACAATAACAAAAAAAATCCCTCTTTTAAACGATAAGGATCACCCATATGAAAGTGCTGTATTTTATATGGGAGTTTATAGATTATTATTACCTTCTTTGTCTGTAATAACAGAAATTGATATTAATAATAATAATATTACCAATATTGATGTAAAGAATTATTATTCATTAATTACAGTTAATCATACTAGTAATGTTTTCTATATGATAAGTAATATATCGAAAAAAAGATTATATAAAAGCACTATTAATTATGAAGAGATTGATTCATTAGTATTGAAGGGAATTAAGAACACTAGTGCAATTAATTCTCTGGCTGTAGATAATAATCAGTCAAAAATACTAATCTTAAATAGTAGCAATTTATACTCCATTACATATGAAGGTAATTATATTAAAGATGAGATATCTAAAAAGGTTGTATATAAATTAATCGGTATAAATAACGATGGTTGTTACCCCGGTATTCATTATGAGAATAAGCTAACTGCAGTTGGTTACTTCTGTTCTTCTAAATTTGTCGCATATACTTGTGAGGGTTCTGCATATATAGCTAAAATTTCACCTAATGGTAATATTATATCAAATAATTATATTGATGATGATATTGTTATTAATAGCATTTTTAATGTTAATGGTAATTTGCAATTACTGGTTACTAAAAATGATAAATATAATTATATATATGTATCTAATTTAATGTGTGATGAAGATAACATAGAAGATTGTAATTGCGATAATAAAAAAGTTTATGAAATAAAAGATAGGAATATATGTGGGTATATAGAGATACCTAACAAATGCGAAAAGCCTACTAGAAATCCTAATAATGATATAATTGAATCTGTTGCATTAATTGAGACTGCATTATCACATATACTTAATGCTGAGGGAGAAAAGATTCAAAAGATATTAAGCGTTTCAGATGATCCGTGCGAGATATTAAGAGTAAATGAATCAATTAATAGCACGATACGTAATGTAACTTTTTTAGAGCAAATACTCTATAATAAATTAGAATTATCTAAAAAAGATTTAGAAGAAGATTGTGAGTAAATATAAAAGACTGTTTCTAATGAAACAGTCTTTTACTGAACAATATATTTGCATTTTTAATGTTTGATTTAAAATCTTTGTATATCTTTTATTAATACCTCTTTAAATGAATGCTCTTGAGTTGAATTCAACTTCAAATTCACCAATAATAGATTCACAACTTTTCATAATTGATTATATTATATAATTTAAAAACTTGATAAAGATTGTAACTCATTTTTTTAGAAATTACTCTAATAAACCATAGCCAATAAACCTTTGTGTATCATTATCGAGAATTACTATAAAATTATTAGGCATCCTATCTTTAATACCCGTCTTGAAATCAATTATAACTACATTTATATTATTTACTGAGATCAGTTCATTGCCTTTATTCATTACGATACTGTTAAAACTTTCTATGTGTGATACTCTTGCATCGTATTTATCAATAATAATTTTTCTAGTTGTAGATGGTATATGATTATATGCTATATCAATTATGTCAGATGAAGTAACATTTGAGCCTACTAAAACATCAACTGTATCTATACTTGCAGGCCACACTCCATTATTTGCTTCACCATTATAATAAACTATTACTTTCATACCTACTTCATAATTAACATTTACTCTGCTTGGAACATAAATTTGGTCCGCATTATTTCTTATAATTTCATTTTCATTAGGTTCAACAACTAAACCAGCTCCATTACGATAAACATTCACTATTGTCCCAATAAATTGATGTTCTGAATCTAATCCGAGAACGAATCTGTCTGCGTATCCACTTCGAATAGTACAAATATTGTTGGTAATATCAAAGTATGTTTGTAAATTTTTTGTTTTGTCATAATCTATTGCAATTCGTAATATTGCATCTTTATAATATTTTCCTTGCCAATCAGAAGTTGTATATCCATCATTACAATTACTAGGTCTATAACCCCTTTGATCTATTGTTTCTCCAATGATTTTAATTACTTTAAAATTTCTATCTTGACCATACCTATTTTCTAATTCAGTTATTATTTCAGAATATTCATTTATAGGCTCTTCAGTTTTAATTATATTACTCCTTTGACTGAAATAAACTATTCCGGTACAAAAAATAATTGCAAATATAATCAAAAAGAGTCTCTTATATTTTCCAATCATAATTAATCATCTCCTAATGCTATTATACTACTTATTTAAATAATTTTAAAATGACACATCTAAATAATAAAATGTCATTTTTTTGCATTATATTTCTCTGCTAAAACTATTAATGAAGAACTTAGCTTTGGAAATAATATCCCTAAAAATCTAACCATAAATGAACCTTCATTTGGCAAAGGGAATACTAAATAATTTGATTTTAGCTTTTTTATTTTAAAATTACTATTATTTAATGCTCTTTTTAACCCTACATATGTGAATGGTCTAATATGCAATTTTAGATATTTATCGTGTGGATTGATTTGTCTTGGCATTTTCCCAAATAAAAATCTAACTCTATCCTTCAACGTTGCTAAGTTTGGTGTAGTTATAACGATAGAACCATCTCTTTTTAATATTCGAAAACATTCCGATAAAAATTTGTCAGTATCAAAAATATGCTCTATTACTTCACCAGCTATTATCAAATCAAATTCTTCACTCATAATAGGAAATGTTTCATTAAAATCCATACTGATAGTTTTTAAGCCTCTATTTTCAGCAATAATTAATGCCTCTTGAGCAATGTCAGCAACTGTTATATCATAGCCTAAAGATTTGATTTTTTCAGCAACAATGCCTGTATTGCCACCAATATCCAAAACTTTGAATTTGCCTTTTTGCTTATTTGATTTTTTGAAAGCTTGCTCTAAAAGCCTAATCTCTATCTCAATACGTAATTTATGAAATCTATGTTTTAAATAATCTTCTCCTGATGATGCATTATTATATGTATTATGATTGTAATTAGTTATACTATTAATAATATCCCTCCTTTTTTATGAAGTATTCTTTCACAAGATATTATATACTAGAAAACACATTCTTTCTAGTATATGTCTATAAAAGTATCAATATAGTTTACTTTGTTATGTTCATGAACTAATCATCACCTTTTATACAATAAAAAAGATTAATCTAAATTAACCTTCATTTAGTATGTCAAACTTGATTTAACTAAATTTCATATATTATCATCAATAAGCATATTTATGACTTTTTAAAGTAGTGAAAATCCATCAAATCTAAATACATTTCAATATACTTTTACAAAAATCAAATAAAAACATATGAGTCTTTTACTCTTCTACCAATTAAGCTTTTCTAGTTTGTTTTTGCAGTTTTAATTACTTCATTGCCTCTAAGATACCGACTCTAATCAAAGCATCTTCTAAATACTCGCCTGATTGCATAATTATTCTCTCATTTGGTTGGTTTAAAAAGTCTTCAAAATCCGTCTGAATTTTGGTCTCAACTCTTTTAACAAACTCTTCATTTGCACCCCTACTTCTTGCACGTTCTTTGTATTCTTCTTTGCAATTCGGCTCAGGATATGCCAACATAAAATCTATACCATAGTTTCTCATTTCTTCAAAGGGCATACATGGTGCTATAAGGATAATATCATGTTTTCCATTTCTTACTTCTTTAAGAATTGCATCATAATAGTTTTTTGGCCATTCAGGATTAAGTTCTCTTTTTGTTGATTTTAGACTTTCTTTGTTTACAACAGCCTTTTGCTCATCGGTTAAAATATATTTGTATTCACCACTAGGTAGTTCCATTACATTTTCATATTTTTTTGTTAAATATGTTTTCCCAGCACAAATCCATGAACTAATTACAACTGGATTTTTATTAGTTGATTCTCTTTTCATAAATATTCTCCTTTTTATATTATATACAACAAAATTCCAAAAAAAGTCAAGAATAAATGAAACATAGTTCTTCTATTCAATAAAATCTATCGGGCTTACAATCTTTATAAATGGCAATTTTTCTTTAGTTCCGATTAACACAGATTCATTATCATCAATGAAATATACAGTATCTTCGCTAGTGACATAGTCTTTCATATATTCTGCTTTTAATGACTGTTTTGATTCGGCCGATTTTACATCTTTCTCTTTTCTAGGAATAATAATCATTTCCTCAGTTTTAATAAATGGGCAATTCTCCTTGAGCCATTTAATTTTGTCTTCCTTTTGATAATTGAAGCTACAAAAGGATAGGATATATGTTTTAGCACCTAGCTTATAAAACTTCTCTACAATTTTAATCATTGTTTTAATCGGTCTTTTCCTATAAAAAAAACCTTTTTCTAATTTGTTTTCAAGTCCACACATTTCCATACTTGCAAAGGTACCATCCATATCCCAAAAGATTTTCACATTACCTTTACTATTCTTGATAGCATCACTAATTTCATTTTCTATTTCTGAAGATATCATATTACCTTTTTCTATTTTATCTTGTAATTTTAACTTACCATCATTCATATAATAATTCTCCTATTTCTTTAATTTATTATATCACTAATTAGATAGCTTAGTAATACATTTATGATAGGTATATGCTTCTTTGCGCTCTCAAACAAAAGCCATCTTTATTATTATAATTTATCAGACCATTCTAGAAAACCATTCATATAAGACAAAAAAATCAATCCATTTCTGAATTGATTTTATTATATAATTGGTGCGATAAAAGAGTGTATTTACAACTCTATCTACAAAAGTAAACTGATAAACATCAATTTCTACATATAGTTTAACAAAAAATGAAAAAAGTAGCAATTCATTTTGAAAAATATTTCCTATAACTTATCATTTTCAATTAATTCAGTCTCATATAATTTTTTATATATTTTGCTTTCATTTAATAATCCTTTATGGTTTCCAATTGCTTCAATATTGCCATCATTTAAAACCATAATTTTGTCTGCATTCATAATAGTTGATAATCTATGAGCAATTATTAAAATTGTATAATCTTTCTTTAAATTATCAATTGTTTGTTGAATTTGATATTGTGTTTCATTATCCAATGCTGAAGTAGCCTCATCAAACAATATTATTTTTGTTTTTTGAACAAATGCTCTTGCAATTGCCAATCTTTGTTTTTGACCACCGGATAAAATAACTCCACCCTCACCAACAATCGTATCATAACCGTTTGGTAAAGTTTTAATATAATCATCTAAACAGGTTAGTTTACAAGCATTTATCATTTCATCATCTGTTAAATCTTCTTTAACTAATCTTAAATTATCTTTTATACTTAAATTAAAAATATAAGGATTCTGACTAATAATAGTAATATTTCCACGTATTGAACTTTCATCAAGTGCATTTATATCTATATCTTCGATTGTAATTTTTCCATTATTTATATTGTACAACTTGCATATTAGATTAAAAATTGTAGATTTTCCTGCGCCACTTTTACCAACAAATGCAATTGTTTCCCCTGCTTTAATTTTAAATGATAACTCCTTTAACACAATATTATCTTCATTATATCCAAATGTCACATTTTCAAAAGTAATATTACCATCTATTTTATTTATATGTTTATTACCAAATTTTTCAATTCCAAATTCAGTTCCATCGAGTAAAGAAAATATCCTATTGCAAGACAAATTAAAATCTTTAGTAGCATCAATTGATTGACCAATATTGCTAACTAAACTATCAGTAATGTAAGAACCATATTGCATTAATACAATACCTAATGCAATAGTCAGTTCACCAGATTGTATCAAATAAATAATTAAAAATATCAAAAATAAACTACAAACATTTCTCAATATAAATACAACTAAACTAAATCTTAAATCTGTTATTTTCATATCATAGGATTTATTAGTTAAATCACTAACATTCGATTCCATTTCATTCATAAAGCTCTTTTCAGCGTTAAGCATTTTTATATCCCT
The DNA here is from genome assembly GCA_031549195.1 of Bacilli bacterium. Taxonomy (GTDB): domain Bacteria; phylum Bacillota_I; class Bacilli_A; order RF39; family UBA660; genus JAVBQF01. The sequence goes on from JAVBQF010000028.1 coordinate 29,145, forward strand.
AATTCCTCTTATGAATTCAGCAATAAAACCTGATACTTTATCTTGTTGCTTTCGATACAGTTTATCATTATTACTATATATTCTAGCTCTAGTTAAGTGGATTGCAACTAAGATAATAAAGAATATTGCATAATATACAAAAACAATTTTGTTAATTATAAAAATAGAAACAAATACTCCAATATCAATTATAATTTCAGTTAAATATCTATTAACTACATTAAATATTCCAGATAATCTTTCTGTATCTGCAGTCATTCTTCTTACAAAAGTTCCATTTGCTGTTTTATCGATTTCAGAAACCTCTAATTTTATTATTTTTTTTGCTAAATAAATTTGTAAGTTTTTATAGATATGATTAAAATATGATTGAAAACTCATACCTATTGAATGTGAAATAATAGTTCTTGCAATCATTATTCCAAAAACAAATAATGATACAATTAATGTTTGTTCCCATAAACCACCAGTAAAACTAACTGTTCTTTTAGCAATATAGATAGGAGTAATAATCCCAGCAACAACCATTATTATTGTTCTAATTAGTATAAATATTAATTTTTTATTTTTTCCTATACCAACTTGAAGTACTTTTTTTAAATTATTCAAAGTTTCTTTCACTTTTTCACTTCCTCTATACACTTTTAATTATACAATAATTTTTATATTAAATCTCAAAATCATCATTATTTTTAGTAATTTCTTTATAATCTTTATTTATATCTTTCCAATATTCCATATCTCCAAGTTCAACAATAATCTCACAAGCTAAATCATTTTTATCATTATTAGAAATATGCTCAAAATAGTTATCAATTTTTCTATCATTTCTAAAATGGTATTATCTCGCCATTTTTTATTACATAGATTTTCTTCGTTAAAGATATTCGCAATTTTTTGATATGAATTACCTTCAAAATATAATTGATACATTCTAATCACTACATCTTTTGTTAGTGGATTAGGTACTAACTTTTTATTATCTCTTTTATATCCAAGTGGAGCACGACTAGGTAGATTGCCAACTTTAATTGCTCCAGCAAGTCCAATTTTTGTTCTTTCACTTGTGCGTTCTATTTCATTTTGTGATACTGACATAAGAAGTCTTGCGATCATTCTTCCGTTTGCCGTAGTTGTATTTATTTCATCATTAGCACATACAATATCACCGTTATAATCTTCGATAAGTTTCATTAGTTTTTCCCAGTCATAAACGCTACGATTAAATCTATATATTTTTAAGGCAACAATAGTATTTATTTTGCCTTTTTTCAAATCTTCTAACATTTCTTCAAAAGCAGGTCTTTTATTATCCGTTTTAGCGCTTATTCCAGCATCTTCATAATGTTTATATATTTCATATCCTTTATACTTACACATCGCTTCTAATCGTTCTTTTTGTTCTTTTAGAGAATATCCTTCTCTTGCTTGATCTTCCGTTGAGACTCTTGTATATAGACCACATATTTTCTTTTCGTTATTCACTTAACCAACTCCATTTCATTAAAAAAGGGCAAAGAAGTACATATAGGGTTATACATACTACTTCGCCCACAAAAGACAAATAAATTTAAGTTTTGTGTCTTATTATAGGCATTTCGTAAAATATTTCAAGTACTTTTCTTGATTATGTGTTCTAAATTACTAATTTTTTGACAATTTAATAGGTTTTCAATATAAATATCATTCGAATTATTAAAAAATAAGTATGTAATATCATTAATTACTACTTTATGTGGTTCAAAATAGATAATATTTGTTCTTTCAATCTTTCTTAAATTGCCATTAAAGTATATTGGTGTTGTATTAGTGAAACTACAAATAAAATCTATTTTCTTCTTAATTTGTTCATCAATACTTATTTCTTCCTTTAGAATATTTACCATTTTATCAATTCCTTTCTTTGATTTTCTCGTAAAACGAAAAAATCAACTCTATTTCTAGAATTGATATTTATCACAACAATTGAACATAAAGTTCAACTGGATTCTTTACTGGTGCGGGTAAAGGGACTTGAACCCCCACGGTTGCCCACTAGATCCTAAGTCTAGCGCGTCTGCCAATTCCGCCATACCCGCGTCTGGTGGACCCTGAAGGACTCGAACCTTCGACCGTCCGGTTATGAGCCGGATGCTCTAACCAACTGAGCTAAGGGTCCATGACTTTTTAATAATAACATATTATTTTTATTTGTGCAAGAAAAAATAGTGCTAATTTATACAAAAGCTATTATTATTTGACTGATAGCGTGAACATGATTTTCTGCCTTCGCTCTACCAACTACTATCGAAGTTACAATTATAATTAAACTTCTAATGTATAGAATAATCTTTTGTTTTTCCTTTTCCTCCTCATCCCATTCTTCACTTTTAATCAGATAATTTCTAAATATTATTAAAAGTACTAATAAGGTAATTAATATCTTAGCATTGTTTTCTTCGTCCATATTTACACCATCCTTATAGTATTAGATGCCTATTGTGTTTTTTTGATATGGTTATATATCACATGTGCTATAATATTAATGGAGGTGCTCTATGGCCAATGTAGTTATTAAAGTAAGTGATGAGACCAAAACAAAGATGATAAAGTACTATGAAAAAAGAAAGAGAGAGAAAGTTATCCCTTATGTGGTATTTCAGGCAGAGGAAGAAGATACAGTCATTACCATGTATGAATCTGGTAAAGTAATGTTTCAAGGTGTTTCCGCTGATGTTGATGCTACTATGTGGAAAGAGATAGATGGGCAGCATAAAAGTGATAAGGAAGTAACTGTTGATGATAAAAAGTATTATCATTGTTCATCAGTTGGTTCAGACGAAGTTGGTACGGGTGATTACTTTGGTCCTATTGTTGTAAGTAGTGCCTATGTTTCAATTAATGACATCGAATTCCTAGAGTCACTTGGTATTAGAGATTCCAAGAAAATAGAGGATGAAAAAATACTTAAGATAGCACCACAAATAGTAAAAAGAATTAAATATAGAAGTTTAATATTAAACAATAGTGAATATAATGAAAAGTATAGTAGTGATTATAACATTAATAAGATAAAAGCTATTATGCATAATAAAGTATTATGGCAATTAACACATGAAGAAGAGCTTAACTATGACTATATTATTGTAGATGAGTTTGCAAGAGAAGCTAGATACTACGAATATATAAAAGGTAATCCTAATGTTCAAAGAGAAATTACATTCATGACTAAAGCCGAAGATAAAAACCTAGCAGTGGCATGTGCTTCTGTAATAAGTAGATATATATTTCTAAAAGAATTCGATAAATTATCTGATTCAATTCATATTCCCCTACCTAAGGGGGCTGGTAGCCAAGTGGATAAAATTGGAGAGGAAGTATTTGAGAAATATGGTAAAGATAAATTAAGAGAAATTGCTAAATTGAATTTTAAAAATACTGAAAGAATAATTAAAAATTGCATTTTTTAAAGGAAGAATTAATTCTTCCTTATTTTTTTACTCTAAATAGTTCCTTAACATCTTGATGATTATAATTTCTTCTCCCATCATTTATTATTGAATTTATATCTCCTATTTGGTGTAAATCAAGGCCTCTTGTTATAAATATAGCTCCTGTAGTTGCATTATCTTGAGTACGGTAATATGGTTCATTCCATTCTTGATTAGATAGATTATCTTGATAGGATAGTCTTGTTGGATTCACAGCAGTATAATCATCTACTAAAGCACATAATTCATCATAATCAACTAGAGGATATAATTGTAGTGTCATAAATGGAATATCAGGATCATTTCTAGATATATGTAATGATACTTTGAACTTTCCTTTCACCTTGCTTGGTAGAACATCTATTGAAATAGGACATGCTGGATATGCAACATTTAAGTCAAAATAGATAGATCTAGCAGTTACTTCTCGGTGGTTTTTTCTTTTATACATCGAACTCCTCCTCCATACTTAAATTATATATAAAAGATGATTTAAAAACAAGAAAAAAGAAGATTTCTCTTCTCCTATTATTATACTTTAGATCCACATTCTGGGCAAAAATTTCCAGATACATCAGTTCCACATTTTGCACATTTTTTTACTGATGGAGCAATCAATATTGCCTCTCCACATTCTGCACAGAATTTACCACTGACTACTGCTCCACATTTAGTACATCTAACTTCATTTAATGGTGCTGATGCGGCTGTAGAAACTGATTGACCTTGTTGCTGCCAAGGTCCCTGAGTTGCTCCACCCATCATACCACCACTTGCCATATTCATCATACCCATTCCCATGAAAGCTTGTGCTGATCCATTTTCATTATTTGCAGCATCTTGTACAGCATTTGAATATGCTCCAACAAGTGTTCCTTGTTGCATATAACTATTACTTGATAATTCATAGTTATCAATCTTTTTAGATGATTCATCATCTAACGTAACTGACTCTACTACAAAACTTCTAAGTTTTAATCCACGTTCGCGAATTGGTGCGTCAAATACTCTTTCATCAAGTGTCTTCTTTATTTCATCTGTATTACTTGGTAATTCAAGTACTGGTACTTTATAGTTTGCAGTTCCAAGTTCGTTTAATACATTTTGAAATGCTCCAACTACTTCTGAACGCATCTGTTCAGTAATTCCCTCTTTTGTAACAATATCTGCAGTCCCTGCATGATTTCTCATAAATATTGCGGGATCAAATATTTCAAACGTATAAGTACCATAGCATCTCACTTGCACTCTAAGTGGTGTTAAAGTATTAGTCATTTGATTTGGAATTGGATGTGACCAATCTTGATATGGAATTGGGGACCCTGTACCAAATTTATTATCTTTAATCTCTTTAACATTGAAGTAAAATACAGCTTGTTCTTTAGCTGGTGTTCCATTATATTTAAATCTTTGCCACATTTCACTAAACACTGGTCCAAACTGTCCGCCAAAGAATGATGGTGAACTTGATTGATCAAATTCATATACCCCTTCTTCAGCAGTTGCATCAACAGCAACCCCAGAGTCATAAATAACTGCCACTTGTCCTGGTGCTACTACAATTCTGCTTCCTTTTGATATTTGTCCACTTGATGTCGTCTTTTTCATCATTAAAATATTATCTGTCATATCCTCACATTTGATGAGGTCTTGCCATTGGTCTCCTAGTGTACTTCCTACAGCACCAACAGCCGCTCTAATTAGTCCCATTAATATATCCTCCTTATTTATAATCTTGCTATCATTATCAGTATAGCATACTTTTATTTGTTTTTGTTATATTTATTAATCTATTATGTATGGGTCAGCTGATGTTCCACTTCCAGATTTTATTGTTACAGAAGTAGATAAATGTACCACTGGTTTTACCTTCAGTGGTGTAGATGTTAAATAGTAATATGCATCTGTAGTATCTTTTCTAACTATCATTGCATTATTAGAACTGTTATCGAGTCCAACAAATCCATTAATCATCCACATATCATCACTTGTTAAATAGCTATTACAATTACTATTCTCCATTATTTTAGTGGTGCAACTACCATTTGTTGTAGCTTTTGCAAAATCAGCTACGGATATAAGTCCAACTATTCCAGTAGTTGCGGATGTTCCCATATATTGCACTTTTTTTTCTTGCTTAATTGCTTCTGTAATTGAAATATCTACTCCAGTTTCATATATCCTTCCTACATTATAAACCCTTTTAGTAAGTTTTGCCGTATCAGATATATCACCATAAAAATCTTGAGATAATTTATTATTTAAACTAGACGCTTCCCATTCATTGTTAGCAAGAGTATCCCAAGCAAAATTTCCAATACTTGTATTAAGCATTATCCTTGCAGTGCCATCCGATTCAATAGCTATAATTCTCCAAAGTCTACCATCATATTTTATATAATTATTTACTGCTGTACCTCTATATATATATCTGCCAGATTCATAGGAATCTATATATAGACCATTTCCTGATGTAACTGCTGTCGGCTTTAGTTTAGCCATAATAGTCGGGTTATTAGCAGTTGGATCATATAAATCATCACTTATCCCAAGACAAGTAAAATAAGCTTTATGATTACAAGCAGAATTATTTGTATAACATCTTTCTAATGCTATTTCTTCATTAACACAATTATTTAAATTCTTCTCTATAGTAGATACAAAAACACTATTTATATTTTTATTACTTTTCATAATTGCAAATATTATCATTAAAAGCAATATTATCATACTAAGAATACCATAAAGAATAGTAGATATTGCAAATCCCTTATTATCAAGTTTCATCATAAGCTTCACCTATTATAAATTATACACTAGTTATCTATTATTTCAAATATTATTCTTAAATATTAAAATATATTTGTCACCATACTTTTTATTTTTTATGACTTCTAAGTCAAACTCTTCTAAATAGTTACTGTCTATCTCACATATGATTAATGCTTCTTTATTTAACAATCTATTATCTACTAAATACTTTATCGCTTCGTTTAAACATTCTTTCTTATATGGTGGATCTAAGAATATAATATCAAGTTTGATTTTATTGTTATTTAAATACTTTAATACATCCATGTAATTATAGTTTAATACTACTGATTTATCTTCTATTTTAAAAGATGTGATATTTTTCTTAATCGCTTTAATACACTCCTTATTTATATCATTGAAGTAACAAAGTTTTGCCCCATTACTTATTGCTTCTATTCCAAGATTTCCACTTCCTGCAAATAAATCTAGAATAGTGGCAGCTTTAACTTTTTCTTGAATCATTGCGAACAATGATTCTTTAACTCTATCCATAGTAGGTCGTGTACCTTCTATATTAAAACCCTCTATATTTCTTCCCTTTAATGTTCCACTAATTACTCTCATTATTACAACTCTTTCTGTCTACTAAAACACTTAATCTTTTATTTACTTCTGCTACTAAAAAGTACAATTCATTCTCTAATTTTCTATATTCAGATACTTTTTCATTTTCTATTATTTCTCTTTTAATATTAATAGTATCATTATTATAGTTGTCTTTTATATCTTTATATTTATCAAATAGAGACTTTAATTCCTTATCATTATAAATATCTTCTTTTAATTCAGTGATTCTTTTTAATTCTTTACTATCTTCAAATATTTTAATTAACTCATCTAACTTTTGAATTAGCTCTGTATTCATAATAGTCTCCTTATTTTATTTATAAGAATAGCTACTTCTTCTTTACTCTCAGATAATAGCTCTATCCTATAGTTTTTAATTCCTAATTTTTTATACTTATCCAAGTCACCCGACATATCAATATTTTTATAATGCATTATATGAGTAATGCCATCTTCTCCTAATACTTCATATTTATTACCAATTCTATCTTTTAAATAATAATGATTATCCGCTCTACAAACCATACAGTTATCATTATCATTATTAATAAGTAAATTAAGTGGGCAATATTTCATTACCATTAACTCTACCTTTCCATAGATAACGAGTTCTACATTATACTTATCATTCATAAGTTCCTTTATAGAATCATAATTAAGTTCAGGAGATAATGTTACTCTTTTAACTCCTAAAATATCAAAATATCTGATAGTATTAGAATTTACAACATTTAAATAATAATCACTCACTACACTATTATTTTTACTATATTTATATACACTACCAAGTTCTGTTGCTAGTATATTTAAATTATTAAAGTCCTTATTAACATTATTTACTCGCTTTGTACGATAATAAATAGTCTTATTAGATTTATACTTATTATAGAGTTTATAATCTGTTATATATATATTATCTACATTATTATTGATTGCTTCTACTAATTGATCTTCATCTCTAACTAATATATTAATACTTAATTTATCATTTGAATTATTATTTAAAGGAAGTTGTTCTATATCATTAATAAGCACTTCTTTTTTTCTGTTTTCTCTTTTAAATATTAATTTCTCTGTTGCTAATCGTCTTAATTCATTTAATTCTTTAATAGATATAAATACTTCCTCTGATAAATTAATTTCTATATTGAAACATTTAAATGGTGTATTACCCAATTTTAATAATTGCTCTTTAATTCGTTCAGCCGATACAGGAGCGTTTATTGCCTTCTCTATCATTTGACCTTTTACTATAACTTCAAACTCATTATCATCTAATATTAATTCTATTTCTTTTCCAACGGTTAAATTGCATTTAATAGTGATATTGATTTTCTTTTCTTCATAATTCTTTAAATCTTTCATTAACAAAGAATCTACTGTTTTAGATACAATTCCTTTAATACTCAAATTAATCTTATTGTCTATAATGGCAATATTATTTTCAAATATTTTATTTACTAATAGTCCCTTTTCATTATAAAGCATATTAACAATCATACCTTCATTATTAGGTAATCTTATACCATCTTCTTGATTTAAGTCATAGGATAATTTAATTCTTATTTTATCTTTATCATAAGATACAACTTCGCCAACGGGTATTCCTATATGGTTAGGTGTCTTTATGTTCATTAGTTCTTTATTAGTTGAATTAAATAAAAATCCCTTAGTTAGTTCTCTATTATATAACTTTTTAATATTTAATAAGTCTTCTTCACTAACTATCATTTCTTCATTACTATAATATTTATCTATTAGAGTTCTATAGAGTCTTGTGATATATCCAACGTATTCTGGAGATTTCATTCTACCTTCTATTTTAAAAGATGTAATATTGGAATCAAGTAATTCTTTTAAATGCTCTATAGTACACAATTCTTTGGTGCTAAGCAAATATTCTCCTTTTACGTTAATTAATTTATCGTTAGAATAAAGTTCATAAGGTAATCTACAACTACCAACACATTCTCCTCTATTGCCACTTCTTCCTCCATTCAAAGAAGAAAACAAGCAACAACCTGAGTACGAGATACATAATGCACCATGAATAAATACTTCTTTTTCAATATTTGTACTTAACTCATTAATCTCTGACAAACTCATCTCTCTTGCTAAAACTACCCTTGTTATTCCAATGTCCCTCATTGCTTTTAGCCCTTCATCATTATGATTGTGAGCCTGAGTTGATGCATGTATTTCTAAATTAGGATATTTTTGTCTTACAATAGAAATTAATCCCAAATCTTGCATTATTAAAGCATCTACTCCGTTTTCATGAAGAAACTTTATATAGTTTAGGGATTCTTCTATTTCTTTTTCATAAATAATTGTATTTATGGTTACATATATCTTTACTCCATACAAATGACATAATTTAATTGCTTTAGTCATTTCTTCGTTATCAAAATTAGATGCATATGCTCTTGCACCAAACTTTTTGCCACCAAGATATACTGCATCTGCTCCAGCGTGTATTGCTTGAAGTAATGCTTCCATATTTCCAGCAGGAGATAATAATTCTACTTTTTTCATAGATTTCACCTACTAAATTATAACATAAAAAAGATACACTTTATATGTGTATCAATTTATTAAATGTATTATTTAGTTTTTGCTTTAATAATTGCATTTTCAAGTTTTGTACTTTCTGCACATACTTGACCATTGGTCATTTTACTTAAATTACCTGTAAGTGTAAACTCAACGCC
>JAVBQF010000010.1:0-67618 GCA_031549195.1 Bacilli bacterium
ACAGTTAATTAACTGTTTTTTTATTATCCATTGAATAAATATTAGAATTTTTGATAAGTAGCACAAAATTTCTATATTACTCTTATATTTAGTGTATCTTTTATATTAATATTTATGCTGTTTATGGAAATATAGGATTAAAAAACAAAAAAGGAGCAAACTAATAATGTACTTTCAAAATATGTTAAGGAGGTGAAAAAAATGTTTAATAATGGAAATAATAATAACTTAAATCATAATAGTAAAAGTCAAAAAGAAAACAACAACGACAATCTTAACAAAAATAGTAATAATAACCAAAAGAATCAAAACAATAATAACAACAATCAAAATAGCAACAGAGAAAGCCAAAGTAGTAATAATTTAAATAATAGTAATTAATTTATTGATATTGTAACATAAAACAATTATATTAAAATACATAATATAATTGTTTTTTTAATCTATTCACATTTATAAATCTTCTTCATTAATTAAAGGCATGATATCTATTGCTGGTTCTTCATAAGGGTGAACCTCTCTTAATCTTTTTAAAACATCTTTAACGATATTAATATCACATTGAACTTCTATCTTTTCTTCTAAAACATGTTCTATAATACCTTTTTCACCAATATAAGGATTAGAATATTCATTTGCTTTGAATGTACCAATACATTTTTCAGTAATAGTACAGTATGAATAATTTCCAATTATCCCAGCTCCCGCATCACCAAGTGTTCTCCTTACTTCCTCCGCATTTTCCACTGGACTAGTAACAGTTATTTTTACTTTAGTTACTTTAATATTCATTCTCTTTTTCCTCTCTTATTTCTTTAAAACCATTTCTACTCCAAAGCCATAATACTGTATGAATATCAATGGGTTTGTATTTTGTTCCTTTAAATAATTCTTCCCATCTAGTTACGACGATTTGTTGAACATTGACACTTTCTAATTCCAAATCATTTATTAGTCCTAATCTATGAGATGCTTTAATAACATGTGTATCTGGCGCTACAGATATTTCTTCCATATTTTTATATTGTCTATCTGTATATTGATAAATAACATATAACCAATAATTACATATTTTATTACCAGATAAATATGGAAATAGGATTTTCTTTTCTTTTTGAATAAATTTTCTTATTTTATAAACATCATTATCAAATTCATTAAATAATTTTCTTATATCTCCGTCATATAAATCTATGAAAGTATTACATAGTTTTATCCAAATCGCTGTTTGCTTATTTTTCTGTAATGCTATCTTATATTTTATTAAGGCTTGTTGAACTTCATTAAAACTTCTATTAGTAACTTCTTTTGGATTGAATACAAATCTTGTATCTTCATCATTATAAGTTCGATTTGCACTTTCCCAAAGCTTATATGAGTTGCGCTGATAATTAAGGGCCATTGGTAAAGTGAAATATAGATAGTTTTTATTTGAATCTTTTTCTAAATGTGGATTTTCATCCTCTGGCATAACTTCTCCACCTAATTTGCCGTTGTTATACATATCTATTAATAATTCAACCTGTTTAAGTATTAAGTTAGTATTCAATATAATCACTCCATATATATATATTATCATATTTCCTAACATTTATTGGTAAAAAAAAGCACAAGATTAGCTGTGCTATTTCAATGATTGAATATGTTTTTTTATTTTCTTTATTGCCCAGTCATAGTGACTTGAAGTAACTGATGTGCAGTACTGTCCTAAAGTAGACCCACCAGCCCAAAAGAAATGTTTTTTAGTAAATAATTCCTCATTGGAAAACGTTTCAATTAATATCATTACTTTTTTATGACTATCTTTTAACATATCTTTCGCTTTACCATATGGTGTATTTTGGTGCTTCTTCCAGATCATCTCTACATTCATTTCACCATATGTCTTCCAATTATAAGGTTCTGGTAAAAAAGGCTTGTTTTCTCCCTTTTTATTAGCATCTATCCAGTTTAATAGTAATTGATGCCACTCATAGATATGTATTAAAACATCTCTTATATTTTTATCTCTTTTCCAGTGTGCTTCTTTTCCTTTTGAAACATCAAAACTAAATAGGGTAGTTTGTTCTTCTTCAGTCATAGAATTAATAAAATTCCATAGTTCATTATACTTTTCATTTGCAAATTTAATTAAGTCTTCTTTAATCACTGGTCTTGCCATAATTTCTCCTTTTATAGTTTGATTTGACTGATATCTTCAACTATAATCCAGTCATCCATATTATTTTCTCTATTATACTTAAAAGATTTAATTTCTTCTAAACTAGATATTTCATAAACAGCTAAGAATTTCTTTCCAGCCCATCTTTCAAATTGTTCCTTAGATAAATTCAACTCTCTTTCATATTTTTTTATAAAAGCAATTGATTCATCTACTGTCATCTTTTCACTTTCTATAACATTAGAAATAATACCTTTATGTGTTACTAACAAATCCCCACCAGTTTCAACTAAATAAATAATATCATTTATTTTTGCTCTACCACCTAACGGACATTTTTTACCAGCAGCCCCTCTAATAATCATTGATTTTTCATTTTTCAAAAGTTTTTCTAATTCTTTCGCTTTACTATTTAAATAGACTAAGTGCTGTGCTTATCCTTCTTTTCCGACATACCATTCAGCTTTTCCCATTTTAATACCACCTTTCAGTTATCTTTTCTCTTGATTTAATAATAGTGTAATTATTTCTAATAATCTATTTATTTGCATTTTATCACATACTTTCAATAAATATTATACTACAAAAAAAGGACCTATAAGGTCACAATTGTAGTTTATAAACAAGAGTGAATAATTACTTATCTCTAAATCTTCTTTCATCTCTATTTCTATTATCTTTTCTATCTTTATTATCTCTTCTGCCTCTAAATCCTCTACGATCTCTCCTATCGCCTCTATCTTCACTTCTTCTGGCATCGTTATTTCCTCTTTTTACTACAACGGGAGGCTCACCAGTTAATGCTACTTCATTAATATCAGCTCTCTTTGATAGGCTTTCTATTAATACAGATACTAATTTTTCAGAACCAAATTCATTTATTAATTCTGTTGCAAAATTTCTGGTCTTTGTAACATCGATTTCATGTAATTTCTTTAATATAGATTCTTTAACTTCACTATTTCTAGCGTCCATTACTTCTTCATAAGTAGGAATACTTTTCTCTGATATTTTAATATTTGTTTCCTTCTCAATTCTTCTTATATGATTAAGTTCAGTTTCTTTTATAAAGGAATATGATATACCATGCTTTTTCGCTCTACCAGTTCTACCTATTCTATGTATATAGAATTCTACTTCTTGTGGTAAATCAAAGTTATAAACATGTGAAATATCACTAATATCCAATCCTCTTGCTGCAACATCTGTAGCTACTAAAATATTAATTTGATTTTCTCTAAATCTTTTCATAACTGCATTTCTTTGTTGCTGTGATAAGTCACCATGAATACCAACTGATTTATAACCGCATTTATTAAGTGCTTCATTTAATTCATCGACTCTTCTTTTTGTTCTACCAAATATAATTGCTGATTTTGGAACATCAACATCAAGTAATTTTGTTAAAGTAGAGAACTTTTGTTTCTCTTTCATTATAATATAGTATTGTTCAATATTAGTTGATGAACTCTTTTTATCTTTAACACTTATAAAATGAGACTCTTTCATAATAGATTTACTTAATTCAATTATTTGTTTTGATATAGTCGCACTGAAAAGAAGTGCTTGTTTATTTTCTGGTATTTCATTGTTGATGATTGTTATGTCTTCTTTGAATCCCTCTTTAAGCATTTCATCTGCTTCGTCTAATACAAAGAATTTAACATGACTTAAATCTAATTTTTTACTTCTTAGATGATCATTAATTCTTCCTAGGGTACCAACTACTATAGCTGGATTGTTATTTAGCTCTTTAACTTGATCTCTAATTGACATACCACCAACTAATGTAGCATATGACAAGTTCATATATTTACCTAGCTTTTTAATTTCTGTCATAATCTGCATCGCAAGCTCTCTTGTTGGTGCGACTATTAAGCATTCTGTTTTCTTAGATTTAAAATCAATATTATTTAATAATGGTATAGCAAAAGCAGCTGTTTTACCAGTTCCTGTTTCAGCTTCAGCAATAATATTAGTACCATCAAGTATTACAGGTATAGCCTCTGCTTGAATTGGCATCATTTCTTCAAATCCAATATCAGATATTGCTTTTTTAATTTGTTCTTTTATTTGTAGTTCTGTAAATTTCATTGTAACTCCTCTTCGAAAAAAAAGAGAATCCTTCTAAATCAAAGGAATCCCTTAATTAAAACCGTTATTATATTAGCACAGTTAATGAATTTAGTCAAATTATTATCATATAAATACTGATTAATAATAACTGTGATATAATTATAATTGATAAATATAAAATTAAGGGAGGAATAATTACATGTCAAAAGTCGTTATGTACATATCGTTCAAATTAATAAAGGGAAAATCTGTACCAGATTTCTTACTTGCCTCAGAAAAACTTAATAATGAGTATATGTCTAAACAAAAAGGTTATATTTCGTGGGAGCAACTTAATAATGGAGATACTTGGGTAGACTTTCTAACATTTGAAACTATGGAGGATGTTAAAGAAGTAGAAAATAACCCTAATCCAAGTGATTCAGCATTAAAATTTTATTCTTTTATAAATATGAGTACTTGCAAAGTTCAATATTTTACTGTTGAAAGAAGTTATAAATAGGAGAAAATTATGGCTGAAAGGTTTAGGTGTTTTGGAACTGGAACACCAATTTATGAAAAATACCATGATAATGAATGGGGAAGGCCTGTATACGACGATTATAAGTTATTTGAAATGTTAGTTTTAGAAGGCATGCAAGCTGGATTATCATGGATAACAGTACTAAAAAAAAGAGACGCATATAGCAAAGCTTTTGATAACTTTGATACTAAGAAGATAGCTCTTTATGATGATAAAAAGATTGAAGAACTTATGCTTAATGCTGGAATAATTAGAAATCGTTTAAAAATCAATTCTATTATTATAAATGCTAAATTATTTTTAAAAATCATGGAGACTGGTTCGTTTAGTGATATGCTTTGGAAATATGTAGATAATAAACCTATTGTTGGTCACTATAAAAGTTTTAAAGATATGCCCTTAACTACAGCTATTTCTGATAAAATTAGTAAGGATCTTAAAAAAATGGGATTCAAGTTTGTTGGGACAACTATAATTTATTCTTTTATGCAAGCTGTTGGTATGGTAAACGATCATCTAATGGAATGCCCTACTTATGAAGAAATATTGCAATCACAAAAATAAAAAGATGTTATTCTTTCTTATATATTTAGAAAGAAGAGCATCTTTTTTATTTATCCTTAGTACTTTAATCTAAATTCCATAATTGAAACCTACCAGTAATTTCATTTACATCTTTGGTATCACCATAAATAATTGCACCCAAATATTCAAACTTATCATTCTCTTTTGACTCTATTGAATTTACTAATTCTTCATCTGTCCGGGTCTCTAACATCTCTTTAGGATAGTCTGCTACCAATAGCTTTTTATTTGCTTTAGCAGTATCAATTGCTGTTTTCAATTTCCCTGCTTTAACTTTAGTTACAATAAATGGGAATCTACTTATACCTGTATGAGTTATCCCAGAGTTATCAGTAATAATTGATTTTCCCATTATTTCATTATCAGAGTATTTACCAATTGCAACAGCAAGGTGTCCTATTACATTAAGTGCTGTTGATGGATCAACATTTGTAGCTATAATTCCAACTATTTTCTTATCTTCATAATTCATATTTCTATTTCCTCCTTTTATATTTGAACTACTTATATAAAGGAGGTAAAACATTTGCAAGAACTTCAATTTTTGCCCATAATTCTCCACCATGCATTTTTCTTGGATATTTAATCATATGGCGTCCTCCTATTTCTTTGTGTTATTTAACAATTGAAAATAAATTGTAAGAGTTTTCATTCTACATTATAAATTATCACAATATCTTCCCTTACCAAACTCAAAACCAAAATTTCTATATAAAAAGTTATTTTCTATATAGTACTTTGTAATAGTAAAGTCTTGGTCTTTATCATAATAGTAGGTATTTTCACCACAGGTAATTTCTTCTAATACTTTTAAGTAATTTTCAATATCCACTTTTAATGAGAACTCGCTCCTAACACTTGTAAAGTTAGCAACTGTCATACAACACTCATCCTTAAATGTTGATAACCTTGGAACTTTTAATATAACTTCATTAGCTTCTGATGCATAATCTCTGTTTCCAAATGGCACAAATAATATTGTTAATATTACAAACATAATTACTCCAAATATAGATATCAATATTTTGTTGTACATAAGATCTCCTAATAATAATCTTTTTCTTTATTACCATTTTTCTACTTGGTATTTCTCTTGCTTACTTATTATCTCAATTTGTCTTTGTATTTCTTTTACATCTTCTACATTGAGTGGTTCAAAACCAACATAGAAACCACTTTCTCTTGCTGGTAAATATACTGCTTCAGGGAATATTTGTTTTTTTGCAGTTGTTACTCTTCCATATATGTGCATATGAAAATTTGGTTCTTGATTTTTCTTATATGCCCAATTGCCCATATCTTGATAGTTTAATCGGATAATGTCGATGCCAACTTCTTTCATTGCTAGGGGATAAGCTTCATCCACTATCATAGTTAGCCTAATAAAGTCTTTTGCTTCTTCAATGGTCATCTCTCCTCTAGACTTCATTTTTCTTTTGGGCAATATTCTAATATTTCCGCCTTCTTCTCTTGATACATGGGGCGTTTCAAATGATTCTAGAATAAAGTTGTTTGTCTCATAAATTAATGCCATATTATCAACTCCTAAGTATATTATACACTTTTTATATAAAAAAACGAGCATTAAAAAAAGTTCTCTCATCCACAAATAATTAGTAATATCTTTTATTAAATGATATAATCATCTTATGAAATTTAAAATCCTATTGGGGAAAAATTATAGTGATATGTATTTTTGATAATAAGGAATTTGCATCAATTGATGTTGATTTATATGATATGTTAAGTAGTAATTTGAAAAGGAGTGTTTGAATGAAACAAAATCGTATTTTTAAAGATAGTTTTGCAAGTGTTTATCCATTTTATGTTCAAAAAGCAGTGAATAAAGATCGTACTAAAAAAGAAGTTGATGAGATTATTTGCTGGCTTACTGGTTATGATATCGATGGCTTAAAAACACAATTAGATAAAGAAGTGGACGTTGAAACGTTCTTTAATGAAGCTCCTAAAATAAACCCTAATAGTTATTTAATTACTGGTGTCGTATGTGGAGTACGTGTAGAAGAAGTTGAAGACCCTTTAATGCAGAAAATTCGTTTTCTGGATAAGTTAATTGATGAATTAGCCAAAGGAAAAGCTATGGATAAGATTTTACGAAGTAAATAATTGAAAGGTAGCAAAAATGAATGTAATAGCAAATACAATTGATGAGTTCTTTGAGTCTTCGTTAAATAAAGAGGACTTAATAAGATTGGATAAAACAATAACTTCATTAACGACTGGACTTGATAGGAAACTCCATATAAGCCCAACTTTTACCGTCCTTGGATATGGAAGTATGATTTATAGTAGAAAAACGGTTAATGGTATCATTCCCATAATCGCATTTGCACCACAAAAGGGAAGTATTAATTTATATATTTCACTTCATCCAGAAGGACCTCTAATAATTAACTCGTATAAAGAAAAACTTGGCAAATGTTCCTATGGAAAAACATGCATAAAATTCACAAAGTTTGACAAATTAAATAAGTTAGAATTTGAAAGATTTATTAAAGAAATAGTAGAATGTGCAAGAAAGAAAAATATAGAATTTATAAAATAATTTATTGGGGTGATATTATTGAATATTTATGAGTATCAAAGACCTGTTGGAAAAATTGTAGATATTCCAGAATTACGAAAAGAATTTATTACTATTTTTGATACTAAAAACAAACATGAGATGGCTAAGTTTGGGTTAATCTATGCAAAACATATTTTAGACATTACCAGATTTGAAGCAAACGATGAGTTATTATCGGCCTTTGAAGCAGTACAAGAATGGATAGATGGTAAAGTTAATTATCACAAAGCTAGAAATGTGGCATTTGCTGAATTATATAAATCTGCACGTGAAAGTAATGATCAAGTAAAAATAAAGTTTTGTAAAACAATGGCACAAATATCGTGCATACCACATGTAAAAGCACATGGTCTTTGGGCATCTGATTTTGCAATCACTTTGATAAATACAATGTTTGTGGGTAACCTTGATAAGGTCAAAGAGGAAAGGAAAATACAGATTGAACTGTTGAAATCAGTATAATGTAACTTATAGAAGAACTTTATGGGAAATTTGTATAGGCTTTTGCTAATACTGATTTCCTTTTAAAATGGTGAATTAGGGGAATATATAATAAGTATGGTTCTATTATTACTAATAAAATAAATATAAAAAAGCATACCCGTTTTTTGCATAAAATAAAAACTTATAAGCTTAAATGCTTATAAGTGATTTTCAAATTGCTCAGTATTCTAAAGAGTGTTATTATCATTTGATACCATTTATTCAATAATAATTAAATTAAGAAATATATATATCTATATCGTCTCTATTTAATTTTTTCCTTAACATCAATTGGTTTTTTCCTAAGTCTAATTCTCTAACATTTCTAAGACCTAACTCATTAATGAATTGTCTAATTTTTTCTTTAATTTCCATTACATCTTCATCATCATTTGAAATCATTATTTCAACTTCCATAAACAGACCCAAGTCTTCAACTTCTTCAAAAACAATTTCATATTCATTATTTTTATAAACTTTTCTTTTGTTATGCACTACAACCTGAACTTCTAACCCTAACATTTTAACAATCTTTTCAATTATTTCATAACTTTCAGCTTTAGTTTCATATTCATCAGAATATATCCAATGATTATCTTTAAAATGATTCTTTTTATATGTAATAAGACAATCATCACCTTTTCTTCTGACTCTAAAAATTTCATTTATTCTAAGGTTAGGCTCGGGTTTTAAGGCGTCTCTTAATTGATCTACATAATAGGTGTCATATATTTCTTTTTCTTCAATAAAATCAAATTTAGATAGTATATCTAATACTGTTTGTTTGTCATCATCAAATGTAACTAATATTTCTATTTCCTTCATAATTTATCACTCCAAAGATAATTATACCCTTTTTTATATAAAAAATGAACCTTTTTAATAAAGGTTCGATTGTTCAATTTATGGGGCTTTGTGTGAACATAATACAAACTGTCTTGGTTATAATTTCCCATCACCAATTTACCATTGCTTTAAAATTAAGTCCATAGTTTCTGTTCCTTTTCTGACCAAAATGTGCCCCGAAACTGACTTTTTATGGACTTCTTCTGTACCTTTTTTGTACCTGTTTGTACCTTATACTACTTACTATTTATGTTATTTTTTAAAAAATTTATGACCATGTTCTTATACTCGTTATCGAAAGGTACAAATAAATCTGAATAAAATAGATTTTTAAACTCTGCCATAGATAACCATTTTACTTCTGCAACTTCTTTTTCTTGAAGGTGCATATCTTTTATATTTAAATCTAGTTTTAACAAATATATTTGAGCAATTTCCCAAGATTTATCAGCTATAAATTCTCCAATATATAAGTAATCGACCTCTTTAGTTTTAATTCCAAGTTCTTCTTCAGTTTCCCTGATAGCCCCCATAATAGATGATTCACCTGCTTGAACATGTCCTGCACTTGGCATATCCCAATAATTTGGATATTTCTTTTTTGTTTCAGCTCGCTTTTGTACTAATACTTGTCCATCAGAATTTATAATCCAAACCCACACAGGTTTATGATAAAATCCAGGATTATTACTATGACAAATTGATTTTTCTTTAGTACCCAAATGCTCTCCGTCCCGTGTATAAATATCAAAAATTTCATCATTATTCAATATTTCCATTCTCCCATTTAAAAATAAGTAATGAACGCCTACATTAGTAACCTTATTATTTTCTATTTTAATCATAGAATAGTCTGGTAATCCAACAATGGGCATTTTTTTTGAATATAATAATGCTTCTTTTACTCTAGACTTATCACTTACATCAAAATGTGGATCAATTGTGATATCAATTAAACCTAAACCATCATATATTATCGTTTTAGGATAGTCGTCATCTTTTGAGTAAAAAGATTTTTTACCTAAATTCATGCTCCCCGCACTTAATCCTAATATTATTCCATTATAATTTTCTAAAAAATCTTTATAACCGTTATCTCTTATATAGTTTTTTTGTATAAAAGGATCCCCACCTTGAAGATAAATAATATCAGCTTTTTCTAACAATTTTAGACCATCCTCTTTAGGAGTTCTGCCATCTATCATATAGAATTCTTTTAAATCACTAAATCCAAAAGTTTTTTCTACTCCTAACATTGATTCATCTCCATAAAAATAAGTATCATTTTTTTCAAATTCTCTTCTTGCACCAATTGATACTAAAATGTTTTTTCCTTTTAAATCTTCCTTGAGTTGGTGTTCAATCTCTTTTCCAAACATTCCTTTTATTTTGTCTCCACCACTTAATAAATATATTATTGCCATTATAATCACCTAATTTAATTATACACTATTTAATAAAATTATTTTAGTCAATGTATCAATTAAGGACCAAAATTGTACATTTAGATGACTTTTTATGTTTTTTTTTGTACCATTTTTGTACTATTTCTGTACCAAAAATGTACCTTTTTCAGACTAATTTTTATCATATAGTTTTTGTAACACTCAATTTTTTTGTTTTTTTTGAAAGAATGTTTTTAACTAAACAGTTTGTATTATGTTCACATGTCGCCGATACGTGGGGTGCTCAAACTGTATTCATAAATCGCCAGTTTCCCTTGTATTTCAAGAAAAATAGCATAGAAAAAGCCAAACTGTTTTTCAGTTTGACCTAAATACCTAATGGGGCGAATGATGGGAATCGAACCCACGAATACCAGAGCCACAATCTGGCGTGTTAACCACTTCACCACATTCGCCATGTGTAACAATAATTCTATCAAAAAAAAGAAAATTTATCAAGTCTTTTATTTTACCTTCACACTCTTTAGAATAAAGCATGTAGTTAGTTCATTCTATTCATAAGAAGTGAGGTGTATGTATGCGTAGTGTAGGAACAGTTGCAAGAGGTATTAGGACTCCTTTGATTCAAATAGGAGATGATTTAGTAGATATAGTTGTTAACAGCTTATTAGAAGCATCTAGTAATGAAGGTTTTGAATTTAAGGATAGAGACATTGTTGGTATTACAGAATCAGCTGTAGCAAGAAGTCAGAGAAACTTTGCAACAATTGATCAAATGGCAAAGGACATAAAAAGAAAATATCCATCTGGTGATATTGGAATTATATTTCCAATAATATCAAGAAATAGATTTTCAACCTTATTACAAGCTATAGCAAATGGCTGTGATAAACTTTATATAATGCTTTCATATCCATCTGATGAAGTAGGTAATGAGTTAATTACTTGGGATATGTTGGACAAAGCAGAAGTTAACCCTTACACTGATGTATTATCGGAAATAGAATATAGAAGATTGTTTGGCTATGAGTATAAGCATCCATTCACTGGACTTGATTATGTAGAATACTATAAAAGCTTTGGAGAACATATAGAAATAATATTTGCTAATGATCCAAGAAGCATTTTAAAATATACTAAAAATGTATTATGTTGTGATATACACACAAGACATAGAAACAAAAGAATATTAAAAGCATCAGGTGCTGAAATCGTTTATGGACTTGATGATATTCTAACAGAGAGTATAGATGGCAGTGGATATAATGAGCAATATGGACTTCTTGGTAGCAATAAATCTACTGATGCTTCTGTTAAATTATTTCCAAGAGATTGTGAGGCAATAGTTTATGAAATACAAGATAGATTATATAAAGCTACAGGAAAGCAAATAGAAGTCTTAGTATATGGTGATGGAGCTTTTAAAGATCCTGTTGGTGGTATTTGGGAACTAGCTGATCCAGTAGTGTCTCCAGGATTTACCAAAGGGCTGATAGGTACTCCTAACGAAATAAAGCTTAAATATGTTTTGGATAATGAGCTTGCTGATAAATCTAAAGAAGAAGCTTTATCAGCACTAAACACAGCCATCAAATCTAAAAATAATAATTTAGGTGATAAAGCATTAGGTACAACCCCTAGACAATATACAGACTTAATAGGAAGCTTATGTGATCTAATGAGCGGAAGTGGAGACAAAGGAACACCGGTAGTTCATATTTCTGGATATTTTGATAATAGAGCAACTGAATAATCCCAATTGGGATTTTTTCTTATGTTTATAGACTAATTCCCTATATCATCTAGTACATATGTCATAGATTATACCAGGGAGGAAGTTATGAATATCTACAATAATGAATATATGTATAATGATTTTGTGAACACGCCTAATGTTCCAAATACTAATAATGAGATGATGGTAAATAGTAACTTATATGGTCCTTATGAGGGATTTGTAAACGGAAATATGTTTAGAGATTTATATAGTCCATATAGAAACTATCAGCCAAAACAATTAATACCAACAAATGAAGAGGAGGAAGCTCTTTTAAATTTAGGACAAATGGGATTTGCAATGCATGAGATGAATTTGCTTCTAGATGTGTACCCAAATGATGAAAGAGCAATGGAAGAATATAGAAACTTTAGAAACAGTTATAATGAACTTTTAACTAATTATCAACAAAGATTTGAAGCATTAAATGTTAATAGCGAACATTTAAATAATACTCCATTTGGATGGGAAGCAGAAGTATGGCCATTTGATAGGAGGGATTTCTAATGTTTTCATATAGTAAAAGATTACAATATCCAATAAACATCAAAAATAAAGACTTAAGAATGGCTAAATATTTAGTTACACAATATGGAGGACCTAATGGAGAATTAGGAGCAGCACTACGCTATTTTAATCAAAGATATAATATGCCTGATAATAGAGGAAAATCACTTTTAACTGATATAGCTACAGAGGAGCTAGGGCATGTCGAAATGATTACCACAATGATATATCAATTAGTACAAGGTGCTACTGTAGAAGAAATGGAAAGAGAAGGACTTGGCAGTAACTTTGTAGAGCATGGATTTGGAATGTTTCCTACTGACTCAAATGGAGTACCATTTGGAGCGCATTTTGTAACAACAGGAGACTATCTAGCAGATTTATCAGAAGATATGGCTGCAGAAGAAAAAGCAAGAGCAACCTATGAAAATTTAATAAATATGACAAATGACCCTGATCTCATTGAACCTCTTTTATGGTTAAGACAAAGAGAAATAGTTCATTTTAAAAGATTTGAAGAACTTTATAATATATATAAAAAAGAACTGCCAAACAGTTAAAAGATTAAATACTTTTCACAACATTGTGAGAGTATTTTTTTATAATCCTTTTAAGCAGTTATTTGCAGCTTTCAAATATTTAACAGCATTTTTCTTGGCACTAATAGTCTCACCAGCAAATAGTACATAATCAGCACCGTCACAAACAGCTCTCATAAAATCATTCCTATCCGCATAAGTTGGCTGTTCTTGCCATCTTAAACTCTGAAAAAAGTTCGATGCCACTACAGCAGGCTTTCCATCACTATGTGCTTGTGTTATAATTCTTTTTTGAACATCAGGAATAGCTTGTTTACCTATAGTAACTGAAAGATCACCTCTTGCAACCATTAATAAATCACTATTTTCTGAAATTGCTTGTAAATTTTCTATAGCACTAGGGTTTTCTATTTTACCAATAAGTTTTATCTTAGATCCTTCAGTATGGTTTCTTAATAAAGCAATATCAGAAGCGTCTCTTACAAATGAGGCTCCAATATAATCAATACCACCCTTTAATGCTAACTTTATATATTCTTCATCACTATCTCTAAAATATGGAGCATTTAATTCGAATCCCTTAATATATGCCCCACTTTTATCATAGAAATCATTAAACTTTCCTTGTGGAACTGCAACCTTTTTATCACCTTTATCTATTACTACAAGAACTGTTCGTCCATCTCTAATACTTATAAACGTGCCAGGTGTTAATTTATCTAAGTCACCAAAGCTAAAAGAAAAGTCTTCTCCAATAGTATAAAAGTTTTTAATACCTATTGCTCTATCACTATCTGCTACAATTCTTAATTTAGGACCTTGTATATCTAATTCTATTTCTAAATTCACTCCAAGTTTTGCATTTAAATCACTAGCATTATCTACAAGACTTTCAATATTACAGTTAGGATGAGCAGTGTTAACTCTAACGATTCTCATACCGTGTTCATATAACGGTGCCAAACATTCATAATTGTTAGCAGATTCATCTAGTGAACAAATATACTTAATATTACCCATAAAATCACCCTTTAAATGCCGATTATTATACCATAATTTATAAGATATAGCAAATAGATTAAAAATAGTGTATTATACATGTGGTGATATATTATGGAAAAAACTGTATTAATAACAGGTGCTGCAACAGGAATAGGTAGGGCAACTGCAAAAAAATTTGCCAGTAATGGATGGAATGTAGTAATACATTATTTTAATAGTGAAGAAGATGCTAAAGAGTTAAGTAGAGAATTATTAAATAAATATAATATTAAAACTTATTTATATAAAGCTGATATTAGAGAAGAAAAAGAAGTTATAGATATGGTATCTGATATAGAAGAAAACTTTGACCATATTACTTCTTTAATTAACAATGCCGCTATATCATTTGATTGTTCAATAGAAGATAAGACAGTAACTAATTTTAAAAAGATCATAGATACTAATATAATTGGTCCATTTTTAATGAGTAAATATGTTGGAAAGAGAATGTTTAATAGAAGTAATTGTTCTATTATCAATATCGCATCTACTAATGGAATAGATACTTACTATGTTGAATCAATGGATTATGATGCTACAAAAGCAGCCTTAATATCATTGACTCATAACTTATCATTGCAATATGCTCCAAATGTGAGGGTTAACTGCGTTGCCCCAGGATGGGTAGCTACTGATTTTGTTTCTAATAATATAGATGATTATTATAAAAGACAGGAAGAAGATAAAATATTTTCTAAAAGATTTGCAAAACCTGAAGAGATTGCTAATGTTATATATTTCTTAGCAAGTGAAGAAGCAAGCTATATCAATAATGAAGTTATAAGAGTAGATGGAGGTACATATCATGCCTAATATAAAAGAGTTAGTAGATAATTGTGAAGAAAGATTAAAAGATATCTTTAAAAGAGTAGATGAAATTAATTTTTTAAATAGTAAAAAAGTATTAGATGCATTTCATAATAATAGAGTATCAGAAACTGATTTTATTTCTACAACTGGATATGGATATAATGATATGGGGAGAGATAAGATAGAGAGAATATATGCAGATATATTTAAAGCAGAAGATGCTTTAGTGCGTAATCAATTTATTTCAGGTTCGCATGCTTTATCAACAACTTTATTTGCACTTCTTCGCCCAGAGGATATCCTTTTGTCTATAACAGGTAAACCGTATGATACTTTAGATGAAGTCATAGGAATAACACAAAATGCTAGTTCTTTGCAATCATTTAATATTAAATATATGCAAATAGATTTAATAGATGATGATTTTGATTACAATAGTATAAAAGAAGTTTTAATGAATAATAAAATAAAAGTAATAGAGATTCAAAGATCGAAAGGGTATTCAACTAGAAAAAGTATTTCAATAAATAGACTAGAGAAAATAATAAGCTTTATAAGAGATATTGATAAAGAAGTTATTATAATGATAGACAATTGTTACTGTGAGTTTGTAAGCGAAAAAGAACCAATTGAGATAGGTGCAGATATAGCTGTGGGATCACTTATTAAAAACTTAGGTGGTGGTATTGCTAATAATGGAGCCTATGTCGTTGGAAATCATAATCTAATAGAACTTGTAGCAGAAAGATTAAATCTCCCAGGAGAAGGAAGAGAAGTAGGCCCTTCACTTGGTGCTAATAAATTGTTTTTGCAAGGCCTTTATATGGCACCATCAGCAGTATCCTCAAGTGTTAAGACATCCATATTGACAAGTCTAGTAATGCAAGAGCTAGGATATAATGTTGATCCTTTATATAATGAAGAAAGAATAGATATAGTTCAAAATATTATATTCAATGATAAAAATCTTTTAATAAGATTTTGTCAGGGTATACAATCAGGTTCTGCAATAGATTCTTATACTTTACCAATACCTGCTCCTATGCCAGGATACGATTCAGAAGTAATAATGGCATCTGGCTCTTTTGTTCAAGGATCTTCAATAGAATTATCTTGTGATGGACCTCTTAGAGAACCTTATATTGCTTACATGCAAGGATCACTTACATATGAATATGGTAAGTTAGGATTAATAAGCTCCTTGGAATATTTAAATGGATCAAAATAATATGTTCGACAAATCAATGACAAATTGAATTTAGATAAAAAATGCTTTACATTGGAGCCTCTTTTTTACCCTTTTTTTACCAAGCTTTATTATAGGCTTAAATTGTGGGGTTTTGGTTTAAAAACAGAAAATAAAAAATGTTAAAATTTCAAAAATAGAAAAAACGAGAAAGTCTTAAACTTGAATTTTAAATATTTTTGGAAAAATAATAATAAAACGGTTTTATAATAAAATCCTTATTTTTCAACACAAAACGATTGTTAATAAATTAAAGTGATAAAACCAAAAAAGTGAAAAAGTAAAAAAATGTAAAAATGTAAAGTAACTAAAAATTAATTTTTTGCTAAATTCGTTTAATTATAAGGGTTTCGTTAAAGGAACATAAAAAACAATGAAAAAAGGGTGTTGACTTTCCTTTTTTTTAGTATTAAATTTATCTTAAAGAAGACAGCAGTAGGGAGGTATTTTAAAAAATGGGAGAGGATTTTTTAACAACATTAAAGGTTATAAAAAGAAATGGTAAAAAAGTAGACTTTAATGGTACTAAAATAGCAGTTGCTATTAAGAAAGGTTTTGACAGTGTCATTAGCCGCGAGGAAGATGAAGAAGTTAAACCTTATACAGAAAAAGATATTCAAAAAGTATACCATGAGGTTATTACTAGAATAGAAAAAGATTATGCAACTGAAGACAAAATTAAAATAGAAGAAGTTCAAGACTTAATTGAGAACGCATTACAAAAATTAGGTTATGAAGATGTCTATAGATCATTCTCAGAGTATCGTGAAAGAAGAAGAGAATCGCGTGAAATGTTCTCAGATGACAAGAAATTACATAAATTCCTAAAAACACTTGAAGGACTGAGTTTGAAATCATCTGTTGAAGACGATACAAAAAGGGATAATGCAAATGTTGATGGTGATACAGCAATGGGTACTATGCTTCAATATGGAAGTACAGTATCAAAGGAATTTGCAAAAGCATATTTAATGAAAAAGAAATATTCAGACGCTCATGATGAAGGAATGATTCATATACATGATATGGACTTTCTACCAATGGGTACTACAACTTGTATGCAAATAGATTTAGATAAACTGTTTAAAAATGGTTTTTCAACAGGGCATGGACATCTAAGGGGACCAAAAGATATTATGTCTTATTCAGCTCTTGCTGCTATTGCAATACAATCAAATCAAAATGATCAACATGGGGGACAAAGTATTCCAGCATTTGATTATTATCTAGCACCAGGAGTACTTAATACATTCAAAAAACAATTTAAACAGACAATTTCAGATATATTAGATTATTCAGGATTTGGTGACTTTATCAATATGGCAAGTATTGCTAAAGAGATAGATAAACTTGATTGTATAGAGTTCGAATTAGACACGTTTGCAAGGTTTATAAAAGATTCAGATCAAGTAGAAAGAATATTTAAAGTTGCCAAAGATAAAGCAATGCAAAAAACAAATAGGATAACATATCAAGCAATGGAAGCATTTGTACATAATTTAAATACAATGCATTCAAGAGCAGGAGCACAAGTACCATTTTCATCAGTAAATCTTGGAACTGATATAACTCCAGAGGGAAAAATGGTAACTGAAAATTACCTATTAGCACTTGATGCTGGATTAGGTCAAGGAGAAACTCCAATATTTCCAATAACTATATTTAAAGTAAAAGAGGGAGTTAACTATAATGAAAAGGATCCTAACTACAATCTATTTAAACTAGCTTGTAGAGTGTCTGCTAAAAGATTATTCCCTAATTTCTCATTCTTAGATGCGCCATTCAACAAGCAATTCTATAAAGAAGGAGACTTTACTACAGAAGTTGGATATATGGGATGTAGAACTAGGGTTCTTGCAAATGTAGTAGATCCAGACAAATCAGTAACTCCAGGAAGAGGAAACTTATCTTTCACTTCACTTAACTTACCAAGAATTGGAATCAAATATGGTATTGTTAATGGAAGAGAAAAAGCTGATATGAAAGCATTCTTTGAAGAATTAGATGAGGTAATGGAATTAGTTAAAGATCAATTACTTGACCGCTTTGAAATTCAATGTAATAAAAGAGTGTATAATTTTCCATTCTTGTTAGGTCAAGGCGTATGGATAGATTCTGAAAAATTAAAGAATACTGATAGATTAAGAAAATCATTAAAGCATGGAACACTAAGTATTGGATTTATTGGATTAGCAGAATGTCTAAAAGCTTTAACTGGAGAACACCATGGTGAAAGTGAAGAATCACAAAAATTAGGAATAAAAATAGTAAAACACATGAGAGAAAAATGTGATGAGTTTGCAGCAAAATATAACTTAAACTTTACTTGTCTTGCAACTCCTGCTGAGGGATTATCGGGGAGATTTACAAGTATAGATAAAGCTATATATGGTAAGATTAAAGGTGTAACAGATAAACCTTACTATACAAATTCA
Source organism: Bacilli bacterium (assembly GCA_031549195.1). Lineage (GTDB taxonomy): Bacteria > Bacillota_I > Bacilli_A > RF39 > UBA660 > JAVBQF01. The sequence continues at coordinate 19,026 of JAVBQF010000010.1, forward strand.
TTCCATGTACCAGTTTATTACAATACAACAATTACTAAAAAAATCAAAACAGAAGCACCATATCATGCATTTACAAATGCAGGACACATATCATATATTGAACTAGACGGAGATCCAACGGAAAACTTAGAAGCTTTTGAAAAAGTTATAAGACTTATGAAGGAGTCAGGTATCGGTTATGGAGCTATTAATCATCCAGTTGATAGAGACCCAGTATGTGGATATGTTGGGGTAATTAAAGATGTTTGCCCAAGATGTGGAAGACGCGAGGGTGAAGCAGTAAGTTTAGAAAGGATTACAAGCCTAAATTGTGGCTGTAAATAAAAAGGAGAGGGAAGAAGTATTATGAGAAAAGAAGTAGAAATTGTAACATCACCAAAAGAAGAAAAAACAACAGGAGATGGAGTTAAATTCGAACGCATTAGAAGAATAACTGGATATCTTGTTGGAACAGTAGATAGATTTAACAATAGCAAACAAGCAGAAGAACACGATAGAGTAAAACATAAAGATAACTAATGAAAATAAGACTTGCAAATCCACTTGAAGCTGACAGTATAGTTGATGGTCCTGGATTAAGAGCGGTTATTTGGACACAAGGTTGTAAACATAACTGTAAGGGATGTCATAATCCGCACACGCATTCATTTAAAGGCGGATACTTAACTGATACAGAAGAGTTAAAAAAAGAAATAAGTAGTTTAATGCTTATAGAAGGAATAACATTATCTGGTGGAGATCCTATTGAACAAGTCAGCGCATGTTTGGATATTGCTAAATACTGTAAACAAAATGGTCTAAGTGTTTGGTGTTGGACAGGATACACATATGAAGAACTTATGGATATGTGTGAAACAAATAAAGAATTATTAGAACTCTTAGAAAATATTGATGTCATAGTTGATGGAAGATTTGAACTTGAAAAAAGAAGTTTAGATATCAAGTTTAGAGGATCTACAAATCAAAGACTGATTGATATGAGAAAAAGCATGAAACAGGGAAAGATAGTTCTACTAAAAGAAAAAAATAAAGAAGTAAAGAAAGAGCAAATATTTATATAAATGCTCTTTTTAAATACTTTAATAAAGCGTTATTTTATGATAAAATAATATTATATCGAGGAGGGACTATGGAAAATAATATTCAAATAGTAATGTTTTTTAGTAAGAATGTATCATATAATCCTACTAAAATAGCAGCAAAAATAAATGAATTAATACCTTTATTAGGTCAACCACTAATATTACCACCAGCAAAGGAAGATAATGGACAACCATTAATTATATTTAATCAAAATAATACGTTTCAATTAACTACAAATCTTGGCAGTGTATCATTTATATTTTTAAGCGAACATTTAAAAGAATATAAAAAGATAGTATTACAAGTATTAGATATCTTTGATAAAGAAGATATAGGCTTTTCTAGGATTGGTTATGTAGCGTCAAATGCTCTTTCTAAAAAGGATATAGCAAAATTTAAGAAAAGAATATTTAAGGATGAGGAACTTCTTGAAGCAGAAGATTTTCAACTTGCTTGGTATAAAAGTATAATTTTAGATGGAACAAAAGTTAATTGCTGGGAGCGATATTTTACAGATCATGATCAAAGTGACAAATTAGTATCCATATTTGATATTAATACCCCACTTAATGAAGAATATAATGTTTCAGAAGACTTTGTGGATAGATATATAAGCAATTGTAATAAATTTATAGAAGATAAATTAAAGTAGCAAAGAGAAATAATTCTCTTTTTTATTAGGCATATTTTTAATTTCACAATAAAAATAAGTTTTCAAAATATAAAAGTAAATGTTATAATTATTACCATAGGATTGGTGAACATATGAATTTGCATAGTATGGATATAAAAGAAGTATATGAAAAATTAAATACAAGTGACAAAGGACTTAGTGGTAGTGAAGTAAATAAAAGACTAGAAGAATATGGTAAAAATGAACTGCCTAAAGAGAAAAAAGCAGGTATAGCAAAAGTGTTTTTTAGTCAATTTAAGAGTTCTATTGTTTATATAATGATACTGGCAGCAATATTTTCTTTCTTACTAAAAGAATATGTTGACACTATAGCAATTATAATAATTATATTAGTAGATGCGATACTTGGAACTCTTCAAGAATGGAAAGCGGGAAAAGAAGCTGAAAGTCTACAAAATCTAATAAAGGTACAAACTAAAGTACTTAGAGACAATAAAGAAATGATGATTGATTCGGAGGATCTAGTAATTGGTGACGTTGTATTATTAGAGTCAGGGAATAAAGTATCAGCAGATTTGCGCATAATAGAATCATCCAACTTAACTATAGATGAATCAGTATTAACAGGAGAATCTATTGCTGCAACTAAAAGTAATACTACATTAAAAGAGAATATCAGTATAGTTGAAAGAAAAAATATTGCTTATGCAGGTACTAGTGTAACAACAGGAAGAGCAGTTGGTATTGTCATAGCAGTAGGAGTCGATACCGAGGTGGGAAAGATTTCTAGTAAGGTTCTTGAAACAAAAAGTGAAGAAACACCCCTTGTTATTAGAATGGAAAAGTTAACAAAGCAAATTAGCATATTAATATTAGTAATAGCAGCAGTATTAATTGTTATATTACTATTAAAAGGAGAACAGTTAGGGGAAATACTTTTATCTGTTACAGCTTTATCAGTATCCGCAATGCCAGAAGGACTCCCTCTAGCATTAACACTAGCACTCACAATTGGTTCAAATAGAATGGGTAAGAAAAATGTTGTTGTAAAAAAGCTTAATTCTGTTGAAAGTTTAGGAAGTTGTACAGTTATTGCAAGTGATAAGACAGGAACACTTACAGTTAATGAACAGACAGCCCAAAGAATAGTATTAGCAGATGGTTCTACTTATGAAGTAACAGGAACAGGTTATAATGGTGAAGGTGAAGTAATAGCAATTGATGATGCTGATATAAATAAAGCAAAAGAGATAAGCAAACTAGGTATGTTAAATAATGAAGCAACATTAAAAAAAGAAGATAACAAATGGAGAAGTTTTGGAGATTCCATTGATATAGCATTCTTAGCTTTAGGAGAAAAATTAAAAGTAAAAACAAATACTAGTATCCTAGGGGAAATCCCATATGAGTCTGAGAAAAAGTATTCAGCAGTATTTTATAAGGAAGATGGAAAAAATTATTGTACAGCAAAAGGATCGGTAGAGAAGATATTAGAATTCTGTGACTCTATGATAGTAGATGGTAAAAGAGTACCAATTGATAAGAATCAAATAAAAGGACAAAATGAAGCTTTAGCAGGAGATGGATATAGAATTATTGCTTTAGCAAAAAAAGAGTGTGTGGAAAAAGAAAATTCTTATGTGGAAGGAGATATTCCTCAATTAGATTTTATAGGTTTAGTCGCATTTATTGATCCAATAAGAAAAGAGGCAAAGGATTCTGTTGGCAAATGTAAAAAAGCGGGTATAAAGGTTGTAATGATAACAGGAGACCATCCATTAACTGCCTTTGCTATTTCTAAAGAATTAGGTATTGCTAGTAATTATGATGAAGTAACGACAGGTACAGAAATAGAGGAATACTTAGCAAAAGGAAATAAAGCCTTCGATAACTTTGTAAAAGAAAAAAGAGTATTCTCAAGAGTTACTCCAATACAAAAACTAGAAATAGTTAATTCTTTTAAAAGACAAGGTGAGTTTATTGCAGTAACAGGAGACGGTGTTAATGATGCTCCTGCAATAAAAGCAGCAAATATCGGGGTTGCAATGGGAAGTGGAACAGATGTTGCTAAAGAAACTGGAACAATGATTATAATAGATGATAACTTTATGTCAATAGTAGCGGGGATTGAAGAAGGAAGAAATGCTTATAGTAATATAAGAAAAGTAGTATATATGCTTTTATCAACAGGTATCTCAGAAGTTTTATTTTTCACTTTATCAATAGTATTCAACTTACCAATGCCATTAATGGCTATTCAGCTTTTATGGTTAAATATAGTGACAGACGGGTTTCAAGATATAGCTTTATCTTTTGAAAAAGAAGATGGGAAAATAATGAAAGAGAAACCAAGGGATCCTAAAGAATCAGTTTTTGATAGACTAATGACACAAGAAACTTTATTAGCAGGATTCAGTATAGGATTAATTGTATTCTCTGTTTGGATATATCTACTAAAGGTACTAAATATGGATGCAGCTAATGCTAGAGGATATGTAATGTTACTTATGGTATTTATGCAAAATATTCAAGTTATTAACTGTCGCAGCGAAAAAAAATCAGCATTTAAAATACCTCTTTCAAATAACTGGTTTGTAGTAGCTAGTATAACTGCAGCAATTATACTTCAAATTATAGTTATGGAAGTACCAATATTTAATACATTCTTACAAGTTGATGGAATGCCTATATTAGATATAATATTAATTTTCTTAGTCTCACTTCCAGTACTATTTATAATGGAAATATTTAAAAAAATAAAATTTAAAGAAGATTAAGTTCTATTTATTTTATAGTTAATATAACTAACAAAGCCTATATAAGAAAACTTATATAGGCTTTATTTTATTAAGATATGAAATATTTGTGATAAGCAAAACTACATTGCAATCTATGATTGCTTTAATGGCAATAATAATGCCAAATAAATCAATTAATTAATGTAAAAAAATAGCAGAAAATAGTAAGTAGAGATAGCTTTATTTGGTTTGACTAAAATACCTTTTTATAGTATTATTTACAATAAGGAAGGCCACTATATGGAAAAAAAAAATAATAAAAAAAATGGCAAAAAAAACAGGCAAAATGCTTTTACTTTAATAGAGATATTAGCGGTAGTTATTATACTAGGAATATTAATGATAATAGCAATACCAACAATAGTAGAATATATATCATCATCAAGAAAAAAAGCCTATATAATGTCAGCAAATAATTATGTATCAGGTGTTAGAAACAAGGTAAATAGTCTGGCGTATAAATTTACAGATCCAGCTGTAATATATTATGTTCCAATTAATTGTGTAACATTAGAAAAAGATGGGAAAAGTCCATTTGGAGAATGGAGAGAAGCCTATGTTGTAGTAACTTTTCATGATAATAGTTATAATTACTATTGGACAAGTCTAGACAGTGCTGGTTATGGAATTGAATTAACAAAAGAAGAAGAGTTAGATGCAGATAAAGTAAAGACAGGAATGATAAAAATAGACAAGACTATATCAGTAGAAGAAAAATTTATGTTAGGAATGATAGAAGAAAAATCAGGGGAATGCACTAATACTCCAGTAATAGCAGAAATGGAACTGGAGGCAGGAAAAATAGGAATATATAATGAGAATGATTTGAACGATATAAAAAACAATTTAAGTGGGGATTATGTATTAATGAACGATATAACATTAACTGCTCCATTTGAACCTGTAGGAAATAGTTCTATGCCATTTAATGGAACATTTGAAGGAAGAAATCGAACAATAAGTAATTTAGTAATCAATAAAGGTAATACAAGTAATGTAGGGCTGTTTGGTAATATAAGCAGTGCAACCATTAAAAATTTGACATTGAAAAATGTGGAGATTAAGGGAAAAAATAATGTTGGAGGGTTAATAGGACTAGCATACAACACCAATGTTACCAATGTTAGTATAAATGGAAATATAGAAGGGACAGAATCTAATGTAGGAGGGATAATTGGACAATTTATTCCAAAAGATAAAAAAAATATAATTTCTAATAATAATATTGATGTTGTAATAAAATCAATGTTAAGTACTAGTGGTGGATTGATTGGCTGGATTAATTTAAACGCAATTTTACAAAATGCAGAGGTGACCATCACTAACAATACCATTCATGGAACAATTAATACAGGTGGTGGTCAAGTAGGGGGGCTAATAGCCGCTATAACAGGTGGCGCTTCAGATAAAATATATATAGAAAATAATAAATCAAATGCTAACGTTACTTCAAACACTAATGTTGCAGGTGGATTAATAGGGATTGCTATAGCTGGAGCAATCAGAAATAATGTGGCGACAGGTAATACAAATGTAACTGCTGGAGGAAATGTCGGTGGATTAGTAGGGACTATACAAATAAACAATGAAAATCAAGCTATATTAATAGAGAAGAATAAGGCGATGGGTAATGTAACAGGTGGGTCCAATAGTGGAGGTTTAATTGGATCAATAGAAAATGAAACCACATTAAATCCAAGAAATAGTAATGTCATAGTTCAAAATAACACAGCTGCTGGAAATACAAGCTCTAATACTGGTAGTAGTATTGGTGGCCTAATTGGATTATTGAGAATGGGTACAATTAAAAAAAATTATGCTGTTGGGAATGTAACTTCAATCAAAAATGGTTATGTTGGTGGTTTAATTGGACAAGTTGTCCCAAGAAATGCAAGTCAGGTTATAGTAATTGAGGAAAATTATTCGTTGGGAAATTCTTATGGAAACCTTAATGGTATTGGAGGATTAATTAGTGCAATATATACGCTGGTGGATAATTCTAACACAATTCAAATAAGAAATAATTATACTAAAGGAAATATTAAAACAGATAGTGCAACTACATTTCAAGTTGGTGGCTTAGTGGCTTTAATTGGTCACAGCTCATATGTTTGTACATTGAAAGTCAATTTTGAAAACAACTACGCAGTTTCTTCGTTTTTGGAGTCTGCTGGTAATCCATCTGGGTTTGTTGGTTCTATTTCAAATCGTGGTACAGGTTCTGGCAAGACGGAAACAACATATAGTGGAAATTATTTTAATGTAGAAACAAGTGGCAGGACAAATGCTCAGGCAGTGCAAGGTGCAGCACAAATAGGAGTAACAGGAACAACAACATTAAATTTGAAAGCAGTCACCACATTTAGTGACTGGAGTACTTCAATATGGCAGCTTAATGATGGAAGTTATCCTAAGCTTAAAAATGTAGGTGGAAATCAATAATTAAATAAGAAGGGATAATTAATATAAATAACAATTATTTCTTTTTCACAAGTATCAAATTGTTATTATTTTTAGTTGTACCATTTAATTATCATTAGTAATTTTGACATTTGCAACATAGAAGAAACTTACTTGAGGAAATGTAGTCATCACCTATTATAATTATTATATGGACAATAAAATAAAAGAATTTATAGAATCTCTAAACAATAAATATATTTCAAAAAAAGATATAATTTTAATTAAGAAAAAGTATCACAACTTATATACAGACATAAATAATTTATTTATTTTTAGAAAATTAAAATATATTAAATTCATTATGATGTACCTATTCATAGAGCAATATACTAACAAACATAACAAAAAATATATTAAGAGTGAATTAATAAAATCTAAATCTATTCTTGATAATATTAATGGGTACCCACTAGATAGAAATCAAAGAATAGCCGTATTAACAGATGAAGATAATGTACTAGTTATTGCTGGTGCTGGGTCTGGGAAAACATTAACCATTATAGGTAAGATAAGATATCTAATCGAAGTTAAAAAAATAAGACCTAAAGATATATTGTGTATATCATTTACCAATGAATCAACTAAAAGTATTAAGAATTCTATTGATAAATATTATGGATATGAAGTAGATATTAAAACATTTCATAAACTAGCCCTACATATATTGAAAGGCAAAAATATATCTGTAGCACCATCTGATTATTTAGATTATTTAATTACTGAATACTTTAATGGTGATATAGAAATGGAAGAAAATAACTTATTTTATTTAAAAGAGTATTTTAGACTAAGTTATGGTAATGATAGTTTAAAAGAAGAATATCTCATTAATCTAAAAAGAGTAATAATAACTTTTATAAATGTATTTAAAGCTAATGACTATGAAAAAGAATACTTTAAAAATTTATTCTTTTTCATAGAAAAAATAAAGGATAGGAAGAAAAGAAAAATTAATAAATTATTACTATTAATAATATTTAATATATATTTAAAATATAAAGAAGAATTAGATAGCGGCAATACAATAGATTTTAATGATATGATTAATTTAGCAAACGATGAAGTTAAAAGCAAAAGACTTAAGCTTAATTATAAACATATAATAATTGATGAGTACCAAGACTCTTCATTAACTAGATTTAATTTAATAAAAAATATAATTGATATTAATAATGCAAAGCTATTTGTTGTAGGCGATGATTTTCAATCAATATATAGGTTTACTGGATGTAATTTAAATATCTTTTTAAAATTTAATAAATATATTGGATATGCAAAAGTCTTAAAGATAAATAGGACTTATCGAAGTCCTAAAGGAGTAGTAGAAGTAGCTGGTAATTTTATAATGAAAAACAAAAAGCAAACTAAGAAAACATTGTTAACTAGCAAAAAGATAAAAAAGCCCATAACGATTAGTTATTATAAAAGTATAATTAATAGCATTATTACTATAATAGGCAGAATTTATTTGGAAAATAAAGGTAGAATATTAATATTAGGTAGGAATAATAATGATATAAATATGATTATTGATAATATTAATTTTATAAATAGAGATGGTATAATTACATATACAAAGAATGAAAATATAGAGTTAAGTTATCTAACTGTTCATAAATCTAAAGGGTTAGAAAGTGATAATGTAATAATAATAAATATGATTAATTCTATTATAGGGTTTCCAAATAAAATAAAGGATATAGAAATAGTCAATTTAATAATGAAAAAAGAAGATTTTCCTTTTGAAGAAGAAAGAAGACTTTTCTATGTAGCATTAACAAGAACTAAAAACAAAGTATACTTATTAGTGCCAATAAGAAATGAATCAATATTTATACAAGAGCTAAAAAAGGATTATAAAAAAAATATCAAAATAGAATATTTACAATAATTTACGACATTAATATCTTTTATAATAATATTGATTTAAATAAATTATTAAGTATAATATAATTAAAATAGGAGAGTGTTATTATGAATAAGAAAAATATAGCATTAATCTTTATTGCAGTAGGTATAGTTTTAGTTTTATTTGGTGGATATAAGTTACTAAATAGTAAAAAAGAAAATAATATGCCAATAGAGAATAAAGATGAAGATATTACTCCTACAGAGAGTGAAGCAATATCAATAATAGATGATAAACTACAAGAAATAATGTCTCTATTTGAGACTCCAAAAGATATATTTAGTGTAGCAGAAGAGACAGAAATAGATAGCGTTCTAAGAATAAAAGTAAATAACTATGATGAAGTTATTAATAAATTATATACTTCTAATGGTATAAAGCAATTAGAAAACATGAAATATGATAAGGATTTATATGTGTTAAAGAACGAAACAGGAGTTTATCTTCTTTCAAAATTACCAGACAATAAGTATCATAGTAAAGAGCAAAAAACTATTGCTTCTATAGGTATTGAAAAAAATAGTATTATTTGTAATATTACATATTCTAAATCTTATGTAAAAGAAACTGGAGATATTCAGGTGAGCTCTAATATAATAAAGCTGGAACTAAAGTATTCAAATAAAGTATGGCTTATAGAAAATTTTAATTATAGTTATTAGGACATTCGTGTCCTTTTTTCTTGATTATTTTTTCTTCTTCGTTATAATTAAATTTAGAGCAGGTGGTTTAATGAGAAATATATATATTGTGAATAAAAATGCTGGTAGAAAAGAAAAAACTGAGGAAATAGAAAAGCTAATAAAAGAAGTAGATCCAGATGCTAAAATCATTTTGACAGAAAGTATTGAGTCAGCTCAAAGAGAAGTCACAAGGCTATCTTATACAGCTATACCAACGACAATTTACTTTGTTGGTGGTGATGGTGGATTAATACCAATCATAGAAGCGAAAAATCCAAAGGTACCTCTTGGTATAATACCTGGTGGTACAGGAAATGATTTTATAAAAACTGTGTATGGTGATGTAACAGTAGATAAAGCTTTTTTAGAAAGTCTAATTTTATCAGAAGAAACTAAATTAGTAGATACAATAAAGATAGAGACAGATTTAGGTAACACTTTAGCACTTAATATAGGGTCTGTTGGATTATCTGGTATGGCTGTTTTAGAAGCTGAAAAATTACGAAATACAAATTTAAAACCAAGTCAAAAATATTATTTAGGAATTTTAAGGGCTTTTTTAAATTATAAATCACCATTTACTGATACTGAAATATTATTAAGAGATGGAACTGTAGAAAAGAGAAAGGGAAAACTTCTGATTGGAGCGTTTTGTAATGGAAAGTGTTTTGGAGGAGGCTTAAATATTTCTCCAGGGAGCATAGAAGATGATGATAAGTTTGAATTTGTTATGGTAGATAATACAATGAGATTACTATGGCCAAGCTTACTGGGAAAATTGAAAGCTGGTACTCATAGAACCTCTAATAAAGTTTCTTTTTATGAAGATGTGGAAAGTGTCACAATAACTTCTAATGATCCAATAATTGGGGAGCATGATGGAGAACCATATAAAAGTAAACGTATTAAATTTGGTATAGGACCAAGGACGCTAATTAAGGTTCCTAAAAAAAGTAATTGAAAAATATTTAAAACACATATATAATTATCATATTGATAGGAGAATAGATATGACAAGAAGACAAAGAAATAATTTATTTATTGCAATAATGCTTTTGGCAGTTGTTTTCATTGGAGTAGGATATGCACTTTCAGTTCAAGACTTAGAAGTAAAAGGAAATACAACAATAGAAGATACTGTTTGGAAAGTATCATTTACAAATATTGAGCTTGATATGTCAAATAGCATTGAAGAAAATAAGATAGCAAATTATGTAGATACTACTGCTAATATAGATGTTAAACTGTTGAAACCAGGTTCTTTTGCCTTATATCATGTAACTGTAAAAAATAATGGTACAGTACCTGCTAAGTTATATACAATAAAGAAAACAGCAGATGTATCACCAATAATTACCAGTATATATGGTATTGAAGAAGGAGAAATCCTTGCTGTTGGAGAAGAAAGAACTTTTTCAGTATCTATTGAATGGGATGAAACGGTTACTGAAGTTCCAACTGGAGGAGTAACAGAAGCATTCTCGTTTATATTAGATTTCTTTCAAGCTAAATAATTCGGGTCTTAGGACTCTTTTTTTGTGTTAAAGAAAAGAGGTATATGCTATAATTAAGTAAATAAACCATAAGAGGGTGAATGTATGCAATCAGTAGATTATAAATGCCCAAGTTGTAATGCATATTTGCATTTCAATCCTAAGGAACAAAATTGGATTTGTGATTATTGTGGAAGTAATTTTAGTTTGGAAAACCTAAAAGATAATAATGATAAATTTGAAAAAGCTACCATAAAAGAAAATAATACTGATAAAGTACAATTGAATGAATATCATTGTGCCGATTGTGGTGCAACGATTGTTGCAGATGAAAACACTGCAGCAACTTTTTGTGTTTATTGTAAAAATACAGCAATACTTAAAGATAAACTAGTAGGAATTTTTGCCCCTAATTATATTATTCCATTTAATAATACTAAGGAAGAGGCTATAGCAGCTTTTAAAAAAGTAGGAAAAGGAAAAATATTAATGCCAAAGGAGTTTGCTGACATTAAAAATATTCAAAAAATGACAGGAATTTATATTCCCTTTTGGCTAATTGACTGTACTTTATCTGGATCGATTGAAGCTGCTGCTAAGAGAGTAACAACTTCCAGATTAGGAGAATATATTCAGACTAGAACAGATAGCTATATCGTAAAAAGAGGAGGAAATGTTGGCTTTGATAAGATACCAGCAGATGGATCAGTTAGATTTGATGACGCGATTATGAATTCAATAGAACCTTTTTCATATACAGCATTAAAGGACTTTGATTCATCTTATTTATCTGGCTTTTTAGCAGAAAAATATGATGTTGAAAAAGAAAAAGGTGAAGAAATAGCCAATGAGCGTGCAAAACAAAGTTTTAAAAAATTGATGGAAAATCAAATAAATGGCTATACATCTTATTCTGTGAAAAGTACTAATATAGTAATAAGCCCAAAGCAAACAAATTATGTTTTATTACCAGTATGGATGTTAAATATTAAGTATAAAAATAAGATGTATACATTTGCTATGAATGGACAAACAGGGAAGATGATAGGAAACATTCCATGGAGTAAACCTAAAGCTATTATCCTGTTTTTAGTAGTATTTATAGTTATAACCATTATCTTAGCACTTACTGTATTTGGAGGTGTACTATGAAAAAGTTTTATTATCTAATAATTACTTTAGTTATGATTTCCATATTACAAGTAAATGCTTCAACAAATGTTACTTCTAGAACAGAAGATAATTTACAAATAAACTCAGATATTAAAGTAACAAGTTCAAATATTAAAAATATATTAAATACTCCTAAGGTGAATGAAGAAGAAAAAATATATGATTTTGCAAATTTACTTAGTGAGACAGAAGAATTGGAACTATTCAACTTAATTAGTAAATATATAGAGAAGTATGATATGGATATGGTCATCGTTACTATTGATAAAAATGATAAAAGGGATGAAGAAGAGTATGCAGATGACTTCTATGACTATAATTACTTTGGTAAAAAAGATAAGCATGATGGATTACTATTATTAATGGATATGGACAATAGAGGGATATATATTTTTACTAATGGTAACGCCATTTTGATGTACGATGATGTGAGAATAAATATTATTATTGACTATATGTATGATTATATGGTTGATGGAGATTATTATAAAGCAGCTAAAAACTTTGTTTATTATGCAGACAGCTATGCCAAAAGTGGAATACCAAGATCCAATGATGGGTATATTATAGATGAAAATGGCAATTATGTTAAAGCTCCTAGAAAGATGAATATACTAGCAGCAGCCATTGGAGGGTTAATTACCTCAACAATAGTCTTAATTATATTTATATCTAAACATAAGGGGATAAAGTTAGCAACGGAAGCTAATAACTATATCAATCAGCAGGATGTAATCTTTGATACACCTATTGATGCTTTTGTTGGTACCAGCACATCTACCGTAAAAATATCAAGAGATCGTGGTAGTTCTGGTGGATGGAGTGGTGGATCAAGCACTCATAGTGGAAGCAGTGGCAGAAGTCATGGTGGCGGTGGAAGAAGATTCTAATTATCAAAACTACTATATTTGAATTGTTGTATCTATATAAGAGAGGAGCAGCTATATGAAAACCTTTGTAAAGTGCTTTGCATTTAGTCTTGCAGTTTCTATGGCAGTTAATGGCTATAGTTTACGCAAAACACAAATTGAAAATATTAGGGCATACTTTTTTCCAGAAAGAGTATACCAAGATGATGTGGATAAATGGCAAATAGAGAATGCTGATATTTGTGCATCTGTGCATGATAAAAATGGAGAAAAAGACGTACTTTATTATGGTGAAGACTATAAACTTCCACCTCACTGTACTGAGGATGAACATATGGAACTAGCAGGATATGATGATAAAAGCGGAACTATCATTATCGAGGATTATAAAGTAAAATAAAAGTTAGTGTTATTAAATCTATTATAAGTTAATAGATTTTTTATACACTTAATATATAATGAATTTGAAGTAAATGGAGAGTAATGATGTTAGACAAAATAAATAGTATTAAAGATGTAAGTAAATTAAGTATAGAAGACAAGAAACTATTATCAAGTGAAATAAGAGACTTCCTAATAGATAAGGTATCTACAAATGGTGGACACCTTGCATCGAATCTTGGCGTTGTAGAACTCACAATTGCTCTTTTATCATCTTTTGACTTTGATAAAGACAAAATAGTTTGGGATGTTGGTCATCAGAGTTATGTTTATAAAATTTTAACAGGCAGACAAAAAGATTTTGATAAGTTAAGGCAGTACAAGGGCCTAAGAGGATTCCCTTATAAAAGAGAAAGTAACTATGATCACTTTGAAACTGGGCATAGCAGCACCTCTATTTCAGCAGCACTTGGAATGGCAAGAGCAAGAGATATTAATAAAGAAAAATATAATGTAATCTCTGTAATTGGTGATGGTTCTATTAGTAATGGTATGAGTTTAGAGGCAATTAATGATGTTGGATTTAATAAGGCTAAGATGATAATAATACTTAATGATAATGGAATGAGTATTTCTGCAAATGTTGGTGGACTATCAAGCTATTTTAGTAGAATAAGTATAAATGAAAGATATATTAGAATTAAAAATAAAGTAAAGCATTCTTTGGATGATACAAAAGTTGGTGATTTTTTAATTAAAGTACTAGGTAAAGCAAAGGCTGGGGTAAGAGAATTTCTAGTACCTTCCAATTACTTTGACAATATGGGACTTACGTATATTGGGCCGATTGATGGACATGATATTTCACTTATGATGAAAGTGTTTGAAAGAGTAAAAAGAATAAATGGTCCAGTCTTAATACATATTGTGACTAAAAAAGGGAAAGGTTATGAACTTGCTGAGAAAAGTCCTGATGTATATCATGCTGTATCTCCATTTAATTCTAAAATTGGTATCATTGAAGCAAAAAACAAGACGTATTCTAACGAATTTGGTGATGCAATCGTAAAGTTAGCAGAGAAAAATGACAACTTAGTTGCAATAACTGCTGCAATGAGAGATGGTGTTGGACTTACGAAGTTTGCTGAAAAATATCCAAAAAGGTTCTTTGATGTAGGAATATCAGAGGAACATGCGATAACACTTGCTGCTGGTCTTGCAACAAATGGCATGGTTCCTATTGTTGCAATATATTCAACATTTATGCAAAGAGGGTTTGATCAAATTATTCATGATGTTTGTATGCAACATAACCATGTTATATTAGCACTGGATAGAGCTGGTATTGTAGGTAGTGATGGTGAAACACATCAAGGTATATTTGATTTATCATATCTATCTTTAATACCAAATATGGTTATAATGTCTCCTAAATGCATCGAAGATATGTACTTAATGTTTTCTTTTGCAATAAAGAATAATTATCCAATTGCAATTAGATATCCAAGGGGAGGAGATAGTATTCCAATGGTACCATTAAAAGAAGTGAAATTTGGTAAATGGGAGACTATATCATATGGCAAAAAGATCGCAATTATTGCAACCGGAAAAATGGTAGAAAAAGCAATAGAAGTGAAGGAAAGGTATAATCTAGATATAATGGTTATAAATGCCTTATTTATTAAACCATTGGATACTGATTTATTAAAAAAATTAGTTGAGGAAGACTATAATATTGTAACTATTGAAGATAATGTTATAAATGGTGGTCTAGGGAATAATATATTGCTCGAATTAAATAAATTAGGATTCAAAAAAGCAATAAAAATATTAGGATTCAATGATGAATTTATTCCGCAAGGAACAAGTGAAGAACTATATAAAGATGCTGGATTAGATGTAGAAAATATTTATAAAGAAGTAAATAAATTATTAAAAGGGAAAAAGACTTATACTACAAAAGAAGATTAGACTAGGCTGATGTGCTAAATACAGATAATTATGATATAATTTAAATAGGAGGAAAAGATGAAAAGATTTTTTAAATACAATTTTAAAGCTTTACTTACAACTATTGTAATTGCACTATTACTATTCTATCTAACATTACCAGCACTTAATCTATCTAATCCAGGTTTTTGGATGTATATGTGTTTTATACTATTTATATATTTAATATTAAGCTTTGTTGGTGAAGGAAGTAGAATGATTACTGGTCTTAAACAAGGAAGATTAGAAAAATTCCCTAAGTGGATTGCATATACCTTAGGTGGAATGGGAGTAGCTATATTATTAATGTTTTTATTAAATATTGCTTTATCACCTATGTTTAATTCAAAAAGTTATTCAAATAGAATTAAAATAACTGAAGGTATTACATTTGAGGAAGGTGTTGAAGAAGTAGATTTCAAACATGTACCACTTCTTGACAGAGACTCAACTAATAAAATAGGTGATAGAGTTATGGGAGAAATGCCAGAGCTTGTTTCACAGTTTTATGTTTCAAATCTTTATACTCAAATAAACTATAAAGGTGAACAAATAAGAGTAACACCACTTGAATATGCTGATATGATTAAATACTTTACTAATAGAAAAGAAGGCGTAAAAGGTTATATAACAGTTAACTCAGTAACAGGAGAAGCAAAACTAGTTAAACTTGATAAAGGTATGAAATATATGCCATCAGCTATGTTCAATGAGAATTTATATAGAAAGTTGAGATTTGATTATCCAACACTTAATTTTGGTACTGAAAGTTTCGAACTTGATGAAGAGGGTAATCCATACTGGATTGTGCCAACTATAAAGTATAGTGGTGTAGGATTGAAAGAAGAAATAACAGGTATTATTATTCTAAATCCAATTACAGGAGAGTCAACAAAATATGATGTAGAAGATGTTCCAGCATGGGTTGATCATGTTTATTCAGCTAGTCTAATACTTGAACAAGTAGATGACTGGGGTAAATATAACGGTGGATTCCTAAACTCAATCTTTGGTCAAAAAAATGTTGTATCTACAACAGAAGGATATAATTATACTGTTATGGGCGATGATGTATATCTATACACAGGAATTACATCTGTTGCGACTGATGAATCCAACTTAGGATTTATACTTACAAATTTAAGAACAAAAGAAACAAATTACTATTTAGTTCCTGGGGCTGAAGAATATTCTGCTATGGCATCAGCAGAAGGTCAAGTGCAACAGATGAAATACACTGCATCTTTCCCACTACTAATTAATTTAAACAGTAAGCCAACATATTTAGTGTCACTAAAGGATAATGCAGGGCTTGTAAAAATGTATGCATTTGTTGATGTGGTAAATTATCAAAAAGTAGTTGTTACTGATTCCTCAAATGGAATAGTAGCAGCTGCAAATAATTATTTAAAATCTGATACTAGTGTTGATGAAAACAAAGTAAAAACTAAAGAGATAAAAGTTAAAAGTATAACTCAAGTTCAAATAGAAGGAAACAGTTACTATTATATAGAGGATATTAGCAATATAAAATATAGAGTATCAATAAAGGTTAATGAAAATGCATTACCATTCTTAAAAGTAGGAGATACTATAACGGTAAGCTATAAACTAGAAGAAGAAGTGACTGAATTATTTAAACTAACAAAATAGCTGACAAATTTTATTTGTCAGCTTTTTCTTTGTGTATCAAACTTAACTCTTTTAACCTTCTATAAGCCATCACCCACAACATTTTGACTAAATGAAAAGTGCATGTTCTCTGGGTGCCTTTTACTATAACCATCAATTTGAACAATACCTTTATCGATAAGGGGCTCCATCATTCCTTTAAATAATTGTGATGGATGAATTTTAGGATTAAACCTATTATAGAAGGTTGAGAGGTCTAGTAAAGTACTATTTGAATTATTAGTCAACATATATTGTAACATCTGCCTATCTTCAACACTTAAATCACAACTAGCAGCCCTTTGGATATGACCAACTATATATTCTTTTTCTAACTCGATTATTACGTTATTTAACATATACTTTAAGAAAAAAGTTGCATTCTTGAAATCTTTTGTTTCCCTAATAACCCTGTAGTAGGAACTTTTGTCATGGTGTATTGCTCTATTAAAAAGTGTAAATGGATATGCATCATTATTTAATAAGTACCATATACCTAATGTTCTAGATGCCCTTCCATTAACATCGAAGTATGGATGAATATATACAAATTGAAAATGAATAAGCTGACTTCTAATAAAAGCACTCACAGGATCATCGTTTTCGTGACTTTGATTGATATACTCAATAAGGTTTTCCATCATAGCATCTACATTTTCAGGGTGTGCTCCTTGAGCTGGTGCTATGTCTGGATTATTAGACCAATGAATATAAACAGGTGCATGCCTATATGAATTACCATCTAACAATCTTTCATCTGAATCCAAAATATCGTCCGATAGAATTGTATACAATTCTAATAAGGAGACCTTATTTATATTTCGATGATTTAAAATATAACTGTACCCTCTTGCAAGATTAGTAATTCGTTGTTGTTGTTCACTTAGTATTCTCTCTTTATTTTGACCAGAACTTTTTGCATAGCTTGCAACAGTAGAAATACTGTCATTATAGCCTTCAACTTCATTGTTATATTTTATTTCATATGGAAAAAGAATACTTTTTGCAAAATCAAGGCTTTGAAATTGATCTTCACCATCTAAAAATTCTTTTAGTTCATCAATTAGTGGCTGAATTAATGCTTCGTAGTATCCAAAAGAAGTATTTTCTGATATTTTATTTTTATGATTTTCAACAAAAAATGGCAGCTTTGTTTTCTTAAGTGAATAATTGTTCATACTATCAGTCCTTTGTTGATAAGATATATTACCATAAACATATTACTTATTCAAGAAATATTGTCTAAAAGCTAATTTTAATAGAGATTATTAATATCTACGCATCTGAAAAATATTAGTTAGTAAAAACTTGAAATTTAGCTTTACAAGTTTATATTTAATATATCATTTATCATTTCAACTATTTTGCTTTTCATAAAATCAATACCTTTAAGAATTTATTAACAGTGTAATTCTTTCATATAAATAATTATATTTCACTAAACATAAATTTTTAATACTTATAAATTGTAAAATGAGGTTTAATATATTATAATTACAATAGTAGGTGATAATAAATGAATAAAAAAATGTTAATAACTAGTTTAATATTAGTAATGTTAATTGCTTTAACTGGATGTTTTAGATTTGGTGATAGTAGTGATGGTAAAAAGTTTAAGGAAGAATATGAAGATTTAAATGGAAAGTTAAATGATGATGGTACTAGAAGTTATATGAGTATTACGATACCTGAAGAAAATCCTATTAAATATAGTTCGTATGAAGAAATAAATAAAGTTTTAAATGAAGGTACTGGCGTAATACTATTTGGGTTCCCAGAGTGCCCATGGTGTAGAAATGCTATTCCAGAATTACTAGCGATAGCAGAAGATTTAGAGCTTAAAACAATCTATTACTTAAATAATAGAGAAGATAGAGACACACGAGTATTAGACGAGGAAGGTAATATTGTAGTTGAAAAAGAGGGAACAAGTGAATATTATAAATTACTTGAAAAACTATCAGGTGTTGCATCTGAATACACTGGACTAAATGATGCGACTATAAAGAGAATATATTTTCCAACCGTAGTATTTGTTTTAAATGGTGAAATAATCGGATACCATGAAGCAACATTAGATTCACAAGAAGATCCATATATACCTTTGACTAAAGAACAAAAAGAAGAATTACAATTAATTTATAGAGACTATATTGTTAAAGTACTCAATATAGCTTGCGACGAAGGATGCTAAAAGCATTCTTTTACTTTGAAAGAATAAAAGTATTTTATAATGAATATGTTTTATTGGTGATAAGACTTGGATACAAATAAAGTACAAATTGGAGATGTAATAACAGTAGAAACTAAAAGTCAAAAAGGTATTGGTACAAAAATAACAAAAGAAGGTGTTCTTTTATATCAAAAACCTGATGGTACATTTTTAGATTTAGATACTAACGATACATATTATGTTGGACCAAATAGATACCTGGATGTTGGAGACTCTTTTGTTTTAAAAGAGTTATTGAAACCATTCACCGGGTTACTTACTAAACCACAACAGGAAGCAGATATGCCTAAGTCCCAAATAAAAAGTATATATAGGTTAGTTTCAAAAAAAACAAAATAATAAGTGGATAGCCTCTCATATTTAACCAAACTAGGCCTTACTCATATATTAAAGTAGTAAGGAAGTGAAGATATGAGTATAAAAACGCTTAGAGATACAAATGTTGGTGATATTGTTAAAGTTAAAAAAGTAACATCAACTGGTGATATTAAAAGAAGATTATTGGATATTGGTCTCACTCCTGGTACAAAAATAGAAAATGCTTTTAAAAACCCATTTGGTGATATTGCAGCCTACGAAATAAGAGGAGCTTTAATTGCCATAAGGGATATAGATAGCAGAAATATACTAGTTGAAGAGGTATCTTATGACTAAGAAGATATCTAAGACATTATGCTTAGTAGGAAATCCAAATGTTGGAAAGTCTACAGTGTTTAATGCTTTAACTGGGATGAATCAGCATACAGGTAATTGGCCAGGAAAAACGGTTAGCAATGCATCTGGAGAATATAACTATAAAAATGAACATTATAAGATATATGATTTGCCAGGAATATACTCACTTCTACCAAAAACAGAAGAAGAATTAGTTGCAAGAGACTTTATTTGCTTTGAAGAGTATGATGGAGTTGTTTTAGTATGTGATGCTCTTTGTTTAATGAGAAATCTAAATTTAGTATTGCAAGTACTTGAAATTACTTCCAATGTAATTGTTTGTATTAATCTTTTAGATGAAGCGAAAAAGAATAATATTGAGATAAATATTGATAAATTAAGTGATTTGCTTGGTGTAAAAGTAATAGGAATAACAGCAAGAGAAAAAATTGGTATGGATGAACTACTTGAAAATATAAGTGAATTAAAAGAGGGACGCAAGAGAAATATATTAAGATATCCTAAAATTGAAGAGGAAATCAGTTTACTTGAGGATGCCTTAGATGGTGAAATAGAAGATATTAATAAGATTAGATGGGCAGCAATAAATGTCTTAAAGGATGATAGAACAGTTTTAAAATCGCTTAATATAAAAAATGATAGACTAATAGAAAATAGTATTATACAAGTTAAGAGAAGTTTATTAGAAAAAGACATCTTAATTAATGAAATAGAAGACTATACTGTAGAAGTTATCAATAACAAAGCAGAAGATATATCTAATAAAGTCGTAATGAATACTAGTGATAAAAGAAGTGATAAAAATAGAAAAATAGATAAGATAGTCACCAGTAAAGTGTTTGGTATACCCTTAATGCTATTAATGTTAGTAGTTATATTTTTTATAACAATAACTTTATCCAATTACCCCTCTGAATTACTATTTAATTTATTTAGATTTATAGAAGATCATTTATTTAACATATTATCACAGTTATTGCCAGATAGACTATGTGATATGCTAGTATTTGGTTTATATAGAACTCTCACTTGGGTAGTATCTGTAATGCTCCCGCCTATGGCAATATTTTTCCCGCTTTTTACAATACTTGAGGACTTAGGATATCTACCTCGTATTGCATTTAATGTAGATAAAGCATTTAGAAAATGTGATACTTGTGGAAAACAAGCGCTTACTATGTGTATGGGATTTGGGTGCAATGCTGTAGGAGTATCAGGAACAAGAATAATTGATTCTAAAAGAGAAAGATTAATTGCAATAATAACAAATTCTTTTGTTCCCTGTAATGGTAGATTCCCAACAATTATAGCAATCATATCAATGTTTATTGTAGGTATATCTAATAGCCTAACACATTCTATATTAAGTGCTTTCGTTCTAACTTTAGTAATACTATTAGGTATCACTATGACATTTATTGTATCTTTATTCTTATCAAAAACATTTTTAAAAGGAGAACCATCTTCATTTATACTTGAATTGCCACCATATAGAAAACCAAAGTTTTTAAGTGTTATTGTAAGATCTTTATTAGATAGATCATTGTTTGTATTAGGAAGAGCAGTAACTGTTGCAATACCTGCTGGTATTATTATTTGGTGTATGGCTAATATTACATTAGAAAATAAAAGCATCTTACTACACTGTTCAGATTTTTTAGATCCCTTTGCCAGTTTGTTTGGTATGGATGGCGTAATATTATTAGCTTTTATACTAGGTTTTCCAGCAAATGAAATTGTAATTCCCATAATAATTATGAGCTATTTAAGATTAGGATCAATGACTGACTTATCTGATTTAGTAGCACTAAAAGAATTGCTAACTAATAATGGATGGACAATAATGACTGCAATATCAGTTATAATCTTCTCGTTAATACATTTCCCCTGTTCAACTACTTGTATGACTATAAAAAAAGAAACTAGTTCGTTAAAATGGACACTATTAGCTATTTTAATACCAACTATATGTGGTTTTTCTATTTGTTTTATAATTAACTTTTTATATAGATTGCTAATATAATAATAAAGTGAATAAAATTCACTTTTTATATTGAAAAAAAATCATTAATTGATATAATTCAATAGTATATATGGAGGATGTTATGAATTTTGCAGCACAGTTATTATCAACTATAGGCGCCATATTGATGATTGTTGCAATACAGCTTCCAAAGAAAGATAAACTATTAATTTTTTATGGATTAGGTGGATTTTGCTTTGGGATTAGTTTTATCCTATTAAAAGGATATCCGGGTGGTATTATATGTGTAATACTTGCTATGCAAACCTTTATTTCATATATTTATGAGAAGAAAAGTGAAATAGTACCTAAGTATGTTATGTATTTAACACTATCTGTAGCGCTTATTGCAGGAATATACTCATATCAAAACATTTACAGTATTCTACCTCTTGCCTGCAGTATATTACACACTGCAATAATGATGCAAAAGGATATGAGAATACTTAGAATACTAAGATTTATAATACTAATATGCTGGATATTTTATGAAGTTATAATAGGAGCATATGCAGCAATCATTTCAGATAGTTTAGGTCTTATATCAACAGTAATAGCAATATATAGATTTGATATATTAAAAAGGAGTAAGAATAATGAAACAAAAAGAAAGTAAAATAAATATAAATACTATAATTGTAGCAGTAATTGCCTTAGTAACTGTTATTGCAGTAGCATCAATATCATATGTTACCATTTCTTATATAAATAATAATAAAGAAAGTAATAATGAAATAGAAGAAGAAAAGGAAGATACAAATAATAACATTGAAGATACTGGTGATATTGCAGATGATGAAGATAAGGAAGATACTAATTTAAATAATTCTCAAAATAATGCTGAGAATAATAATAGTAGTTCCAATAATAATAATTCAACTGGTAATAATACTGAGAAAACTGATACTGGAAATACAAATAGCAATAATAATCCAAATTCTACAAGTGAAAAAACAAAATTAACAGAAGAAGAATTTGTAGCATATATGCAATCACAAAATGACAGTATTACATCTAAAACCTTAGGTGATAAAGCTAAGGAAATATTTATAACAACAGTTGATTTTATATTCTATGGTGGAAAGATTAAAGGATATACATTCTCTGAATTAACAGATAAAGCAAAGTTACAAGTACTAAAAATAGGTTTATCAATAGATAATAAAATAGAACAATACTTTCCAGGATATAAAGAGTCTTTATCAAGTACTTATTCAAAGGTAAAGGCCAAACTAGTAGAATTATACTTAGACTTAACAGTTAAATTGTGTGACACTATTGGAAGTAGTGCTTGTAATCAAGCAAAGATAGACTTTCAAAATATGAAAGATAGTTTTAGTATTACATGGGAGTTTATTAAAGATATTGGCATTTCTGCTATTTCTAAACTTGCTAGTTGGTATGAGATATATAGTGGAAAATAAATTTCCAGGGAATGAAAATCTGCAAAAAGCATTAACTAAGTTTAAAGACGATTTAAGAAAGCTATCTAAAGAAGAGCAAAAGGAAGCCATTGAGAAATATGTTAAAATAATAGATAATAAAATAGTAGAAATAGAAAGGAAAGAAAAAATGAAAAGCGGACAAGAAGAATTTTTTAATTTTATACTTGAAAGAGTAAAAGAGGGAAAAAAAGAAGACGCCAAAGCGTTGATGGTTGAGAGTTTCGAGCATCAAATGAACGGAACTTTTAATAAGGAATATGCTTTAGCTTTCATGCCAAGAATGATATCTTTATTAAAAGAAGAGCATATTGAAGAAGTTAACAACATAATGAAACAATTCGCATCTAATACCAAAGAGTAAACATCAAAAGAGATGTTTTTTCTTTTTCTATTTGCTAAATCTAAATATATATAGTAAAATCTATATAGTTTTGAGGTGAAATTATGATTCAAGTAAATGATGTGACATTAAGATTTGGTAAAAGAACTTTATTTGAAGAGGTTAATATAAAATTTACTGCTGGCAATTGTTATGGTTTAATTGGTGCAAATGGTAGTGGTAAATCAACTTTCTTAAAAGTTTTATCAGGTGAAGTAGATACTACTCATGGTGATATTATAATTACAAAGGGAGAAAGACTTGCAGTATTAAAACAAGATCATTATGCCTATGATAATGAGAAAGTTATAGACACAGTTATTATGGGTAATGCTAGGCTTTATCAAATAATGAAAGAAAAAGAGGCTCTATATAGTAAAACTGAATTCACAGATGAAGATGGCCTTAAATTAGGTGATTTAGAAGCTGAATTTATGGAATTAAATGGTTGGGAAGCTGAAAATGAAGCGGCAGAATTACTTAATAATTTGGGAATAGATGTTGAATTACATTACGAACTAATGAGAGAACTACCAAATAATAAAAAAGTAAAAGTATTACTTGCTCAAGCACTATTTGGTAACCCGGATATTCTATTACTAGATGAACCAACAAATAACTTGGATATTGATGCAATTAACTGGTTAGAAGAGTTTTTAATCAATTTTAATAATACAGTAATAGTTGTATCGCATGATAGACATTTCTTGAATAAAGTATGCACTCATATTGCTGATATTGACTATAGTAAAATTAAACTTTATATAGGTAACTACGACTTTTGGTATGAATCAAGCCAACTTGCATTAAGGCAAACTAAAGAAGCTAACAAGAAAAAGGAAGAGAAAATTAAAGAACTACAAGACTTTATCGCAAGATTCTCTGCTAATGCTTCTAAATCTAAACAAGCTACTTCAAGGAAGAAAATGTTAGACAAAATTGAACTAGAAGAAATAATACCTTCATCAAGAAAGTATCCTTTTATAGAGTTTAAACCGTCAAGAGACTCTGGTAAAGAAATTTTGACAGTAAATAAGGTGTCAAAAACAATAGATGGTAACAAGGTTCTTAATAATGTTAGTTTTACTGTTCAAAAGGGTGACAAAATAGCATTTATTGGAAGTAATGATATAGCAAAAACGACATTATTCAAGATTTTAATGGGTGAGATTGAACCAGACTCTGGGAATATTATCTATGGTAAAACCATAACACCAACATACTTTCCGCAAGATAATAGCAATTACTTTACAAAAGATGAAAGTATTATGAAATGGATTGGACAATATTATAATATTGATGATGAGACCGTATTAAGAGGGTTCTTAGGAAGGATGCTATTTTCAGGTGAAGATGTATTTAAGAAAGTACCTGTACTATCAGGTGGAGAAAAAGCAAGATGTATGCTTTCAAAGAATATGTTAGAAGCTGGTAACTTCTTAATATTAGATGAACCAACAAACCACTTAGATCTTGAAAGTATTACTTCACTTAATAATGGACTTATCAAGTATGATGGAGAAATGCTTTTCGCATCACATGACCACCAGTTTATAGAAACAATTGCAAATAGAATAATTGAAATAAAAGATAGTGGTATCATTGATAGAAAATGTACTTATGATGAATATTTAGATTCTATTTCTAAAAAGTAAATTAATAAAAAATTACACATTTTATTAAACTGCATATAATACTACGGAGGTATTGTATGAACAGTATAACGGTTACAGATTTAATCAGACTGTTGCCAAAAGTTAAACTGATAGATATAAGAGATAAGTATCAGTACAATATGGGGAATATTCCTAGTAGTATGAATATACCGGCAACTTTTCTTTTAATGAATCCTGGAAACTATTTAAATACAATTGATACATATTATATATGTTGTGAAACTGGCTATAATAGTAAAAAAGTGTGCTACGAATTACAAAGAAAAGGGTATAAAGTAGTTGATGTAATAGGTGGCTATAGTGAATATAGACTTCAAAAAAACAATGCTAATTATTAACATTGTTTTTATTTTATAAAATATCCATTTTGAACAGCTCTTGTCTCTGTTACTACCATAAAAGCAGTACTATCGAATTCTTTAATATAATCTTCTAGTTTTCTAATTTTTGTGCTATCTATTTCAATTAAAAGCATGTATTTTTTCTTAGTAGCATCATGTCCTTCAACATTAACAACAGTTACACCATATCCTTTTTCTCTTAGCATCTCATCAAGATTTTCATTATCAGTTATAACTTGTATTGTTAAGTTACCTTTAATAAATCTACTTGATAACTTACTACCTATAAAAGTACCAGTAGCAAATCCAAGTGAATAGCTTATTGCTACATATATACCACCAGCATCGGTATTAAGTGCTTCTCTTACAATCATGAACCAAATAAAAACTTCAATAAAGCCAATAAAACTTGCAAGAAGACTTTTACCTTTAACAGTAATGATAGTTCTAGCAGTACCCATTGAAACATCTAATATTCTTACACAAAAGATTTTAAGACAAAGTAAAAAAACTTCCATAATGTATCTCCTTATTATTAATCTAGCTAAATCATATAAAAATTATACGTTTTTGTCAAACATTTGAATAATTAAAACTTTCAAATGACATTTATTTACGTTATAATAATAGTGGTGAATATAATGGAAGGCTTTATTGACGAGATAGTAACATATATAGTTCAATATATCCAAAGTGGTGGAATTCATATAGGAATGTTTATTGTTATTCTAGAATCAATTCTTCCAATGTTACCACTTGGTGTTTTTGTGGCACTTAATATGATGGCTTTTGGATATTTTATAGGCTTTACTATTTCCTATATAGCAACAATTATAGGATGTTTGCTCTCATATTTTTTAATAAAATATTTCTTTAGTAATTATATTAGTAAAAAAGCCAAAGAAAAGGTAAAATTACAATTAATTGTTAATAGACTAAACAAAATAAAATTCACAAATTTAGTATTGGTATTAGCGTTACCCTTTACGCCAGCCTTTTTAATAAATATTAGTGCTGGACTAGTGAAGTATGATATAAAAAAATACTTTTATGCTTTATTAATATCTAAACTTTCTATTATTTCTTTTTGGGGATACATAGGAATGAAAGCTATTACTAATATGAGAGATATGAGAGTGTTATTATTTCTTCTAATACTAATTATTATAACTTATATAATATCAAAAATAGTAAGTAAAAAACTAGAAATAGAGTAGGTGTAAAAATGGAATATGTAATAATCGGATTGTTAATATTATTAACTATATTAGTGATAATATTAATTATAAAATCTTTTAATAACAAAAATAATGAGGCGTCAATGACAGAACGTCTCGGTAGATTTGAAGTTAATATTAATAAGGAAATAAATGATTTTAAAAGTGAACTTGTGAAGGATATTGATAATGATTTTGTTAAACTAAGCGAATCGATTGAAAAAAGACTTATTATGATTAATGATAAAGTAAATGAAAGACTTGATCAGAACTTTGAAAAGTCAAATAAGACATTTACAAGCATTCTTGAACGACTAACTAGAATAGATGAGGCTCAAAAGAAAATAGAAACACTATCTAATGATATTGTATCATTACAAAGTGTTTTAACAGATAAGAAAACAAGAGGTATATTTGGAGAAGTTAATTTAAAGCAAATATTATCAAGCGTTTTTGGAGATAATAACAAAAAAGTTTATAACATTCAACATACACTTCCAAATGGGACAATCGCAGACTCAATACTATTCGCGCCAGAACCACTTGGAACAATCGCAATAGATTCTAAGTTTCCACTTGAAAACTATAGGTTAATGGTAGATAAGAAAATACCTGTTGAACTTAGAGAAAGATATGAAAAACAATTTAAGTTAGATGTAAAAAAACATATCGATGCTATTGCTGAAAAATATATAATACCAGGAGTTACGAGTGATCAAGCTATTATGTTCATACCAGCAGAAGCTATATTTGCTGAACTAAATGCATACCACTTAGAATTGATTGACTATGCTTATAAAAAGCGAGTATGGATTACTTCGCCAACAACATTAATATCAACACTAACTGTGATACAAATGATAGTTAAAAATATTGAGAGAGATAAATATACTAAAGTAATTCATGAAGAGTTAAATAAGTTAGGACTTGAATTCTCACGATATAAGGAAAGATGGGATCATTTAGCAAAGAGTATTCAAACAGTTAATAAAGATGTAGAAAACGTGTATATAACAACTGAAAAAATAAGTAAAAAATTTGATGCAATAAGTGGAGTGGATTTAGACAAGATAGATAAACTAAGTGATTATAATATAAAAGAGTAATATACTCTTTTTAATTTTCAAACAAGTATAAATTTGTTAAATATTAACATAATATAATTATTAATAAATAGATTTTAATAGGTGGTAAAATGTATAGAGTATTAACATTCTTTATAGGCTTTATTTTATCAATTATAGGTCTAAGTTATATAATTATATATCTTAACTTACTAACAATGGGTTATTCCTTTAGTGAATACATACATGCTATATTTACAAGATATGAGTGTATATTCTTTTTTATTGGCTACCTATTAATGATTCTATCTATATTTAAGAAAAAGGAGGCACGACATGCTTTACGTTTACGACATACTGCTTAATTTGACAGATAGTTCAAGAATATATGAATTCTTTGAATGGGAATTATCAGATAACATTGAACATATAAAAAAAATACCTATATTCAAAATTGGTTCTAAGATACTTGATGAAATAATAAAGAGTAATATTAAAATAGAAAGAGAATTCTTAAATAAAGTATATAACTTAACAGAGATCTATAATAATAAGAAAATTGAAAAGATAAAATATGCCTGTGTATTTGCAGACTCCTTTAAAGCAATAGTAATAGAATTTAATGAACAAGGAGAATCAATATTGAAAAGTAGAATGTTATTAGATGAAGAAGAAGACTCTATTAATATTGCAACAAGATTGCAAGATACAAGTATAAAATATAAAATTATTAAAAGAAATAGTTATAATCCTTATTTAACAAGAGAAGAAGAAAAAATAAAATACTTTCTAGAAAATGAAATAACTATGTCTTATAAATTAAAAGATTTTAACAAATTAAAATATATTTATGTAGAATACTTCAATGAAATAAAAGATAATATTAAGGAAATGTATATTGACTTAATTGAGTCTTTAGAGAAGGGAATCACTGATGAACATATTAATTTATTTAGTTTAATAAATCTTTCATATTCCAAAAAGTCAAAGATATAAAGGGACAATAATAGTTTCTTTTTTATTTTGTAAATATTAAAATTTGCAAAATATTACAAAATATGTTATTATATATGGCATTATTCAAAAAGAAAGGAATATATTTTATGAGCCCGCTCACGAAATTTAGAGTTTTTTTATTAGTAGTTATGCTTATTTGCTTAATAGGTATATCATATGATTTTAATTTAAGTAAAAGAGAAAATAGTATAAGTAATGCAATAAAAGTTAGTTATTTTGATAATATAAGAAGTAATGGATTAGTACATGAGGAAACATTTAAATATAATGAAGCAAGTAATGCTGTTGGTATTGCCATGCTTACAAGAGAAGAAGAGGATATAGTAAATGCTAAGGAATTAGTAGCAAGTATATCAAACAAAGAGACAAAAGAAGAATTAATTGAAACAATTAGTAAAATAGAAGAGACTTATGAAGAAGATAATTTAATAAGAGAGATAGTAACACTTACTTCTTCTGTTGATAATCTAGAAATGGTATCTAAAATAGAAGCATTAATAGAAAAAATATCTGTAATAGATATTAAGAATGATCTTGCAAATGATTTAAATAATAGGAGACAAGATTTACTTGTTAATGACATAAATAATAGATTAAATAAAGTAAAAAATAATAAAAAGCAAAATGAATTAGATGAAGTTAAAAAGATTATTTCACAGATAGTAAATAAAAATATTAAAAGTAATTTTGAAAAAGAAGTTAGTAATATACAATCAAGTATTAATAAATCTAAAGTAATAAATGTAGTTGGAAGCTATAGTCCTACAAGAGCTTCTAGTGCAGTTGTTGAGACTGTTAAAGGTGATATTTCAGCATATGGTCCCGACTGTGATGGTTGTGTTGGTTATACTGCAGCTGGTAGAAACGTTATGAATGGTAATATTTACTATTATGATAAAACCTATGGTAATATTAGAATAGTAGCAGCAGGGCCAGAGTATCCATTTGGAACAATTGTAAAAATGAAAAACGTTAGTTACTATGGTGGGGACATATATGCAATTGTGCTTGATCGTGGTGGAGTAATAGGTAAAGGGAGATATAGATTATTTGACTTATTGTTTACTTCAGAAGAAAGTGCTAGTAATTTTGGTGTATCACGTAACACCGAATGTGAAATATTGAGAACAGGTTATTAAAGATTCATAGAAATATGAATCTTTTTGTTGAACAAAATTATATTATAGTATAGAATATACCTTAATCAATGGGGAGGTTTTGAAATGACACTTAAAGATATGGATCAAAATAAGGTTGTAGGGACAACATGGGACGGGAAAAGGTTAACAATAAAAGAGATAAGAGAAAATCCCTCTTTAATATATGATGTTCCACCAACAGAAACTAATAGAAAATATGCAATACTAGCAGAAAAAGAAAGCTTTGAAAGATATAATCAATGGGGTTGGGTTTGGCAATTAAGACTGGCAAAGATAAAAAATATAAATTCTTTAAGTTTTGATAGAAAAGAAGAAGTACTAAAAAATAATCCCGAAGCAATAATATTTTTACATGTACCAACAGATAAACAAAGTGAATATGAGTATGAAAAACTATGTGAAGTTGCAGCAGCTTATGATAAAAATGGAAGAGTTGCAAGATTAATAAATGGGTTACCAGAATGCTTAAAAAAGTTATCAGTTGAATCAAGTAATGGTAAAGCTATTGAAAATATTATTAATCCAAGTGAAATGTTACAAAGCACTGCAGTAAGTAGAAATTCGAAGATGATTGGCAGAATCATTCACCCTTGTTTAGGGGCGCAATTAATTGCTGTTGCATTTGAACCACGTAATTTAGCACTTATTGATGAACCTTCATTGTATGCAATAGATGAGGCTGAAAGACAAATAGACATGATATCAAACAACTGTAATAGTTATTATCAAGGACAAAAATTTGCAGAAAAATATCACAGTATTTTAGTAAATGCCAGATTAAGACATCAAGTATTTGTAGAGCGCATTATGAGGGAATCAATCAAATGTGATCAAAATGGAAGCTTAACATTAGAATCAGCAGAACTAATTAAAAATTTAGGTCCATCTCTTTTTGCTTTATATGGGGAAGAGACAACTAAAGAAATGTTGGATGGTGTAGATAACTTAATATCACCATTTAAGGTATTAGAAGATATAGCATTAAGACAAGAAAACGCAAGACTAATACCATATACAGATATGATTACAACGGATCCGTCAAGAGAAGGAATACCTACTGCAAAAATAAAACACATTGGTAAAGTTGGAAGACGCATTGGTGGTATTAAAGGTAATGCTCGTCAAGGCGGCGATAACTATGGTAAAAGGGCACATTAATGCTCTTTTTAATTGTGTGAAACTATGTAATTCCGTTGACTTTAAATAGCAATTTTGATATATTTATTCAAGAAATGTTTGGTGGTAAATTTGGAAAAAGTAATAAATATTGGGGTCGATTTAGGCTCTACTACTGTTAAAGTTTTAGCAGCAGATGGAGAATTAAATATATTATATAAAGATTATAGAAGACACTTTTCAGATACACTTAATACAACCATTGCAGTTTTATCCGAAGTAGTTAACAAATTTGATAATTATAAGTTTAGAATTACATTAACAGGTTCTGGAGCAATAAGTATGTCAGAATTTATTAATGTTTCTTTTATTCAGGAAGTAATTGCGTGTAAAAAGGCAGTAGAAGAGTATCCAAGAGGAGTGGATGTAGCAGTTGAGCTTGGTGGAGAAGATGCTAAAATAATATATTTCTCTAATTCAGTTGAGCAAAGAATGAATGGTAGCTGTGCAGGTGGGACGGGAGCATTCCTAGATCAGATGGCAGTTCTTTTGAACACGAATACTGAAGGTATCAACGAACTTGCAAAAAATGGTACTACAATATATCCTATCGCATCTCGTTGTGGTGTATTTGCCAAAACAGATATCCAACCTCTTTTAAATGAAGGGGCAAAAAAAGAAGATATTGCACTTTCTATTATGCAAGCAGTAGTTAATCAAACAATATCAGGACTTGCATGTGGAAAACCCATCAGAGGAAATGTAATGTTTTTAGGTGGGCCACTTAATTATTTAGATATGCTAAGAGATAGATTTATTAAAACTCTTAATTTGAAAGATGAAGAAATAATAATACCAGAAGATGCTCATCTTTTTGTGGCAAGAGGTGCACTTCTTTGTAATCTAGAAAGCGTTCCATTTACAAAAGATGAAATGTTAGAAAAGATTAAAAGTTTATCAACATTTAAAGAAGAGAAATCAGTATCATTAGAGGCATTATTTAAAAGTAATAATGAATATAATAAATTTAAAGTGAAACACAAAAAAGAGTCTATTAGTACAAAAGATATTTCTAAATATAACGGAGATATGTTTTTGGGTATAGATGCTGGTAGCACAACAGCAAAATTAGTAGTAATAGATGATCAAGGCAATTTATTACATAGTGACTATCGCTCTAATATGGGAACGCCTGTTGACACAATTAGAATAATGCTTTTAGAACTTCATAAAAAGTTGCCTAAAAATGCTAAAATAAGAGTGTCAGGAAGTACCGGATATGGTGAAGTACTTATAAAAACTGCTTTTAGTCTTGATATATCTGAAATTGAAACAATGGCTCACTATACAGCGAGCAACCATTTTTTAAATGGAGTGGACTCCATCATAGACATTGGTGGTCAAGATATGAAATATATCAAAATAAAAGATGGTGTAATAGATACAATTATGCTCAATGAAGCTTGTTCTTCAGGTTGTGGATCATTTATAGAGACACTTGCTAAATCACTTAATATAACGGTGTCAGAATTTGTTGAATTAGCTGTTAAAAGCAAAGATCCAGTCGATTTAGGATCAAGATGTACTGTATTTATGAACTCAAAAATTAAACAAACACAAAAAGAAGGAAGGCCACTTGGGGATATTTTTGCTGGGCTTTCTTATTCAGTTGTTAAAAATGCTCTACTTAAAGTAATGAAGATAAGAGATATTAACACACTTGGGGATAAAATAGTTGTACAAGGTGGAACATTCTTAAATGATGCCGTATTAAGATCATTTGAGATTATAACTAAAAAAGAAATAGTAAGACCTAATATTGCAGGACTTATGGGTGCATATGGTATTGCGTTAATTGCAATGAAAGAATATAAAGAGTATGAAGATAAAGATATAATAAGCAGTATTTTATCAAAAGAAGAAATTAATAATATGATGATAAAAACAACGCATACTAGATGTGGATTGTGTCCTAATAAGTGTGGGTTAACTGTTAATATGTTTAATGATAAAAAGTTTATTTCGGGAAATCGTTGTGAGAGAGGAAGCGGAAATAATGGTTCATATAATTTGATACCAAACATGTATCAATATAAATATGATAGACTATTTTGTTATGAATCATTAGAAGAAGAGAAGGCAGAAAGAGGAACAATAGGTATTCCAAGAGTTTTAAATATGTATGAAAATTATCCCTTTTGGCATACTTTCTTTACTGAACTTGGATTTAAAGTGGTTTTATCTGATCATTCAAACAGGACAATTTACGAGAAAGGAATTGAAAGTATTCCTTCAGAATCTTTATGTTATCCTGCAAAAATAGTTCATGGTCATATTGTCAACTTAATAGAAAAAGGAGTAAAAGCCATATTCTATCCTTGTATAATGTATGAAAATAAAGAGTTTGAACATGGTGACAATAGTTACAATTGCCCTATTGTTACTTCCTATTCAGAAGCAATTAAGTTGAATGTTGAAGAGTTAGTAGAAAATGATATTAAATATATGAACCCATTCTTACCACTTAAGAGTGACAATTTATTTAAAAGAATACAAGAACTACCAGAATTTAAAGAATATAACTTTAATAATAAAGAACTAAAAGAAGCTATTGCAAGAGCTGTATTTGAACAAAAAAGGTTTAAAGAAGATATTATTAACAAAGGAAAAGAAGTAATTAAGTATGTTAATGACAACGATATTAAAGGTATTGTTCTTGCAGGTAGACCATATCATCTGGATAAAGAAATTAATCATGGTCTTGATACGATGATCAATAGTCTCGGATTAGCTGTACTTACAGAAGATAGTATCTGTTATGATAGTTCTATTAATTCTAGTTTAAGAGTAGTAGATCAATGGGCATATCATTCTAGAGTTTATCATGCTGCTGATGCCGTATCAAAATATGAAAATCTAGAACTTGTAAGTCTTAACTCGTTTGGCTGTGGTCTAGATGCAATAATAACTGATCAAACAGAAGAAATATTAAAATCAAGTGGTAGGCTTTATACAACTATAAAAATAGATGAAATTAACAATCTAGGTGCTGTAAAAATAAGAATTAGATCATTAATCGCATCTATGAATAAAAGAGCTAAAAATAAAGAATATAAAACTTATTCATATGATAAAAAAATATTTACAAAAGAGATGAAAAAGACACATACAATATTAGTGCCTGATATGTCACCATTTCATATGGGACTCCTATTGGATGCCATTGGTAGCAGTGGATATAATGTTGTATATTTAAAGGATACAGATGAATCTATGGTTGAAAAAGGATTGAAGTATGTTAACAATGATGCTTGTTATCCGTCTATCATTGTGACTGGTCAATTAATCGCAGCATTACAATCAGGTAAATATGATTTATCAACAACAGCAGTAGCTATTTCCCAAACTGGTGGTGGATGCCGTGCGACTAACTACATTGGACTTATAAGAAAAGCACTTAAAGACGCTGGTTATGAAAATATACCAATATTATCATTTAACTTTAATGGACTTGAAAAATCACAAGGATTCAAAATAACATTACCAATGATAAAAAGACTTTTAATGGCTGTTACCTATGGTGATTTATTAATGAAGTTATCTTATCAAACAAGACCATATGAAAAGACCAAGGGTTATACTACTTATCTATATAATAAATGGTACGCTATATGTAGTAGAGCAATAAAAAAAGGTAGTATGATTGAATTTAAGAGGAATGTTAAATTAATTATTAGAGAATTTAATGATATTGAAATAATAGAAAAAACAATACCTAAAGTTGGTATTGTTGGTGAGATATTAATTAAGTACCATCACTTTGGTAACAATTATTTAGCAGAAACACTAGAAAAAGAAGGGGTAGAAGTTGTTGTTCCTGAGCTCATGGGATTTGTTAAGTATAGTGCTTTTGATGGAATAGAAAAAGCAAGGCTTATGAAGGAAGGTAAAACAGCTTCATTTGTAAGTAAAATAATGCTAGATATAATAGATTTCTATGAGTCTACTGCCAAAAAGGAAATAAGTAAAACTAGATTTAGAAGTTTATCTGATATATATCACTTAAGTGAAAATGTTGATGGAATTTTATCGACAGGAAATCAAACTGGTGAAGGATGGTTTTTAACAGCAGAGATAGTTGAATTGATAAAAGAAGGAGTCAATAACGTTTTATGTATTCAACCATTCGCATGTCTTCCTAATCATGTCGTTGGAAAAGCAGTTATTAAAAAGATTAAGGAACTATATCCAAAATCTAATATATCAGCAATAGACTATGATCCAGGAGCGTCACATACAAATCAATCTAATAGAATAAGACTTATGTTGAGTGTTGCTAGAGATAATTTGAAAAAAGAAATTTCCAAAGAAACTATAGTATCATAGTAAATAATAATTTGTTAAAAGAAATCATTGAATCTTTATATATATGATTTCTTTTGTTTTTAATAAATTTTAATACTTTGTAATAACCATATTAAAGTAATATCAATTTACTCACACTAAATTTTAGAGTATAATTAATATATACATAGGAGAATAAATATGAATGAAACAATAATA
The DNA here is from genome assembly GCA_031549195.1 of Bacilli bacterium. GTDB lineage: Bacteria > Bacillota_I > Bacilli_A > RF39 > UBA660 > JAVBQF01. Next base: position 55,081 of record JAVBQF010000010.1, read on the forward strand.
AAAGAGATTGCAAACAACTTAAATATTAAGACAAAACAAGTAGAGGTTGTATTGACACTTTTATCAGAAGGAAATACGATTCCTTTTATTAGTCGATATAGAAAAGAGTTAACAGGAGCACTTGATGAAGAAGTAATTAGATCAATTAATGAAGTATATGAATATCAAGCAAATCTACTAAAAAGAAAAGAAGACGTTATTAGACTAATTGATGAAAAAGGAATGCTTACAGAAGAGTTAAAAGCAGATATTTTAAAGTGCCAAAAATTAGTTGAAGTAGAAGACCTATATAGACCATATAAAGAAAAGAAAAAAACAAAGGCTACTGAGGCCATTGCTAACGGATTAGAACCACTTGCAAAATTAATACTAGAAGATAATAGTGCTGATATATTAGAAGAAGCTGTTAAATATATCAATGATAATGTTACAACAGTTGAAGAAGCATTACAAGGTGCTAAATACATTATTGCTGAAATAGTAAGTGATAATGCTTTATTTAGAAAAGAAATCAGAAGAAGAATATATTATTATGGTACCATCAGTTCTAAATTAAAGAAGAATGCTAAAGATGAAAATAAAATATATGAGATGTATTATGAATATTGTGAAGCAGTTAAAGCAATTAAACCTCATAGGATATTAGCACTTAATCGTGGCGAAAATGAAAATGTCTTATCAGTATCACTTAATTATGAAGAAGAAGATATATTACTATATTTAGAAAAAGAAGTTATTAAGGTGTCTAATAAAGTATCAATAGAACTGATTAAAGAAGCTATTAAAGATAGTTACAAAAGATTAATATTTCCAAGTGTAGAAAGAGAAATCAGATCTGACTTAACAGAAGTAGGTGAAGTAGCGGCAATAGATAATTTTGCAAAAAATATAGAAAATCTTTTAATGACTCCACCAATGAAAGAAAAGATAGTATTAGGGTATGATCCAGCATTTAGAACTGGTTGTAAATTAGCTGTTTTGGATAAGACTGGTAAACCACTTGAAATAGAAGTTATTTATCCAACAGAGCCTCATAATAAGATCGAAGAAAGTAAAAAGACTATCCTTGCTTTAATTGATAAATATAATATTGATATTATTGCTATTGGTAATGGAACTGCATCTCGTGAGAGTGAAGCTTTTATTGTTGATGTTATTAAAGATGCCAAAAGAAAGGTAGAATATATCATAGTAAATGAAGCAGGAGCGTCAGTCTATTCAGCATCTAAACTCGCAATAGAAGAGTTTCCAGATTTAACTGTTGAAAAAAGAAGTGCTATCAGTATTGGTAGAAGATTACAAGATGCCCTAGCAGAACTTGTTAAAATAGATCCCAAGAGTATTGGAGTTGGTCTTTATCAACACGATGTAACACCTAAAAAGCTAGATGATTCTCTAGACTTTGTAGTCAGTAAAGTTGTTAACCAAGTAGGTGTTAATATTAATACAGCATCTTCATCTCTACTTTCTTATGTATCAGGAATGAATAAAAAATCGATAGATGCTATTCTTAGTACAAGGGATGAATTTGGGAAGATTACTTCAAGAGCAGAAATAAAAAAGATAAAGGGAATCACTCCAAAAGTATTTGAACAATCGGTGGGATTTCTTCGAGTACTTGAAGGAAGTAATCCGTTAGATAAAACGGGAATTCATCCAGAAAGCTATAAAGAGGCAGAAACTCTTCTTAAAACGTTAAACCTAAAACCAACGGATATTGGTAGTAATGAATTACAAGAAAAATTAGAAGAGTTCGATATAGCAAAATATGTAGAAGAGTTAAAAATAGATAAGTACACCTTAGAAGATATAGTAAAAGATTTATCTAAACCGTTACGTGATCCAAGAGATAACATGCCAAAACCATTATTAAAAAGTGACATTTTAAAAATAGAAGATTTAAAACAGGGGATGAAACTACAAGGTACAGTTAGAAATGTTGTAGATTTTGGAGTATTTATTGACATTGGTCTTCATAATGATGGACTAGCACATATATCTAAATTAACAAATAAATATATTAAGCATCCTAGTGATGTTGTAAGCGTTGGTGACATAGTTGATTGTTATGTAATTGATATATCAGTAGAAAAAGAAAAAGTATCGCTTAGTTTAGTGGAAGGTAAATAGTAATGTCTAGTTATTTATTATCTTTTGCACATGATAAGAAAGATTTAGAAATATGCATAACTGAGGATAATGTTTTAAATATAACTGGGATAGTGGGATCTGGTAAATCCACATTAGCAAATCAATATAAAAATAATTATAAATATATTGTAATTACAATTGATAATTTTTTCTTTGCAGACATTAATGAATTGGATAACGAGACAAAAAAAATAAGAATAATGCTTGAAAAGAAATACCAGAAGTTGAGGCCTCTTGAATTTGAATATTATTACTTAGATATAGTAAAGTATGCTAAAGAAAATATAAAAGATAAAATACTAGTGCTGGATGGTGCCCAAATATATTACTGTGTAGATTACTCAAAGATAGTAGGAAATATTATCATAAAAAGAACTTCAATTATGAAAAGTTTTATAAGAGCATTAAATAGGGACTTAAAAGATATAAAAGAAAAGAATAAAAGTAAAAAAGAAAAATATAAGATAATAAAAAGAAGGTTAAATCAGATAAGTGATTATAAGAACTTAAATAAATTTATCTTGTGTTTAAAAAAAGAGGTGTGATGTGAAAAAGAGTATAGAAGAATATGTTAAAAAGATTGATAAAGATTTAGAGTCTAAAAGAAGTGATGATTATTATCACAGCCTTTTAAGGGAACATTTAGATAAAATAAATTTTTATCAACATGAGCGTCTAATTCACCTGATAGTTACTATTAGCTTTGCCTTTCTTTTCATAACTGTATTTTTATATCTATTAAGTAACTTTTCTATTCTCTTATTATTCTTATCAATAATGTTATTATTATTGTTAATACCATATCTTTTACACTATTACTTTTTAGAAAATAGTGTACAAAGAATGTATGAACAATATGATTTAATTAGAAATAAGTTTTAGAAGTGTTATTTTGAAACTTTTTTTATTAACAAATACTCTTTATAAGTGAGGTGTATCATGAAGGAAAAACAAGAAGATATATTTGATCAAATATATAATGAGACTTATAACTATGTCCTTAGGTTTGTAATATCTAAATGCGATAATTTAGATAGTGTAGAGGACATTATGCAAGATATCTATATAAAATTGCACTCTATAATAAAAAAGGATACATCTTATATCACCGAATACAAATCATTTTTAATAAAGCTAGCAAGAAATGAATTGTTTAAGTATTATTCACTAAAAAATAAATTAAAATTAATAATGCTTGGAAGTATTAATAAAGATGATAATGAGAGCTCTATTATTAATAATATAAAGGATGAATCATTAAATATTGAAAAAGAAATAATAGAAAAATATGATACAGAAGCAATATGGTCAGAAATAAAAAAAGAAGATATTACTACTCAGAAAATAATAGCACTTTATTTTCTAGAGGAACAAAAAATAAAGGAAATATCAAATCTATTGAATATGAATGAATCATCAGTTAAGACAAAATTATATAGAGCAATAAATAGGATAAAAGAAAGTCTAGGTGGTGAGTAGAATGAAGAGTATATTAAAAGAGAAAGTTGCTAGTAAGGAAAGGATATATAATAATATTATGAATAAAAGTTATAGAATAAATTTTAGTTTGAAAAAAGCGATTTCAATGGTTGCTATTATAATTGCAATAATCATTTTTAGTGTTGGTACTGTATATGCAGCATCTAAGATATTCAATTGGGATAAAGAGTTTTTAAACTTCTTTGGAATAAGTAGTGAGGATGCAGAAAAGATTAATTTAAAAAATAATGAAGTGGATTTATCAGTTAAAGTTGATAATGTTGATATCAATATAAAAGAGATAACGGTAATAGAAGATAAGATGTATTTACTAATGGATTATAAATTTGATACAAAAACAGACTGGCTAGAAGTTGGATCATATCCATTTGAAAAAATGTGTTTTGTTTCAATTACAAAAGATGGCATGGAAGAGTTATTTGGTAATTTAGATATAATATATGTGAATGATGATAAAACCGCTGCTGTAGTGGTTGGAAAAATATATAGTGAAGATAAGATTAAAAATAACGATAAGATTAAGTTTAATTTTGAAACGAGTTATTACTTTACAGCAGATAATCCAAGCGATCCATTAAGTGGCGGTACTGGTAGTTGTAATGATAGAACAAGCTTAGAGTGGACAGTTGATATTGACATGAATACAGATAAAATAGCTTATGAATTTGACAAAGATATATATTTAAAAGATACAAATGAATTAAAAATATTACCTAAAAAAGTAACTATTAATCCAATAGAAATAAGACTTGAATTAAACTTATACTTTGATGGTGATAGTTTAAATTATAGTAACTTTGATTCTAAGTTTGATAAAACAGTTGATATCATCTTTAAAGATGGCAAAGCAATTAATTTAAGTAATGAATATGATGATACTACTTTAGTAAAAGGAAGTAATATTATAGGTGAAGACACCGATAAGGATGGTAATAAAATAAGAGTAATGGTGCTTACTTATGATAATACTTTTACAGTAAATAATTATTCAAAGTATGATTTTAAACTATTAGATGTAAAGAATATTTCTAAAATTAAAGTTGGAGATTTTGAAGCATCCATTAAATAATAAAGTAAGGAAGATCTATAAAATTCTATAGGTCTTTTTAAATTGGCAAAATAAAAAAGACTATTGAAAATAATCAATCTTCATAGCCCTTTTAACTTCGCTCATAGTTTCTACTGCCTTTTCTCTTGCATTGGTAGTACCGTTCATTAATATTTTATTTACTTCTTCTGGGTGGCTTTCATAATGTTTTCTTTTTTCTCTAATAGGAATTAAGAATTCTTCGATCTTTTCAATCAATTCCTTTTTGCATCCTACACATCCTCTAGCACCAGTTCTACATTCACTGCAGACTGTTTCAATATTAGGATTTCCAATTAACTTGTGATAGTAAGAAACCATACATACCTCAGGATTAGCAGGATCATCCTTCTTAAGTTTTGAAGGGTCTGTTACCGCATTCATTATCTTTTTATTAACAGTTTCACTATCATCATTTAAATAAAGTGCATTGCCTAAGCTTTTACCCATCTTATCTTTACCATCGAGTCCTTTTATTCTAGGAAATGTACTTAATAAATGTTCAGGTTCTTTTAATACATCACCATAAATTGAATTGAATTTTCTAGCGATTTCACGACATTGTTCAATAAGCGGTAATTGATCTTCTCCAACTGGAACTAGGTCACCTTGGAATACAGTAATATCAGCAGCTTGGCTAACAGGATAGCCAACAAAGCCATATGTTACGCTTTCACCATCATTACCAAATAAAGCCTTCTTTTGAGCAATTTCTGTTTTAACAGTAGGATTTCTATATAACCTTGCCATAGTAACTAAGTTTGAATAAAAAACAGTTAACTCAGCAATTTCTGGTATCTCAGATTGAATAAATATATTAGCTTTTTCTGGTTCTATACCAATTGACAATAAATCTATAGTTACTTCATAAACATTCTTTCTAACTTTATCTGGATTATTAAAGTTATCTGTTAATGCTTGAACATCAGCAATTTCAAAAAAACAGTTGTACTCATCTTGTAATACTACCCAATTTCTTAACGCACCAAATAAATGACCAAAATGCAAATTGCCAGTAGGTCTAACTCCAGTTAAAATAGTTTTTTTCATATGAATCACTTCCTTAAATAATTTTAACATATATTACTACAATATTAAATAAGAAATAAATTGACAATGGTATTTATATGTTTATAATAATTAAATAGAAGAAAAGGTGATTACTATGGAACTTTCAAGTATTAGAAATACCAGGTTAACAAGAAATGCTTTTTCAGCATTAACAAGCACTTTCTTGGTTGTGTCATCAATAAATGTGATAAACCAAGATTCGCCTTTAGCGTGCATTATTTTAGGAGGTATATCTGCTATTGGAGTTGTCACTAATAATGGAAAATTAAGAAGGCTAAGAGAAGAAAATAATTTAGAAATAAGACCAACAATAAAGAGATTAAAAACAAGTAAATTTAATCCTAAAAATTGGAGTTTGAAATAAGAGTGAAGAACTCTTTTTAATTGACAAAACATCAATAATAATCTATCATTTACTTATGATAGGGTGATGTGTGTGATGGATAAATTAAAAATAAGAAAAAGTGAAAAAGCCTTTACGTTAATAGAAATATTATCGGTTATTGTTATACTTGGAATACTTATACTAATTGCAGTACCATCAATTAGCAATTATATAAGAGATTCAAGAAAAGATGCATATGTTGCCTCTGCAAAACAGTATATAACAACGATGGCATCGAAACTATCAAATTATGATTTCACTGATGAAGAGGTATTATATTATGTACCAATACAATGTTTGAAAACGGAAAAAGCTAAAAATAAAAGTCCATTTGGTGAATGGATGGAAGCCTATGTAGTTGTAACATATGACGAAGTAAAAGGATTTGAATATTTTTGGACTAGCTATGATAGTGCAACATATGGAGTAAGCCTTGTTAGTGAAACTGCATTAGAAAGAAGTCAAGTTGTAAGCGGAGTGACAAAGTTAGATAAAAATATATCAGTTAATAATAAATTAAAAAGAGGAATGATAAATGCTACCACATGTAAGGATGAGCCAATTATAGTGGGCGTAACTCCTGATAATGAAGAAGAAGAAGAGGAAGATCCAAATATGCCAACTATACCAGTAACAAATGGTGGTTGTTTTGAATTTAACTCATCAAAAAAAACAATAACAAAATATTATCAATATGAAGATAATGATTCATCAAAACCAGTATGTCCAAAGGAAGTAAAAATACCAGTCAAAATAGGTGGGATTTCAATAAATAAAATTGCATCTGGGGCTTTTTCGGATAAGGGTTTAACAGCACTAGAAATATCAAGTGGAATAACATCGATTGGGTCTCAGGCATTTGAAAATAATGAAATAAAAACGGTAAAGATAGCAAATACGATTAAAACTATAGAAAGCCATGCTTTTTCAAATAACTTAATTGAAAGGGTATCTTTGAAAGGTAGCGAAATAAATATAGGTATATCAGCATTTGAAAACAATAAGATTACAACATTAATATTGGGAACTGGTATAACTTCAATACCCGAAAAAGCTTTTTATAACAATCTGATTACAAGCTTAACGATACCAAATACTGTAACTAATATAAATGCCTTTGCATTTGCGAACAATCTAATAGAAACTGTTGACTTGCAAAATAATATAACAAGTATAGGTGTATCAGCTTTTGAAAACAATAAAATTACAACATTGACATTAGGTGATGCCATAACTTCAATACCCGAAAAGGCCTTTTGTAACAATTTAATTACAAACCTAATAATACCTAATGCTGTGACTAATATCGATTCTCAAGCTTTTGCAAGCAACAAGATTGAGGCTTTAGATATTGGGGAAGGTCTAACTGAAATAAAGGAAGAGACATTCTTGAATAATCTTATTACAAGTATAGCAATACCAGACAACATAACAACTATAGGCGCATCAGCATTTGAAAATAACCTAATTAATAATTTAAATATTGGAGATGGCTTAATAACGATAGAGGAACGAGCATTTGCAATAAATAGTATAGCTGAAACATCAATACCATCTAATGTAAAAAATATAGGAGATAATGCATTTATAAATAATGAAGAAACAAGTACTTTAAATGTGGATAGTGCTTATAAAACAATAGAGGGATCTCCGTGGGGAGCATTCAAAGTAAATTGGATTGGCGACGAAGCAGGAACAACAACTATAAGATGTTTTGCCTTTGATAGTAATACTAATACTATAACTGGTTATTACAATTATATGGATAATAATAGTGAAAATGAATCATGTCCAAAAGCAGTTGTAATTCCAACCAATATTTCAGGAATTCCAGTAAAAACAATAGCTGCTTCAGCCTTTGCAAGTAAAAAGTTAACTTCGGTATTAATAGGAAGCAATGTAATTACGATAGGTGCATCAGCATTCAAAAACAATGTAATAACAACATTAACAATTGGAAGCAAGGTAACAACAATTAAGTCTGAAGCTTTTAGTACAAATTCAATAAAGAATGTAATAATACCAAACAGCGTAACAACAATAGAAGCATCAGCCTTTTACAACAATGTAATAACAACATTGTCGCTTGGAACAGGTTTAAAAACAATAGGTGCAAGTGCGTTTAATACAAACTCAATAAAGAGTGTAACAATACCAAATAGTGTAACAACAATAGGTACAAGTGCCTTCTATAACAATCAAATAGCAACATTATCTATTGGTACTGGAGTAAAAATAATTGATGCCAGTACATTTAATACAAATCAAATAAAAACTCTTACAATACCAAATAATATAACAACTATAGGTCAAGGTGCATTTCACAACAATGTAATAGAAACATTAACATTGGGAAGCGGATTGACAACAATTGAAAAAAGTGCGTTTAGTACAAATTTGATAAAGAGTGTGACAATACCCAATAGTGTAACTTCAATAGGAGAAACAGCATTTTTAAATAATGTAATAACCACATTAACCCTAGGAACAGGATTAACAACAATAGGTACAAGTGCCTTTAGCACAAACCAGATAAAAAGTTTAGTAATACCAAATAATGTGACTTCAATAGGAGAAACAGCATTCTTTAAAAATCAGATAACCACATTAACACTCGGGACAGGATTAACAACAATAGAAGCAAGTACGTTTAGTACAAATCAACTAGCAAGCGTAACAATACCAAATAATATTATAACAATAAAAGAAACAGCATTTTACACCAATGTAATAACCACATTAACCCTAGGAACAGGATTAAAGACAATAAGTGCAAGTGCATTTAGTGCAAATAAACTATCTGCAGTGACAATTCCAGCAAATGTAACAACCATTGGAGCAAATGCCTTTCTTAATAATGCATCAGGCAGCACTATAAATGTATACAAAACAATAAATACAATAAGCGGATCACCATGGGGAGCTATTAATGTAAAATGGAATAGCAAAGAATACAAATATGCCTATACTGGTGCTATGCAATCACTTACAATTTTAGAAACAGGATCATATAAAATAGCATTGTGGGGAGCGTCAGGAGGAAAGTCAACAGCAAATGGAACAGCTCAGACTACATTTGGAAAAGGTGCTTATACGACAGGAACAGTGAAACTATATAAAGATGATATTATATATATATATGTAGGTGGAAAAGGAGTAGATGCTATTGCAACCAAGGCTGGTAGTGGTGGGTGGAATGGTGGCGGTGCTGGTGGACAGGATGGCGATGATGACCAAGGCGGTGGTGGCGGAGGAGCTACTGATGTTAGATATGAAGGAACTGGAACAATTCATAGGATAATTGTTGCAGCAGGTGGCGGAGGCGGTTCATTTACTTATTCTGGTGGAAGTGGTGGAACGTTGAATGGTATTCAAGGAACAAGTGACGCTGCTGTTGCTACACAAACTACGGGCCATTCATTTGGCACTGGTAAATCTGGATCTGGATCTTCTGGTGATGGTGATGGCCTTGGTGGCGGAGGTGGTGGCTACTATGGTGGCTCAACATCATCAACTGCTTATAAATCGGCAGGCGGAGGCGGTTCTTCCTTTATTTCAGGATATTCAGGATGTAATGCAAAGAATTCCGCTGGAACACATACAGGTCAAGCCAATCACTTTTCAGGCGCCGTATTTACTAGTATGTCTATGAAAGCTGGAACAGCATCAATGCCATCAACAAGTGGCGCAACAGAAACAGGCCATGTTGGAAATGGCTATGCAATAATAAATTATTTAGGATTATAAAAGGAGAAAGTATGAATAAGAAAACAAAGGATTTAATAATAATTGTCTTACTAGTAGTTGCACTTCTGTTAATAGGATATGGTGTTTATCGCTATTTCAATGACGATAAACAAAGTAACAATGAAGAAAAAGAACTGACAAAAGAAGAGGTTATTGAAAAAGCACTTGAAAAAATTAAAGTTTCAGCAGATATGAATGGATATACATTGTCTTATAGATTAAGCGGTATATATAATGATAAAAGAATTATTGATGATGCTAGAATTGAAAATTATATGAATAAAGATTATAAAATAATGCAGTCTACATTAACAAATATAGAAGAAAACATATCAGAATCAAAAACATACTATATCATTGGGACAGAAAAGTATATTGAAAAAGAAATGATGAAATATGAAAAAACAGAAGATTCAATAGTATACACAGATGTATCCACCTATTTAAAAGGCCTTGAAAGTTATACTAATTTGAATAGAGAAGAAAAAGAAATTGTTGCATATGAAGAATATCAAAAATATTCATTTGTAACTAAAAAAGATGTTATGAAAAATATTATGAAGTATACTACAATTGGTGAAATTGATTTTAATCAAGATATTCAATCAACAGTATTAATTGATAAAGATAATAAGATTTATAAAATAGAATATGATTTAAAGAAAGCCTTATCACTTGAAACTGATTTTAGAATGAGTTTATATTATTTCGGTTATAATACATCAAGAACATATGATATTAATAGTTTATTAAATAATGAATAGAGCTTCAAAATGAGGCTCTTTTAATTGACAAAATAACCCTAATGAACTATTATTTATAGTAGGGTGATACTAATGAGAAACCAAATAAAAACAAATAATAAAGCATTTAGTTTGATAGAGCTTTTAGCAGTAATTATAGTATTAGGTATACTTATCTCAATAGCTATACCAGCAATCAATAAATATGTTGTTAATTCAAAAAAACAGTCATATATTAGAACTGCAAATGTGTTTATACAAGCTGCAAGAGAACAGTATGCAAAAGATGTATTTGCTCAAGAGGCAAAGAATAATGAAGCTTTAGTCATACCAGCATCTAAGATAGATGTGGATAAAAACAAAGGATATAAATCACCATATGGTAAGCTTGATTTAGCTAGGACATATGTAATTATTGAAAGAGAAAATGGTAAAAACATCTACTATTTTGCTGCAATAGATTCTAAAAAGTATGGGATAAATGTTGCAAAAGAAGATGAACTTTCTGAAAGCTCTGTATTAAAAGGCGCTGAAAGTTTGGAAAATGTTAAGAGTATAACAAACTTAAAAGAGAATAATGCAAGAATAATTATTGGTGGCGCAAGTTATCAATTAAGCAATAGAAATTTAACTAATAGTTCTACAATTTTACTTGCTAAACTTTCTGATGATGGAGATCCAATAGAACCAGGTGAAGATCCAACAGATGAAGATCCTAATGCTCCGCCTGCACAGGAACCTAGTAATGCAACGACTGCAAGGTGTTTTTCGTTCAATGTGAGCACATTTACAATTGAAGGTTACTATAGCAATTTAGATGGAGATATTGAAAAGGAAGATTGCCCAAAAGATGTAATTATTCCAGAGAAGATTAGTGGTATTTCTGTTAATGTAATTGGAGATAGTGCATTTAAAAACAAAGAACTAACTTCCGTTACACTTCCAGATTCTGTAACATCAATAGCAGCAGACGCTTTTTCATATAACAATTTAGAAACAATAAATCTATCAGACAATGTATTAGAAATTGAAAATGGTGCTTTTGCGTATAATAACCTAAGTTCTATATTAATACCAAGCGAAATAGAAGTAATAAAAGAAAATGCTTTTGGACATAATCAAATATCAAGTATTGTTTTCAATAATGTAACTACAATTGAAAAAGACGCTTTTACAAATAATCAGTTAACAAATTTAATAGTATCAGACAAAGTGGTATCAATTGGTATATCTGCTTTTGCAAACAATATGATTGCAACTTTAGTTTTATCTGCAAATCTTGTAACAGTAGGAGAAACATCTTTTGCAAATAATCAAATATCAAATGTTAATTTTAAAACTAATATTACTACTATAGGTACTGGGGCTTTCTACAGTAATAGGATAGAAGAAGCTACAATACCAAGTAGTGTTACAACAATAGGAGATAATGCGTTTGCTTTAAATATGACAACAAGTACACTGTTTGTGAATAAAACAAAGAACTCGATAAGCGGAGCACCATGGGGAGCGTTTAAAGTAGTATGGCTAAATGAAACATATGAGTATGCATATACAGGAAATTATCAGGAATTCACGGTACCCGCAACAGGCTATTACAATATAGAGTTATGGGGGGCTGAAGGTGGAACATTTGGCTCATATACTGGTGGTAAAGGTGCTTATACTAAAGGAGCTGTAAAGTTACAAAAAAATGAAAAAATATATATATACGTTGGTGGAACACCATTAAGTACAACTGTTGCAGCAGCAGATACCGGTGGCTATAATGGTGGAGGAAGCTTGTCAGCTGGGCAGTATGCATATGGTAGATCTGGCGGTGGTGCAACTGACGTGAGATTAAATAATGGAGTA
>JAVBQF010000025.1:0-4523 GCA_031549195.1 Bacilli bacterium
TGGTCAGTTTTCTTTAGCTGTCAATTATGTGTATAATGAATTGTGTTCTAAAGATATTGATTCTACGTCAGAAAAATTAAAAGAGTTTGGTTTTGAAGCTGATGATGTCAAGACATTAGCTTTAGTCCCTACTAATATAAAACCGTCACCTGAAGCTTTGTTAAAAATTAATTCTTTATTGAGTCAAACATCAAAGGCTGTAGTTAATAGAAGTGATATAACTTCTTTATACAGATTGAAAAGTGGCGAAGCTTATAGTGATAGGTTATATATGAAGCCTGAAACTGTTAGTCAAGAAGATTATACAATGTTAGTTAATTACGTTTTTAATGAGGAAGGTTTAGCTAGACTACAGAATACGGAGGCCTCATTGAAAAAAAGATTTTTTCCTTCTTATACTATTGATTGTATTTGCGCAGAAGGAAAAAATATTGCTGATAAAGAAGGTGCAGCTGATATAAGTGAAGGTGGTAGACATCTTAATAAATTTATTGCGAGAGTAAAAAAAAGTGCCTGATAAATGCCCTTTTTATTGAAAAAAAGAGACGATTGTGCTAAAATATCCAAGCAGGTGATTGTATATGGAAAAAAGGATAGTAAATTTGACACCAGGTAACTTAAGTTTAATTAGTGATATTGATAGTAAACTAACTTTATATGGGAAAAGTAATTTGAATACTATGGTGGAAACTTTACTAGAAAGTCCATTAATTGAACATATCACAGCATCTGAAAGTGGCAAAGGGAATTTTGAAGTTACAGCACAATATAATGGTGTTCCACTCGTGATTAATTATATGGGAAACGATTTGAAAAAAAGACCTTTCATAGGGCCTATAAAGCTTCCTTCCTTAGGTGATTATTTTACTTTGACAATGACAACACCAAATGTAAATTTAAAATTTGAGCTGATTCCTCTTTTCTCTAAAATCTTTGGTTTACCAATAGCATCTTATGACAAAATAGGATTATCACCAAAACATTGCGTCACTTATTTAGAATGGGCTGATGCAGCAACTGCTCCTATTCGAATAAAATCCATAATGGATAAAACAAAACAAAGAGGATATATAAAAGAGTATACTAGTTGTTTCTATGATGCCAAAAATATTCCAGGTTGTGGAGTAGTGCCAATACCTGAAGTAGCAGAATCAAGCTTATCTAGTTCTGCACTTCCATTTAATATTTTCATATCAAGAAAATAAATCTATAACAATTTGGCGTAAAAACCAAATTGTTTTTAATTATAAAACAATGTAAAATAAACTAATTTAATGGTTTACTTTTATACTTAAATTAGTTATAATAAAAAGCAATATTTGCAAGTGAGGTGTACCATATGAAAAGTAATTTACCAGTCTTAATATTGAGAAATATGGTGTTATTCCCTTATAGTGAAATAAGACTAGAATTTGAAAGTGAAATAGATAGAAAATTATTATCTTTAGCAGAATCATACTATGAAAATCATATATTAGTTGTTAATCCTCAAGATAATTTAGAAATAGATCCAGAGATAGAAGAACTACCTCCCTATGGGATAATAGCTACAATAAAGATGAAACTCGATATGCCTAATGGTAAAGTTAGAATTATAATTCAAGGAGACAATCGCGCTAAAGTTCATACTTATGCTAAAGATGATGGATTATATGAAGCATTAATAAGTACAGTTACACCTGAAGAGTTGACTGTTAAGGAGGAACTAGCATATGTTCGTTCTTTAACTAAGCATATAGAGTATTATGTAAAAGAAGTACCTACTATGTCTAATACTGTATTATCACAGATCGCCGGAATTAGTAGTATTAATAAATTAACAGATATTATTGCGGTATTTCTTCCTATTGATATAGAAAGAAAAATGGAATATATTTCTGAGATTTCATCAACATGCAGAGTTAAGATGATTTTAGATGATATTAATCATGACGTAGAAGTATTAAAACTTGAAAAAGAAATAGAATCATCAGTTGCCAAAGGCTTAGAAGATAGTCAAAAAGAATTTGTCTTAAGAGAAAAGATAAATGCAATAAAAGAAGAACTTGGAGAAGATAAAGACAGTGAAGTTAATACATTAAGAGAATCTATTAATTGTTTAGGGTGTAATGAGAAGGTTAAAAGCAGGCTACTAATTGAGCTTAATCGTTATGCTACAAGTAATCCAACATCTCCTGAAGTAAGTACAATCAGAAATTATATAGATTGGTTAATAACTCTTCCTTGGAGTAAGGAAACAACTGACAGAAAAGATTTAAAGAAAGTAAGAGCTATACTTGACTCTACTCATAGCGGATTAAATGAAGTAAAAGATAGAATAATAGAGTATTTAGCAGTTAAAGAAAATACTAATAATTTAAGAAGTCCAATAATTTGTTTAGTTGGACCACCAGGTGTCGGTAAAACAAGCTTTGCTAAGAGTGTAGCAGAAGCAGTAAGCAGAAATGTTACAAAAATATCTGTTGGTGGTGTAAACGATGAAGCTGAAATAATTGGGCATAGAAGAACTTACATAGGTTCAGCTCCTGGATTAATTATTCAAGGAATGAAGAAGGCCGGAACTATTAATCCTGTATTTATAATAGACGAAATCGATAAGATGACTAAAGATATTAAAGGTGATCCAGCATCTAGTTTATTAGAAGTTTTGGATAAAGAACAAAATACTAATTTTATTGATCATTATATAGAAGAAGCTTATGACTTAAGTAAGGTTTTCTTTATTGCAACGGCTAATTATATAGAACAAATACCAGCAGAATTAAAAGATAGACTAGAAATAATAGAACTATCTTCGTATACTGAGTATGAAAAAATTGAAATAGCAAAGAAACATTTAATACCTAATCAACTATCAGAGCACGGGTTGACTTCAAATAAAGTAAAGTTTAGTGATGATGCAATAATTACTCTAATTAGAAACTATACAAAAGAAGCCGGAGTTAGAGAACTTGATAGAGTAATTGCAACAGTTATTAGAAAGATAGTTAAGGAAATAGTAGTTGATAAGTCAAAAGACAATTACAATATTACCGGTAAGAATATAGAAAAGTATTTAGGAATAAATAAATATATTCACAATAATGATAGATTAATAGACAAGCCAGGGATAACTAATGGACTTGCTTATACATTATATGGTGGAGATATTTTAAAAGTAGAAGTAGCAACATTTAAGGGTAGGGGTGACTTTATACTTACTGGTAGTCTAGGTGAAGTAATGCAGGAATCAGCACGTATTGCTTATGATTACATGAGGGCTAATAGTAATTTGTTTAAAATATCAGAAGATGTTTTTACAGCAAATGATATACATATTCACATACCAGATGGATCATCTCCAAAAGAAGGACCATCAGCAGGTGTAGCTCTATTAACCGCTTTGATAAGTTTGTTTACTAATAAGATTATGCCATCAAATGTTGCGATGACAGGAGAATTGACTCTTACAGGTAAGGTGAAAGCTGTCGGTGGTTTAAAAGAAAAAATAATAGGTGCATCAAGATGCGGAATAGAAAAGATATTTATACCAAGAGAAAATGAAAAAGACTTGAAGGAAATTGAAGAAAATATTAAAAGAAATATTGAATTCATCCTAGTAGAGGATTATATGGAAATATATAATAGTTTGAAAGGAGAAAAGAATGGAAAAGGAACAAAAGACCATTAGTATTGATGATATTATTGCTGATTTTGAATTGATGAATGATGTAGTAAATGAACCAGATGAGCAAAAGTTTATCGAAAAGTATTGTAACCCTGATAAGTACAGTGAGTTTTTAACAAGACTAAAAAGCTTATTGCAACAAGATGATTCTAGACACATGATGTCAAATAGGTATAATAGAATAAAATCATTAAGAATATCTTATTTAAGAAGATATCCTGATGACTTAGATAACAATTGTAGAGATGATGTATTTCGCCCAATTGAGTTTGAGACTTCTTTACGTAATGAAATGCAAACATCAAGAAGAAGATATGCAAGATTAGAATTAAGAAAAAAGATATGGCAAAAGCAAGATTATGAATTTTTTTGTGGTAGTCTTGGTCGAACTATAGATGAGAGACTTTCTTTATTAAATGCCTCTTTCATTATGGAAATGTTACAAGTGGCTAAAACTTATAAAAGAGCAGAGAACGAAAGAAATGATCATTATTGTTTGGATAAAAACATAATGTTTTTATATTTTACTAATTACTTATTAGAAGCATATCCAGATTTTTATGATACAACTAGACTTGGATTTGCAAGGGAAATAATTGATAAATCTATTCAGTTTTTTAATTTTGAAACAGCTAATATGGAAAGAAGATATAATAGATCAGCTATTGTTACTAAAAAGAAAATAGACAAGTTTGAAAAGAGTAAAGAAGATAGGCAAATAGAAGGACCCCTTCAAATATTAGCTAAAAAAATGGGGAGATTTGGAAAAAAAACAAAAAATTAACAATTTCATAAATGTGTGCTATAATTAATAAGATTTAAGAATAAGAATAAAGAGGTGTTTATATGTTAGAAG
>JAVBQF010000014.1:0-16220 GCA_031549195.1 Bacilli bacterium
TAATGAAGAGTGGGTAAAAGAGAGTTTTAGTTTAACAGTACAAAGTAGTGATGATAATGGAATAGATCATTATGAGTATAGTTATGATGGAGAGACATGGGAAGTGTATGAGAATTCAGGAATGGAAGAATACATTACAACTCCATTTAGTTTAGAAAGAGAACAGCAAGTATATATAAAAAGTGTAGATGGGAATGGTCACGAATCAGAAGTATCAAGTACCTATATAAGAATAGATAAGACAGCCCCAATATGTGAACTAGAAGGAATAGGGGAAATAGATGCAGAAGGATGGTATACAAGTGATGTAACTGTTCAGTTTAGTCGTGCAGAAGATAATGGAAGTGGAATAACAAAGAAAAGAATAGAAGGAGTAGAACAGGAGAGTATAACATATAATACAAACTTTGCAGCAAAGACAGTAGAAGGGGAAGTAGAAGATAGAGCAGGGAATGTAGGAGTATGTAATATAGATATAAAAAGAGATGAAGGACATCAAAGTGCGATACAGATAGTAAACCCAAGTGGAGGAAACTGGACGAATCAGAATATAATATTAACCCTAAAAATAACAGAAGAGTTTATTGTATCAAGTTGGGAGTATAGTTATGATGAGTTGACATGGACAAGATATGAAAATTCAAATAGTAATGAATTCAATACAACAGCCTTTAGTGTAGAGAGAAACCAGTTAGCATATGTAAGAGCAATAAATAATTTAGGAAATGCATCAGCAATAGCAAGTACCTATATTAAAATAGATAAAACTTTACCAAGTTGTAGTATAGCAGTAACAAGTGGAACAATAGGAGAAAACAGTTGGTATAAGAGTAATGTAGTCTTAGGCTTAACAAGAAGTGATAACACAAATGGAAGTGGAATAGATAGCCATGGGATGATAGCAAGTACAACAGTAACATATAATAGTTTAACAACAGGGACACAGAGTGTGGATACTGCAAGTACAACATGGTATGGATATGTAAAAGATAAAGCAGGGAATACAGGGACATGTAATATAGCAGTTAAGAAAGATACAGTGGTACCGACATGTAGTATATCAGTAACAACTGGAACAATAGGAGATAATAGTTGGTATAAGAGTAATGTAGTATTAGGTTTAACAAGAACTGATGCGACAAGTGGGATAGCATCATATGGGATGGATGACAGTACAACAGTAACATATAATAGTTTAGCAACAGGGACACAGAGTGCGGATAGTGCTGGTGTGACATGGTATGGATATGTAAAAGATAATGCAGGGAATACAGGGACATGTAATATAGCTGTTAAGAAAGATACAGTAGTACCGACATGTACATTAAATAACTCTGGAGTAATAGTAGGAGATACAGTAACATGGGCAAGTAAGACAGATGCATCAAGTGGAATAGAGTCATATGGCCTAACAAATAGTGCAACAGCAACCTATAACAGTAGTACAAGTTATACATTATCAGCAGCAGGAAGTATAACAGTATATGGATATGTAAAAGATAATGCAGGAAATACAGGAAGTTGTTCAAAAACAGTGACAGTAGAAACAGCATTAACAGCTGGAACAGTATATTCTTTTGCTTATACAGGAGCGGTGCAGACATTTACAGTACCAGGAACTGGAACTTACAAAATAGAATTATGGGGTGCTCAAGGTGGATCTGGTAATACAGACGTTGGAATGTTAGCGGGAGGCCTAGGCGCGTACACAAAGGGTAACATTACACTTGTGTCAGGTGAAAAAATATATCTTTATGTTGGTGGTAAAGGTGGTAATGGTGCAAGTGCCATCAATACTGGTGGTACAGGTGGCTACAATGGCGGTGGCAAAGGTGGCAATGATACTAATGATGATGAAAATGCTGGCGGTGGTGGCGGAGCTACTGATGCTAGATTTGGAGGAACTGGTTTAGTAAATAGAATAATGGTTGCAGCAGGTGGCGGCGGTGGAAGTTATGGAGAAATTGGTGGAGCTGGCGGCGGCTTAACTTCAACAAATACAGCAAATACCACAGGTTCTACACAAATATCTGGTTCTGCATTTGGCGTTGGCGGAAGCGGAGGAAATAGTACAAATACTGCTGGTGGCGGCGGTGGTGGTGGCTACTGGGGAGGAAGAGGCGGACCTGGCGGTTCGACCAACCCTTGGCACTATGCTGGCGCAGGTGGTTCATCGTTTATATCCGGATATTCAGGGTGTAATGCAGTTAATTCTAGTGGAGCACATACAGGACAGGCAAATCATTTTTCAGGAAAAGTATTTGCTAGTATGTCAATGACAGCTGGAAGTCGTTCTGGTAATGGAAATGCTAAGATTACACTTGTTAGTCAATAGAGATTTGAATGAAAGGAATGTGAAAAATCATTTCTTTTTAAATTGTAAAATAGCAATATATTTGCTATAATCTAGATGTCTAAAAGGTGATATTATGAAAGCAGTTATTATACCAAATAATACTAGAAAACTAGATGAATATATCAAAAATGGTGCAAGAGCCTTTGTTTTTGGAATGAATAAATTTTCAACTGGATATAAAAATGCATTGTCTATCATAGAAATAAAAGAAATAGTAGATAAATATAAAGAAATTGAAATATTTATAAGTATTAATAAAAATATATTTAATGGTGAACTAGAGGAATTAGAAGGAATTTTAATTGAACTTGATTCCATTAATATTAAAGGTGTTTTATTTTATGATTTATCTTTGTTAGAGTTAAAGAAAAAATTAAATTTAAAATTAGATTTGGCATGGTATCAAAACTATATGGTTACCAATTATAATACTTGTAATTACTATTATGGTAAAGGTGTTAAATATGGAGTTTTATCACAAGAAATAACTCTACAAGAAATGCTCGAAATAAGAGAAAAAACAAAGATGACATTAATGTCCTATGTACTTTATAATCCTTTGATGTCGCATACAAGAAGAAAATTGCTAACTAACTACTTTTCTTCATATGATAAAGATTATAATGGTAAAGATTATATATTAAAAGAAAAAGATGAAGAGTATATTATCACTGAAGATAAAACAGGAGACACAATTTATTACAATAAGATTGTGAATGGTATAAAGGCTTTTAGTGAATTGAAGGAAAATATTGATTATTTAATATTTAGTGAGGATTATATGCCAGAAGATATTTTTATGAAGGCATTTAAATTATTTATGAACATTAAAACAGATAAAGATATAGAAGAGCTTGAAAGCCTTATTGGAAACTATGCAGGTTTTTTCTATACAAAGACAGTATATAAGGTGAGGTAATATGGAAAGAGTAGAATTATTAAGTCCAGCTGGTGACTTAGAAAGATTGAAGATAGCTCTTTTATATGGTGCTGATGCAGTATATATTGGAGGAAGAGAATATAGCTTAAGAGCTAATGCAAATAATTTTAGTATTGAAGAGATTAAAGAAGCATGTGATTTTGCGCATAACCTAAATAAAAAAGTTTATCTTACATTGAATATTGTATTTCATAACGAAGATATAGAAGGAGTATATGATTTTATAAAAGATGCCGCAGATGCTGGAATAGATGCTTTTATAGTAAGTGATCCTTTTATAATTAATTATATTAAAGAAAATTTTGAAGATGTAGAAGTTCATTTGAGTACTCAAGCATCTACTTCAAATATTGAGAGCGTTAATTTCTTTAAAAAGGAAGGAGTTAAGAGAGTTGTACTAGCAAGAGAACTGTCTTTAAATGAAATAAAAGAAATTATTGATAATACTGGTATGGATATTGAAGTATTTATTCATGGATCAATGTGTACCTTCTATAGTGGTAGATGTGTATTATCAAATTATTTTACTAATAGGGACTCTAATCGTGGAGGCTGTGCTCAAATATGTAGATTTGCATTCACAATTGATGATGAAGATAATAAGTTTACTATGGCTACAAAAGATTTAAATTTAGTAAGACATATAAAGAATATGATAGACTCTGGTATTAAATCATTTAAAGTAGAAGGAAGAATGCGAAGCCCATACTATTTAGCTACAGTAATTGGGAGCTATAGAAGAATAATAGATGCATACTATGAGAGAAAGTTAACTGAAAAATTATTGGAGTATGAAGAAAAGATATTATCAAGAGTTGCAAATAGAGAAAATAGTTCTCATTATTTAACTCGTGAGGCTGACTATACCGATCAATATTATACAGGAAGGCAAGAAGTGTCAAATCAAGACTTTTTAGGTTTTATAACTTCTTATGATAATGAAAGTAAAATAGTTACGCTTTGTCAGAGAAATTATTTTAAAGTTGGAGATAATGTAGAAATATTTACTCCAAGTGGTAATGTATATTCATTTACAATAGATAATGTATATGATGAAGATATGAATTCAATAGAAGTGGCAAGACATCCTGAACAAATAATCAAGTTGAAAATAGAGTTTGACATAGAAGAAAATTCTATGATGCGAATTAAAATGAATTAGAGGTGTATTATGGAAAGTAAAAATATAAAAGATTTAACCAAAACACAAAGATTAAGAGCAATTCAAGATGATATTGACCTTAATGATCATAGATTTCACAGAATTGATAAAATTATAAAAAGCTATGAAGAAACGATCGTATCGATGTTAGATGAAAAATATATTAGCAGTACAAGGAAAGCTGATAAAGTAGCAGATAAAATAGCAGCATTTGGAGGTAGTTGGAAGTTTATTATAACAATGATGATATTTTTGTCATTTTGGATTATTTGGAATTTACTTCCATTTACGCCACATTTTGATGATGTTCCGTTTATACTTTTGAATCTAATGCTTTCATTTACTGCAGCTTTTCAAGCCCCAATTATTATGATGAGTCAAAATAGGCAAGCTGCAAGAGAAAAGGCTGAGTCACTAGTAGATTTTTCAATTAATTATAAAGCAGAACAAGAAATTGATGATATTCAAGATAAATTATATGAAATAACAAGTGAACTAAATGATATTAGGTTTTTATTAAAAGAACTAAAGGAAGAACAGAAAAAAATGATTAGTAGTCAACACATAAAATAAACACTTATTTGTGGAGAATATGATTTTCAGATTATATAAACATTTTAAAAGATAAGGAGATGTCTATGAACGATGATAAAATAAAAGAGATGCTATTGAGAAAAGAGGAAGCCTTATCAGTATTTGCAATAAAAAGTAGTGAAGCTGTAAGAATAAAGGAAGAGAAAGAAGATATACGCCCTGCTTTTTTTCATGATGTTGACAGGATTATTCACAGCATGGCATATACTCGTTATATAAATAAGACACAAGTATTCTCTTTTTCTAGTAATGATCATATAACAACAAGAATAATACATGTTAGTTTAGTTAGTAAGATTGCAAGAACAATAGGAAGGCTCCTAAATTTAAATGAAGATTTAATTGAGGCCATTGCATTAGGTCACGATATTGGTCATACACCACTTGGTCATGAAGGTGAGCACATATTATCAGAGATATCGACAAAAGAATTAAATGAGCCATTCATGCATAACATACAAAGTGTTAGAAACTATATTGATATTGAAACTAATACTAATCTCACAATTCAAGTATTAGATGGTATGATGTGTCATAATGGCGAAATTCTCCACCCTAAATATGAACCAAAGAAGAAAACAAAAGAAGAATTTTTAACGGAATATAATCTGTGTTTAAAAGATTCTAATTATGCTAAAAAGATAAGACCAATGACGCTTGAAGGTTGTGTTGTTAGAATATCTGATATTATCGCATATATTGGAAGGGATATAGAAGATGCAATTAAAATAGGTGCATTTGATCGCACAATTATTCCAGAAGATATTAAAGATGTTCTTGGAGATACGAATAAATCAATAATAAATAGTATTGTACTGGATATAGTTTACAATAGTTATGATAAACCATATATTAAGTTAAGTGATGAAATATTTGAGGCAGTTAATAAATTAAAGAAATTTAATTATGATACTATTTACCATAAGGCAAATAGTAAAGAAAATCTATTATTTTATAAGGAAGGAATGAATAGATTATTTAATAGATATTTGAAAGATTTAGAATTAAATAATAAGAGTAGTAATATATATATATTATATTTAAATGAAAGAAGTGAGAAATATATAAACGATACTTCAAAACAAAGAATTGTAATAGATTTTTTAGCAGGAATGACAGATGATTTTTTTATGAAGGAAATAAAAGACCTGCCAATAACTGTTAATAAAATTTAGTTGACAGAAAAGCACTTTTGTGATAATATTTAACTTAATGAAAAAAGAGGTGACCAATCATGAGTGATAAGAAATTTTACTTAACTAAAGAAGGCCTAGAAGAATTAAAAAAAGAATTAGATGAATTAATAAATGTAAAAAGACCTGCAAATATCAAAGCTATAAAAGAAGCGAGAGCTTTAGGTGACTTATCTGAAAATGCTGATTATGATGCAGCGAAGAATGATCAAGCTGAGATAGAAGGTAGAATTAAAAGAATAGAAAAGATGCTAGAAAATGTATCCATTATAGAGACATCCCCTACTGACAAAGTAGGACTTGGATCAACTGTTTCAATTAAATATGTTGATGATAATGATAAAGATGAATATAAAATTGTAGGAAGTCAAGAAGCAGATCCATTTATGAGCAAAATTTCAAACGAAAGTCCAATTGCAAAAGCTTTACTTAACAAAAGAGTTGGAGATGTTGTTGAAGTTGAAAGTCCAACTGGAACTTACAAAATTGAAATAACTGAAATTAAATAGTGTTATGCACTATTTTTTCTTGTTTAAAAATAATATTTACTATATAATATATTAGTGAGTTGGAGGAAATAATATGGCAAATAAGAAAAATAATACTGAAGTCATCATTAAGATTGATGGTGAAGGATGGCAAAAGGCTTTAGATAAGGCTTTTATAGAAAAATCTAAGAATGTTAGTGTTCCTGGTTTTAGAAAAGGAAAAGTGCCAAGGGATGTTTATGAGAAAAAATTTGGAAAGCAATCATTGTTTTTAACTGCTGGAGATTATGTAGTTAGTGATGCTTATGTTAAGGCGTTAGAAGAGTCTAAATTAGTACCAGTTGTACAACCAAAATTAGAAGTTACTAATGTTGATGAAAATCATATTGAATTCAAATTTACTATTGTTACTAAACCAGAAGTAAAAGTTAAAAAGTATAAAGGTCTAAAAGTTACAAAGGAAGACATAAAAGTAACAAAAGAAGAAATAGATCATGAAATACATCACTTGCTTGAAAAATATAGTGAGCTAAGAGTAAAAGAAAAAGGTTCAGTGGAAAATGGTGATGTTGCAGTTATTGACTTTGAAGGATTTAATGATGGCGTAGCATTCGATGGTGGTAAAGCAGAAAATTATGAACTAGAAATAGGAAGTAATACCTTTATACCAGGTTTTGAAGAACAAGTAATTGGGTTGAAGCAAGGAGAAGAAAAAGATATCAATGTTTCTTTCCCAGAACAGTATCCAGAACCTAATTTAGCAGGTAAACCTGTGGTGTTCAAAATTAAGGTTAACGAAATAAAAGAAAAAGTTGATCGTGAGCTTGATAAAGAATTATTTGAAGATTTAGGTATGGAAGGTGTAGATACTAAAGAAAAATTAGAAACTGAAATTGAAAATACAATCAAAGCAAGAAAAGAAGTCGACTTTGAAAATAAATATATTGATCAACTACTTGAAACAGTTTCTAAAAACGTTGAGGTTGATATTCCAGAAGAGATGGTTGAAGAAGAAGTGGATAGATTACTGGGACGTTATGCTGAGCAATTAAAGATGCAAGGAATAACACTTGATATGTATTATCAATTCACAAATTCAAAAGAAGCAGATTTAAGAGCTCAACTTGAAAAGGAAGCTTATAATCATGTTCTATATAGATTAATGCTTGAAGAAATAGCTAGCCAAGAGCAGATAACTGTCACAGATGAAGATACGGAAAAAGAAGCCGATAGCTTAGCAGCTAAATATAATATGCCAAAAGATGAATTTTTAAAATTATTTGGTGGTATTGAAATGATTCAATATGATTTAGAGATGAGAAGAGTAATTGAATTGTTAAAAGAAGCTAATAAGTAAGTCTAAAGTTTTATTTAGACTTTTTTTTTGACCTATTATATGTTATCATATCATTAGAATAGAGGGTGTATACAATGGAAGAAAAGAAAGAAACTCAAAAAGAAAAAAAAGTAAATAAGCCAATGGATAGGACTACATTATTATGTTATATAGGTATATCAATTTGTGCATTTTTTATACTAATGCCACCAATATCAAGAATGGTTTGGGGAAAACCTGTACCCAAAATTACTACTAAAGAAATTGTTACAGTAGAACTGTCTTGTTTTAAAAGTACTATTATGGATAATATGTTTATGGCAACAAAAATAGATGGAATATATGAAGATGGGAAGCCGCAAAAAGTTAATTTTAATTTTTCTGTATCATTAAGGCCAAATGTTGAAGGAATAGCAAAGATTACTGATATAGAAATACCAGATTATAATAGATTTAAAAGTGTTGCCGAAACTAATAATGTGGTTAAATTCACCGAGACAGATACTTCTTATCAATTTGAATTTGATTATACAAAATTTGACTTTACAAAGCTGATTGAACTAGAAAATCATAGTGCTGTAGTAGCGCTTCAAAGAACAAAATACATCCAAGAAGGATTTCAATGCCAATCAAATTCCTCTACTAGAACAGTAGATTTATAGGAGGCTTAATGATAACTAAAGATATTAACAAATTTATATTTAGAGGCTATGACATAAGAGGAGTATATCCAATTGATTTAAATAAAGATGTGGCATATACAATAGGAAGAAGTTATGGTACCTATATAAAAAGGTTTAATAAAAACAAGTGTGTTATTGGATATGATAATAGATATTCATCTGTTGAATTAACAGATGCTTTAATTGAAGGAATTCTTGATAGCGGAACTGATGTTGTCACATTAGGTCTAGTTACAACACCTATGTATTACTATGCTTGTATAAAACTGGGAATACCATCAGGTATTATGGTAACTGCTAGTCACAATCCAAAGGATGATAATGGATTTAAGATGGCCTTTGATGAAAGAGGAAATGCTCGTGGTGAAATGATTGAAGAGTTTAGAGATTTTACCTATGATTTAAGATTTGACTCGGGAAGAGGTAATTTGACAACATATAATATTAAAAAGGAATACTTAGAGCTTATGATGAATTCAATAAGCCTTGGAAATAAAAGAGTAAAAGTAGTTCTTGATTTAGGAAATGGTACAACTACTTGTATAGCAAGAGAAGTATTTGAAATGTTTAATATTGATGTTGAAATACTATTTGGTGATAGTGATTCAACTTTTCCAAATCATCACCCAGATCCATGCGTAGAATCAAACTTGGAGGCACTTAAGAAAAGAGTTCTTGAAACAAAAGCAGATGTTGGTATTGGTCTTGATGGTGACGGCGATAGATTAGGTATAGTTGATCAAGATGGCAATTATATAGCAACAGATAAATATATGATTATTATTATAAGGGACATTATTAACAAGGTAGAAAATAAAACGTTTTTATATGAAGTTAAATGTTCTAAATCCTTAGAGGATGAGATTATAAAACTAGGTGGTAAGACATTTGTTAGTAGAGTAGGAAATTCTTATACTAAAGCAGGTGTATTAGATAACAAGCTTCCATTTGGTGGAGAATTATCGGGACATGTTTATTTTAATGATAAGTTTCCAGGATTTGATTCAGGAATATATGCAGCATTACGTTTAATTGAAATATTATCTCATACTGACAAAAAAGTAAGTGAACTATTAGATGGAATAAATAATTATTATTCAACTGAAGAATTAAAATTTCATAGTCCTGACAATATTAAAAATAGAGTTGTCTATGAAGTAGAAAACTATTGTATAGGAAAAAATTATAAAATATTAACAATTGATGGTGTCAGGGTAACGTTTGATGATGGATGGGCCTTAGTAAGAGTCAGTAACACAGGACCAAATATAACAGCAAGGTTCGAGTCGACATCAAAGAAAAGACTAGAAGAAATACAAGAAGAATTTACTGGACTTATTGAAACCTTTAATAAATATTAAAAAACGACTTAGGTCGTTTTTTAATTATGTAAAAATATGTGAAACTAAAAGTTTTAAGTTGACACTGTGACAAGGTGTCGTATATAATGCTATATGTGCCTAAAGTAAGGAAGTGATTATATGCCTAGCTCTACTTTTTTGAACATTCCAAAAGATAAGCAAGAAAGTCTACTAAGTGCAGCAAAAGAAGAATTTTCAAACGAGTTATACGATAATGCGTCGATTAATAGAATTATTAAGAAATGTAATATACCAAGAGGTAGCTTTTATATGTATTTTAGTGATAAAGAGGATTTATATTTTTATTTATTATCTTTTTATAAGCTGAAAATACAAGAGGTAATATTAGAGAACTTAAAAAACAATAATGGAGATATTATCAATATGTTTCAAGATGTATTCAAATCAGTTGTCAAAAGTATTGAAAAAGAAGAGAATGCTAAATTTTTTAAAAATGTGATATTAAACATGAATTATTTAATGGAACATAAGGTACTGATTAAGCATAGAGAAGATATGTCAGGCTTCCCGAAGGAAGTATTAAGTTTAGTAGATACTGATAAACTCAATATCAAAGATGAAAAAACACTTACGCAAATGGGGAATATTTTGTTTATGATGTCGATTCACGAATTAATTGAATATATTAAATGTGACAATGTAAAAAAGGAAACAATTTTAACTGATTACTTTAGTCAACTAGAATTATTAAAAAAGGGATTTTATAAAGGAGAGTAACAATGGAAATATTAAAGACATTAAAGAAATATTGGGTTTCAATATTAATAATGGTTGCTTTATTAGCAGCGCAGGCAGTTACAGATTTAACTCTGCCAGACTATACAGCAAAGATTATTAGCGTTGGGGTACAACAAGGTGGTATTGAAGAAGTAACACCTGAAGTTATTAGAGAAAGTGAACTTAACAAATTATTATTATTTGTAAGTAATGATGATAAAGAAGTAGTATTAGACAATTATGAATTATTATCAAAAGGGGATAAGGAATATATAAAGAAATATCCACTTCTTGAAAATGAAAATTTATATCAATTAGATATTAAATATAATACTGATAAGTTAAATAGTATTTTAGGGCGTCCTATCTTAATTGTATCGGCGTTCTCAGGTAGTAGTGATGTATCTAAGATGATGCCAACTGGTGAGATAAAATTACCAGAGGGAGTAGATTTTTTTACCGCATTATCATTGATGCCAGAAGAACAGAAAAGGGAAGTACTTGCTAATATAGATGAAAAACTAGAAGAATTATCTGATACTATTATAGAGCAAGGTGCAGTTACTTACATTAGAAGTGAATATAAGACAATAGGTATGGATACGGATAAATTACAAACTGATTATGTAATAACTAGTGGGCTAAAAATGCTAGGTATAGCTCTTATAAGTATGCTTTGTTCTGTTTGTGTAACATTTATTGGTGCACGTATGGCAGCAGGTATTGCTAAAGCTTTAAGAGGAAAAGTATTTAAGAAAGTATTATCATTTTCTTCTGTTGAATTTAAAGAATATAGCACGGCATCTTTAATTACAAGAAGTACAAATGATATACAACAAATTCAAACTCTGTTTGTAATGCTTACTAGATTTGTAGTATACGCTCCAATATTAGCAGTTGGTGCAATATTTAAAGTAATGAATACTAATATGTCAATGGTATGGATAATTGCACTGGCAGTAGCAGTAATTCTATCAGTTGTATTGACATTGTTCGTACTTGGAATGCCTAAGTTCAAAAAGGTACAAAGCTTAATTGATAAATTAAATTTAGTCACACGAGAAATATTAACTGGTATTCCAGTAGTAAGAGCGTTTGGAAATGAGAGAAAAGAAGAGTCGAGATTTGATGAAGCTAATACAAATTTAAAGAAAACAAACATGTTTGTTGATAGACTAATGTCAGCAATGATGCCAATAATGATGCTTGTTATGAATGGTACAACTCTTATGATTATATGGAATGGAGCTAAAGGAATAGATGCAGGAACCCTTCAAATAGGAGAAATGATGTCTTTTATTCAATATGGAATGCAAATTATCATGTCATTCTTAATGATATCAATGGTATCAATTATCCTTCCAAGGGCTCTTATTTCAGTAAGGCGTATAAATGAAGTATTATCAAAAGAGTTAGTAGTAAAAGAAATTGATAAACCACTGAAATTCGATCCTAAGAAAAAGGGACTTGTTGAATTTAAAAATGTTGGATTCATGTATCCTGATGCTGATACAGAAGTTATATCAGGAATTACATTTACAGCAAAACCAGGACAAACAACTGCTTTCATTGGATCAACTGGTAGTGGTAAATCAACACTTATTAATTTAATACCAAGACTATTTGATGTATCCAGTGGTGAAATATTAGTAGATGGTGTTAATGTTAAAGAAGCAAGCTTTAAGGATCTGCATGACATAATTGGATATATTCCACAAAAGGGAGTTCTGTTCTCTGGTACTATAGAATCAAACATAAAATATGGTGATGAGAATATGAAAGAAGAAGATATGAATCGTGCGGCAAGAATTGCTCAGGCAAAAGATTTCATTGAAAACAAAGATGAAAAATATTCTTCACCAATATCGCAAGGTGGTACTAATGTATCTGGTGGACAAAAACAAAGATTGTCAATTGCAAGAGCAGTGGCAAAAAATCCAGAAATATATATATTCGATGATAGCTTTTCGGCACTTGACTATAAGACAGATGTAGCACTTAGAACAGCTATTAAGAAAGAGACAAAAGATGCAACTGTATTAATAGTTGCACAAAGAGTAAGTACAATTATGAATGCAGAACAAATAATAGTTCTGGATGAAGGAAAGATTGTTGGAATTGGAACTCATAAAGAATTGTTAAAGACGTGCCCTGTATATCAAGAGATTGCATCATCACAACTTACAAAGGAGGAGTTAGAAAATGAAGGACGATAAGAAAAAAACTCCTCAAGCTGGAGGACATGGACATGGTCCAATGGGAATCTCTGGTGATAAACCAAAAGATTTCAAAGGAACATTTAAAAAACTGTTAAACTATATTAAAGAATATAAAATAGGAATATTAATTGTAATTATTTTATCAATAGGGAGTGCTTTGTTTGCAATAAGAGGACCCAAGATTATTGGAGAAGCAACAACAGAAATATATAATGGTATTATTGGTAAAATAATGGGAACATCCACTGGAATAGATTTTGATGCTATCTTTAAGATAGTATTAGTACTGATTGGATTATATGTAGCAAGTGCAATGTTTTCCTTCTTACAAAGTTACATTATGGCAGGTATTTCTCATAAGATAAGTTATAATCTTAGAAAAGAAATATCAGAAAAAATTAATAGAATACCACTTAAGTATTTTGAAAGTAGAACAACTGGAGAAATATTATCAAGAGTAACAAATGATGTTGATACAATGAGTCAAAATTTATCACAAAGTCTAACACAAGTTATATCATCTGTTGTTACATTAATAGGTGTAACAATCATGATGTTTTCAATAAGTTCAACAATGACATTCGCATCTATTCTAATATTTCCACTTGGAATGTTCTTAATTATATTTATAGTGTTTCGCTCACAAAAGTACTTTCAAAAACAGCAGGAATATTTAGGACATATTAATGGTCAAGTAGAGGAAACATATGGCGGACACAATATTGTTAAGACATTTAATGGTGAGGATAAAGCAGTAGAAAAATTTGATGAGACAAATGATGAATTATATAAATCAGCTTGGAAGAGTCAGTTCTTATCAGGTATGATGATGCCTATTATGACGTTTATTGGTAACTTTGGTTATGTTTTAGTATCAATTCTTGGTGGATATTTAACCATAAAAAATAAGATTCAAATAGGTGATATCTTATCATTCACACAGTATATTAGACAATTTAATCAACCAATAGCTCAAATAGCTCAAATAGCGAATTTACTTCAATCAACTTTAGCCGCAAGTGAAAGAGTTTTTGAATTTCTAGATGAAAAAGAAGAGGTTTCTACTGTAAAAAATCCTGTTTCAGCAGAAGCATTACATGGTAACATAGAATTCAAAAATGTAGCCTTTGGTTATGATGAAGAAAAGTTAGTCATTAATAATTTTAGTGCTAAGATAAAACAAGGTCAAAAGGTTGCTATAGTTGGACCAACTGGCGCTGGTAAAACAACAATGGTTAAACTTCTTATGAGATTTTATGATGTCAACAAAGGAGAAATACTTGTTGATGGTCATAATATAAAAGATTTTGATAGAAACAACCTTCGTGATATGTTTGGTATGGTATTACAAGACACTTGGTTGTTTAATGGATCTATTAGAGAAAATATAAGATATGGTAAGCTTAATGCAACTAATTTGGAAGTAGAACAAGCTGCAGATAGTAGCTATGTGGATCACTTTATTAGGACATTACCTGATGCCTACAATATGATTATAGATGAAGAAGCAAGTAATATATCACAAGGGCAAAAACAATTACTTACAATTGCAAGAGTAATACTTAAAGATCCAAAAGTATTAATTCTAGATGAAGCAACATCATCTGTTGATACAAGAACAGAGGTATTGATTCAAAAGGCAATGGATAAGTTAATGAAAGGCAGAACAAGTTTCATAATTGCTCATAGATTATCAACAATTAGAAATGCTGATACCATATTAGTAATGAGAGATGGAGATATAGTAGAACAAGGAAATCATGAAGAATTACTTAAAAAGAATGGTTTCTATTCAGAACTTTATAATTCACAGTTTGAAGAAGTAGAATAATTATCTAATATATGCTATATTAATTATAGGTGATTATATGGATAAAATAGCACTATCAGAAAAAGTTTGTGATGGCAACACTTGTGCCTATTTTGCTTATAGCAGAGTGTATCCTTATGCAATAAGGAATGATGAAGATGTAGCGGGATATACACAAACAGATAAAAATGGTAAAACGGTTATAAGTATGCAAAGTGCCTACTTATCATCAAACGGTAATTTATATGTTTTAGGTGATGATAATTATTTTCGTCTTCAAATAGGAAATTTAGCATATGCTCATAATTCTGCTCAATTAGAAATTACTCATATTAGCACTTTTGATGATGATAAACATCATATAGCAGATATGGAAGTAATGAGTGTACAACCTGAAAACGGTGGAATAAGTACTGTGGTTAAATATACAGATAATTCAACAGTTATTCCAGAAGATATAATTGAGAGATTAATTACACAAGATATGCAACATGAGCAATTGGAAAGACAAAGATTAAATTAAAAAAGCAAAAGATATGATTTGAATCATATCTTTTTTAGAATGTAATTTAATTATTAACTTTAGTACAGTGACATTCACTAGATTTACAAATGCAATTTGGATTATAACCACTAGCGCATTCATCTGTACAGGTACATTTCCATCTTTTCAATGTTGGTAATATTGTCTTTGCATCAGCTAGGGCTTCCTCTTTTGTTTTCCCTGAATACTCAGCATAATTAACACTATCTGAGATAGCTTCTTCTAATGTTTGATAGCTGATAAACTCACCTTTTTCAAAACAATATTTACAGTAATCAGTAGATACAGTTCCATCAGCATTTGTTCCTTTATCACTTTCATTTCCAAGTGGCATTGAACAACTTTGACATACTATCATTTCTTTCATTTTTGTCTCCTTATTTCTAGTTAAATTATAACATTTAAAAATAAAAATTAGAAGTTCTTAATTTAAAAGATATGCTTTAAGCCCATCTCTTTCTGTAACTCATTATATTGATAAATTATATATCCTAATTATTTAGTTCGATAAGTAAAAATATATAATTATCACTTTAATAATTTCTGTTGCCCCACAAAACAAAGAATGATAAAATAAAGACATAATAGAAAAGTAAAATAGGAGACAGTAAATATGAAGGAAAATGGTGGAATAAATAAGAAAGAAAACATAGCAAAGAAAAGACGAGGGTTCACCTTAATAGAACTGTTGGCAGTAATAATAATATTAGGAATACTAATGGTAATAGCAATACCAAGTGTAGCAGAATATGTAAACAAATCAAAAAAGAATGCATACGTAGCAACAGCGAAACAA
>JAVBQF010000008.1:0-11531 GCA_031549195.1 Bacilli bacterium
ATAATACATAAGAAGTTTATCTTCTTTACTCCTTCTGCTTTTAACATAGTAATAGCAGCAGAGGAAGACCCTCCTGTTGCTAGCATTGGATCAAGCAAGAATATTTCTCTATTTTCAATATTTTTAGGTACTTTATAATAATATCTTACAGGTTCTAAAGTTTCTTCGTTTCTATATAGTCCAATGTGCCCTATTTTAGCATTCGGTAGTACTCTTAGAACTCCATCAACCATAGCTAATCCTGCTCTTAATATTGGAATGAAAGCATAGTCGTTTTCATTTATTGTATAAGATTTTGTTTTCATTAAAGGAGTTTCTACTTCTCCTTCTATTACTTTAACATTCTTCATTGCTTCATAACATAGAAGCATAGCTAATTCATCTACTAATTCTCTAAACTTTTTAGTTCCTGTTTCTTTATCTCTTAATATAGATATTTTATGTTTGACAAGAGGATGCTCTAATATTATTTCATTCATTAATTGCCTCCTCTTTATTACTGGTTTGATTCTTTGTCAGGTAATAATAGATTTAATAATATACCGGAGATTGCTGCTAAACTCATTCCACTAAAGGCAATTGAGAAATCTCCTGATACAATTGATATAGTTGCTCCACCAAGACCTAACACAAGCATCGTTGAGGAAACTATAACGTTTTTAATTTTTTCAAAATCAACTTGATTTTGAACTATAACTTTTAATCCATTAACTGCTATGAATCCATATAGAAGAAGAGACACTCCACCTAATACTGGATTTGGTATTGTTCCAACTAATGCAGTGAACTTACCAAAACATGCAATTAACATTGCAATGATTGCTGCAAGTCCAATCACCCAAACAGATGCTACTTTTGTCATCCCAACTACAGATGTGTTTTCACCATATGTGGTATTTGCTGGTCCACCAATTAGACCAGCTACAGATGTTGCAATACCATCACCTAATAAAGTATTATCAAGTCCTGGATCTTTTAATAAATCCTTATCTATTATTTTAGAAAGTGCAGAGTGATCTCCAATGTGTTCACAAATTGTAACTAATGCTACTGGCACTATTGTAAGTAATGCATTCATATTTGGTTGATAATCTTTAAATATAAATACAAATTGCGGTATGCTAACCCATGCTGCTTCTTTTACTGGAGTAAAATCAACCAGTCCTAATACTACTGCACAAATATATCCTGTTGCGATACCGGTTAAAAAAGGTATTATTTTTAGAAATCCTTTAGAATACAATGCTACAATTGCTGTTGTTAAAAAAGTTATAAGTGCTACTATTACTGGTTTCCATTCAAATACAGAATTAGCAGTTATTCCAATTTGGCTAATCGCAGCTGGAGCTAAACTCAGTCCTATTACCATGATCATTGGCCCAATTACGATTGGTGGTAATAGTTTATTAATCCAACCTTTACCAATAAATTTGATTAATATTGCAACCATTATATAAACTAATCCGACAGCAATTATTCCGGTATATGCTCCAGCAATCCCTGCTTTAACAGCTCCTACTGCCATTGGAGATATAAATGCAAATGAGCTACCAAGATAAACTGGCGATTTTCCTTTTGTAAATAAAATATAAATTAAAGTTCCAATTCCTGATGCAAACAGTGCAACTGGAATTGTTAATACCTCCATACCTGCAGCATTATTTACTAATATAGGAACCAATATTGTTGCACCAAACATTGCAAAGACATGCTGAATTGCAAGTACAATCCATTTCCCCAATGTAGGCTTTTCATTGACATCAAGCAGTAATTTCTCGTTGTGTTTTACATTTTCTTTTTGTTTTTTCATACTTCTCCTCCTATAATTTGGTGAAAATTGCAAATAAAAAGCACTAAAGATAAAACTTTTAGTGCTTGATTTTGAAATTTGAAAAATGAGAAACAGTAATTCCTTTCTTTTTGCTGCTATCTAAGATAAGTAAAAACTTCTCTCTCATCTTTATCACCTTACGATAATAATAGCATATATAACTTCTTGTTACAATACTTATTTTCTTTTTTTGCCTCTTTTATTGTTTTAAGCTTTATAAATCAATTTATGATATACTTTAATTGGTGATTACATGTATACTATAAAGGAAAATATAACAAATGAGATAGTCATAAATAAATCTAGGTTTATTACAAGATTGGTTAAAATTAAAGATATTTCTCTTGTTAAAGATATATTAGAAGATATAAAAGAGGAATTTAAGGATGCTAATCATTATTGTTATGCATATATAGTTAATAACTATAAGAAATCAAGTGACGATGGAGAACCTGGTGGCACTGCTGGGGTTCCAATTATGGAAGTACTGAATAAAAGTAATTTAGATTATGTCTTCTGTGTCGTAATACGTTACTTTGGCGGCATTAAATTAGGAGCTGGTGGTTTGATTAGAGCCTATTCAAAATCAGTCAGTAATACACTTGAAAAAGCCCTTAAAAAAGAATTAATTAACGGTTATAAGATTGTGTTATCAATTTCATACGAAAAGCAGAAATCTTTTGAGACATTAATTAGTGGATGCGGATATAAAGCCATTTATGAAGATTATATTACTTATACTATTGAAATTCCAATTGAATTGTATCATATTATAGATAAAACATATAAGATTACAAGTAAAGAGAATATCATAATAGAAAAATAAAAAAAATTACATTAATAAATGTAATTTTAATTTAAAAACTTTTCTAATTCATCACTTTCAAGATATCCAACGTTATTTTTCACTACTTTTCCATCTTTGAATAAGAATAAAGCAGGTATAGACATAACACCATATTCTCTTGATATTTCCATGTGATTATCAACATTTACTTTAACTATCTTTAATGATTCTTTTTTCTTTGCTAATTCCTCAATTGACTCTTCCATTGCTTGGCAAGGACCACACCAGTCAGCATAAAAATCTACTAATACACTTCCTTCTTTAATTAATTCATTAAAATTTTCATTTTTTAAATAAGTTATCATATTATCTCCTATCTGTATCTATCAATTACTTCACTAATACCATTTACTTTTATTTTACCAGCATCAGCTAGCTTTTGAACATAATTAGTCTTAATAAGTTTGTATTTAAGCATAATATTTATTGCTTCTTTATTAAACTCATTCTTATCATATTTATAGTTTGACTCTTCAGTTAGTACATAAATATCATTGATTGCATTGCTAGTATTTTTAACCATACTTCCAAACACAGGAGTAGATTCTAAAATAGTAGTTTTAAGTTTTGAATCATTTATTATACCAATATTAAACATTGGCTGTGTCAATATAAATAATGCGATAAATATAAGAAAATAACCTTCTAATAGACCTACAATAAATCCTAATATTTTTGATGGTATAGCTAGTATGATCGTAATATTAAGTAATTTTTCAAACAATCCTGTAAATGATACTATAACACTAAATATAATCATTATAATTGAGTATATTATTAAAAATGCAATTAGTTGATATAAAATTATATTTATTACTGTAACATCCTTGAAAACTCCACCAAAATTGAAGAATGGTAGGTTTATGCTTAACCAATCTGCTAATGGATCTTTAAGCTTAAATGATAATATAAATACTATTATCCACCCAATTGTAATAACTATCTCCTTAAAGAAACCTCTTTTCATTCCAATGACACCTGATAATAATATAAGTAATATAATTACAATATCTATAATGTTCATAAGTAACCTCCTACTATAAATTATACTAAATTAAAATTATTTTATCAAATTTATTTTTTATCTATATCTTTCTTCAAATCATACAATATATTTAATGCTTCCATTGGGGTAACTTCTAATGGATTTATTTTTTTAAGTTTTTCCTCTAATAGTGATTTATTATCTATTTCAGCATTCTCTTCAAGTAATAAGCTAGTTTGTTTGAATGGTTGCTTTTTAACCTTTTTGGTTTCATACATTTCTAGTATTTCATCAGCTCTTTTAATTACCTCTTTTGGTAATTGAGCTAGGCTAGCAACATGTATTCCATAACTTTTATCAACTGATCCAGATTTTACCTTATGTAAGAATGTTATATTTCCTTCTTCTTCTGTTGCACTTACATGAACATTTCGAAGATTTGAAAGTTCGGCAGATAAACCTGTTAATTCATGATAATGCGTTGAAAAAAGAGTTTTTGCTTTAATTTTATTATGAATGTATTCAAGAATTGCTTGGGCAAGACTCATTCCATCATATGTTGCGGTTCCTCTTCCTAATTCATCAAATAATATTAAACTATTTTCTGTAGCATCTTTAATTGCAGCATTTGCTTCTTTCATTTCTACCATAAATGTAGAATCACCTGATACTAAGTCATCACTTGCCCCTATTCTCGTAAATATTTTGTCAAATATTGATATTTCACATGATTTAGCAGGGACAAATGAGCCTATTTGAGCCATTATTATTATTATTGCAAGCTGTCTCATATATGTTGATTTACCGGCCATATTAGGTCCCGTAATAAGTAATATATTAATGTTATTATTCATAAGAACATCATTAGGTACATAATCTCCTTTGATAACTCTTTCTACTACAGGATGGCGACCATCTTTAATATCTATTTTATTAGTTTTGCTTATTTTAGGTCTTGTATACCCATAATCCTCACTAACTGTAGCAAGGGATGCTAACATATCAATTTCAGCAATAATCTTTGAAACTGTTTGAATTCTTAGTATATAAGCTTTAACAATATCTCTTATTTCCATAAATAGTTTGTATTCTAAGTTGATTATCTTCTCTTCAGCACCTAATATAATATTTTCTTTTTCTTTTAATAAAGGTGTTATAAATCTTTCACAATTAGCAAGGGTCTGCTTTCTATCATAATTAAACTCATCCTTAATTAGTGGAATGCTCCCCTTACTAATTTCAATATAGTAACCAAATATTTTATTAAATCCAACTTTTAATGTCTTTATACCAGTTCTTGCTCTTTCATCTGCTTCAATTTGTAGTATAAAGTCTTTTGAGCCGCTTCTAATATTTTTTAATTCATCAAGTTCACTATTATAACCATCCTTAATTAGGGCTCCTTCTTTAACACCAAATGGAGCGTCTTCATTAATAGAATTATCTAACAATTCATATAACTCATCAAATGTTTCTATTTTCTTAGTATAATTAATACTTTCGAGTATTCTTTTAATATTTGGTAATTCTTTTAGTGATCTTTTTAGTTGTAATAAATCTCTAGCATTCAAATTGCCATAACTAATTCTTCCAGCTAATCTTTCTAGGTCATATATTTCATTTAAATTATCTTGTAATTCACTTTTAAGTATAAACTCTGTCAAAAGAGTTTCAATTGTATCATATCTTCTGTTTATCTCATGTGTATCAGTTAATGGGTTTTCAATATTATGTTTTAATAGTCTAGATCCCATTGCTGTTTTGGTTTTATCAAGTAACCAAAGTAAAGAGTAAGTTCTTTCTTTTAGCCTAATTGTTTCAGTTAGTTCAAGATTTCTTTTCGTATGAGTATCAAATAACAGATGTTTTTCCAATTCTATTACTTCTACTTCTTGTAAATGAGACATATCACCTTTCTTAGTTTCTAGTATATAGCTAAGTAAATGTCTTATGGTCATTGTTAGTCTTATATCTTGAGTATTTTTATAAATGTAATTATATGTATCATCCGATTCTGTATTGTCAGTAATGGTTACTAAAATACTGTAAGTATCTTTTAATATACTTACTATTTCTCTATCAATCTTACTATTGGAAATTATCTCTTTTATGTTTCTATTAAGTATTTCTTTTATGACTTTATCTTTATCGTATTCAAGTAATAATGCATAAAAATATCCAGTAGTAATATCTACATAACTTAGTGCATAACAATAATCAAAGTCATATAAACTACCTATATAATTATTTTCTTTTTCAGATAAACTATTGTCTATTATTGTCCCTTTCGTAACAATCTGAGTAACGTCTCTATCAACCATACCTTTAGACTCTTTAGGATCATTTAGTTGTTCACAAATAGCTACTTTGTAACCTTTATCAATTAGCTTTTCCAAATAGCTCTTATATGCATGATATGGTACACCACACATTGGAACTCTATCATCAAGACCAGCATTTCTCCCTGTTAGAGTCAGTTCTAATTCCCTGCTGCAAAGTATAGCATCTTCAAAGAACATTTCATAAAAGTCACCAAGACGAAAAAAGATAATTGTATCACTATACTTATCTTTAATGTCCAAATATTGAACCATCATTGGACTTATTTTGGTCCTATCTACTTCATCACGTCTCATAACTTTCACCACAGCTAATATTATAACAGTTTTGATTTGTTTTTCAAAGTTTTATTTAATATTAATAATAGAAATTTATTCAAAAGATTAAAAATATTTCTACTAGAAACAAACAAAGGTATTTTAAAAATTTATATAGAAAAAGAGAATCTTATTCAAGACTCTCTATACTTCTTTTATCAGCATCACTAAATATCTTATCTAGCTCTTTCATTGCTTTTGTTACAGTACTGCGCTGCTCCTTGCTTACCTCATCAGCCTCACTCATATCACTGACATATTTTATATTATTAATAACTCTCTTCATTTCGCCTATTTTGGAAAATACCCTATACATGGTATCATCTTCTGAAAACAAATTGTCAATTATTTTCTTATCAAAGCATAGTTTTACTGGATCAATGCCTAAATAAGTACACTCATTTTTTATTCTGGTCTTTAATTTTTCTAGTAATAAAGCATCTTTATGCATTAAGGTAGGAGTAAGTCTCCTAATTGCACTCATAAGTGTTGTTGCTGAAATATTTAGTACTCTATTATTCTTTAATGCTATTACTACTACACTTTTTTCATTGTTTAATCTCTCATATTGCCTAATAACACTCTCAATATTTTGCATTAATTTATCAGTCAAATATTCTCTTAATTCATTGATTTCGTTGTAATTAATAGAATAATATCTTACTATATCACCATTTGTTTCACTATTTACCAATTTATTTAGTTCATCATAAGCAACAGCTGAGCATATATATTCCTTCAAAGTTAACTTACCAGCTTTATAGTTTATCTCTAAGTTAAAATTATTGATGACATGATTATATATAATATCATCTATAGAATTAAATATTAAATTACTTCTTGATTCTAAATAGTCAAATCCAATTGAAGAACCTCTATTACCACATCCAAGCCAACTTTTATATCTACCCATTAAAATATCAGGTTCTAATGTATTACCAAATATAGAAAAATGTTCTTTTCTTATTATTGATAATACATCTATATATTTCTTAATATTATTAGCACTTACATAAAGAGTAAAAGTCTCATCAGAGTTGTTTTTTTCAGTATATTTAAATAAAAAAGGTAACTTATTCATATTACAAACATCTATAAAATGTGTTAAAAATGAATAAAGCCTATTAACATTAATGTTTATAGATAAGAAGAAAATATATTCACTACTTTCCAATATATCTATATGTGAATTTATAAAATAACCATTGTTTAATTTGGTAAAGAAATTATTAAAGTAATGTTTTATGATAGGATTTATTAATATTTTCTTAACATTATATATTGAATTAGTCTCACCAAACGTTAAGAAAATGTCCTTTAAATTAGCAAAATCATTATCTACTACTTGATCCTTGATTAAAAAATCTATCTGACTACTATTTAAATTCAAGACATTGTTTTTCCATATATTAAAACACTTGACTAAAAACTCTTCTCTTTCAGTATTGGTTACTTCTAGAAGAGATGTTTTATTACTTATATTATTAATTTTTCTATAAAAGTCATCAAAATCTTGAGACAAAGAATATACATTAACTATTTTTTCCCAAATATTAATGTCTTCTACTGGACTATTAACTAAGTCATATATTAATTTTAACTCTTTCATATTGGTACCCTCTTTATTATAACTATAATATCATTTAAAACTACTTTTTGCAATTATAGATTGGATAATTTTTCTATTGCCTCTTTAATAGTTGTTACTTCTATAATTTTAATGTCATATCCTTTTTCTTTTTTTACTTTAATACATTCTTCATAATTATCTCCAGAAGGTACCAAAAAGACATCTGCTTTAGCTTTTATAGCCCCCATGAGTTTATATTTAACCCCACCTATTTCACCAATAGCACCATTTTCTTCTATTGTGCCTGTTCCTACTATCTTTAAACCATTAGTTATGTCATCTTTAATTAAAGAATTATATATAGCAAGTGTAAGCATCAGCCCACCAGATGAACCTGTTTCTGACTTTTTAAACTTAAATTCTATTTCTGGAGTCACTTTGTAATCAAAGGTTCTAAGCATTCCAAGTCCTGTCATCTTAACATCATCAATATTTTGAATTAATACTTCTTCAACAACTATTTTCTCCCCTCTTTTTAACTCCAGTTTAACATATTCTCCAACCTCTTTATTAGTTACCACATCTTTATATGTATCTATATCTGTAATAACTATGTCGTCAGCTTTTAAAACCGTGTCTCCAACTTTAATATTTGCTTTAACTAATTCATCTATAAATATTACATTTAAATAATAATTAGATATTCTAATATCCTTATTAGCTAGTTCATACGCAGTTTTTACAGCAACTTCATTACCATATTCTAAAAATAACTTGTCTCTTTTCTCTAAATCTTCTAATGATTCCTCTTCTGTTATTTTATATTTTGATATTGGCTCTTTTTCCCAACTTGGAATGA
Organism: Bacilli bacterium; assembly: GCA_031549195.1. GTDB lineage: Bacteria > Bacillota_I > Bacilli_A > RF39 > UBA660 > JAVBQF01. The sequence continues at coordinate 8,750 of JAVBQF010000008.1, forward strand.
TATAACTAAGTAAATAGGTAAATACTGTACCTTTTATTTCTGATACATAAGATAAATTAAAAGACCCTTCTGTTTTATTTTCAATATCTATTTCAAAACGATCTGCAACATTAATTGTGCCACCACCTGCAAAAATATAATATGGCATAGGTATCATCATAATAAAATAAAATAATACCATGAAAACAATTAATTTATTTTTTATTAAAAAATTTTTAACATTATCATATATTTTAATAAGCATTTAAACACACTCCTATCTTAATTATAACAGAAAGAAAAATATTTATGAAAAATAAAATAACAAGTATTGTAGTAATTTTCACATTGTTTACAATTTTATTACTAATAATTAGGTATTCTAGCGATGTTATGGAAGGCATTAGTTTCTCTATTTCTTTATGGAAAGATAATTTAATACCTGCTTTGCTTCCATTCTTTATTATGTCTGAATTACTCATTAATTATGGATTTGTAGATTTTTTAGGAGAAATATTTAAAAATATTATGAGTAAAATATTCTATTTGCCAAGTAGTGCTGCATTTGTAATATTTGGAAGTATGATATCAGGATTTCCTAGCTCTTCTAAATATATTAAAGATTTATTGGATAAAAATTTAATAAGTATTGATGATGCTAATTATTTGCTTATGTTTACTCACTTTTCAAATCCATTGTTTATCATTGGAACAATTGGAATTATGCTTCTTAATAATAAAAAAATTGGATTTATAATATTAATATCTCATATTCTTGGTAATTTAATAATTGCGCTTATCTATAGAAAGAAAAAAAGAATAGAAAATAGTACTGTGTCACTAAGACACGCCCTTAATAGTATACATAAAAAACGGGTGAGTAATCCAAGTTTTATAAAAACTCTATCTACGTCCATCTTAAATTCTTTCAATACTTTAATATTGATATTAGGTATTGTTGCAACATTTATTATAATTATAACTATATTAAATAATATATTTTCTTTTAATTTAGTAGCTAAAGGAATTATATCTGGAATACTCGAAATGACTGGCGGTATTAAAAATATATGTAGTATTAATTTACCATTAATATATAAAGCTACAATATCAACTATGTTTATATCATTTGGCGGTATTAGTGTTCATTCACAAGTGTTAAGTATTTTAAGTGACTATAATATAAAATACAAGCAATTCCTAAAAGCCAGAATATTACATGCTTTAATATCAGGAATGCTTGTATATATTGTTTTAATATACTCTCATAACATAATTTTTTGACACTTCAATTACTGGTCTAATACCGTATGAAGAGGTTATTACTGAAGACTTCATACTACCATTATTCTGTATGTACCAAGCTGTGTTATTAGTTGTATCTGTATAAGGCGACATAGTCCAATAAGTTGTTGAATATAGCCATGATATGTCAGCAGCATAAGGAGTAAGATCTAGTGTGGTTTGGCCAGCATTCTTATATTTAGGACAGCCCTCTGCCAAAAAAGATACTTCTTCTGCCGTTATAAGTCTTATATCAGTTGGTGTTTTCCAAGCAGTAGTTGCATTGGCCAACTCATTTTTTATAGCAGAATTTTCAAAAATGTTGCTTGCTGTACTAGGATTAAATGTAGAGTTTTTTAAGTTCCCAACATGCAGTAATAAAAGTTTGTCATTAAATTCACTACTATCTTTAATGACGTAGAAGTCATATATATTTTGAGTGTCATTTAATTTTATTTGAACTTTTTGTCCTATACTAAAAGATTGATATTTTCCGGTTTTACCATAAAATATATTATTATTGCCTAATGCAACTATATTTATGTCAAATGTTTCTTCCAAATCTGAATGTTTAATTCCAATATATATCTTATATAGAGCCATGCCATTTTCTAAGTCATCATCTGTTGTGGTAAATTCAAGCATATAATCACTTATAAATGTTAAAAACTTAGCTTGCGGTGGCGTATAACGTAAAGGAGGATCCCCTACTATATCATTACCATTTGATGTGTTAAACGCTCCGTATGTTATGTATGGAGACTGATAACTATATTCTGCTTTTTCATCTCCTGCACCATAATATACATCAGTTTTTGTTTCTTGTCGCACCATTAATCTTTTGCTAGTACCATCTTTAAACTTTAAAACTAGGCATCTTTTTTCTATCGTTCCGCTTTTGCGGCAATAATCAACAGTATCTAAAAACTTCTCACTTATATCATTTTCTATATCAGCAATTATCTTTGTCTTATAGTCTATCATCTCACTTCTAATTGCTTCCAATTGACTTTTATCACGATAATTAGCAACCATCTTATACATTCCAACAGAGAGAATCATAACTAATGTAAAACTCAATATAAGTTCAATTACTGTGAATCCCTTATTGTCTATTTTTCTCATAGACACCTCCCACATGGAACACTACTATCAATGTCCTTTAGTATTTCAATATTTGCAATACTTCCAGAATTAAATATAATAATTAATCTTTTTTTAAAGTCTGCACTTGAATATTCTGAGATAGAAGTATTATTATATTTTGGAATATAGTTTATATATTCTTCTATGTATCTATCAAAATCTGTAGAGACACTCTTAATACTAGTAGTACTATAATCTGTTACAATTATTTTCTCTATATTTAAATACTCCTTACTAAAAAGTTTTTTGCAATAATTTGAATTTTTTAAATAATAACAAATATTATCTCCTTCGAAAACAGTATATCTGTCTGTATTTGAAAGCGCTAAAACATTTCGTATTCGGCATTCTTCATCTTTCAAAACCATCTTTC
>JAVBQF010000037.1:0-18732 GCA_031549195.1 Bacilli bacterium
ACCCAAATATAATAAACACAAACGGAACTGATACTAATAGGCCAATTAATACTCTTTTAATTTTTTTTGATTCATCTTTTGTTACTAAACTCAACCAATCTAATATAACCCCAAGATGTGAAAGTGGATAAAAAATATTATTAAGAATATTCTTTATAAATTTAAATAATCCATTTGATACTTCTAGTTTTTTTGTTATCAATAACACTGTTGTAATCAATAATGTTACTATAATGACCATATTAGACAGATACCATATTTTATTCGCACTGAAGAAATAGTTTAAAGGTATTATTGCTGCTGGAATAAGTAATAACTTTGCTTTATGGTTTGGTGTAAGTAGATAAAAGCCAAGTATCTCTAATAGACAAAACATTGTTAATCCAAGTGATGGAAATTCACCACCAAATACTAAGTATAAAAAAGCTATTGTAGATACTAAAAAATAAGTAATTAGGTATTTTTTATTTTCTTTCATTATTTATCCTCCACATATTCTAAAATATCACTAGGTTGGCAATCAAGTTCCTTACATATTTCCTCAAGAGTTGAAAATCTAATTGCCTTTGCCTTATTTGTTTTTAAAATTGATAGATTAGCGGGTGTTATATTTATTCTTTCAGCTAGTTCAATTAAACCTGTTTTTCTTTTCGCCATCATTACATCTAAATTTACTATTATTGCCATATTATATTACCCCATCATTTTCTTCCTTATAATATAATGCTCTCTTAAACAAATCTTTCAGCGTTAAGAAAAGGAGTGTTGCTATTAAGAATACAACAACAATTACTAATGTTCCAAGCGTAAAATAAAGAATTAATTTTAAAGTATATATAATTGAAATTATCAAGGTTGATAAAGCAATCTTTCTTAAATAATTTATTGTTCTCATATTAAATGGATTATCTTCTAATACTTCTTTTAAAATAAGTTTTAATTGCCATACTATATATAACGCGACTAAACCAGAAGATATGATAATGACATTAAGACTTAATTGTGAAAAATTAGAATATTTCATCAGTTCACCCCACCACTTTACAAAGTATGGTACTAAAAAACAAGAAATTATTCCCAATATAAATACAATATCAACAACAATTTTAGTAACACTATAAACTAAACTTTTCTGTTTCATAAATTCAACTCCATTCAATTTATATTCTTATCCTAATACTTTTATTACTAAAAGTCAATATATTTTTATCGATAAACAATAATTATAAAAAATAAAAAAACACTATAGTTACCTATAATGTTTTGATTATTTACTTTTTACTTAAACCCATTTTGCTCTAATAGATTTACAAATGTTGATAATTCAGCATATCCAGTAAAACCATCAACTAGTTTTCCGTCTTTAACAATAATAGTCATAGGTGTAGCACCAAATTCATTTTTATGATATTCTTCCATACCACTTACTGTTGGCATATCAACTATTGCGTCATGACTAGCTTGATCAATAATACTATTACTATTAAAATCTATTATTTTAGATATATCAATGTATAATATTTCTATATCATATTTTTCTTGTAGCTCCTTTAATACTGGAACAAATTTAACACACCAGCTACAAGTAGAACGCCCTATATATACCACTTTATTTTCACCTTGAGTATTATTTGCAAGCTCTGTACCTTTAATTTCTTTAAAAGTACTTACATCATAATCTTGATTCTCTTCTTCGTTCTTATTTTCACTGTTAGATTTATTACTATTATTATGATTCTCTGCACTATGCCAAATTAACAATCCTGTATTAACAATTAGTACTGCTAATATTAGTATCAAACAGACAAATACTCTATCTGTCTTTGCAACTGTTTTAATTTGTTTTTCAACTTTTTTTTCTTCTAATTTTTCCTTTGCTTTCATACTACCTCCGTACTTTAATAAGTATACTTAATAAATGTTAAAACATCAATATATTTTCGCATTTATCTTATTATTTCTGATTCAAAAAATCTCTCTTGAAATTCTACTAATGCCTTTATTTGATCATCATTATATTCTTTATTTGATACAACTAATTTATCGTCATTATCATTTTTACGTTTTATTATTGCAATTACTTTTCCACTAAACTCTTCTACTGGTTCAAATATACCTAATACATATGCATCTAATTCTTCTCCATCACCACTTATTGTGTTTTCAATATATCCATAATTTAAAGGATATATAAAATTCCAATTTGGATGAGTACTTCCAAACTTTCTATCAATTTTTACTACTACTTCTTTTCCTAAATAATTTTTATTGTCTTCCATATAAAACTCTCCTTACATTAATGGTGCAAACAATCTCATAACTCTTCCCATAAATCTTTTTACAATACAATATGACTTTAAGTCTCTTACAGTAACTTCTCTACATTTTTTTAATGTTTCTTGAAAGTCTCTTTCAACGTCATTAACTACCTTATGTTTATACATAAACACGGCACATTCAAAATGTAGATATAAGCTTCTATAGTCCATATTAATTGTACCAACTACAGCTTTTTCACCATCACTTACAAATTGCTTTGCATGCGTAAATCCAGGTAAATATTCATATATCTTAACACCTGCCTCTAACAGTTCTTTAAAATATGTTCTACCTAGCAAAGCGACTGTTTCATTATCACTGTTACAAGGAACAATCAATTTAACATCTATACCCTTTAATGCTGCATTTATAAGCGAAGTCATCATTTCATTATCAACAATAAAATAAGGAGTAATAATATGGACATACTCTTTTGCAGTATTTAGTATTTCCATATAAGTAAATTCACCTATCTGTTTATCTTCCAATGGACTTGATCCAAATGGTAAAACATAACCACTATTTATAGTTTTCTTGTGGATACCAAAATAATTAGAATAATTTTCCTTATCCTTCTCTTTTATATTCCACATTTCCAAAAACATTGTTACAAAACTATCCACAGCTTGTCCTGATAACTTTACTGCCGTATCTTTCCAATGTCCATGTCTATCAATTTCATTTATATACTCATCAGCTAAATTTATTCCACCAGTGTACGCTATAAGACCGTCTATAATCAATATTTTTCTATGATCTCTATAATTATAATGAGTTGATATGATTGGTTTTATAGGAGCATATTGTTTAGCTTTTATCCCAAATTCCCTCAATTCATGAGTATAATAAACTGGTAATGTTGAAAAAGAACAAGTCCCATCGTACATAACCCTAACTTCTATTCCATCCCTTATCTTTTCTTTTAATATCTCTAAAATACTATCCCACATCTTACCATTAGCAATTATAAAATATTCTAAAAATATATATTTCTTTGCCTTCTTCAACTCTATTAAGAGATCTTCATACATTAATTCTCCAAGAGGGAAATATTTAATATTAGTATTTTTATACATTGGATAGTTTGCAACATTTTTCATATATGTTGTGTAATTATAAACATTTCTATCCAATATTTTTATCTCTTCTTTTATTTTATTATCTTGAACTAAATATGGTAATGTTTCATATCTTAAAAGCCTCAATCTTTTACCAATGAGCCTTGCTCCTATTTGAAATTGTACTATTAAATAAAAAGTTAATCCAAGAATAGGAAATATCAATACAATTACCATCCATGAAAGTTTAAAAGCTGGATTCTCATTCTCATTTAGTATTCTTACAACTACTAATAAACTAAATAAAGCATAACCTCCTAAGAACCAAACTGCATAACTTGCAAAGAAAAACATTACTACTGCAATTATAAAAATCTGCAAAAATATTGCAATTGATGCCATTAAAATTCTACTAAACAATACTTTTGATGGTAAATTTCTCCATCCCTTCATAATATCACTTCCATTACTACAATTTTATTATATCACGAAATGATAAAACCACGTTTAAGTATAAGTTTGTATACCTATTTATATCCAATTGTTTTTAAGAAAATAAAATCATTATTATAAATTAAAAGGCATTAGAGCGTTAAACTTTCTCCAAAGCCTTTTACAACATTAACATTTAAATTAAGTTAATTAGTCATCATGTATCATATTAGGATATATTTTTTTTAAGAACTCGTCAGTATAAATTTTATCATACCATTCACCTAAGATAGTAATAGGTGGATGTCCCTTAAGCCTATTTGCTTGTCTAAATAATGCAGTATATGAAACAAACATATCCAAACACATAAATACAACCATTATAGGTAAGGCAATTTTTGCAAAGTTATGTGGTATCCTAGATATTAATTTACATATAAATGGATAAATAAACTTCATAAATATTAATCCTCCAAGACCCCAAAACAACATAAACGGTATCGTTGTCCTTCCACCTATATTTAAAAAGTAACCACTATAGTCCCAAGATGTCGCATTAAATAGTTCTTCCCCAATTAAACTCAGTGAATATTCAGATATTCCCCCAATTAAGCAAGAATATAAATAAGTTAAATACCATGGTCTCTTATTAACATTCTTTCCAAGCAAGAAAACAAATCCTGCAAATCCAAAACCATAAATTGGATTAAATGGTCCATATATAATACCTTTTCTCGATTCCCAAACTCCATTTTTAATCAAATTAAAAATCTGTTCATAATACACTCCAATAATACATCCTATTAAAAAAAACATAAATATTTGAGCAAATCCCCAGTTCTCTGCAAAGACTCTTTTTTCTTTATTTTCAACTTTCTTATTTTTCTTCATACTACTCACTACTCCTAAAATGATTATAACAAAGAATAAGACATTTTGCCATTTATATATATTATTTTAAAATTTGGCACATTAAAACAAGCATCTTTTTATTTTTTTTATATAATATCGTAGATAAATATTAGCAAAATAGGAGATGATAAAAATGCCAATAGATATCACACAAGACTTGAACATAGATGTTAATGAGATTTCTGTAGAAACAAAAACTATAAATAATACATACGATTCTGGAACCCCAGGAACATATCTTCCAGGAATTGATTGCTCAGCTACTGATAACGTTTCAAAAGGAATCTTAACAACATATAAAATAGGAATTGCTTTATCTAGCAAGTCAGGAACAACTTATCCGCTAGATAAATTATTTGCTCAAGTCGTTGAAGATCCTAAAACTGATGGAACAGGCATTGTTAAAATGCATTATATAAATACAAATAATGATTGTCTAGATACAACCGATGACGGCCTAAATACATTAGTAAACGGAAATAATGCTGTTATGAATAGTGTCGTTTTAAATGGTGCTTCAGGTATTTCTTCTACATCAACAATTAATTTTGATGTAGAAATAAAGTATAATCAAATTAATTGGAAATCTAAAATAATGCCTAATATTAGAATTGGTGTTGTAAAAGATGATATTACAGTTTTTTCAAATCCAATTAGTCTTAGTGAAACTAGACTAAGTGCAAAAGCTAATCTTAGATCGTATTTGACTTTTTCAAGTAGCATATGGTCTAATATTAGATTAACCAAAAAAGACAACGTAGATGGTTTCTATGCACCATTCTTTTTAGTAACAGACAAGACAGATATTGCAAATGTTGCTCATCTAACAGAGGCTCCAATTTTTAGTGTAGTTAATTACTATCTTAATTTAGCATATACAATTGATTCAATTCCGGTCACTTTAAATGTAGATAACATAGATATTTCTGTTGGAACAGGGTACACTGTACTTTCTAAAGAACTAAATGGAACAATTTTAAAGTTAAGCCTACAAAAAAATAATTCCACTTCTCATAATTACCCATACATTACAATAACACCCTTTATTCCGTATACCAAAGGTAGTGAAAACAGTGTTAACTTAAACCTAACTGCCTCATTTGATACATCCTCAGTTCCATATGGTACTGAATATACTGATTTTCAAAATAGTTGTATTTTCAATCCTTTATCTATCGGATCAATCACAACTTCAGTTAATATTCCATTAGCAACAACTACTGAAGTAGTTCTATTCGATTATGTTAATGGCGACTATAACTTAACAGATAAATTAATAACAAATTATATATCAATAACAAACAATAATTTTATCAAATTGAATAAGAGCAAATTTTTACTAGTATTACAAAGCGAAGTTAGTTACTTTGATGATAATACTCCATCATTTGATGTTTCTTATTATTCACCAACTGGAGATTTAAGTCTTTATACTGCACTTCCAAGTGAATACACATATAAATTTGGCTATGTAGATACTGATTTAGTAACAAACTATAATACTATTTCTAAAAGTATTTTAGATGGAAATGTTTTCTTAGGCACATATCAAGAAATAATAGATAGTGGTCATAATCCTAACATTTTACAAGCAGAAGTAGTAAGCGAGATATTTGATAAATTCATCTATGATGCAGCTAAAGAAGTAAAGATTACTTTTGCAAAAAATAATTTAGTCCATATTAATAATGCAGATTTTAAGATGCTTTATGAAAGTGATCCAATGAATCCCTTTAATTCTCATCTTTACTTAACAACAAGGTTAAATACAATATATACAACTGTAGCAGAAGCAATGCTTGCTCATAGCACAAAACTCGGACTAGGTGATGAATTTACAGATGTAAATAGCAATATAATGCTTTATTTAGCAACAGCAAACAGCACTTTTTCGCCTACTTTAACAAGATTTGGAACAACATCAACCATTAGAAAAGATATTCCTGTAATTAAAAAAACTTCTGAACTAGCTGGAAGAATTATGGATGATAAATTTAACTATCTAACAGATGTTTATAATTATGGTAATACATATTACATAGGCTATTTTTGCAATAACACTGGACTTTCTAATCAAGGCTATGGAACGTTTGAAGCTGGAACAAAGATTACTTTTTCCATTTCAGAAAACATCCTAAAACATATGTATATTACAGGAAATCCAACTATCAGATATAATACTGGAAGTGGTTATGACATAGTTGATACAATCACCAATTATCAAATAAACATGAATAATATAGAAGTAACTATTCCTAATTCACTTCACCTAATGAAAGATTATTACATCATGGTTCCAGTAAGATTTAGTATCATTTCTGAAAATTTAACTTTTAATACAAATCCAACTATTTTTGATGAAAGTAAGTTTATTCTAACTGATTTAGGATTTATTACAACTGGTTTAAGTGCTGCAACACCATTTTTTGATGTAAATAACACTTATTCTAGTACAATAATTCATGGAGCAGGGATAGACTTTTCCGGATTAATTGTAAGTAGCGAATATTACGAAAACAATAAAAGTACTAATTTTATTGCTACAATAACAAATCAAGTCAACAATCTAACAAATATATATATGGGACTTAGTGTTCCTACGAACAGATTTAATCGTGTTGAGACATCAAATAACACAAGGAATGCATACATTGAAAATATAACAAGATTTAACCCATCTAGTATAATTTATTATCAAACAGATGCAGCTGTGATACAATCAGACATCGATATTATGAAAGAAATAAATATACCTGGAACTAACTTGCAGATATATTATGATACAGAAGTAATAAATAATTGGACTTTATATAATGATGGTGATACATTACCAGATGATGTAGTAATGCTTATGGCATATACACCAGATGTAATTGAGGGAGACACAGTAAGGGTTGACTATGAGGTATTAATGGATATTCCTAGTGCTAGTCCAAGTGGTACATATATTAACAGCGGAGAGTTCATTTATTATTCTAGTGCATCTAGCATAGAAACATCTAGTAATATGGTTACAATATATAATCAAAAGCAAGACGATGTTCTTTCAATCACTAAAGCACCTCTTGAGACTATTGTAGAAATACATAAAACTAGGAATTTTACTTATAAAATAGAATTCGACATTCCTTCCTCTGCTACATATGATAGCTTAACATTTAGAGATATTCTTCCAGATGAGCTCGTATATAGTACTATGAGTACGATTCAAATCGGTGATGAAGTCCCTGTTCCTCTTGAAGCATCATATAGTGGGAAAACCGTAACTAAAAAACTTACTGATATAGAGACTATTGCAGGAGAACATGTAATAATAAACTTAGTAGTAAGCGTCTATGTTCCATTTATTCCTAGTAGCCTACAAAGTACAAATACTGCTAGTTTGATTATTAATGATGATGAAACACTAATAACATATTCAAATACCGTAAACAATACTTATTTATATGTAGACTATTTTGAAATAGCTAAAGCACCAATTAGTCAAACACATCCTAAGATTAACAACGAAGAGGTGGAATTCACAATTACATTTAATGTTTCAGAAAGTACTTCAGGAATTTATATATTAGAAATTTTTGATCAATTAGATAATAGTTTAATTTATAATCCTACTAAAAGTACAATTCAATTTGGAACTGATCCAAGTATTCCGTTAAATGCAACTATTGATCCAAATAACCTACTAAGATATTTTTTCATTCCTTCTTCATCTACATATGGTAAGAAGGCCACAATTACATTAAATACATCACTAAGAGATATTAGTTTATTGCCAGAAGATGGAATAATTTACAATAGTGCCACCATTCAAGCTAATTATGATGAAAGATATAGGTTTGATTCAAATACAGTAAATGTAATCTTTATTGAACCCAAAAAGCCAGTTAAAAAAGCTAACACATATCACTTTAAGACTTATCAAGATAAAGATATTGATTTTAAAGTAGCTTTCTATACAGATAATGTTAAATCAACAAATAAAACAATTGTTATTGAAGATATAATTGATGATATATTACAACTAAATGATTACTATTTAGATTTAGTAGAAACTCCAAATATAACCATAACTGATGAGACAATTGGAAATCATATAAAGTTTACAATACAAACCAACTATCCAGATGAAACATCTAGTTTCCCTAATGAAGTATCTTTATTTATTGAAACATCCTACATAAAAGATACAATAAAAAAGCAAAATTATATTATTAAAAATCAAGCCTCTTATAATATTGATAGTACTTTATTAAATTCTAATATTGTCTATATAAAAGGTATTACGAAGAGAAGCCAAGCAGTGATTGATATTATCGAATCTGTTGCTTTAGAACAAACGGCCTTATCTCATATTATTAATGCCGAGGGAGAAAAGTTACAAAAGGTAATTGGAGATCCTATTATTTCAACAGAAAAATTGCTTATAACAAACCAATCAGTTCAATCGATGATTAATTCTATTGCAAGGCTTGAATTAATACTACAAACAAAATTAGACTTATTTGATAATTGTTTATGTGAGACAAAAGAAGTAATTGAATAACAGTTTAGTATACTATTATTCAGTATAAAAAGAGATTTAGATAAATTACCTAAATCTTTTTTATTGTTACTTTGTACTTTTTATAAGTCTAATGTACACTTTCTACTGGATGTTTTATCAAACCATATGATTTCATATTAATCATATATTCAAAGATGTTATTGGCTATTTTTGCCTCTATATTCTGGCAAGACTACACCATTAATAGTTTTACTTTAAAATAAACCTTTTACTATTTTCTATTTCATTTACAGTATCTTCAATTGATAAATTAGATGTATCCAATATATAGGCATCATCATAGCTATCATTTTTAAAATCATTCAATAATATTATAGAACGCTCGCCCATTTGACAATCTAAAGGCCTCTCTTTATCTCTTTTAATTATTGTTTCTTCATCCACCATTAAAACTATAAATTTTATTTTAACATTTTCAAATTGACCCTTTAAATATTCAATTTTATCGCTTCCAATTATATAGTTAAATACAACATCAAAACCTCTATCTATAAAGTTTTTGATGATGTCTATACTATTTTCCCAAAATACATCTAGATGATTTCCATCTAGCCAAGGACTAACATAACCACCTTTTACAAAACTATATATATCATCACCTTCTATCAGTGCAGACTTTTCTCTATTCTCAGCTATTATTCTTGCTATAGTTGATTTTCCAACACCAGCTGGTCCAGTTATTATATATAATTGATTCATACTTACACCTCAACATTATTATACTAAAGTGTGTGATATTTTCATATCACTAGATTCTATTATAGACATTGACATAAAAATACATCCTTTCCTTATTATGCTTTATTATATGTTCAAATAAAGTTCAAGCTATGTCTTTGCATTATTGCAAATAAAAATAGTAATTATTTTTTATCTAATCACTATTTAATGTCCAAATTTATTTTATAATTTCATATTTAACATTTGACACATCTTTTAAATCTACTGATATTGCTGCACTTAACTCTACCATCCCTTTTCCTTTTATATCACCTAGATATCCAGTTGTGCTGGTCATTTCTGTATTTGATTTATCATAGAATATTATTTTAAATTTAATATCTTCTCGTACTTCTTTTGAATTGTTCTTAACATTAGCTGTTAATATATATATAGTACCATTATAGTCAATACTTGTATCTGTAATAATTAAATTATCAACTCTTTTAGTACTAGATAATTTATTATTATTTAAGTAAAAGTAAAATATTACTAGTATAATTAATATTGTTAATGATGCAACAATACCTATTATTATTTTTCTATTTAGTTTCATATAACCTCCTAATATTTCTAATCATTTTTTCTACCACACACAGGACAAAAGTTACCATCAATTATATGACCACAATTTGGGCAAAACTTATCTTTATATTGAATCTTTAATGTTGTTTTATTTGCTATATATATATTTTTCTAATTGCATATACATATACAGAAATCATAAATATTACTAATCCAACTATAAATTCTATTCTATTAACAAATAAACAATAATCATATATACCATGAACTATAATTGGTATTAATAAACTATAAATTATATTTTTTCGATGTAAATCTTTTCTACCATTTACTGAAGCAATCTTTGATAAACCTAGGTAATATCCCATAAGTATTCCACAACTAGCATGACAAGGAATAGAAGATATTGCTCTAGTCATTCCAGTAAATAAACCATAAGAATAAACATAAAATAAATTTTCAAAGAAGGCAAAGCCTAATGCTACAAAAGTAGCATAAAGAATCATATCATAGAACTCATCAAAATCAATATCATTATACGATATCTTATAGAGCACAATCCATTTACAAAACTCTTCAACAAAAGCAATACCTATAAAAACATAAGCAATCAGTTCAAAATTATTTAAATAATTTGAATCAGCACTTAAAATAGGCATTATCTTTCCAAGTATTGGACTTAAAATTAATACTAAAGCGCAAGAACCAATACCACCTATAAATAGTTTTGCTAGCAGTTCAAATGGTTCTTTATTTTTATCTTTATAATAAACAAAAGCAATAATCAATATTACAGGAAGAACAGATATACCAAATAAAATTAATTCAGCTATCATTCGCTTAACCTTAATGAATAAAGTACAGAATTATAATCTTCCACACAAGAATCTTCTGAAGGTAGATAATGAAAAACAAATTCTACTTCATAGATTTTATTATTATAAATAATAGCATAATTAACCGTAATCCCCCAGGTTCTGAACAAATCCTCTATCTGGATATAATTCCACTCTTTACCATATACTTCTCTTTTATCTACATCACTAGTTTTGGCTATTTGTGAAAGAGTAAATCCCTTTTTCAAATATTCACTAGCAGATGTATATGATCCAACTTCTTTATTTTTTAAATTGATTATACAATTTTTTCCAGATTCTATAAGAGAATATTCTATTTCTTCATTACTAATAGATTTTTCAGAATAACCTGCTGGAATCTTATATGTCAATTGCTTCATTTTTAAGAAAAGAGGAGAATCTTCTCTTGTAAGTTTAAATGTGACTTCCTCCATATCAATTACTTCAAAATACTTATCATCCTTGTAGTAAAATCCAATTAAAGGATCTATATTAGATTCAAATTTTGAAACTCCATCTATTACTGATTTTCCATATTGAAGTAAAATTACATAATAATTATAAACTGCTTTCCCATCAAATTCTTTATCATGTTCTGCAATTCTTAATTTCTCAGCACTTTCTGTAAGACCATATCTACTTAATTGATTACGAACATAATCTAATGCTGCTCCACCATTGTATATATTATAAGTACCTTGATAGTAATTGTCAGAATGGTTAGAATCATCTTCATACCAGATGAATGTATAATCATCACCACTGTTAATATATAGTGCTGATCCATTATCAGAAATCCATTTATGTCCAATAACTTCAGTACTAATCATCTGATAATTAAAATAGTAATCAAAAACATTCCATCCAACCGCTGCTACAAAAATTAATCCAATAATAGCAAAAATATTCCCAACACTCGTACCACCTTTTTTACTACAAATCATTTTTATTTGTTCACTTGTTTTTTCACGATTTTCAATCATAGTTTTATCTACTTCTTTATTAACATGTCTTAAATATAATCTTTTAAATACAAAGGCAATCAAAAATTCCATACCAATTACTATATAGCCAAAATAAGATGGTAAAAACATATAAGAAATATAATTTATTACAATCATTAATATAGCAATGAACCACATTTTTCGATAAAGAACATAAAAAATGCCAAAGAAAAATGCTGAAACAGATGTTCCGCCTTTCTTTAAGCTATCAGCATTTTTACTAATATAAATATCAACTAATTCATCTCTTAAACTTACCGCTAACTCTAGTGATGTCTCTATTGGAACATTATTTGTTGACAATTGTTGACTATATATTTGTGATTGATTATTAACTACTGGAATAGGATTTGGAATTATTTGTTCTGTTACTGATAAAATATTAGTTGGCTGAGCATTCACAATTGTTTGCTCAACAACAGGCTGTTGCTGATTAAGATTTATTTTATCTTGTGCAACAGGCTGTATACTACTAGTATTAGATTCAGTTTGCCCAACAAGAATATTCAATATATCATTATCAGAAGATGAAGGCTGGTCATTAGGTACTAAATCTATTACTGGATGTACTTCAACATTAATAGGATTTGATTGATGAAGAGATGCTACATTTTCAGTTTGTCCCTGCAACGCACTACCACAAGTCCTACAAAAAGATTCACCCTGATTGACAAAAAATCCACATTTTGGACAATTCATATAAAACACACTCCTATAATAGAATAAAATTATACCATAAGTTTACTATTAATTATCATTTATTTATATAACTTGACACATTTAATATTAAGAATAAAATTCTGTAAAAGTTTTTTTATTAAGCAAACACCCTCAAATAAATAGTTATTAGACAATAAACTTTTTTTACTTATTTTAAGATTTAATAGCAAATATTCTTTATTCTATGTCACATTTATTTGGGTAGACTACAAAATGTGGAACAGAACTTTTACGTTGCAAAAATCTCCACATTTCAATTTTTTCACTACTATCAATAAAAGTTTCAATTACGCTATTATCTTCTATTAAAATTGAAATATCACCTGTTTCAAAAACTTTAACATCAATTATATATTTTTCAAAAAAAATTTCATTAACTTTAGATATTTTTTCATCAAATTTATTATTTCCAAAAATATCCCAATCAAAGTCATTGCTATCAGCAACAATCTGACTTGGCATATATATATCATTTGTAGCTAGAATAACATCTTTATTTTGCACAACTCTCCAACTACATTGAATATTAAAACTATATTGAATATTTTCGCCTGACATATTTTTTGCTTCAATTACTATCCATAACATATTAGAGGCTCTACCTAAACTTTTCACTTTACTATTGATTATCTTATTAACTGTATTTTGTATGTCTTCTCTCATAATTTTCTCCTTAATAATTACCATTTATAATTTCAATTGCAATACTTTCAATTTCCTTAAATGTTAAGTTTTGCCCTGATATTTCATCATGTAATATCCTTCTTTGTGCTTTACTCAATTTATATTTTTTTACAATATCATCTACTTGTTTATTTTGAACCTGATTATTTTTAGGAGTTCCTTTTCTTTGTTTATCTCCTATGTTGCCACCAGATATAGAACTAAGACCAGTTCCGGCTTTTATCAGTGCTTGATTCATTGATGCTGTATCTACACCTGCTATAGTTGGATAAGTTACTGTAACAGCTGGTATCGATCCATCAATGTTTGGGGCACCTGTTGGTATTGTTAATGTGTTTGAACTCCATTGTATACTTTTAACGCCATCGACAATACCTTTTGCAAGCAATGCCGTACCTACTGTTGCAGTTCCTTGTTTCTTTAAAAACTCATAATCTGTTGTATTTGGATCCAAATATTTAACTATATTGACTGGATTAATTGTAGTTCCAATAGTATTTAACATTGCACCTGGCATTTGTGGAATGGTAGATAATGTTTTGTAACTTTTATTTAATGTTTTATCTATTTTTTCAAATCTATCAAGTCTTGTTTTATCGTCCATCATCCCCGTTTGGTATGCCAGTTCTGTAATTCCAAAATCAAGTAGTGCTCCTACAGTATTCACTTCTGCTTCTACAAGATTACCTAGTCCATAAATCCCTTCAAAGACTCCATCTGTTATTCCAACTACTCGAAGTCCAATATATTCAAGTGGTCCTCCTATTTGATGTAAACCATCAACTGTTTTATCTACTCTATATTTATACCAATCCCATACTCCTTCAAGGAAATAGCCAGATGGATCGTAGTATATTAATGGATTATTATTAACATAGACATACCTATTAAGACTTAATGGATCTCTATATTCTCCTCTATAAGTATCTTCTGATATAAACCTAGCAATTACTGGATTATAATATCTTGCCATTAAATAATAATTATCTGTCTCTTCATCATAATAGTACCCTGAATATCTATATGGATTGTTTATTCCTTCTGTTGTATTATTTATTATCTCCATTATTCCATATGGCTCATATTCTGTTGCTACTGGTCCTAACTCTATTTGTATACTTCCTAATATCTCTTCAAGACTTAATGTATCTCCTGTTGATACATATACATATACGATTAAATACTTGGCATTACTTGGTGTTGTTACTGTTAATGTTGTTGCACTATTATTCTCTGCTAATAGAGTTCTTGTTAATCCTGCTGTTGGAACTTGGGCTACTGTTGAAACTGTAAATCTTGCTCCGCTCAATTTAGATACTGTATATTGGGTATTTGGTTCACATGGTGTAAACACACTTTTTACTGTATTATTTGCTACTAATGTTGTTGAGCCTGAATGGGTAAACAATGATACTATTTGACTACTATTATTTTTATCAAATAAATTTCTCGATTCTATACTAGTTATTTCATTACTTATTAGATTTCCCCATGCATCATATTCATAACTATCTAATACTTCATTTTCTTCATCTATAATAGTTACTACATCCCCATGTCCATTATATAGATAATATCCACTGTAATCAACTGTTGTTCTTTTTAGCAATGCTTGTCCATATATATTAGTTGCTATTTTATCATTGTTTCCATCTAATTCTAATATTACTTTTGTTCCTTCATAGATAAATTTTATTGTATCTATTCCACTATTCTTTGATACTCTTTTTCCCTCAGCATTATATTCATAATTTGTTGTTGTATTTTCTTTTGTCATTCCTATTAATTCGTTCTTATAGTTATATGTATTAGTTCTTGTAAGTACACTATTTACATATTCCTTTACTTGATTTCCATTAGTATCATTATCATAAGTTATTATTTGTGTCACAACACTACTATTCTTCTCAGTTATCTGATTAAGTACGTTTGTTGAACTATAAATATAATCTTTTGTCTTTGTCCCAGTTACTTCTTTAGTTCTATTACCTGATGCATCGTAAGTATAAGTTGTTGTTGATCCATTTCTTGTTACTGTCTTTAATCTATTTAGGGCATCATATGTATTTATTACAGTACCACTTGGGCTTATTTCTTTTATAATATTCTTATAAGTATCATACTCATATTTATACTCTTGGGTATCTTCTCCATTGATATTAATTAATTTATTTAATGTCTTATCTTGATTATAGAAATATTCTTCACTTGCTCCATTAGCATACACTAACTTCTTTAATGTTCCATCAGCATTATAAGTATACTCTACTTCTTCATTTACTTTTATTAGTCTTCCTACTTTATCATATACTTTAATTACTTCATTGCCAAGTGGATCTATAGATTTTTCTTTATATCCATTAATATCATAACTATATCTTGATAACAACCCATCTTCTAATTTTGTTATAACTCTATCAAGTTCATCATAAGTTCTTATTATTTCTTTGTCAAGTTCTGTTACTTCTGTTAAATTACTATTATTATCATAAATATAACTAATATCATTTTCTTCTATTAATCTACCATGAATATCATATGTATAGTTAATAATATCTTCTTTTCTAGTTATTCTCTTATTTAATAATCCATTAATTGAATACTCTTTATATTCTATATTACCTAAAGCATCTTTTTCTGTTAATTCATTATTTAAAGCATCATAAGTATATTCACTTATCTTTCCTCTACCATCTTTTACTTTGATTAAGTTTCCATTGTTATCATACTCATAAGTAGTTACTTCATTTAAGGCATTTGTTACTTTAACTAGATTCTGAAATTGATCATATTCATAATTAGTAATATTTCCCTTTTTATCAGTTTTAGTAATTATATTATTTAATAAATCACAATCATATTTCTCTAAATAAGTTCCACCTAATTCATCTATCTTTTGATATAAATTACCAGTCTTACCATATACATAAGTATAGACATATCCATTAGCATCAATACTTTTTACTTGTCTACTATTTTTATCATATTCTTTCTTTTCAATAATTTCATCTAATTCATTTCTTGTTTCAATTAATCTATCATGCTTATCATAACTATAAGACTTAAAATCTTCTAAATAATTTGTTTCTTTTATTAAGTTATTATTACTATCATAAATATAAGTAGTTTCTTGTCCCTTTGGATTTTTTATTTTAGTAAGATTATTCAAGTTATCATAAAAATATAGTGTAATATTAACATTTCCATCTATTTCCTTTGTAACATTATTATTTTTATCATATTCCTTTATTATTTGAATACTTTCTGATTCATCTGTTTTTTGTTTTATTTCTTTAGTAATATTTCCTTTAATGTCATATTCTTTTATAATCTCTTTTTCTAAGTTATCATTTATTTTAATAACTTCTCCAAAAATATTATAAGTAAATTCTTGGATGTATCCTAAAGGATTAGTTATTTTTATTAACTGCCCTTTATTATTATAATTATAAGTTGTGGTATTTAAATTTCCATCTTTCTTTGTAACTAAATTATTTAATAAGTCATAAGTATTTTGTTCAACTATTACCTCTGTTCCTGTTGCTGTTGCTTTAATACCCTTATTAATTAAGTTACCACTTTCATCATAACGATATATAGTTACTTGATTCTTTGCATTTGTCTCTTGTATTAATTGTGACTTTGCATTATACACATAAGATGTAACTCCACTTCTAGCATCCGTTACGTTTACTAAATTATCAAGATTATCATAAACATAAGTTGTAACATTTAATTCAGGATCTGTTGCTTGTAGAAGATTATGATTCTTATCATATGTATACTTATATATTATTTCATCTGCAATTGTTTTTTGAAGTACATTATCAAACTTATCATAAGTATAAACAGTTGTAGTACCTATTGGATTCTTGACAGTTAATACTCTTCCTACTAAATCATAAGTATATTCTGTAGATAATGACTTTGCATTTGTTTCTTTAACTTTATTATTTTGTTTATCATAAATATATGTAGTAGCATTACCATTAGCATCAATACTTTTAGTAACATTACTCATATTATCATAAAATAATTCTTCTTCTATTGATCCATTCAATTTCTTCTTAACTAGATTACCTAACTTATCATAGGTATATTCAGATACTCTATTACCTCTTACTTCTTTTGTAATATTACCGATTCCATCATATTGATAAGTTATAATGATATCTTCTTCTTTATCCTTAGCGACTTTATTTAAATAGTTATATTCATACTGTTTGACCTTATTTTGTTCACTATTTATTTTTGTTGTTTCTTTTATTACATTATTAAATTCATCATATAAGTAAGTAATATACTCACCAGATGATGTTGCTTTTGTTATAACTCTTCCAACGCTGTCATAAGTGTATGTTGTAGTGGTAAATGTTAGAGGAGTACTGTTAAGTGCTACTTTTTCATTACCTATCTTTTCTTCTATTAATCTTCCAAAATTATCATAAACATAGAATGTTGCTGCATACTCAGTTGCAGTCGTCTGCTTGTACATCCTATCTAATCTATTTGTTTTATTATAGTAATAATATGTAGCTGAACTGTTTGCCGTCTTTTCTATCGATAATAAACCATTTGCTAAATAAGTATAATTATCAATATTTGTTTCTGTTTGTAATGATACCATCTTATTTAAATAGTTATACTTCTCTATTTTCCCCTTATAAGAAGTAGATGAAATATAATTTCTAGTTGTTACTGAATAACTAGTACCCTCTACATATATTTTTTCTTCTGAAAGAACAGTGTCACTAGATTCACTTTCCTTAAAGTATGTTTTCAACACTCTATTTAACTTATCATAAGTATAGGTATTAATGGATTCATTTGGATATGTCTTTTTTACTAAATTTGAATAAGTATCATATTCTAAACCAATACTTTTACATAATCTATTATAATCAACTATGATAGTACTAACTGAGAAACATCAC
>JAVBQF010000041.1:0-38395 GCA_031549195.1 Bacilli bacterium
TGAAGAATGATTTTGATAAGAATTTTGAAAGTTTCTTAAGTAATAGAATGCAATATCTAAATAAGAAGGAAGATAAAAAAGAAGAAAAAGCTAGTGAATAGCTTTCTTTTAATCTGTATATGTTATAATTAGCTAAATGGAGGTAGTTATGTTAATAGCTTTTTTACTAGTTACTTTTGCTTCCTTATTATGGGGAATAACAAATCATGTAGATAAATACTTAATATCTAAAATATCTAAAAACGGAGACTATAAAGGATTACTAATTTTTTCCTCTTTAATTGCTGGTGTAATTTTAATACCAATTTCTCTAATCATCACAAAATTAAATGTTTCCACTGATGTTAACTCATTTATTATTATCTTTTTCTCGGCAACAGCATATTTAATAGCCACAGCATTTTATTTGAAAGCATTGAATAAAAGTGATGCTTCTATAGTAATTGCAATGTTTCAACTTATTCCTTTATTTAGTTACTTTTTAGGTCTAATATTTTTAAATGAAATATTATCGCTTAAAGAAATACTTGGTGGTATTATTATCGTTATATCGTCAATAACAATAACCTTTGAATTTGATAGTAAGAAATTTAACAAAACAAAGTTGACTGCTTTAGCCTTGATGCTTGGTTCTTCTTTAATGTATGCAGTATACTTCTTATTATTTAGAATAACTACTTTAAATAATAGTTTTGATATTATGACTTTTTGGTACCAAATAGCTCTCAGTTTGAATGGCTTGTTAATATTTTCATTTGTAAAATCATATCGTAAAGCATTTATAATGCTAGTAAAAGAAAACGGTAGGAAAGTTTTCGGATTCAATGTTATTAATGAAGGAATTAATATAGTAGCAAATATGTTAGTTAATTATTCAATTACATTAGCACCAATGGCAGTTGTACTTACACTTAATGGATTACAACCATTCTTTGTGTTTCTAATTGGAGTAATTGGAACCATTACCCTACCAAAAATATTTAATGAAGACATTACGATAAAAGTGGTTTTACAAAAAGCTATTTGTATTGTGCTTAGTATTATCGGATTAGCTATTTTATACATGTAATTAAATTGAGATAGTTCCGCTTTTATCATTAATACATAAAATATTAATGATTAAGGAGGAGTTATGAACAATCAAAATGTAGTTACTCACAGAATAAAAGCTGGAGATAACCTATATAATTTAGCACGTCATTACAATACAAGTGTAGCAGAAATATTAAATGCTAATCCAGGAATCGATCCATATAGACTAGTAATTAACACAGATATTTATATTTATCCAAATGATAATGGTACCGATAAGTATAGCTTAAAAGAAGATATGCGAAAAGCTTGGATGGAACATGTATTTTGGACTAGGCTATTAATTATAAGTATTCTAGATAATCTTAAAGATACCAGTTTTACAACTAATAGGTTATTACAAAACCCAAAAGATATAGCCGATATATTTGGAAGGTTTTATAATCCAAATGTAAGAAAAACAATTGAGGATCTTATAAGGGAACATTTAGTAATTGGAGAACAATTAGTAAAAGCATATAAGAGCAATGATGTAAACAATATTAATAGACTAAATAGAGAATGGTATCAAAATGCTGATTCAATAGCTAGAGGATTAAGTTCTATTAATCCTAACTATAATGAAAATGATTTAAGAGATATGCTTTATGATCATTTAAACTTGGTTAAACAGGAAGTTGGAAGCCGTCTTAGTGGGAATTATAATGCCGATGTAGCAGCTGCTGATAATGCAATAAATCAAGCTGTAAATATGGCTGATATGTTTACAGAAGGAATAGCAAAACAGTTCAATTTATAAAGAGCTATGATAAATAGCCCTTTTTTAGATTAATGTCTTATCAAAATGAACTAACAGCCTCTTCTTAGAAAAGCTCTTAGTAAGCACCCTATTCCACCTAATAAAAGTGAAAGAAGGAAAAAGGCTATTGCAACAAAAACAAAAAATACAATACCAGTAGGAACAATGACCAACAATAATACAAATGATAATATTATTAGTGCTACTCCACTAAAAACAGTTGCATTTCCACAACCACTATATGCATTTAAAAAATTTAAGTTACCAAGCCTATCTGCAATAACTGCATTTAAGAAAATTGATAGCAATGAGAAAGTTCCAACTGCAATTAAAGTTAAAAACAACACTATTGGATTAGTTACTGCTATTACTGCATTTGATAATAATATATAAACTATAAATCCAAGAAGCATACTAACTGCTATTAGTATATAACAACACCTTGAACAACCTTGCATAAAAGTACCCCTTTCTATAAAGTAAATAACATTATTATCCCTTTACAATATATACTATGTACGTTAAAGCTTTATGTATGGGGTAATACCAAAAGGTATATCTATTTATTACTAACTATTCTTTTTATAAATATAGTTATAATATATAAGTCTAAATTCTAAAATTACATATAATACACCAGTGGGAGGTGTAAATATGGCTGAAAGTCATGGGGCTGGAACAAATTTGGCATTAGTTCTAGTATTATTTGTATTACTTGCAATCATAATATTCTAATATAAATAAAAAAGGCACCTGCCTTTTCTTTTATTTTATACTGTATTCCTTTACTTCACAATTATTATGACCATAGGAGATAAGATTGCCATCACTAGGTAGTCCATTAAAATATGCTCCAATAGCTCTACAAACTTCATTATGTGTAACTATTAAAATATTCTTATCAGAATATTTTTCTTTTATGTCATATAAAAAATCCCATACTTTTTGACAATGTTCCCTCATTGTTGCTGCACCATCATATCTTATATTACTATAATAATTCCAATAAGATAAATCAACACTTTCTATTGGTAGTCCCTCTATAGACCCAAAGGCCATTTCTATTATTCTATCATCAAATATTATATCTTTATTTTTAATGCTGTTAACGATTGCACATGTCTGTTTAGTCCTAAGCATTGGAGAACATATTATCATGTCATACTCTAAATCTTTTACTACGTTAGATGCCTCTTCAGCTTGGCTAATGCCTATATTGTTTATCGGTATATCAGAGGTGCTCCCTATCATTACTTTTTGTAAATTACCATCAGTTTGAGCATGTCTTATAACATATAATTTCATCTTATCACCTTTTATAGTATACACAGTATTCCTCTATTCGACAACTTCATAATTAATTAGTTCAACACTATTTGATATTAAATGTTCACCTAGGTCTATTTCCTTAGATAAGTCTGTTGATAAATACTTTTTATTATCATCTGCAAACACAGTGACAATATTTCTATTATTATTATCTTTTGCAATTATTGATGCGATAAAGTTAGCCCCACTTGATATGCCAACACCAAGTCCTAATTCTTTAGCTATTTTCCTAGACATATTAATTGCATCCATATCATTAATTACAATTATTTCATCTATCAAGTCCTTATTTACAATTGCAGGAATAAAGTCATCACCTATTCCTTCAATTTTATGAGATCCTATATTTATTCCTTTAGACAAAAGTGGTAATCCATCTGGTTCCATTGCATATATCTTTGTATTTATATCTAATTCCTTTAATAATTTACCTACTCCCATCAAAGTTCCACCAGTACCTATACCTGAGACAAATCCACCAATATTTGATACCTTATCAACAATTTCTTTCCCTGTAGTAAGATAGTGCGCTTCAACATTGTCTGTATTTTCAAATTGATTAGGTCTATAGCCGCCTATTTCTTTTGCTAAATTATCTGCAAGTTCAATAGCTTTTTTAAAGCCTCCTTCTTCTTTAGAAACTAAATGTATAGTAGCTCCATACAATCTCATCAGTTCTCTTCTTTCAACCGATACCCAATCTGGCATAAAGATGTGAATTGGATAGCTATAGAAAGATGACAAGGCAGCTAAAGAGATACCTGTATTACCACTAGTTGCTTCTATAATAGCTTGGTTATCTTTTAAATCTCCTCGTCTCCTTGCCTTTTCTATTATATATAAAGCCATGCGGTCTTTAATACTTCCAGTAAAATTATAGTATTCTATTTTAGTGTAAATACTATTTATTTTCCCCTTGTATTTATAATTTATCTTAATCAATGGTGTATTACCAATCATGTTGTTTATATTTTCTTTCATTATTCCTCCTTATTATTATATTGATCATAAAATAATATATTGGATACTGTTTTATGCGAATAAAAACCTCCAACATAATAAAATATGAATCTCGTTACTTTATTATATTAAAGGTTAATATATTTGATATTGTTTTAATAAATTATATTATTTGTGTAAATATCATCTTGAATGGATTATTACTTTTTTATAACATTATCTAAATAGATTCTTTTAGTAAATGCGCCTCTTTTCTCTCTTTTTGTCTTCATTATTTTCAATAAGTCTTGTTCATCTTTTCCTTCAACCATTGCTATAGAAAAAATAACTTCTAACATATCTGCAAGTTCTTCTAAAACTTCATCACTTGTTTCAACATTCATTACTTCTTCCTTCTCTTCTTCTAATTTCCTTTTTAATTCAATCTCATATTCTTCTTCATCTAATATTCTAATAATTGGAGTATCTCCGGTTGATTCTATTATTTCAGGAATTTTATCTCTTACAAGTTTATTATACTTACTCATAATTACATCTCCTATAAATTATCTCTCATAAAATCTAATATGACGTTTTCTCCATTTTCTTTTTTTAATTCTTTTAAATCAGCATTTGAAAGTTCAGAAGTATACTTTTCAAATTGTTCCCAATAAGTAATAGAATCGAGTGGATATCCTTCATTTACCACCTTACTAACCTTGTCAACAAAAATCCTTTCTGATGATTTTTCAAATGTTATACAGTTACTACCATCATAAATGGCAATTCCTTTTACCCACTTTGCCTTTACTTTACCACCTAGTTCTTTAACAATATTTGTATAGTACGCTAACATTTCCTCATCTGTCAGTCTTTTTCCATTTACTCGCCTTACCTCATTACGTGGCTGTCTAGCTTCATCTAATCCTTCTATAAATAGCCCATCGTCAATTGCAATTGATTTTATACCAGTTACTTCGTAATATGCTTTTGCTTTTTTTATCGCATTCTCTACTGGTGTTTTTTCATCCTCTTCTACATCTATTTCTAGATTCAAATCTTTTATAGTTAATATATCATAGCCCACTTCTCTTAATTCTTCGGCATAATATCTTACTTTTGAAGGATTAGTTGTTGCAAATAGTATCTTCATTAGCTCACCTCACGTTAATTATAACACATTTCGTAAAAATAAAAGGTTTTTCATTTTATAGAAAAGAATTACAAAATTATTTGTAATCCCTTTCATATTTACTTTCAATATTTATGATTTTATTTGTTAACCAAGCAACTACTAGATTACTAAAACCTTTTAAATTGTTTCAATAATCTACATAGTCCTCATTTAAAACGAATTTTCAAATTTTATACTTCGAATCCCACATAGCAGTTCCTTTTGACGGAATAACTAAGTTTGAAATATCAACACCCTCATGTTCTAATAGTTTTATTTTCTTCTCTATACCTCCAGAAAACCCTGTCAGACTTTTATTTTTTCCAACTACTCGATGACATGGAATAATAATTGATATTGGATTATGCCCTACTGCCCCACCAACAGCTTGTGCAGACATTGATTTTTGATTTCTTTCTTTTGCAATCCTATTGGCTATATCACCATATGTCATTAATTTGCCATATGGGATTTCAGTTAATATTTTCCAAACATCTTGCCTAAACTTTTCGCCAATTGGCGCTAATGGCAATTCTTTTATACTAGGTTTTTCTCCTGCAAAATACTTATCTAGCCACTTTTTTGTATTATGAAATATAGGTAGATTATCATTAGTAATCATTTTTGCAAAAGTTGTTGCACCGAAATATTTTTGTCCTTCCATCCACAAACCTATAATTTTACCTTTTTCATCACAAGCAATTGTTAAGGGTCCAATTGGCGACATATAAATCGTACTATAATACATTTTTATTTCTCCTTTTGACATTTCTAAATTAATTTGTCAAATTTTCTTTTTTGTCATATTTGATACTTCATAATAATTATACATAAAAAAATGAACTCTGACAAATTATAACAAAGTTCAACAACCTCAAATGGAGCGGGACGTAAACATAAGACAAACCTATTCGATTGTGTATATCCCCATACATTAATCACTTTCATTTAAATATTAGTCAAGTTTCTGTTCTTTTTCTGCCCTAAAAGTGACCAAAAAGTGCCCTGAAACTGCCTTTTATTGTACTTTAACGTATACCCCTAAAAAAAGACCAGAGAAATATACTCTCTGGCTGATATAATATTTATAATTTTGCCAATTATTTTACAGGTATTGCATATCTAACTCTTGTCTCACCACCAAAATTAAATCTAGGAATTACATCATCCGCATACTTAAAACCATATTTAGTAGGATCATATTTTTGGGCTGCTCTAAATACACTTTCACATGCTGGAAAGAATTCTTCCTCTTTTTCAAAAGGTTCACTTTCAAAAAATAACATTTTACATTCTGCTAGTTCTACTATTTCACAATTTTCTGGAATACTACCGTTGTAATTCAATGGGACTTCTACTCCGGACGCAATATTTGAAAAACCATCTTTCAATAATATTTTCGGCAATTCTAAAATGGCCGCACTTTCAAGTTTTTCAGAAATACTATTGAATAACCCTTCCCACTGGCAACCCATTTCTTCACAATAAGAGAAATAATCTGTTGCATTTTTTGACCTTAAAAATATTAATTTCCTTTTTGGTCTTTGCATTTGTGTAATCATACATAAATTTGTTTCTTTTTCCATAATTTTTTTCTCCTTTCTTAATAGATAAGAGTAGTAAGATTTTATAGAATATTGAATAAATAATGGAATCGGCTTTTTAGTTTTTCGATATTCATTTGGAGTTATACCAAAAATATTATTAAACGCTCTAGTATAACCTTCGTGAGTTTCAAAATTATGGTCGATTGCAATATCTAATATTTTTGTATCAGCTTTAATTAATCTTTTAGAGCTTTCAGAAATTAAAATTAATCTAATATACTCATTGATCGTTTTACCAATTAATTCTTTAAACATTCGATCGCAATGTCTATGAGAATAACCAATATAAGAATACAACTCGCTTAAATCAAAATCTTCTATAAAAACATTTTCTTTAATATAATCTTGAATTTTCTGTACTGTTTCAATTTTATTCCATTCCATATTCATCTTCACCACCCATAAATCATTATATTAGACGTAATAAATAAATTCTTGACTTAGTTAGACAAACAACTATTTATTTGTTTTATTGTACCATTTTATTGAAAGATGATCTATTCGATCCTTTTATCTGTTCAAACAACGACCGAAAGCTGTGCTGAAAGTACTAATACAAAATAAAAATTGGCAAAGTTTTGGACAGGTTTGGAACATACGTCCCTGACGGACAAGTTTTACTCGAACCAGATGCTTTCTTATAATTTTTCAAAAGCACAAATCATTATAAAATAAGGTATAGAAAAGGCCAAACTTTTCAGTTTGACCTAAATCGCTTATGGAGCGGATGATGGGAATCGGACCCACGTAGTCAGCTTGGAAGGCTGAGGTTCTACCATTAAACTACATCCGCATTAAGTAGACATTTATAATTGTATACTATATATATTATGTATGTCAACATTTTTTTATACTTTTCTATGTTTTTTAATATAGCACAAATGTCTAATCATATCATAAAATATTTTGAAAGGAGTTATTTATGCAAGAATATTATTATGATAATTCAAATTCATGCAGTAGCTGTAACATGAACAATAATATACCATTAATGCAGTCACCTGTTCAAGTTGATGAAGGCGATAGAAGAATTGGTGGGTTTGGTAGAATAGGCGGTTTTGGACGTATTGGAGGTTTTGGAAGACCTTTTGGATTTGGAGGTCCATTCTTACTTGGAGCAGCAACAGGTGCTGCATTATCTAGACCATACCCTTATCCTTATCCATACCCATATTATCCACCATATCCATATTACTACTAATAAAGGCTCTGATAATCAGAGTCTTTTATATCCAAAAGTCTTTAAAATCTAAACCAAGCTGAAAGTCTTTTTCTATTCTCTCCATCGATTCAACCTTACTCATTTCAGAAATAATACCTCTCTTGGCACACTCAACCTTAAGTGCATAATTTAATTCTTTATACCTTTTGCTATAGCACGCATAGTATTCTCTATATGTTTTAATATACTTTTCTTTTATTCCCGGAAAGTTTTCATCTAGCTTTTTGTAAAAATATTCTCTTTGTCTATCTCTTAGTGTAACTCCAAACATTGGCACAATAAACTTACCGCCATTATCTGCTACCTTATTAACTATAGATATTATATTCTCAATATTATCATTTATGTAGGGCAAAATTGGCATCATTGTGACACCTACATAAATACCCATTTCACTTAACTTTCTAATTGCTTCTAATCTTCTTGATGGACTTGGTGCATTAGGTTCTATTATTTTTGCTAAAGCATCATCAGTTGTGGTAATAGTAAAAATTACTGTAGCTTTGGTTTTCTTATTAATACTGTCTAGTAACTCTATATCTTCTAAAACTAAATCACTTTTAGTTATCACTGTAACTGGATATTCATACTTATCAATTATCTCTAGGCATCTTCTTGTAATTCTATATGTTTTCTCTAAAGGAAGATAAGAATCACTCATTGCTCCTGTGCCAATCGTACCAAAGGCTTTTTTTCTTGACAATTCTTTTTCTAATAATATTGGTGCGTTTACTTTTACTTCAATATTATCAAAGTTTTCAATTTTGTAGCATTCACTTCTTGAATCACAATAGATACAAGAGTGTGGACAGCCACGATAAAAATTGGTGTTGTAAGTTATTCCAAACCAAGAAAGTGGTTTTTTATTTTTTGATAGAATTGTTTTAGATTCTATTTCTTTTATCATAAATACCTCTTAATATATTTTAACAAAAGAAGTTAAAAAATGAAATCCTTTTTAGATTTCATCTTAAAGCATCAATTATATAACTTTTTACTTATTTCTTTTCTGTACCAAGTACATTTTTTGTAAACAATGCTGCAAGAGCCCCACCAAATAGTGGTGCAACTATAAATACCCAAAGCTGTTCTAAAGCTTCCCCACGAACAAATAATGCTGGAGCAATACTTCTTGCAGGATTAACTGAAGTTCCTGTTAGTGGAATTCCAAGAATGTGAACTAGAACTAGAGTTAAACCAATAACAAGTCCTGCAAAATTTGGATTTCCATTTTTACCTGTTACTGAAAGTATAACTGTAACAAATACAAATGTAAGTATTGTTTCAGCAAACAACGCTCCTATTGCATCAAAGTTTCCAAAAAAGTTTTGTCCCATGGCAACTGTATCCATATCACTAAACTTCAGTAAAGTATATAGTAATACTGATCCAAACAATGCACCTAAAACTTGTGCTACTACATAGCCAATTAAATCTTTTTTATTTAATCTCTTATTCATAAACATTGCAAGTGATACAGCTGGATTGATATGACATCCTGAAACTGGACCAATTGTATATGCCATTGCAACAATGACAAGACCAAATGCAAACGCAATACCTAGGATGCCTAATGCTTCTCCTCCAAATACTGCTGAACCACAACCAAATAAGATTAAAACCATAGTTCCAACAAATTCAGCTGTATATTTTTTATATTCTTCTGACATAAAACTTTCCTCCTACTAAATTATATAATTGATGATCTACTTTTATTATACATTATGTATTATTTAGAGGCAATATGCTATTGTCTAACTTTTATCCATAAAGCTGCTGCTTGTACAGGATAGCTTTCATTTACTTCTCCATCAAACCAAACCTCGACTATATCGCCAATCGCTAAATCAGTAATTTTTAATTTCTCACCTGTTTCTTTACTAGTAATTTTTGTACTTGATAATATTGAGATACTTGCTTTATCATATATGGTATTAGAAAGAAGTTCTCCTTCTACATAAATATTTCCCTTTTTATTTTCATCATTGCTTACACTTTTTATTTCGCCTATTATAGAAATTTCATCACTTAATTTACTTTCAAGGTTTTTATTTAAGATAAGCATAGTAATTAAAATTATAATAATTGTTGCAGCAATAACTATTGAACTTACAATAACTGCTCTTTTAGTACTTTTTTTCACATTTATACACTCCTTATTATTTAATTATACCATATTTTGGGATAGTATATATTCTAACTATAATGTATAATATAATTAATAAGAAAAGAAAAGGACGTGAAAAAATTGACTGAAGAGCAAGCACTACAAATAGCAACAGAGATGGTAGCAGAAGAGAATAACATTCAAATTGCAACTGTTGATCAAAATGGTTATCCATGTATTAAGGGACTAATCAAAATTAAAAATAACGGTCTAAAAGAATTCTTCTTTACTTCTAATGTTAATACAGATAAGGTTAAAAACATTCAATATAATAATAAGGGATGCCTATATATTTCTAAATATTTAGAATATCAAGGAGTATCATTCAGGGGGACATTCCAAATTATGAGTTTAGAGGAAGCATCAATTGATAAGTCCTTTATTCCTGAAGGATTAAGAGACCAAGAATATTGTGCTATTAAATTTATAACAGAAGAAGCTAATGTTTATGCAAGCATGTTAAAACGCACAGTAAAAATACAATAATAAAAGATTTAATAATTCATTTCAAATATTAAATCTTTTTCTTTTACTTTGTTTTTGCTGTATATCTTTTAATCTTTATAGCTTTAGCACTACTAGGAACTGTGCTCTCTCTTTGAGCCTGTTCTCTAGTTATTGGACCGGGAACAAATGCGTAGTCATATAAATCATACATAAACTTTTCAATATCACAAGCTGTAATATCTTGAGATGCTTGTATATGATTTATTGCATTTTCATTATAAGGAGTACCCTCTGCTTCTAGTTTTCCTTGTGAAGCATCATCTATTCCTATTGAAACTGCCCAACCTTGTAATATACTCATTGCTTCTTGCATAAATGAAACTCTACTCGTTGCAATATCTTTGCTATCACAAAATGAATTTTCTCTAAATTCTTTAATAAAGCCGTCATAAATAGCTACTACCTCTTCATATGGTAAAGGAGTGTTTCTAACTATTGCATATAAATTACTCAAGTATTTATCACTTGTTTTATTTTCGGCTGATAAAACTATTTTTACATTTTCATCATTAGGGTCAATAAAACCAAGAAGTAGTCCTTTATCAAACCATTGTCTATTAAATTTCCTTCTAAGTTTCGTTGTATAACTTTCTTGTGCATTTGTTAAGTTGTGTTTCATATTAATACCTCACATCTATATATATGTTATTGCATTTTGAGAATTAAAGCAGTCGATTATTACTAGTTAATTTAATTATCAACTCTGTCATTTCAAATGATTTACAACCACACTTGATTAGATACTGCCCATTTGAAAAAATTACTTATTTAATAATTTCTATTATATTTTCTCTAATTTTTTTTCCTATGGGTTCTTCGTTCGGATATCCAAGAGATATTGCCGTATATGGCTCAAAGTCATCTGTTATATGTAGTTTTTTATAATAAGTATCTCCAAATTTTACATCAAACAGTGTCATAGCATCATTTAAAATACAACTACCTAACCCTAATGATTTTGCAGCAATTACAATATTTTCTGTTGCAAGTCCACAATCTATCACTGCCAATTCATTTGGCCTTTTATATTTTAAAATGAATATTACTGTAGGTGCATCATAAAATGGACTATAATAATCTTCTCCTTGATACCATTCATATCCCTTTCTAAGATTTTCATCATAGCAAACTCGAGACATTTCATCAATAAGTTCCTTGCTTTGTACAACTATAAATTTCCATGGTTGTTTATTATGACCACTAGGAGCATTCTTTGCACATTCCAAGATAAGATTTAATTGCTCATCTGTTATTTGTTCTTTTGTATATTCTCTTACACTTCTTCTTGTTAATATAGTATTTATTGTTTCATTCATGACACTTCTCCTTCACAAACATAATTTATATTTTATATTATACCAGTTTTAGGAATAAATTAGTATCTTTACAAGTGATTTTATTGATAGCTTCTTCTGTTATTGTTTAAAATTTGCAAATAAATAAGGTTATTTGAGGAAATGGGATGGTATTTGTTCTATCATAATGTTATAAAATGATAAGGCGGTGCTTAACTATAATAGATAATATAATAGACTTAAAAATGAAGATTGATGATATTAAGAGTATGGGATGGATTAAAAGTGTTTCAAAAAACAATTCTGGAGTTGGGCTTACATTGGAATATTTACTTAACAAACCTGTTGAAAATTTTGAGTTACCTGATTATAATGGCATAGAGTTAAAAGCAAAGTATTCCACTAAATATCCCGCAATATCTCTTTTTAGTGCTGCACCAGATAGTTATGTATTAGAAATAAAAAGGATTTATGAAAAGTATGGATACCAAGATATAGAAAATAGAGATTTTAAGATTTTTAGATTAAGTGTATATTCTTTTAAAAAAGTTACATTGGATAGAAAAAATTTTTTTATGTTGCATGTTGATAGGAAGAAAGAACAAGTAGTTTTAAACGTATATGATTATAATGGTAGAATTATTGATAGTGACAGTGCTTGGAGTTTTGAGTTTTTAAAAGAAAAACTTTTCAGAAAATTAGGATACTTAGCATTTGTTAAAGCAGAAAAGAAAATTGTAAATGGTGATGCTTTCTTCAAGTATATTAGTTATGACTTTTATAAACTAAGGGGTTTTGATAATTTTATCAATTTAATTGAAAATGGAAGAGCATTTATTTCATTTAACGTAGGTGTATTTAAAAATGGAATTAAGTATGGACAAATATATGATCATGGAACAAGTTTCCGTATGAAGATATGGGATTTAGAAAAGTTATTTTATAAAATAACAATTATATAGAATATTTCAGGCTAAAATCCATGGCAAATTTGCTATTCTCTTTATAATAACTTTAAACTATAATTAAAAAAAGAAAATTTAAGATTTCTTTTTTTTGTATTTACTAATTGCTAGTAGTATCCTGGTCAAACTATTCTTATTCGAATTCAAGATTATTACATGCAAAGTCTATTAAATAACAATAATATAAGAAATAAAATAAAAACTCCTTATTCTACAAGGAGTTATATACTAATGGTCCGAATTACGCGACAATTCCCAACTTTATTTAAGACCTTTCTCCCAATGTACTTCCTTATATTATACTTATCTATTTTTCAATACATAATATACCTGCGCAATGACTCATTTTATCGAATTTGGCTATTATATTTTTATCGCATAATTTTTCTAAAAATATTTCTGCAACAATATAAAGTTCTTCTTTATCAAATCCTTCATTATTTTTTTTACATTGAATTAAATCTTTTTCTGTTAAAAAAGCAATGTCACCTATTATTATTTTTCCATTATTATTTAATAGTGTTTTAAGTAACGATATTAACTCAATTTTTTTATTATCCGTTAAATGATGTATTGCATAAGTTGAAATGATATAATCAAATTTTTGATTCAATATTTCTTTTGGTAAATCATTATTAAAATCGCATTCATAAAAATCCCCTTTTGGCATTTTTGCTTTTGATATTGACACCATCTCACTTGAAAAATCTATACCATAAACATCACAATTTAGGTCATATATTTTCTTAGTTAAAATTCCTGTACCAAATCCAATGTCAAAAACTTTAGAATTTGGTTCGATTTTATTTAATATATCATCAAGTACATCGTAATATCCATCAAATGGATATTCTTTATTCACGTAACAAGTATTAACGGCATTGTCATATTCCTTTGCCCACAAATCGAATCCTTTTTTATCTAACATTCTTCACCTCTTGAAACAATTATATACTATTTTTAATCAAAATAAAATCGTTAGACTTAATATCCAACGATTCATTCATACTCAAACTCTAAAAGTTCAAGTTAAATTGTTAATGGTCGAGAAGACAGGATTTGAACCTGCAACCCCTTGGTCCCAAACCAAGTGCTCTACCAAATTGAGCCACTTCTCGAATTTATGGTGCACCCAATAGGAGTCGAACCCATAACCTTTTGATCCGTAGTCAAACGCTCTATCCAATTGAGCTATGAGTGCATTCTCATTTAGGCTACTTAATGTCTATTAAAATGGTGGCTCCGAATGGAATCGAACCATCTACACGAGGATTTTCAGTCCTCTGCTCTACCGACTGAGCTACAGAGCCAAACAAAATTGGCGGTCCGGACGGGGATTGAACCCGCGATCTTCTGCGTGACAGGCAGACGTGTTAACCACTGCACTACCGGACCAATTGGTTGCGGGAACAGGATTTGAACCTATGACCTTTGGGTTATGAGCCCAACGAGCTACCGAACTGCTCCATCCCGCGATATATAAAACTTCAAAATGGCGGAGGAAAAGGGATTCGAACCCCTGCGCCGTTCGCACGACCTCCCGGTTTTCAAGACCGGTCCCTTCAACCAGACTTGGGTATTCCTCCATTAATGGTGCCTAAGGCCGGACTTGAACCGGCACGAGGTATGAGCCCCGCAGGATTTTAAGTCCTGTGCGTCTACCTATTCCGCCACTCAGGCATCAAACGACTCAAAATTTGTTGAGACTATTTGATTATATATCAATTTTTTTTATTTAGCAAGCTTTTTTTTACTTTCTAATACAAAAATTATGGCAAGTATTCCTGCACCTATAAGGCTCATTATTTTAGCCTCTTTTAAAAATGGTGTTTCATACTCTATAACTATTTTATGCTCTCCTTTACTTATTTTAGTACCAATAAAAGCAGTATCTAGCAATAAAACATCTTGCTTATTTCCATCAACAAAAATTTTAATTCCGTAATCATAGGGAATAGAAAAATAAAGATAACCAGCTTCCATAACATTTACAGTTCCTACAACAGAATTTCCTTTTGTCTTTAGCGCATCCAAGTCAACTTCACTTACGTCATTTTTTATTTTTTCTAAATAACTATAATCTACCGAATAAGTATCAATGTTTTTAATTATATAATTTCCAGTTGAAAATTTAATATTTAGCTTTTCAATTTTTTTATTACTGCTAATAACATATTTGAATTCTTTATTCTTATTATGATACTTCCATGTTTTGCAGGTTAAAACATTTTTTACTCCATTAATTGTAATTACTAGATCACCATCTGAACATGCTGCTTCTTTTTCCATATCAAATTTGAGCATCAATATTTCTTTATCAGCAAAGTTTTCAACATTTAAATTTAATACCCCATCTTTAGACTTTATATGATATTCATTTTTTTTCTTTTCTATCTCTAATCCCTTTTGAGAATCAATACTGTATTCTAAGTCTTTTTTTATAATATTTGTCTCGTACTTGCTTGCTATATTATTATTATCAACAACAATATAATTAAGTAAAGCTTCAACATTATAAGGAAAGCTCAACTTTTCATATTCCTTTTTATTCATCACTTTTGAAGAAACGTATCCTATTGGTAATGCCGAATTATTTACATAAAGCCTATTACCATTTAAATACTCGAACTTATTGTATCCAATTAAATCTAAATCATTAGAAATGATATATTTGTTCCCTACGTATAAATTATAAAAGATGTTTTTGACACTACTAACTTTTCCATAGCTTCGTTCTGTTATTTCATTACCACTTTGACTATAATAAAATTCCTTATAGTATTTATTTGAAACAGAAGAGTATATTGTAGATTGATATTGATCTATATCATATATTTTATTTATATTTTGGAGAATATAATTTTGATTTGACAATCTGTATATACCTTTTTCTGTATTTTCCATTTTCTTGACTAATTCAATATTTGAGCTATTCTCTAAAATAGCCATATCTTTTTTTAAATATAACTTATCATTAATTCCAACAGTAAACAATGCTAAAACAGATGAAACAATGATAGGTATACTAATTATTACTACTCTTTTTTCATATTTACGACCAATCACAATAAAAGTAACTAATAAAACTATATCAATTAATAAGTAAAACTTCATTTTACTGTTATCTAGTATTAGCAACAAAATTACTAAAGTCATTAACACTAAAATATTTTTTTTATAGTCGTATCTTTTTTCAAAAACATGATTTAGTGTCATAGCAATAATCAATCCAAACAGAGGTAAAAAGGGAATTAATACTTTAGTGTCTATATACATAGTACCGTTTAATATATATACAAATACCGGAAATATCAATAGCATGATAGTAATGATGGCAAGAAATTTATTTTCTTTCTTTTTGAATAACAAATTATCAATAATGCTAACTAATAATATTGCACCAAGACCAAATGAATACGCACTATAAAACATAGAAGAAATATTAAAATTTGGAATAAATAGTTTTAGAATATCAATAGTTATGTTTGATTCACTTCTCCCACTTAAAAGTGTGTAAAATGTAGGAACAATTAATATCGCTGACATCATTAGGGAAACAATAATCGAAAATATAAAAACACTTCCACTTTTCAAACTTTTTTTAAATGTAATTCTTTCATTTCTTTTAAAATACACAAAACAATAATAAATTAATATAACTGCAAGCGCTGAAACACTATAAAAGTAACTTGTCATTATTATTAAAAAAGTGCTTACTATTAATGAACTTTTTTTATTTTCTTCAAAATACTTATCGACTGAAAGCAAAGCATATATTAAAAATGGCATGTAGTTAATAAACATGATATGACGATGACTATGAAACAAAAGTGGAGTTGCAAAAGCAAAAACGATTGTAGAAATAAAAGTTACTTTTAAATCATATTTATTTCCAATCCACTTATAAAAAATGATGACACTTATAACAACGGACAATATGCTACTTATTTGTATGTAGTCAACCATTTTCAAAAATGGAAACAAATACGAAATTAGTATAATAGGACTTAATAATCCATAGTAAGATAAATTGTAAATATTTTGCCCTAATCCTACATTAAAAGCAAAACTAGGTAGTATATTACCAGTCTTGTAAAAAAGTAGTCTAAAATATTCTGGTATAGCAAAATGTTGTGCGTCCCAATCGACTGTAGAACCATAAACAAATTTATCCTTGACTAAAAACAATATATAAATAAATATAATGGTTAATATTATTGCTAAATTAAAATAATCTTTTTTTGTTAGTTTTTTCATAGTCACGCATCCTTTGTATAGCAACTGTATTTTCGTATTTTACCCATTCTTCATAATCAAACATTTGGTTAAACATTGTTTTAATAAAATCTTGGCTTTTATATATATTTATCATTCTATACTTTTCTTCTATATATTTCTTATCAATTTTCTCCAAATATTTTTGTGCTTTTTTAATTTTTCCCTTTGTATAATATTTACCAAACAGATACAAATCACTTTTCAATCCGCAGCTATTATATACTTCCATTACAAATTTATTTGCTTTTATATGTTGTTCGTGGCCATATTCGCCATCAAAGTTATGAGTAACTATTAATTTCCATTTTTTTGCTTGCATTATAATTTTTAAATCTTCTTTTAATCTTTTTTCTTCTTCAGTCCACTTACTTCTGACACCAAAAACCTTATCCGGATAACCAAGCATTAAATATTGGTCTCCTGATATTTTCATAGCTTTCTTAAATTCCTGTACTCTTCTTTTATCTCCACCGCAGGTAATACAAACAACTAAATAATCATCCTCTAGAAGGTGCGCCCCACCCCATAAAGTCTCATCATCCGGATGAGCAATTATCATCAATTTTTCAGCTTTTTCCAAGTCAATACCATCTAAACTCTTATCTATATACATATAATTATAGACCATTATTGATGAAGAAACAGCAAGAATTACTAACAAAAAATATTTAATTATGTATTTCATAAAACTCACCCATTAATTATATATATTTTATCATATATTATGGTATTTTAACATTACAGTTTTGTATTTTTTATACACTTGCAATTATATTCTTTTTTTTGAAATAGATTTTTCTTATCCAGTCTATAGGTATAACAGTAAATGCCAAACTCAACATAATAATTAATTCTTTAAAGTTCAATCCAAATGTTCTAAATACTTCTCCACCATAATAAATCAGTATTATTTGTGTCATAAATATAAATAGCATTATAAAAATAAATACTTTGTTTTTTAAAATGTTTGCTAATATATTGATTCTGCTTGTTCTAGCATTTAGGCTATTAAATATATCTATAAAAATAAACAAGCCGAAAAAAGCGGTCATCAAATACATATTTCCTCTAAATAAGCTTTTTATAAATGGAAGTTTTAAAAACAAGATACAAAGAATTGCTGAATAAATTCCTGTAAATATAATTTCACTAATCATATATTTATTTATAATAGATTCATTCTTCTTCTTTGGGCGCTCCTTCATATATTCTATTACTGGAGGTTCGTATGCAAAAGCAAGACCTGCTAAAGTATCCATTACCATATTTACCCAAAGCATTTGAATTACTGTAACTGGGGTAGAAATACCAATGAAGGGACCAATAATAGAAAGACTTATAGCACATAAATTGATGGTCAACTGTAATATGATAAATTTTCTAATACTTTTAAATACTGTCCTACCAAATAAAATTGCCTTTGATATAGATAGAAAATTATCATCTAATATTACTATATCACTAGCTTCTTTTGCCACTTCAGTTCCGCTTCCCATTGCAAATCCTACATCTGCCTTCTTTAAAGCAGGTGCATCATTAACTCCATCGCCAGTCATACCCACAACCAAATCCATTGATTGACAGACTCTAACTAATCTACTTTTATCTTGGGGAAGACTTCTCGCTACTATTTTTAAATTTGGTATTTTTTGCATTAATTCAATATCAGTTAGTCTATTTAACTCATCACTTGTAAGTACAATATCATTTGGGCTATCGAGTAATCCAACTTCTTTTCCTATTGCTATTGCAGTTTCTTTATTATCACCAGTCACCATTACTGTTTTTATATGAGCGTTTTTG
Source organism: Bacilli bacterium (assembly GCA_031549195.1). Classification (GTDB taxonomy): domain Bacteria; phylum Bacillota_I; class Bacilli_A; order RF39; family UBA660; genus JAVBQF01. The sequence continues at coordinate 19,118 of JAVBQF010000041.1, forward strand.
ACTAAATCAACACCCTGTACTGCATCCGGCCTTATTTCATCTTTTATAAAAATTAGTGCCACAAATGTTAAATTATTTAAATTTTCAATATTTAGCTCTTCGCTTGTTGCAAGTACTAACGCTCTGATTCCAGACTTTGTAGCATCTTCGATTTTATTTTCTATTTCAACCCTATTAGTCAAACTTCTTTTTGTTGCAATCTCTGTATAATAGGTTTTACAATTTGGAAGTATCTTTTCTGGAGATCCTTTTATCAGATTAAGTTTCCCATTTTTTGTATTTATCCTTGCAATTGAATACTTATTTTTGCTTGAAAAAGGGATTTTTTCCTCAATTTTTACAGATGGTTCCCCACATTCTTTAACAAATGATTTAATTGCTCTATCAGTAATATTGCCACCTATTATTTTGTTTTCTTCCTTATTATAATAACTGGCATTATTGGCAATCATTGATAATTTTAACATTTCTAGATATCTTGGATTTTTTTTCACTTCTTCAATATTCCTATACTTATTTAATTTCCCATCAACTACTTCAACTACTTCCAATTTTCCTTTAGTCAGTGTTCCTGTTTTATCTGTAAAAAGAATATTTAAACTTCCTGCGGTTTCTATTCCAACTAGTTTTCTTACTAATACATTATCTTTGAGCATTCTTTTCATGTTAGATGATAATACTAGTGTAATCATCATCGGTAACCCTTCTGGTACTGCCACTACTATTATCGTTACACTTAATGTTAATGCGTACAATATGTGACTCGATATAACTGGTAAATTGGAGAACATTTCTTTTATTAATCTTATATCAAAATTATTCTTAATGACAATAACTGAGAAAAGATAAGAAATAGATGCACAAAATGCTGCAATATATCCAACTTTGCTTATAAGTCCTGCAAGATGTCTTAATCTTAACTTCAAGGGACTATCTGCTTGTTTTTCCTGTAATTCTTTTGCAAGACGACCATATATAGTTTTTTCACCAACATCAGTAACTTTAATTATACCTTCATTATTAACTACAATAGTGCCCTTAAATACTTTGTTATTATTACTTAAATTTTTATTGTTCTCCTTTGTTTCACCGTTAAGCATCGATTCATCAATACTTAATTCTCCCTTTATTAAAATACCATCTGCAGGAACTCTATCCCCTGCTTCTAATATTACAACATCTCCTACTACTATGTCATCTATTGATATTTCGATAGTATTACTATCTCTTATCACTTTGCATTTTATTTTAGAAGTCTCTTCCTGAAGTTTCGAGAAGGCTTTCTCACTACCATATTCTGATATGCTTGAAATGAATGACGCTACAAAAATAGCAATTACTATTCCGATTGTTTCATACCAATCAGATCCTTCAAACAGAAAAAGAACTTTTATTGCTAAGGCAATTAAGAGTATTTTTATTATTGGATCTCCTAATGATTCCAAGAGCAAACTGATAAATGTGTTTTCCTTTTTTATTTTCAAGGCGTTACTCCCATATTTTTTCCTGTTTAATTTGACTTGTTCTTCTGTTAAACCACAATTATTATAATCACTCATAGTTTGTCCTCCTATAAGATATATATTAATAAAGAAAAAAAAAAGACTCTTATATGAGTCGACAAATAGTTAAATTTATTTTATTTTTTCAACCGCACTATAAATAGTAATTAGTAACTTTAAACTTTAATATTTATTTTCCTCTACCAACTATATAATCTGAACCTACAATGTTCAATGTTGTACCTGGATAAAAAGAAGTTAAGACATCGAATGCTCTATCAACTGTTTCAGCCGCCTTCAACCATTTAGGAATAGGTGTCTCACTTACATCATCATAATAAAGTGCGCTTTCGCGTTCGAAAGATCTATCAATTTCTCCTACAGTATTTGCTACGCTAGTGAGTACTTTTTTATTAAATCTACCAACTTCTCTAACTTTAAGGCTGTCTAAGAAATCCTTACACAGTAGTGCTTTCTTTGGCAATAGTGTCGAAGAATAATCGTCATCCCCATCTCTTTTTTGACCTAACGCATAAAGCCCAAACGTATATATTGGCGCGTTATATGGCATATTAAAAAAAGTATTTATTTCAGGATTACCATTATGATATCTCAAAAAATCCCAAATTGTCTTTTCCCCATCAGTTGTCATTATACTTACAGCTTCATATGCACAAATATCATCTCCATCTGATTTAAACAAAGTTGTTTTTGTTTTCAAATCCGCTCTTTCTCGTTCACTCCCATACCCTGGTGCAGAACTTTCATATCTACTACTTCTTACTGTTGGCATTAATAACATCTCCTTTCTAATATTGCATGTTAAATATATATTATCATAATTATGTCTATAGTTAAAGTTAAAGGAATTTTTTGGATAAATAGTGTAGTATTAGCTTAATTATAACAATGAAAAAACTTCTTGCATTTATGCAAAAAGTCTTACTACATATGGTGACCCGCTGGAGATTCGAACTCCAGACCCTTTGATTAAAAGTCAAATGCTCTACCGACTGAGCTAGCGGGTCATACTACAAATAAAAATGGCTGCCTCGGCTAGATTCGAACTAGCGCATGCGAGAGTCAAAGTCTCGTGCCTTACCGCTTGGCTACGAGGCAATCAAATTGGTGGAGAGAGATGGTTTCGAACCATCGAACCCAATGGGAGCAGATTTACAGTCTGCCGCGTTTAGCCTCTTCGCTATCTCTCCAAAAAATGGTGCCGAAAACAGGACTTGAACCCGTAACCTACTGATTACAAATCAGTTGCTCTACCAATTGAGCTATTTCGGCACATAATACAATTATATTTTATCAAATTAATTCAAAAGTGTGAATTACTTTAAAAGAAAAAATCAGTAAAACAATAAGATTATACTATAAATATTTTTATATGACAATACTTATATTCATTTTTTTTAACTTTTTGCATTATTTATCTATTTAATTAAAATTATATATATTTACCAACTATTTTTATCTTACATAATAAATATGATACTATGAAGCTTAAAATGGTTACAATTGTTATAATTAGTGGTATTGCTATAATTGCATTTACTGTCAAAGTATTAATATGATTCCAATTCAATATAACTATAAAAAAATCATGAATTAAATACATTCCAAAAGAATACCTACTAAACTTTAACATACAAAGAAAAACTAACAATAGTTAGTTTTTCAAAAATTCGACTAGCGAATTTATAATCAAATATGGTGGGCGATTACGGACTCGAACCGCAGACCCTCTGCTTGTAAGGCAGATGCTCTAACCAACTGAGCTAATCGCCCGATTAACTTGTTGACATGTATAACTATACCATTCTGGTCTTTGTTTTGTCAACAAATTTTAATAAATCTATTCACTTTTTTTGTTTATTTCATCAAGTTTACTACATATCCATGTATTCAACATAGACTTCAAACCATCAAAAGCATGATCAGTTTCGACTATTTTACTTTTTGAAACTCCATCTACTCTATAATCAATGTCCTTAATACTAAGCTTTATATGACGATTCTCATCAGCTTTTTCTACTACTTTAACTTGTATCTTTTCACCAATAGTTACATAATCTTTGACGTTTCTAACAAAACCATTAGAAATTTCTGAAATGTGTATTAGTCCATTATAATATTCATCTAAACTAACAAATACACCATAATTTTCAATACCAGTAACAATACCTGTTACAATTTTTCCTTTTTCATATGTCATAATAGCACCTTCTAGTAGAATATAACATATAAAAATTATTTTTAGCAAACCCTTTACTACTATTTATTATAGTAGTATACTTTAGATGGTGATTAGATGACAACTGAAGAAAAAATAAAAGAAACAATTGATAATATTAGACCCTATTTAGTAAATGATGGTGGGGATATTGAATATATCAAATTTGAAGATAATACTGTATACGTGCGTTTAATGGGTGCATGTAGCCATTGTGGCCTTATTGATGTCACATTAAAAGAAGGTATTGAAAATGTTCTCACAAACGAAATACCAGAGGTTAAAAGAGTTGAAAGAATCGATTAATTATTTAGCCATTTGATTGAGGGAATATTAACCCTTTTTTTTATGGTGTTAATTATGTTATTTACATATTGCTCATATTCTGGCATTACGCTTATAAGTTTTCGCATATTTGAATGTCTATTATTATCTTTTGATTCATATATATCAAAGAAAAAAGTTGGTAAAAGCATTCTACTTATCAAAAGAATATATCCGTTCATTGATAAGTTGATTTTCTTTATTATATCTTCAACATAACTATTCGCATTTGAAATATTAAAAAATATATCTTTCATATAATCTGATAAATCACGTGATTTATGGTCTATTTGAACATTTAGGGGATTATAAAGGTCATATAGTGTATATTTCATATTAATTCTTTTATGGCAGATGCAGGGATAATCTCTGTGATCTTTTTGTGTCTTTTCTGCATTTTCTAAATAAGTTAAAGCACTTTCGCTCATGCCAATAAAGTAATCAAAATATTCTCTGTTTTCTTCTTTCTTGTCTCCAATATAATCAATATAATACTCAAAACTATCTATTTTTTGTTGCCATAACTTTTTCCATTCTAATGATTGCTCTTTCACTGAAGATAACGGAATATTACTGCATTCAATAACATCATCTAGATTTATGCTTCTATTGAACTTTAAATTTACTTTTAATAGAATATAGTAATTACTACCATCAAAAGTTACTATCTTTTTTTCTTTGTTCATTATTATAGTGTGAAATAAATTATTATTAAATATTTGTTTGTTGAGAAGATACTTTTCTTCTAATTCTTCAATATTAGTAATCAAAGAAAATATATATTCATTTCCATTATAAATAAAATAATAGTTGTCTTCTATCATCCTAATCTCAGTAATATATATATTATAATAATATTCGATGATATTTTTCATATATTCTCCTCATTTTATAATATGGGAAAATTTGATATATAATACCAATTAATAGTAACAATACAAGTAGTTAGCAAAAAAGACACTTCATTGTAGTGTCTGATTTTAGCTCATTGCTTTAATTTTTTCATTTCATTTTTATCAATACTGAGCTATTTGGTCCTAAAACTTGCTGAGAAGTCATACCATAGTTCATAAAAGATGCTGCGGCAGACTTAAATCCTTCATACATATGAGGTCCCATATTTAGTCTATTTGGCATAGCTACTCTGTGATATCTATATGATAAATCAGGAACGCCATACTGGTATACCCTTTGTGAGGTCTCAACCGACTGAGTATGAGTCATACTTCCATCAAAATTTGAAGTCGTACTTACATTCTCTATTTTTCTAATATCCGAGTTCAACAATCTATCAAAATATTGATCTGTATACCTTATTCCAATTGTATTACTAATTGGTGAAAGCGTTTGGTATTTTGTTTCTGTTTTAGTTACTGGTTGTGAAAAAATATTAGCTTCATAGTTTGACTTAAACATATTGCTTTGATCTGCATTTATATCAATCTGTGGAATGCTTCTCATTTCATTCCAAGACATAAATCTTGTATTAAATACATTTTGATTACTTGAAGCAATTGGACCACTATATACCATATCCATCAACGTTGCAGGTATCTGAGCAGTTGGTACTGAAGACATAACTGCACCAAGACCTAACGAAGGTACTACCGGTTGTTGTTGCTGAACATTTTGCATCATATCATATGCTGCTGCTTTTTGCATCTGAAGATTTAAATATTGATTAATTTTTATCTGGTGTTCACTGTTCCAATAATCGTTGTATTCTCTTTCAAGCGCTTGATGATTAGGATTTTGATATACAATATTATTTGGAATTATAGCTTGTGGAGACGGTGTGAAATTTACCCCTATAAGGTTATATAATTCTGTTCTTATGTTATTTGTATATCTTTCTAATCTTCCATGTAACTCTTGACCGATCGGAGTACTACTTATCATACTTAAAGTCTGTAACAATCTTCCAAACTCATAAATAGCCTTCTGTTCATCAAATCTGTTTTTTACATTTGGTTGATATTCAATAGTAGGTGCTGGTATAGGGAGCCCCTTTATTAATGCATCTGTAATGCTTTTAGGCTCCACACCATCCATATACTTGGCACCTTGTACATACTGAACTGGTGCATATTGATTTGTCTGTGTCACTATAGGTTGTCCTACCTGTTGTTCAGGATACTTTCCATTCATATATGGATTTTCATATTTTCCATATACTTTTGGCGCTACACTTTCAGTAGTTTTTTTAGTATCAGCAATCTTCTCATCTTTAATTTTAGATTCTTTAGAGCTGTTTTTATCAACTTCTACTTTTTTATCTGGTGAAGCTTTCTTCTCTTCTTCTTTTGTATCCTCTGTTTTCTTTGCTTCTAATGCCTCTATTTCCTTTTTTTGTCGTTCAATCGCAGCATTTTGTTTTCTAAAATCTGAAACAACCCACTTTGCAACCTCAGCTTTCTTTTCATCACTAATACCATAAGGTAATACTAACTGCCAATGCGCTAATCTTGCAAACGCGACAGGATCTGCAGATGTAATTTTATATTTTGCTCTAAGCGGTAAATAGAAGAAGGGGTTTAATTTAGAATTCATTCCAACAAAAGGCATTCTTGGAGTAATACCAGCTGCTGCATATACCTCATTTCTAAATACATGTGATATATACCATTTTGATCTTAATTTACCTACTATACCTCTTGCACGAAGTGGTACTTTTAAAGCACGAGGGTTTAATTTTGCAGCCTCTGCTACTTCCCTTACAGTCTTACCATTCTCTTGAGCCTGTAAAACAGTTAACTGGACACCCAATTTAGCTAACTTCTTACCTACTTTAAGAGCTTCTGTTCTTGCTTTATTTTCCTTCTTTTTCAAAGTCCAAATGTTTCGCCAAGTATTTTGATCATTGGCTTTTCTTTTTTCTTGCCAATCTTCCGCGTTCTTAATATAAAAATTCTTAAAATTATCATTATATAAAACATTATACTTTTTACTTAATCTTAATATTTGTTCTCTTATCTTTTCAGGATTTTTTCTATTACTCAAAAAACCTGCAAATGTATCTTTGGTTAACCCTGCTCTTTTTGGAGGTTCATAACTGTTTCCTTGTGATACCTTACTGTCAAAGTCATTTATAAGCTTTATTAGTAGTTGCTCATCAGAAAAATACTTTGCTACTTCTTTCTCTTCTTCTTTAGAAAGATTAGCAAGGTCTATTTGTTCTTCTGATACTACTTTTTCTTCTTCTTTAGTATCCATAAGAAATACCTCCTACAATAGTTATTCTTCGTTTTTTGATAATTCCTTTAATACAGTCTTAATTCTTGACCATTCTTCATCAGTCTCAACAGAGCCAAGTTTAGGATCTTCTCCTTCTTGTCTAAGTAGTGATGCAACATAAATGGTTACATTACCGTTATCATCTGTCTCATTTTTTGTATATACTATATATTCTTTTTTATTATCTGTAAATTCAAACGTTAATAAAACTTCAACTTCATCCATCGATCCATCTTCTAAGATAATAGACATTATTTTTTTTTCTTCTTCCTGCATATTTTCATCTCCCTTTATTCTCTATAACATACAATATAATTTTAACATAAAATATATAATAAAATCAACTACAATTAGTTAATTTTATTTGTTTTATATAGAATAAAATAGCCGCATTCATAAGCACAATAGTTTTCAATATAATTATCAATATTATTAAAGTTATTTATTTCAGTTACTTTTTTATTTGAATTATTATAAAATCCTTTAAGTCTTAAATGTCCATATGAATAGTCACCTAATATATAATCAAAATCTATAAAATAATCTGTACAAAACTTTATTACTTCTTCATAATTAAACGCATCTTTAATGTTTTTTGTAAGCTCATATTCTACATTATTTAATACTATATTTTTCAAAATATCACCTACTTCAATATAGTTTATATTTTACCATAGGTATATTTTTATGTAAATATAATTATGGTTATTAAAAAACTGGCAAATTATAAAGTGCTGATGAATTCGTCCTTCCTCCTAAATAATAAGATGGAACTTTTCCAGCAATCATATTTATTGAAATAGGTATTTGACTAGTTATTGTAATCTTCTTACCACCTAGCGGCATTAATATTTCTTCTGAAACAGCTATATGAATAAATGTTGTTACCAATGCATTATTAATTCCATATTCAACGACACTTGTGGTTACAAACGATTCTATTTCACCAGTAATTGATAATCTAACAGGGATTTTAGGTCCCAGATTGGAAAGTATGAAATTATTAGTCGCTAATCCAACTGGAACTTCAATTATAATGCCTTCTTTATAATCATTTATTTTAGTATTAGTTAATAAATTATTAGATAAATCTAGTATATTGGTTTTTCCATTTTCAATATCTTTAAAAAGTTCTAAGACACTATTAGTAACGTCAATTAATAATTGATTTACAATAGCCGAATTAAATTCAATCATACTAGTATCACCATTTTTATCTTTTGAAATACTAATAAAGTTATTATTTAATTTTGTTATAACCTCTTCCTTAACCGCATAATTAACAATATATTTAGCTATCTTTTCTGCTTCTATTTCACTATAATGAATTATTCTATCATTAAGTGTCTTCCCTAAATAATTTATAAAAAAGAAAGAAAGGGCAATTATTAGTATATTTATAATAATAAAAAGTTTTATTTTTCTTTCCATATACTTCACCTATTTAAGCATATGATAAAAAAAGATATCTTACGATATCTTAAAGATTTATATCTATTCCAAAATGTTGTAATACAAAATAAGTAACTATAGAAAGTATAACAAGTATTATAATTATAAAAAGTGCGATTAACCATCTTCCTTTTTTGGTTTCTCTTTCTATTTCGTCTCTAAATTCAAAATCTTGATCACTAAGTTCCATAGATTTTGTATAGAAAGTATTATCTTGAGAAGATGCCTTGTTTGGATCATTTATGGTTTTATCTTCCTCTTCTTCACTATCTTCATCTTCAGATTCCTCTGTTTCTAGTATTTCTTTTGCCATGGTCTCTTCTAATTTAATATCATAATTAGTTGCTAGCAAGTCACTTAAAAGGTCTTTTTCCTCTCCCTCAGAAAGATCCCTAGCAAGTGTTTTAGATGTAATTGTATCAATTAATTCCTTTAACTCTTGCTCTTCTTTTTCTGATGTATCCTTCTTATGAAGATACTTTTTATTTAAACTTGAAAGGACACTTATATACTCGTCATCTTTTAATTTTCTTTTTCTTTCTAAATCATCTATTTCTGTTCTATTTTTTCTAGCTTCCTCTAAAACAGAATTTATGTCAAAAGTTCTTTTTTCCATTTCTTTTTTTATTTCTTCTTTTGGTTCTTCTGAAGACTTCACTTCTTCAAAAGGAATTACTTCTTGATATTCCTTAAGTTGTTGATATTCTTGTCTGCTTTTAGAGTTAGGATTTATTCCAAATAAGTCTATTTTTGTTTGTGTATTAAAATCAATGAATTCCTGTGGCTCTATTTTGTTTCCTAAGTCTTCATATAACTTCTTATTTTTATTAACTCTACTTACTGATTGTGTTTCTTCAACTAAAGAATTATATTTGTCAATTCTTCTTTCCAACACTATCACCTCAATTAACTAAACATATTCAATTATATATTATCATATTATTAATTAAAACAAAACAAATTAGATACTATAACATGTCAATCATCGTAAATAGTAATTGTAAAGTTAAAATATATATTGTATAATTTTGTTGAAAAGGAGTTTTGATATGAAAGCAAAAGTTATTGATGATGCTTGCATCGGTTGCGGTGCTTGCCAAGCTGTATGTCCAGAAGTTTTTGAAATAGGTGATGATGGATATGCAGACGCTAAAGTAGAAAATATTAATGATTCTAATAAGGATAGTGTTAGAGAAGCAGCTGAATCTTGCCCAACTGGCGCAATTGAAGTAGAAGATTAAAAAAGAATCTATTTAGATTCTTTTTGTTTTGTTGTTAATAGCACATGCATTTGTTTAACTTCCTTAGGATTAAGTATTCTAAATTCACCCGATTTCAATCCATCTAAAGTGAGGAAGGCTATTCTTTCTCTTTTTAATTTAAGTACTTCTAATCCCACTGCTTCAAACATCTTTTTAACTTGATGATTTCTTCCTTCATGAATTGTTAGTTCAACAATAGATGTATGAGCCTTTTTATCAATAGTTTTTAATTTTGCTCTTGCTCTACTAGTCTTTTTACCATCAATAATCACTCCCTTTTTCAATGCCATCAAATCAGAGGGTGTTGGTATACCATTTATTTTTGCTATGTATACCTTTTCAATTTTGTTACTTGGGTGCATTAAATGATTTGCAAAGTCACCATCATTAGTAATAATAAGTAAACCTGTTGTATCATAGTCAAGTCTCCCAACAGGATATATTCTTCTTGAATCTGGAATTAAATTAATAACTGTTTTTCTATTCAACTCATCTTTAGTTGTAGTAACTACGCCCCTTGGTTTATTAAGTAAATAGTATACTTTTTCTACGTTCTCTAATGTTCTTCCATCTACTTCTATAACTTCGTTTCCTGATACTTTAGTCCCAAGCTCTCTTATAATCTTCCCATCTACAGTTACTTTACCAGAAATTATTAACTCTTCTGCCTTTCTTCTTGATACAATTCCATTGTTCGCAATTACTTTTTGTAAACGTTCCATAAAACACCTTACTCTCTATAAAAAGTTACTTCCCTTTTTCATGAATATCATTGTATCACAATTATCAAATTATTTAAACAAATTATCAACTATACTACAAATTAAAAGAAGGTGATTATTATCATCCCCTTATTAGTGGTAATCATTCATATTATCCAAATAGCAAACTGACTAAAATAATACTTATAATAACTGCAAATAAATCAGTTAAAAGTCCCGCCCACATAGCGTACCTAATCTTCTTAATTCCAATACTTCCAAAGTAAAGTGATAAAACATAAATAGTGGTATCTGTCGCTCCTTGAATTGTTTGAGCAATTAAAGCTACATAAGAATCAATCCCAAATTTTTCAACAATATTTATCATAACAGCAAAAGAGGCATTTCCAGAAATCGGTCTTACAAATGCCATAGGTAATATTTCAATAGGAACTTTAAGCAAATTGAATAGTGGTTTTAAAAAGAGAAAGCAATAATCTAATATATTACTTTTAAGAAGTATATTAATAGCAAAAAGCATTGCAATTAAGGCAGGTAATATTGATATCCCCAGTTCCAGACCTTCTTTAGCACCAGATAAAAAGCTATCATAGATTGGAACTTTTTTCTTTATTGCATATATAAGAATTAATAAAACAATTAAAGGTATCATCATATTACCAATCTTCATAATTATATTCATCTATTATCACCTTTGATTTTATAAAATATTTTATCTATTGCAAGTGCAAAAATTAAGGATATTATTGTACCTAATATTGTAGTTACTAATATTGCAGTTGGATTCACTGACCCATACATACTTCTTATTGCTATAATATCCGTGGCAATAATTGTCACTCCGCTAGTATTTAGTACCAAAAAAGTAATCATACTTCGTGATGCACTTTTTTTATTCTTATTAATTTCATTTAATGATTTCATTGCTTTTAGCCCAAATGGTGTTGATGCATTATGAATTCCTAACATGTTAATCGTTATATTAGAAGCAATATATTCTAGTGATTCATGCCCCTGTGGAACATCTGGAAAAATCACTTTAAAAAATGGTCTCATAAGCTTTGCAATTTTTTCAAGAACTCCTGCTTCTTTTGCAATATTCATAATTCCACTCCACAAAACCATTAATGGCAACATATTCAAAAATACTTTAAATATCTCTAGTGGATAATTAATAATCTCTTCATTAATAGCTTTTATATTACCCATAAATAAGGAAAAGATTATTCCAAAGATTATAAATACTCCCCATAGTTTATTAATCATAAATCACCTAAAATAAATTTCTAAAAAAATCTTTTATTCTATCAAATATATTTTTGTTACTATTATTTATTTTTACATAAACATTATCTTGATATATATGTTCTCCATTAAGAATTACTATAACCTCTCCTACTTTATCATCTTTTTTTACATTATCTAATTTGATTATTTTTACCAATACTTTGATATCTTCACTTTCTTTTTTAGTTAACGGATAATAAAAAGATTCTTTTATATATATTTCCTCATTATAAAAATTTTCATCTATTTCAAAGTTGTTTTTATCTAGAATTAAATAATTTTTATAATTATTAAATACATACTCATACATATCTTTATGTGTTCCGTATTCATTACCATCATTTAATGTTACACTAGTTAAACTTAAATTGTCTTTTGCTGAGGTTGTTACTAAAGTTCTTCCTGCTTTTGGTGTATATCCTGTTTTACCACCAGTTGCAAACTCATAAGTAAAAAGAAGTTTATTTCTATTGGTCCATGCATAACTCTTATCTTCTCCTTGTAAGTTCCATTGCTTCGTTTCTGATATTTTTCTATAATCTTCAAGAGTCATTGCATAGCTAGATAACAGTGCCATATCTCTTGCTGTTGAATAGTTTTGAGAAACTTCATCTAACCCATGACTATTGCTAAAAACAGTATTTGTCATCCCTATTTCTTTTGCTTTTTTATTCATCATTTTAACAAACTTCTCTTCATTTCCGGCAACATATGTTGCAATTACAATAGCAGCATCATTACCACTTCTAAGCATTAGTCCATATAAGAGATTCCTAAGGGTCATCTTTTCATGAAGCTGTATATATATATTAGATCCATACATAGAAAGCACTTCTTCTCCTACTGTTACTACATCGTCTAGATTTGCATTTTCAATTGCTAGTACTGCTGTCATTATTTTTGTAATACTAGCAATTAATCTTTTGTTGTCAGCATTTTTTTCAAAGAATACTCTTTTGCTATTAATATCCATAACTATTGCTGAAGTAGCTGTTTCTGCCATTGCAAGTGTATTCATTGGCATTATTAGTAACATTATTATTAATATAATTTTTTTCATAAGTTCACCTATATAACTCTATGAAAAAAAGGACTAGTTTAGTCCCTAATTTAATATCCTGTATTTATAAAAAATCTTCATACTGCTTCAAATTAAAATACCAAACATTATTATTACTGTACACATTTACTAAATTATTATATAATAAAGTTATCTTTAAATAGGAGGTTATATGAAAATTTTTGGAGTAAAATCATATACAAAAACTGAATCATTAATTAATTCTATAATATTTTTTATAATTGGAATTATATTGTTTACTAATCCTGATGGAATACTTAAAATAGTATCATTTATATTAGGCGGTATTTTAATATTGATTGGTATTATCAAAATAATGTCTTATAGGAAAGTAGTTGTTCCTGCATTAAAAAATAATAGAGACTTAGTAAGCGGCATTATTTATATACTTATGGGAATTATTTCTATTATATTTTTTCAATATATTGAAACAGCATTCAGAATAATTGTAGGTGCCTATCTAATATTTGTTGGTGTTAATAGATTAATATTTGCAAAGTCACTAATAAAATCAAAGCATAAATTATATAATATTGCTATTGGTAATTCGATTGCTATGATAATATTTGGAATTCTATTAGCATTTATTCCAGGTCTCACTTTAACGGTTATTGGATTTTTCTTAATACTTTATGCACTACTTGAAATTGTTGGGTATATATTATTTCAAGATAAAAAAGAGGACGATACTAAAGAAGACTTGGTTGAAGAAGCTACAATTGTGAGTGAAGTTGTCGATGATATTACAGATGACGCTATTAAAGTAGATGATAATCCCATAAAAGATAATGTAAAGCAACTTACAAACACTAAAGGTAAGAAAAAGAAGAGTTAATCTTCTTTTTTTTCAAACTTTATATTTTCGGTTAATCCTACTACTTCATCAACTGGAATAGAAAAACATATTCCTCTACCTTTCGTTGAAAGACCAACTGATTTAGTAATTTCTTCCATTACCCTTATTTTATTCTCTTTTTCAACTAATATTAAAACGACATCTTTTTCTGGCTCAATAGTAATTCCTAAAAACTTGGTAGCTTCTTTTGTTCCTAAACCTCTACCATGAATTAGGGTACCTCCATTTGCACCAACCTTCTTAGCACTATCCATTGCTAGCGTTGCATACCCTTCTTCAACAATTAACATAATAAGTTCATATTCTTTTTCATTTTCCATAGTATATTTCTCCATTTTAATATCCATATTTTTATATAAATTAGATAAATATTTTGATGATGAGGATATTGTAATTGTAAAAGCAATCCCTTTACCTGGCTTATAAATTTCTAATTTTTTATGCAAATCATGCATTAACCTTGTTTCTAGTTCTTCTGGTATAACACTGAATGTAACATTTTTTTTAACATCGTCTAGTCCAAAATATTCCATTAAGCTAGAACTTCCAGTTCCCTTACCATGTGTTTTAACAAAGAAGGATATTTTATGTTTCTTATAAATCTTTAGTATTGGTTCTTCATTATCTTTGTCAACAATTGTTGTTAATAATTTTACTTTTACTATTTCTTCCATTATGATACCTCCACTAAATAATCAATAATTAACTCATCATCAGGATTATCAATAATCCTTTCTTGACCTTTAAGTTTTATTTTATAGATAAGTCCAATAAGTTGGACTGTAATTAGTGGGGTCATAGAAACTATTGCTACAATTCCAAATGCATCCTTTAAAATATTACCTCCTAGTGCTACTGTTGTTCCGATTGCAAAAGGTAATAGAAATGTTGCAGCCATAGGTCCTGATGCTACACCACCAGAATCAAAGGCTATGCCAGTAAACATTTCAGGTACATAAAATGACATTGCTACTGCAAAGAAATATCCTGGTACTAAAAAGTATAAAATTGGGATATCAAATAAAATTCTCATCATAGTTAGTCCAACAGATACTGCAACACCAATCGATAATGCTGTACCCAGTGTTTTACCTTTTATATTTCCTTCTGTAATTTCTTCTACTTGATCTTCTAATATTAAAACAGCAGGTTCAGCTTTTACGATAAAGTATCCCAAGACTGCACCAAGTGGTATAAGCAGGTACTTGTACGAGGACGCTGCTATTCCTTTACCAATCAAATATCCAATAGGCATAAATGCAACATTTGCAGCAGTTAAGAATATCACTAGTCCTAAGTATGTATAAATTAAACCTTTTATAATTTTTATTAACTGCTTCCTTTTAATATGTAAATAAAATAATTGAAAGAAAACAAAAAATATTAGTATTGGAGAGAATGCATATAGAACCTCTAAAATATAAATTGGAAAAGAATTAATATATAACAAAATTACTTCTTTTAATGAATTTATACCTTCTATTGTAATCATTGTTCCAATATTGGTATCTGTATGGAATAATAACCCTAGTATTAATATTATAAGGATTGGTCCAGCTGAACAAAGTCCTAAAACTCCAAAACTTTCTGTGTTTGAACTACCATTTCCTCTTAAAAAAGTCAATCCTACTCCTAGAGATACTATTAATGGAACAGTTAAAGGACCTGTTGTAACTCCACCAGAATCAAAGCCAAGCGGAATAAAACTAGATGGCACAAAGAATGCAATTATAAAAATTAAAAAATAAACGATTGCTAATACATAAGATAATTTTATTTTAAATAAAGACTTTAAACTTGATATAACAAAAAACAAACCTACTCCTATTCCAACTAAAAGCATTAGTAAGTAACTTGGAATGGATGATACTTGTGATGCTAAAACTTTTAAATCTGGTTCAGCAACAGTAACTATAGTTCCTAATATAAAACTTACAATTAATATTAATACTAAGCTCTTTTTTTTAGTCAATTTTTTACCAATTTTTTCCCCCATTGGAATCATTGATATATCAGCACCTAATGTAAATAGCCACATACCTAATACTAATAATATACTACCAATAACAAATGAAATTAGTGTATATATTGAAAAAGAATTAGTAATGAGGCTTATTAAAATAACTATTATACTAACAGGCATTACTGCATTAATAGATTCTTTTAATTTAGATAAAAGTGTATTATTCATAAGCCTCATCTTCTTCCTAATTATAATTATACTTAAAATAAAAGTTAATGTAAATAAAAGCTTACAAATGTAAGCCTTATTTAATAACTATATATTCCATGAATCTTTTGTCTATCTATTTCAGTAACATCGTCAAGTTTCCATTCTTTATCCTTTTTCGTTAGTGTAAACTCTATTGTATACTTTACTTTGTCAGTAGCTTTCTTCATCTGCTCAATTTTGTAATCCATAAACTTAGCCGTATCAACAGTTCCTTCTGTAGTCAAGAATTCTGATTGATTTGCAAGCAAATAACTATCCGAAGTTTTCATAGCTTTATTATAATCATATACTTCTATCTCTGCTTTTACAACTGCACTATCACCATCAACTGTTTCGTCTTTAATCGTATAAGTTAAATTTTGATACTGTCTTTTCATTATTGTTCTGTATGCTTCTTTTTGTGTATCGCTCAATGTATATTCACTATCTAAAGTATAGTCTAATTGATTAAGAACAACACTATTAGTTGTTTGATATTTATTTAAAAACTCTTCAACCTTTTTTGTGGGTGTATTCATTAAATTATCACAACCTACTAAAACAAATAATGATAGTAACACTAATACAGATAAAATCTTTTTCTTCATAAAAAATCCTCCTACTAGTATTTTTTGCCAGTAAAAGGATTTTTATACATAATTTTATAAATTTAAAAATCACAATTTCCAGGAGTTCTTGGGAAAGGAATTACATCTCTTATATTTTCAACACCAGTTAAATAAATAAGTAATCTTTCAAAACCCATACCAAATCCTGAATGGACACAACCACCATATTTTCTTAAATTTAAATACCAATCAAGTCCCTCTTCAGCAATATTCATATCTTTCATACGAGAAACTAGTTTATCAAGGTCTTCTTCACGCTGTGAACCACCCATAAGTTCTCCAGCACCAGGTACTTCTAAGTCAACTGCTGCAACTGTTTTACCATCAGCGTTTAGTTTCATATAAAATGCTTTAATATCTTTTGGCCAATCTGTAACAAATACTGGGCCTTTGAAATATTCATCTGTTAAGTATCTTTCGTGTTCTTTTGCTATATCTTCTCCATATTCAGGAGTAAATTCCCATTTTACATTAGCTTCTTTTAATATTTTAATAGCATCAGAATGAGTTATTCTAGCAAAAGGACTATTTACTAATTTAGTTAATTTATCAAATAGTCCTTCTTCTACAAACTTATCAAAGAACTTTATTTCTTCTGGTGCATTGTCAAGAACATATTTAATAACATATTTAAGCATTGACTCCATTATTTCCATATCTGCATTTAAATCTGCAAAAGCGATTTCAGGCTCTATCATCCAAAATTCATTAGCATGTGTCTTAGTATTAGATCTTTCTTTTCTAAAAGTAGGACCAAATGTATAGACCTTTTTAAATGCCATAGCGAAAGCTTCAGCATGTAATTGTCCTGATCCAGTTAGATATACTTCTTTTCCAAACAAATCCTCTTTATAGTCAACTTTACCATCTTTAGTTAATGGCAATTTATTTAAATCAAATGTAGTTAGTTTAAACATTTCACCACTGCCTTCGCAGTCTGTTGCTGTTATAAATGGTGAATGAAAATATACAAATCCATTAGTTTGAAAATAATTATGGATTGCCATGGCAGCAATACTTCTTACTCTAAATACAGCACTAAATAAGTTAGTTCTTGGCCTAAGATAAGCTTGTTCTCTAAAGAATTCTCTTGAATGCTGTTTTGGTTGCATTGGATAATCTTCAGGACTCTCTCCAAGAAGTTCAATACTTTTAACTTGTACTTCAAAGTCTTGTTCTTCTTTAGGACTTTTAATTAAAGTTCCACTAACTCTAATCGCACTTCCAATCCTTATTCTTTGTATGTTATCAAATAGAGCTAAATTATTATCATATACAAGTTGAACATTATTAAAATAAGTACCATCATTAAAAGCAATGAAACCAAATTCTTTTTGTTTTCTATGGTTTCTAATCCATCCTTCTAATGTTACTTCTTTATCCATATACTTAGTAACATCTTTATATATGTCTTTTACATCTAGCATCATAATATCTCTCCATTCATTAAACAACTATATTATGAATTATATCATAATATTAATTATTGTGTGACTTTTTTAAAAATTAAATCAAAAAGAACTTAGTAAAATACTAAATTCTTTAATTGAGTTATTTATTATTCCCAAGCTGAATATCTTTTGCCTTGAGAAGTTTCCGCATATCCACTAGTGCCAGTATAACTATGTAACACAGTAGATAAACTTCCTGTTCCTGATACGTTTGAAGGGCCTACACTTAGAGTATTTTGATAATAAACTCTATTGTCACCCCAAAAGTGCCATAGTGCTACTTCGTCTAAGTCATATATATCACCTAAATCAACAGTTACACATTGCAATCCAAAATCTGAACTTTCTGAATACTTTTGTCCACTAATATTTCCTATAATATCTCCATCGACTATTCTTGAGTATGGAAAATATTCATTTGCGTTAGAAGTACCCACTACAATTTTTCCCTTTGCCACATTTATACCGCCTTTTACTGCTTGTAATTCTACCCATTGATTATAGTTATTATACGTATTGCTGTTAATACAACTTTTTATATATCTAACATTATCAAGTTTAGTATTTACTTTTACCGGTTCTTTGGTTCCAACAAATGTTATTTTTGCTTTTCCATTACCAGTATTTACTCCTGCACTCATACTTCCATTTGTAAAGTGTTTTCCTGAATAATGTATTGTGTTATTTGTATGAGTTGTGCTACTTGCTGATGTTACTGCATTTACTCCTGCATAACCACTTATAAACGATGATCCTCCACCTGCTCCTCCATGGCCAGAAGGACCTCCACAGTAATATCCACCACCTCCTCCTGCCTGATTTAGATGTGTACTATAACCAAATAATCCTGTTATAGTATCTCCTGCAGGACCACTTGTTCCTCCTGAAAATACACTATGACCACCTTCGTTTTGAGTTCCACCTGTTCCAATTGTATAACCATATCCATTTGTATGATTAACAGATTCACCTGATATACCTATTAAACCGCCGCCAGATCCGCCATTTCCTTCACCATATGATTGAG
>JAVBQF010000007.1:0-4946 GCA_031549195.1 Bacilli bacterium
TAAAAGCTAAGAAGAATAATCTAGCAGTAGCATTTACAAATAAACTATCTGTTAGACATTGTCCTGTCGTTAATCCGATATATAAAGCAAAAAGATCAAGAGATTATAATCATGTATTTTTTAAATTATATGATATTGAAAAAATTGTTGCAACATTTGATATAAAAGAAAGAGACTATATAAGATATGCTTTGAAAGAAGATATAAAGGTAAGTATTGTTGTTCCTGTTTATAATGCAATGAAGCATCTTCCAACACTTACTGATAACTTATTAAATCAAAACTATGAAAACTTAGAGATTATATTTGTGGATAACAATTCAAAAGATGAAAGTTTAAAGTATTTAAAACAATTATCCAAAAAAGATAAAAGAATTAAAGTTCTTGAAGAGAAGGAACAAGGACCTAATTATGCAAGAAAGACAGGTTTTTTAAGTAGTACAGGTGATTATATTTATTTTTGCGATTCTGATGATTTTATACCATATGATGCTATATTAAATTTTATAAGAGAAGTTAAAAATAAAGACTCTGAAGTAGTAGTAGGTAATTATAATGAAGTTACAAATGAAGAAGTAATAGAAAAACAATGTAAAGGAATTTTTCAAACGAATCCAAAGAAGAATTTGAAAGATGAAGAAAATTTTCTGTTAATAAAACCTGCACTTTGGAATAAGTTGTTTAAAAGAAATCTTATTAATGAAGATTCCTTTGTTATGACTTTTATAGGTGAAGATATGATATTATCCCTTTCTTCGCTTGCTAAAGCAAAAAATATTTCATATGTTGATAAAGTGGTATATAATTATGTTCCTGATGAAAAGGGATTATCTGCTTCTATAAATCCTGATAGAATACTGGGTATTATTAATACTTGTAAAGGGTTAGAGACTGTTTTTAAAAAGAATAAAACCTACAATAATAATAAAGAAGAAATTAATTTTATAATATTATCTCATATGATTTATAGAACTCTAAGACTAGAACTAATTCTTGATAAAAAAATAAGAGAAGATATATATACTGAATTTATCGATTACTTAAAAACAATAGATTATAAAAATAATAAGTATTACAAGAATAAAGTATATTATAGAATTGCAAGTTTTATAGTTATACATAAAAGTTTATTTCATTTAGCTATAACAAGATGGTTAATTCAAACGATGTTTACTAATAAAGCTTTAAATAAATTATTTAAAACACTTGATAAGTAGGTGAAGTATGAAAATAGAAGTATTAATGTCCATGATGAATGGAACTAATATAAAAGCTTTAAATCTAAAAAAAAGGAATATCTTAGGTGATTGCTATATAGTCAATCAAGTTAAGGAAGAAATATCCTTAAAAAAGGATAAGACCATTACCATGGAATCCTTTAAAGAACGCGGTGTGGCTAAGTCACGCAATCGTTTGATTGAAGGTGCGAGTGGAGATGCTGGCATTATAACTGATGACGATATTACTTTTGTAAAGGATTATAAGAAACTAATAGAAAAGATGTATAAGGAAAATCCTAATGCTGATATAATAACTTTTAATACTAAAAGGGGAAATGAAATACTTGGAAGTAAGAGAGGGAAAAAACATAACTTTCTTAGTATCATGTCTGTTATATCGTTTCAAATTAGTTTTAAAATTAAAAGTATAAGAAATGCTGGTATTAAGTTTGACGAAAGATTTGGTCTTGGTTCTACTTATAAAGCTGGCGAAGAAAATATTTTTTTAAATGATTGCAGAAAAAAAGGATTAAATATAATACATGTTCCAATAATAATCAATGAACATCCAGTTGAGGAGACTACTGGAGAGATATGGGATGATAATCAAGTTAAGACAAAAGGTGCTTTGTGTTATAGACTACTTGGCAATTTAAATTTTTTCTTCTTTATCTATTTTCTATTATTTAAATATAAATTTTATAGAAAAAAAATGAATGTATTTGGATTTATAAAGAATTATAATTTAGGGGTTAAAGATTTCAAAGTAAATTATAAAAAAAATTAATAAAGTTGGTGAATTATGGATGTTTCAATAATAGTTCCAGTATACAATGCAAGTCAATATTTAAAAGAATGTCTTGATTCTCTTATTAATCAGAAGACAAAATATGACTATGAAATAATAGCTGTAAATGATGGATCTAGTGATAATAGTCTAGAAATACTTAATAGTTATAAGAAGCATATTAGGATAATTGATAAGGAAAATACCGGACCAGGAGATAGTAGAAATATAGCTATTAGTAAGTCAATAGGTAAATATTTAATGTTTGTTGATAGTGATGATTATGTAACAGATAATTTTATAGAAGTAATGGTTAGTGAGATAATTAAAAATAAAGCTTCAATAGTCGTATGTGATTTTTATAGATTAGAAGATGGTAATATTACTCACATTCATAAAGGAAAGAGAAATACTTATATAAAAGGTAATTTTGAAGATGTATTAAGGATGGAGTTTCACTCGTGTAACAAAGTTTTCAAAAGAGAACTTCTAATTAATAATCCTTATCCTAAAGGTATGTTTTTTGAAGATGTTGTTGCTATTTCTGGAGCAGTGATAGATGCTAAAAAAATAGTTAAGATAGAAGATGCTCTATACTATTATCGTAGAGTAACATCATCAACTACTAATATTATCGATAAGACAAACCATGATTTATTAGATGCAATCGAGATGACAGAAAAGAAGTTTTTAGATAATGGTTATAAAGATGTTATTGAGTATTTATATGTTAATGGAATATTAGTTGATTTATGTATAAAACTAATTAAAGCTAACAAAGATGTTAAAGAAGTAAAGAAAATAGTTAATTTAGTAGAAAGTAAATATCCAAATTGCTATAAAAATAAATACTTAAAAGAAGAAAGATTTTTCAAAAGACTTTATTTATATTTTTTAAGAAAAAAGAGATATTCTTTAATTTATAAAGTGTTCAAAGGGAAGTGATTAATATATGTATATGTTTATACTGTACTTTATAATTATATTTGTTGTTTCAAATGGACTTGGTAAGATTTTATTAAAAGAAGATTCTAAATTTTATAGATTAAGGTCGGTAATTGGTTTTAGTATGTTACTTTTAATACTACAATTAGGATATTATCCAATACAGTGGTTTAGAGCTGATTCATTGTTTGTTCATATATGGACAAGTATCGTAGTAGTACCATCACTAGTTTATGGATTTATAAAACTTAGAAAAGCAGATTTCTTTTTCTTAAAACATTATGAGTTTTATTTAATATTATTATTAGTCTTTTTAGTGTGTAAAATAGTACCATTATATGAAGCCGGTGATGATTGGTTTTATATGCCTTTAATTAGAGAAAATGCATTTACTAATCATATAAATTCACTTAATCCTAAAACAGGATGGGACTGGATTGTAGATGAATTATATAAATATCAAGGCTACTATTTACTATCAAGTTTTATTTATAGAATACAAAATATTTTCTTTAGTGGAATCAATTCTATATTTATAAGTTTTAGAACGCTTATGAGTCTTGTGTTTGTAATGTTTAGTTCAATATTATTAATAGATATAAAACTGCGATATCAAAACAAATCAAATAAGTGGTTTATATATTTAATAGAGTTATGTGGGATACTTTTAGTTGCTCATTTAGAATGGAGTCACATATATTGGGGATCATTCTCTATATTCACTGTGTTTATACCCTTATATATGGTACTTTTTAACGAATACTTTAAAGATAATAATATGAAATATCCATTATTATTTGTAAATGGAGCACTTCTAACTTTAGTATCATCTTCACTATTCTTAAATGTATTTATAACCTTTTCGTTCTTTGTTTACTCATTGTTTGCAAAGAAGGTAAAAGTAGAAGATTACTATTTAATTATGCTCCCAACATTTATTTATCTAATGTTTTTTGTTAATATTCCTTGTTTGATTATATTAGTATTACTTCTTGGAGTATTAATATTTAGATATAAAAAACAAATTAATAATATTATAAATAAAATAGATTTTAGATTTGTATTAGTAATACCAATTGCAATGTTTATAATAGGGATTATATTGAAACTTAGTTTCTCATGGAGTATATACCGATTAAGTAATATTATATTGATATTCAATGTTTTAATAACTTTATTTATCTTTTATATGGTATATAAGAAAAAGGATGTTTTTCCAATGTTATTTGCTTTTGCAATATTTGTGTCTTGCTTTTTTAACCCTATTGTAGAGCCTGTTATTTCTAAATTTTTAACTACAAATCAGGTATACTATAGATTATTCTTTGTTACAAAGAACCCAATCGTTATATTCATGATACTCTATTACATATATGACCTAATTAAAAATAAAAAATTATATAAATATGTATTTATTGCATTTACATTTATATTAATTATAAGATATGGATACATATTGTTATCTAATACAATGTTAAATAAAGAAAACAATGTGGATTATAATTACTTATTAAGATCTGATGAATCTTCAATAGATTTAACTAAAAGACTTGAAGAAATAGATAGCAAATATATTTCAGTAGTATCTATCTACTATTCTCCAAGGTTATATAGTAATAGATATTATGCTTATGTATATAGATATCCAGAACTTGAAAAATATGTAGATGATATAGTCCATAGGGTATTATATATTGATGAAGATATTACAGAAGAAGAATATATTAACTTCAAAAATACAATTACAAGAAGAGATTACACACATATAGTAATACTTAAAAATGAAAATATTGCTAATAGAATTAAAAATGCTAAATTGATATACGAAAATGATAGGTATATGCTTTTAGAAGTAAAGAGGTAAGGAGTATGAAAATAAGTTTTGTAGAATTAATAAAAAAAATACCAAGATATACAAAGTATTTAATTAATCTAATTTATTATCACGCTCGTAGCCTGTTTTATAATGAAAAAGATAAATACAAGGGAGCATG
>JAVBQF010000021.1:0-16877 GCA_031549195.1 Bacilli bacterium
ACATTTTTAATATTCAATATTTTAACAATATCTTCTATATATGAAGTATCAGTAAGAGTGAAAACTAAACTAGTCTCTTTTTTAGAACTATTACCCTTAACAATAAAATTATCATAATTCAAAACAGTACTTATAGTAGGGACTATTTCCCTAAAGACCAATAGGCCCTTATTAAACTCACCTAACCTTTTCATATTAGTATAACTTTTATCTATATCTATCTGTTCACCATTAATACCAGGAATTATACCATTCTCTAAAAAAACTGCATCCACTGCCTTTGTCTCATACTCTTTTGATACTGCAACAATTTCCTTCATAATTGGATCATTTCGTTTAATTATGTCTATCGCACTATCAGTATAATAAAAACTAAAGCAAACAAAAGACAATACACCAACTACCTTCATAAGTCTCTTCATAAAAATCACCTAATTAAGTATATGTATTATCATTACAAATTTAATATAAATAATTCAAAAGCTAAATTATTATTAACTTCTCCTATTTTTGTTTTAATATCTATATCCGCTAAAACATTTAAGATATTAAGTAATTCTTTCTCCCTAAAGTTTCTAACATTCTCACTAGCTATAGAAATAGCACCCCTTTTAACAGATAAAGTATTTGCTATTTTATCAATTGAATATCCTTCTTTTAATAAAATCTTAGTTACATAGAGTGTTCTTATATTATTGGCAACACTTCCAATTATTAAAGTAGAATCGGTATCATTAGAAATTAATCTTTCATATATATTGTGCGCATTCTTTCTATCTTTTTTGGCAATAGCATTTACTAAATCAAAAACATTATCATCATAACTTCTAATAACGCAAGCATCAATATCTTCTTTTGTAATGATACCTTCATCAAACTTATACATCTTAAGTTTTTCTAATTCATTTAATATTTTTTCATTATCATTAAGACAATATTTTATTAAGTATGCTATTGTATTAGAATCCATCTTATACGTTTCAAGTCTTTCCTTAATTAAGTTTTCAATTGAAATATTAGCAGTCACTATTTTAACATTTTCTTTTATGAGTTCTACAATTTCTTTCTTATCGCTTAATTTATCACAAACCATTATTAAATAATTCATTGAATTAGGATTTTGAATATATTTTTTTAAATCAGATAATTTATGTTCTACAGATGATTTTACCTTCGTTGGTGATAAAAAGTAAGAATTACTACATACTATTATCTTATTATCTAAAAGCAGATTGTAAGTATCCAAATCTTCAATAACTTGGGTTATGTTCACTTCTGTCATATCAAATTTTATTATATTATCATTATTTAACCTATTATCACTAATTATCTTATTTATCGTCTCATTAATGATTATATAATCATTAGATTCAATAATGTAAACATTCATAAATACCACCTCTTTAATTATAACATGTAGAAATAAAAAGTGAATTATAAATGGTCTATTTTAAACATTATTATCAAAGACTATTAATAATAATTAAAGTGTTATATTCATTTATAGACAATAAAAAAGTTATAATAATGAAATTATAACTTTAATATCAATTTTACTTATTTTCTTCTAACCTTAACATCACCAGTATGTCCTACCGTTGTTAAAGGTATTGGAGATGTGCTAGCTTGTTGTGGCGCATCCAGTTTACCTGCTGTAGTTGCAATTACATTATAATCTTCGGCAGTTGATATGTTTATTGCACCTGTTCCCGTTAATACTACACTACCTGCACTATTAAGATTAAGACCAGTTACAGTTACTGAAGCACTACCTGCACCTACCATACTAAATGTTCCAGCCTCAACATTACTCCCCTGCACATGGGCATCTGTTGCATTAACAAGCAATTGTCCTGATGCTTTTACATCATCTAAATTTACTCTTGCACCCTCTTTTCCAGCATTTAAAGCAACTAGTTCAGCATTTGAATTAGTAAGAGCTGCTG
Source organism: Bacilli bacterium (assembly GCA_031549195.1). Taxonomy (GTDB): domain Bacteria; phylum Bacillota_I; class Bacilli_A; order RF39; family UBA660; genus JAVBQF01. The sequence continues at coordinate 1,947 of JAVBQF010000021.1, forward strand.
CACCAGAATTAACAGTCATATTTATTACAGCTGAACTAATATTACTAACTTCAGCACTTCCACTACCATTTGATCTTACTGTTAAATTAGTTAGATTACTATTAGCTGCAACATATGCGATGACAGGTCTTTCATCAGGGTCAAGTGCTGATTTATCTGCAACTTGTTTAAGTATAAATTCCCCATTAGCATAACTTGGCACTTCAAAGTTTCCTACATAAGATATAAATGATTTATCTGCAAACGGCGACTTTCTTACAATAATAGGTTGATTATCTGTTGTAATACTTAATGATTGTAATCCATCTGGCAATATATAATCTTCTGCTAAAGCACCAGCTACTGGTACTAACATTGATAATGCTGTCAATACTGCTAACATCTTTCCTTTTCCTAACTTAGTTTTTGACATATTTTATTCCCCCTTAATTAAATATGACGCTATTATACCACAAAACATATATTTTGTCAATTTATATATTATTTTGTCTTTATATCCACACTTCCTCCAGCTGATAAACTCATAATATATTCAGCATTTTCATTAGGTTTATAGTTATGTGGAGTTATGGCTCCTTGTTTTGAACTGGCATCAACATAGTATCTATCATCTTGAAGTGATATGTCTACATTTATACTACCATCAGTTGCAACAAAAACGGATTCTGAATTAATATTACTCAATTCTATATCACTACTATCTGCTATTACCTGTAACTCATTAGCATTTAACCCTGTAATTGTTATTGGTCCCTTATTTGAATAAAGAGATACTTTATCATAAGAACTTTCTTGAGGGACATGAAGAATTACAGAACTATCTTGATTTCCTTTTCCTTCTCTTTGCGATATGGTAACAAACCCATTTTTTTCAAAAACAATCATACCTTTTGTATATTCTACATATGAACTACCATCCATCACTATGATAATTGGAGCAGTATCTAAATTAGCCAATATTTGCTCTACTCTTTTAGTAATCTTCAAAGTATCTGCTATAGCAGTTGTAGCATTAACGGTTAAGAATGCTAATCCTGCTAAAGCAGCTGCAACTTTTCTTTTTAATTCCATATTATCCCTCTTTGTTTTATTATAACATATTTAAAAAAGAAGAATTATTTAATTTCTTCTTTTACCATATCTAATATTTCAGTTAAATTTGCTACATCCTTTGCGCCACCTTGAGCAAACGTCGGACTACCTCCACCATTTCCATTTGCCATATTAGAAGCATTTTTAACAAGATATCCTGCATTTATATGTATATTACTCTTACATAGAAAATTAACATCATTATCAACTACATTAGCAATAAATACTATTCCTTTATTAAGTTTTACAATAAGCTTATCTAACACTTCTTTTAAAATAGTTAAATCCTTATTATAAGTAGTCATAACAATTGTATTTATACCATTCATTTCCTTAATGTTATTTGTATATTCTGATAAATCACTAGATATTTGTTTTAACTTTTCTTCTTTGTATTTCTTCTCTAAATTTCTAACTTCAGTTTGAACATATTCTAGTTGATTTTTATTGTATATAATATCTTTATATGAATGTAGATCTTTCTGATCTACATCTACAAAGAACTCTAACTCTATTCCTTCGTTTTTAGCATCTTCTAATATATTTCCAGCCTTTATTAATTGTTTTTTTACTTCATCTACATAATCAGCAATAATAGCAGATATAAGTACTGGTATTTTATCCCCTGTTGTTGCTTCTAATCTATATAGGTTACTTCCTTTTGATTCAACTTTTAATATTGCAAGTTCATCTATCTCAGCAGTATTCTTAATATGAGTACCACCACAAAGTTCTTTGGATTCACCAATAGAAACTACTCTTACTATATCTTTATATTTCTCTGAGAAAAGTGCCATTGCACCTTCTTTTTTAGCGTCTTCAAGTGCCATTTCTCTAATATTTGAAGCCATTCCATTATTAACTACTTCATTAGCAAGTCTTTCTACTTCTATAATTTGATCTTCTAGTATTCTACCAGTATAAGTAAAGTCAAATCTCAATCTTTCATCATCTACATAACTTCCTGCCTGATGTATATTACTAGATAATACTTGCTGTAATACTTTTTGAATGATGTGAACACTACTATGATTTCTAGCTATCCTATTACGTCTTTCTTCTTGAATTTTAATAGTACAGTTATCACCTTTATTTATAGCACCTTCAATAACCTCTACATAGTGTAAATGCTGTCCATTTGGAGCTTTCTTAACATCTAATACCTTTGCTTTAAAGTCATCATTCTTAATACCACCAATGTCTGCTACTTGACCACCAGATTCAGCATAAAAACATGTTTTATCTAGTACTACATAACCAGAATCAGCAATACTATCAACAAATACATCATCTTTCATCAAAGCAATAACAGTTGCTTCCATTTCTACTTCATCATAAGTAAATGATGAGTCACCATTATATCTAATCAATGCTTCATTTTGAAGATTCATACTATTTTCTTGCTTTCTTGATTCTTTTGCTACCTTTTTTGCTTCAGCCATGTATTTATCAAATTCTTCTCTACTTGTTGTATATTGAACTTCTAGAAGATACTCTTGTGTAAGCTCAAATGGGAATCCATAAGTATCATAAAGTTTAAAGGCATCATATCCACTTATTGTTTTATCAAGCGACTCTTCAATTAATTCTTGAAGCTTTCTTTCTCCTGCAACAAGTGTTGTACTGAACAGTTCTTCTTCTTGAAGTACTAGAGTCTTAATAAATCCTTTATTTTCTGTAAGCTCAGGATAACTATCACCCATTACTTCTGCGACAGTATCAACTAACTTATACATAAATGCTTCATTAACATCTAATTTCTTACCCATTCTTACACTTCTTCTAAGCAATCTTCTAAGTACATAACCTCTACCTGTATTTTCAAATATTGCCCCATCAGATAATGCAACTGTAATTGTACGTATATGATCTGCGATTACCTTAAATGGCATTTCGCCTTTATATTCTTTATTTGATAATTCTTCTATTCTATTAATTATTGGAACAAATAGGTCTGTATCAAATGTAGAATCAACATCTTGAAATACACAGCACCATCTTTCTAAACCTGCTCCTGTATCTATATTTTTACTTGGTAATTCTCTATATTCACTTCTATCTAACTTTGGATTAGCATTAAATTGACTAAACACATTATTCCATATCTCTATATATCTTTCTTGATCTTCATCATTAAAGAATTTTTCTAATGCATTACCTTCAGTGTCATATTTTTCACCACGGTCATAGAATATCTCACTATCAGGTCCACATGGTCCCTCTCCTATTTCCCAAAAGTTCCCTTCAAGTCTTGCTATATGAGTTGAATCAATTCCTAGCTCTATCCAGCGATTATATGCTTCCTCATCATTTGGATATACTGTAACATATATCTTTTCTTTAGGTATTGCCATCCATTTTTCACTTGTTAAGAATTCATATGAAAACTCTAAAGCTTCTTGCTTGAAGTAATCACCTATTGAAAAGTTACCCATCATTTCAAAGAATGTTAAGTGTCTTTTTGTAACTCCAACATTTTCAATGTCATTAGTTCTTATACACTTCTGAATACTTGCAATTCTTTTATTGTCAGGAACTACACTACCATCAAAATATTTTTTAAGTGGTGTGACCCCTGCGTTTACAAATAGCAAGCTATTATCATCCATTGGCACAATTGGTGCACTTTCAAGTACCATATGTCCCTTACTCTTAAAAAAATTAAACCATAAATTTCTTATTTCTGTACTACTAAGTTTTTTCATCTTTCTACCTTCTTCCATTAAATTATATTTAGTATTTCAGCCAAACGTTTTTCATACTCTGCTATATTATCATTATTGAATATATAATAATCAGCCATAGCAATAGGTCCCGCTTTGGCAATATTTTCAATCTCTGCAATATCTCTCGCTTGTGCTTCTTCATTAGTTAATGGCCTAATTTCTCTTTTTGTAAGACGATTATATCTAATATTGCGATCCACCACTATTGCTATCACAGTTAGATTATCACCTAGTTCTTCCCTTAGTATCTTAAGTTCATCCCATGAATATAAACCATCTAAAACAGTATTGCCTATTTGTGTTAATTCTTTAATTTTAGGTAATAGAAGTTTTGCATATGCTCCCATTCCATATTCTGTTCTTAATCGCTCACGCATATATTTTTCATTTTGAGGAGTAATTTCTAAGCCTTCTTCTTTCATCTTATCCATTGTCACTCCACCAAAATATACTTTATTCCATCCCTTACTAACTAAAATGTCAGTGGCAACTGATTTACCACTTCCACACATACCAACTATTGCAACTGTTTTATACATATCTTTCTCCTCCTTATATATAAAAAGACCAAATCCTAGGAGTGAATAAATCACGGTACCATCCTATTTTGGTCTTAATTTCTCTTAACGGATATTCCGATAAACTCCAAAGTAGCTTTCTAATAGTTAAGAGTGTGATATTCCATCTATCTATCAACTTTCTATAAAACTTATACTATTATACTTTTCTTTATCATCATTTATTATTATTCATTTTTTAACTTATCAAATAGTTCAAACTTCTCTTCAAAGAAATTGAATACTATCTTCAACCCCGATATTGTTGGTGTTGAAACAATCATACCTATCATACCAAAGAAATGACCAAATATCAATAGACCAACTATAATTGTTACTGGATGTAATTTCATTGTTTTACTCATTATCATCGGATTTAATGCATAACTTTCAAGCAATTGTGATAATACCACTGCAATAAGAGTAAATGTTCCTACCATTGGACTAATTGTAAATCCTACTAATATAGCGGGTGCTCCTCCTATATAGGGTCCAACATATGGAATAATATTTGTAATTGCACATATAAGTCCAAATACTAAAGGTGCCTTTAAACCTGCAAGTGCAAATCCAACTGATTGAAATGTAAATAAGATAAATGTATCAAGTAAAACTCCTTGAACATAACTTCTAAAGCATTGATTTAATCTATCAGTAAGTTCTATTGCATCTGAATGTATCTTTCTTGGCAATAGCTTTAAGGCCTGCTTCCTAACATTATTGAAATCAAACAACATATAAAATGCTAATATTAAAGCAAATAAGAATGTTAACCCACCACTTATAACAGCAGTAGCAATATCAACTACTAGATTTGGCAATCCAACAGTTATTGAATCTGATATATTATTAAACATTTCAAATACTTGATCTTTCATAGTAGAGAAATCGTAATTATAGAGATTGCTCATATTATCAAAGAACCCTATAATCCAATCTTCAACATTCTTAGCAAGTGTTGGAACTACTCCAACTATTTCTTGGATTTGGTCTATAAATGATGGTATAAAAAGATACAGTACTAAAACTATAAAAGCAACAAATATTGCAAAGACACACACTGCACTTAAATTCCTGCTTACACCTTTTTTTTGCAACCAATTTACAAAAGGATCTAGTAGCCACGCTATAAGAACACCAAGGAAAAGTGGTAACAATACTTTTAATATTGCCATAAGCATTCTAAAAAATCCCCAATCCTTAAGCAAATATGTGCCTAAGAAAACTAAAGCTAATATACCTAATATATACATTAACTTCAATATATTTCTACTAATTTTAATTACTTCATTTAATTTATTTATATCTACTTTCTCTTCATCTTTTTTCCTACCTAACATACAAACCTCCACATAATATAGTATATCAAATTTTAAATATTTGTTCAATTAAAAATCAAGGATAATACCTTGATTTCACTACATCATATTCTCAATGTTTTTAGTAGCATTCTTGCTCATCTTCTTACTCATCATTTCTATCGAGTTTTTAATATCTTGAGCACATGTAGGATTATACTTTTTATATAGTGTCCATGCACCATAACCTGCACCTATAGCTACCATTGTCCATGTTAGGGTTTTATACATAACTGTTCACCTCTTTTTGAAAAATATGATAGTATTCAATGAATACCATTATTATTTTGTCTGATTTATGAAAAACTATTCGCTAAATTTATTTTTTCTATTAATTTATATTTAATACTAGTCTTCCGTATATCATCCTTATTATTAGTAGAAGCATAGTTTAGTACATTCATATCTCCAACAATATATAATTTATTTTTTGCTCTGGTTACAGCAGTATAATATAGTTTGCGATAAAGCATTTTAGAATAAGCACTCACAATTGGCATTACTACAGTATCAAACTCACTTCCTTGCGATTTATGAATACTTATAGCGTATCCATGCTTGAACTTATGATAATTACTTGGAGTAAATTTAACACTATTACCATCAAAATTGATAATTATTTCTTTTTTATCAATTTTCTCAATAATACCTATATCACCATTAAATATCTTTTCATCTGGCATATTCACTAACTGTAATACTTTATCATTTTCTCTATAAGTAATTTCTCCAACAATTAGTTCCTTTTTACTACTTGATCTTGGATTATATATTTCCTGTATTTCTTTATTTATATTATCAATGCCATTAATACCTTTATACATTGGTACTAAAATTTGAAACTCTTTATAATCTATTTTCTTATATTGTAGACATATCTTTTTAATTTCTTCTACTGTATTATTTTTTTCTTCAATAAAAAATAAATCTTTTTCATTATTAAATAAGTTTTCATTTATAATACCACTATTTATATCATAAGCTAAATCAATAATAGTAGATCCCTCTTGTTGACGGTATAGATATTTTAAGTTTATAACATTGCACACATTAGACTCTATCAAATCCTTTAACAATTCTCCAGGCCCAACACTTGGTAATTGATTATAATCTCCTACAATTATTATTTTAGTATCCACCGATAATCCTTTTAATAAACTATTAAATAAATAAACATCTATCATACTAGCTTCATCTACTATTACTAGTTTTACATCACTCTTATTGTACTCATTAATTGCAAATTTATTAGACTCTTTATTCCATCTTAAGAAACTATGTATAGTTGCTGCTGGTAACAGACTTTTTTCACTTAACCTTTTACTGGCTCTTCCTGTAGGTGCAAGCAGAGCTATATCCTTTACTAAATCATTATATGACAATTTATTCATATTCTTATAAAGCTCTGTAATTGCTTTAATAATTGTTGTTTTTCCAGTACCTGGTCCACCAGTTATAATTAAAAAGTTTTTAATTACGGCATTTTTAACAGCAAGTAATTGTTCTTCGTTATAAGTAATATCTTTTTCTTCTTCTAACAACTTAACAAACTTATCTATACATTTATACTTATTATCTTCTTTACATAATAAATATTTAATTCTTTTGACAATATTTTCTTCAGCATCCCACATAGCTTTTAAATAATACTTTTCATCTTCTTTTACTATTTTTAATTCTAGTATGAGTGAGTTTAAGCTATCAATAAATAACTCTTCTTTAATATTATCTCCAAGATATTGTTTTGTATAATTAAATAGTTCTTCAATATATAAATAAGAATGACCTAGTAAATTACATATTTCATCTATAGTAAAGACTATTGCTGATTTAATCCTTCTCATATCAAGCCTTTCATAATTATATTTTAAGGCTATAGAATCAACCTTTTTAAAAGTCAGTTCATTAATATCTTCAGCAACTTGGTATAGATTTTCTTCTATAACATTTTTTGTATTTTGTTTATATTTATTATATATAAGCATACTATCTTTTGTAATAAAACCCAGTTCATTAAGTAAAAGAATAGTGTTATAGCTAGCCTCATAATCAATCAAAGTATTATGAAGAACATCTATTTGCTTTTTTGTTACAGTTGGTATTAACAATAAATTAGAAGGATTTTCTAAGATAATAGTCAACGTATTATTGCCTAATCTATCTACTATTTTCTCAGCAGTTCTCTCACCTATTCCTTTAAAAATACCACTAGATAAAAATTCTACAATTGAATCTCTCTCTTCCGGAAGACATCTTTCATATTCAGATACATTAAATTGCTCTCCATATTTAGAATGTTCTAATAAAGTACCATTAAAGATATATGTATCATCTTCATTCAGTTCATGAAAATAGCCTGTAAAAGTTATTGTTCTATTACAAAGGTCTATTAATTCCTCGCTTGTTTCCTTCACTCTAAAAAGACCAACTTTATATCCAGACTCATTATTATATATTGTTCTTTTAAAATTACCCTTTATATATTGCTTCATAAAATCACCTTTAATATTTCTAATATATTATAACACTCCATTTAATTTAAAGTAATCGAACAAACAAAAATATATAGTTTTAATTGCTATATATTTTCTTAATATTTATTACTTCCTATTACCCAACAAGTTTAATTTTAGCGTAAGAGTCATTACAAGCACCAGCAGTCATTGTCATATTCGTAAATACTTTTCCTGAATAATGATTTGCTTTTCCAGTATGAGTTCCACTTGCATTTACTGCGTTACATCCAGAGTATCCTGATATAAATGATGAACCACCACCACCGCCGCCAGCATATCCAGGGCTACGTTCACTCTCAGCACCACCAGTTCCACCATAGTATCCACCGCCGCCGCCGCCGCCATACCAACCAATACTTGTCGATCCATCCCAGCCTTTTCCAAATCCACCGCCACCAGTTTGAGTGCCACCTTTACTAGGACTATTATCATCACCAGAATTTGAACCAGCATTTCCAGTTAGGCCGCCACCATGGCCACCACCACCGAAGTTAGATTCTGCATTGCCACCACCACCAGCTGCAACCATTATTCTGCTTCTTAATGATGCTGTATTATCCCAGGTGCCATTAGTCACTCTTATGTCTGTAGCTCCACCTCCACCATAATAACCATAACTTCCACCATTCCAACTTCTTGTATAGGTTCTAGAGAGAAGGTATTCACCTACATATACATATAACTTTTCTCCAGCCGTTAATGCCAATTGGCCTTTTGTATATCCACCTTTACCAGACCCTCCAGGACTTGTAGAATTACCACCAGCTCCTCGTGCTCCACATAGCACGAATTCATATATTCCAGTATAAGGAGCTGTAAATGTTTGAGGTGCACCAGTATAAACAAAGTTATAATCTACACTTTGTATTGTAACTGTTTTACTACAACTTCCTGTATTCCCTGCATTATCTTTTACATATCCATATATTGTTATACTTCCAGGTGTTGATAATGTATAGCTTGTACTGCTGTTATATGTTGCAGTTGTACTGTTTGTTAATCCATATGATCCTATTCCGCTTGAGGCATCGGTCTTTGTTGACCATGTCATTGTACTCCCTAGAATAACGCCTGAATTGGTTAAACTACATGTTGGCTTCGTTGCATCTCTTTTAATAGTAGTTGCGCAAGTGGTAACGTTACCCGCATTGTCCTCTACATACCCTGTATATGTTTTAGCTGTAGTATCAGTACTTTCAACAGTAGTTGTTGTACCTGATACACTATTAATACCATAATCTCTAATATTACTTTTAGCATAGTCAGTAGTTGAATCCTGATCATTAATATTCTGGAGATTAAATGTTACATTACTTGTATACCAATCATTATTACCAAGTGTACCAGTTTTAGCAAGAGCACAAGAAGGTGCTAACTTATCAATATTATTTATTACTATAGTTGAAGCTATTGAAACGTTACCTGCTGTATCCATTGATTTTACTTTTACTGTAGAATTAGTTGCAAATCTATAGTAACTATTTGCAGTCCAAGTAAGACCGTCATCAAATGAATACTTAGCAACACCTGATACTGTATCTTTTCCTTCCGCATATATTGTTACATTTTTATTTGTATATAATGATGATATATCATTAACAACTAAATCTATTCTCGAAATTGTATATGCTTTTTCAGCTGTTTCTCCAAAATCTACTCTAATATAAGGATAATTACCTTGTGGTATATTAAATTCTATTACTTTTGAGCCAACTTTTGAAAGTGTTTTTACTGAATTCGTTCCACTGTGTGAACTTGTTGTAGAATAAAATACTTGCCAATAATCTGCTTCAGTAATCGCATTTGTCAAATGAACTACAACCTTAGAAGCTTTTTTATAATCATCTAGTCCGGTAAAGCTCATTAATGGATTCGTTGTAGTTGTAGTAAATGTTGTACCAGATTCTGTCATATTTGTTACAGTGTAACTTTCCTTACTTGGATAAATCTGATAACCTCTTGCAATCTCCTGTGTTGGAGGTGTTAAGTCAACTTTTACTTCCATGGAACAAATGCCTTCATTTCCAGCATAATCTTTTACATATCCAATAACTGTTGTTATACCATTATCCAAAGTATATACTGTTTCTTTATTATAATTTCTATTTTTAATGCTTGTACCTATACCATATGTTAGTATTCCACTACCTGTTCCATCATCCATTCCTTCCATTTCAACTTTAACATTTCCACCATACCATCCACCTGTACTAGCTATTCCACTCTTAATCTTTAATTGGCATTTTGGTAAATCTTTATCTACATATACATTAACTGGACAATTTGTAGTATTACCACTTTTATCTGCTACACCAATCATTGACTCCTTTGTAGTAGTTGTGAATGTCCTTGAAAACGTATCCTTACTACATCCACTAGAAATATCATTACATTTAATACTAATTGTTCTATCTTTATTAGTCCAAAGAGTACTCTCACCATCTATCTCACCACATATTGGCATATCACCATCTGTAGCAGTTTTACTACAACTTTCTGACTTTGTTTCATACTTACTACAATAAAGACAGGTTTCGTATGAAAAATCTGTTTCTGTTTTTCCGTTATTAGTTATTTTTACATAACTTCTTGTCTCATTACAATTACCATCTCCCTGAGGATCTGTTAATAAATCACTATATCCCTTATCAATAAGTTCTGATAAGTATACAATTGTTGATTGATTCTTATCCGGAATCACACAGCTATTATTATCATTCGCAATACAATCTATCATCATATTTTTAGCAGCACTATTCATATCCGATGTATATGACTCATAAGTATCATCCTTTGAATTATTAACATACTCTGTAACTGCCGGTACTGCAATTAATATTAATATACCAATAATTATAATTACTGCTATTATCTCTATTAATGTAAATCCCTTATTGTTTTTTCTCATTAATATCACCTCTATCATATATACATTATATTAACACAACTTACATCAAAAATAAACTAGCTTTCTTTGCTTTTTGATTGAATTGATAAAACAAATGATAAATATATAAATCCAAACATATAAAGTAATGCCATAAAAAGGCTAAACGCTTTGTTTTGCAATCATTAACAAGAAAATTATAAAGCTTTTATAAGTCACTTTCACTCTATCAAAATTTATTGAGTCATAAAAATTTTTCCTTACATAATAATCAAATACTCCACTTAGTTAAAAGTAATTGAACAAATCAAAATAGTATATATTTTTATTTTTAAATATTATATAATTAAATTACAATATGGAGTTGGTTATATGACTTTTATAAAGAAAAAAAAAATCTTGTTTTTATCTTTTATTATTCCATTATTAATAACTGTATTAATATTTATTTTACTTGGAATTTTTATTAATGGTGATAACAACATTTTAATATCTGACTTAAGAGCTCAGTATTTATCATTTTTTAATTATTATAAAAGTTTATTTAATGGAAGCTCCTCACTTTTCTATTCCTTTTCAAATGGCTTGGGTAGTTCAACGCTAGGAATTATAGCATACTACCTTGCTTCTCCTTTTAACATTCTCATTTTCTTATTCAATAAAGCAAATATCATTGACATAATTACTATTATTTTAATATTAAAGATAGCTGTATCAGGAAGTACTATGTTTTTATATTTAAAATATCATTTTAATAAAGAAAATATTTCTTTATTGATTTTTTCTACTTGCTATGCACTAATGTCTTTCAGTGTGAATTACTATTTTAATATCATGTGGTTTGATGGTATTTACCTATTACCATTAATTTCACTAGGCATAGATAGTGTAATAAACAAAAATAAATACCTACTATATGGATTTTCACTATTTTTAGGTATAATTACTAACTTTTACATTGGATACATGCTTTGTATATTTTCATTTATTTACTATATATATGAGTCATATTTAAAATATGGTTTTGAATATAAGAAAGATAACTATAAACACTTTTTTAAATTCCTTAAGATATCTGTTCTTATTGGATTAATGGCCAGCTTTATTATTATACCTACTTTATCTGAAATATCTAAAAACACTGGTAATGTAGATGTTAACAAGAGTATATTTACAGGAACTAGCATTGGTAGTCTGTTTGCAAGGAGTTATATTGGAAGTCATACATTCCCCTATATGCTGGCAATTGATATTGTAAATATATATTGTGGTATTATCATTCAAATATTAGTAGTATTTTATTTTCTAAATAAAAAAATATCTTTTAAAGAAAAACTAGCATCTGTTAGTATTCTACTTATATTCACAATGTCGTTTCTCATAGAACCATTTAACATCATATGGCATGGATTCACTATTCCAAATGGTATGAATTTCAGATATGCCTTTATATTTTGTTTTTTCTTGATACAAATTGCATATAAAAGCTTTAATTGTATTAATGGTATTACTAAAAAGGATTATATTATATATGGATTTTCTTTTATAGTTATTAGTATCCTACTACTATTTATTAACTATGAATATTTAAGCCTTACTAGTATTCTTATTTCTATTATATTTACTATTTTCTATTTACTTATACTATACAAAAATAAGAGTAAAAAGGCCAATATATTATTAATTTTATTAGTACTTATTGAATTGGCATGTAATTTTTATTTATCTATTGATGATTATTGGTTTTATTCTAACGAGAGCTACGAATGGCACATGAAGGAATTTAAAAGTAAAATAAATGAATATGGTAATAGAAGCAATTATTTTAGAATTGAAAAGAATCTAAATATGTCACTAAATGAAAGCCTAATTTCAGATTACAATGGAATATCTAGTTTCAACTCATTTGTAAGTAATGACATCTACAAATTTGCTAAGCAAGCGGGATATGGTGTTTCATTAAATAAAATATCCTATGGTGATGGCAATACCCCAGTAATTGATTCCATATTAGGAATTAAATATATGTTTCTTAGCTATGTTGATTATAGTAGTTTTTATAAAGTTATTGATAGTATCCCAATTCCACCATATATAAATGAATATAATAAGACTGTAAATGTTTATGAAAATACTTATGCATTAGGTATTGGTTACCTAGTCAGTAATAATATAAAAAATTATTCAAAGGATGAAATAGATTACAATAACAGTTTTGAATATCAAAATTATTTATTTAGATTAATGACAAACAGTAACAAGAATGTTCTATTACCCTATGACACAAAAATAATAGATAATGAAAATATTTCAGCAAATATAAATAATAACTATCCAATGTTTATATATGTAAAGTTTGAAGATAAAGATAATGATAGTGTTGCTATTCATATAGATAATAGAATGGTAATGAATTACTATGATATAACTAATGGAATATTTAATATAAAAAATTCGTTTCATAACCAAACGGTTAATTTGAAAGTAGTTGGTAATAATAGAGAAATTGAAAATAGTTACATATATTATTTTGATGAAGATTACTTCAAAGAAAAATTAGGAGAGTTAAATAAGAATAATCTCAATATTGAAGTTTTTGATAACGACTATATAAAAGGCAATATAAAAGTATTTGATGAAAATAAAGTGCTGTTTACCTCTATACCATATGATGACAATTGGCAAGTATATGTAGATGACATTAAGACAGATTATTATAAAGTATTTGATACATTCATTGGTATTGATTTAAGTAAAGGAGCTCATATAATTGAATTCAAATATTATCCAAAAGAACTAAATATCGGAATAATTATATCTTTATTGACTGCTAGCTATGTTGTCGCAACAGTTATTAGAAAAAAGAAAAAAATCGATAGAACTTAATCTGTCGATTTTTATTGATATATTTTATTTTTACGGTGCTAACATTGCACATTCTACTTGTCTTGTAGTAGAAGCAGTATAACCAGCATATGCAGTAGAATAAGCCGACCATGCTCCCCATGTAGTTGTTGACCCACAATTATAAGAACCACAACTACCACAACTTTCATTATATAAGTTACAATATCTGGTTCCCTTGCTTGCACAACCAGCAGCAGAACATCTATTACAACAATAATTAGTTGTAGTTGATGAATCTCGATATCTACATTTTTTAACTAAAAACAGTAAAGTATATTCTTGATAATAAATACCACTACCAGTAGCAGGAGATTTTGATTGAGTATTACCTGCTTCATCAAACACCTGTGTATAAACAATCCACGTACCTTCTGTATCAAGAGTTACAGTATAACTTGTTGCCTCACGATTATTAACTGTTTTTGCTGATACAATAGATCCATTTTTATATACATGGACATTCATATACCCTACATTAGTATCAGTCCAAGACACAGTAACTGTTGTAGCACTACTATAAGATCCACCAGCGACTGAATAGTTATTTAATACTGGTCTTGTCGTATCCCTTGAGACACTAACTGAACAAGTGCCAATATTTCCTGCACGGTCCTCTACATACCCTGTATATGATTTTGCAGCCACATCTGTGTTTTGTAAAGCAGATGTTGGACCAGTAGAGCTACCAATTCCATAATCTTTAATGTCACTCTTCGCATTATCACTTGTTGAATTTTGATCGACTGTAGAAGCGAAACTTACTGTAACATCCCCTCTAAACCAATCATTATTACCAAGTGTACCAGTTTTAGCAAGAGTACAAGAAGGTGCTAACTTATCAATATTATTTATTACTATAGTTGAAGCTATTGAAACGTTACCTGCTGT